>NZ_JBFUEG010000001.1:0-695658 GCF_056404315.1 Mesorhizobium sp. P2_D6 | reverse complement strand
CCGGCAGGACAGAGGGGGGTGGGAAAGATCGCGGCGTCTGCCTTGTTCATCGCGCCTCTCGATCGCGGCGCCCCGCCAATGACCCCGACTTTCACCATCGCCATCGACGGTCCCGCCGGCGCCGGCAAAGGCACCCTTGCCCGCCGGCTGGCCGACCACTACCGCCTCAACCTGCTCGACACCGGCCTCACCTACCGAGCCGTAGCGCACACGCTGCTCCAGCACGCACTGCCGCTCGACAATGTCTCGGCGGCCGAGACCGCCGCCCGTCAGGTCGATCTGGCGAAGCTCGACCGCGCGGTGCTGTCGGCGCATGCGGTGGGCGAGGCGGCCTCGAAGGTCGCGGTCTATCCTACCGTGCGGCGCATCCTGGTCGAAAAGCAGCGCGACTTCGCCAAGACGCCGCCGGGTGCGGTGCTCGACGGCCGCGACATCGGCACCGTCGTGTGCCCCGATGCCGACATAAAACTCTATGTGACGGCGAGCGCCGAGGTGCGCGCGCAGCGCCGGCTGGCCGAGATCGAAAGCATCGGCGGCTCCGCCAATTTTTCCGAAATCCTCGCCGATATCGTGCGCCGTGACGAACGCGACATGGGCCGCGCCGACTCGCCCTTGAAGCCGGCCACCGACGCGCACTTGCTTGATACCTCCGAAATGGCTATAGAGGCCGCGTTTCTGGCGGCCAAAGCGATCATAGACGACGCCTTGGCCAAGAGAGATAAAGCCTGATTGAAGGTTTTCCCGCTGCCGCCGATTGCCGGAAGCGAAGAAAATACCCATATCGGGCACGAACCAGCCTGCCAGCATTCTTCATGCGCCGGAATTGCCGCTTAGGCGGCCCAGGGCTTTTGTAGCCCGGAACGCCGGCAGGCCAACGCAACGCTAACCCACGGCGCCCGTCCCGCTTTCAGATGCGGGGCACTCCAGGAGAAAATATGTCAGCTGCAAATCCCACTCGCGACGATTTCGCGAGCCTGCTCGAAGAATCATTTACCACCGGTCACTCCGGCGAAGGTCAGGTCGTCAAGGGCACGATCCTGGCGATCGAAAAAGACATGGCCATCATCGATGTCGGCCTCAAGGTCGAAGGCCGCGTGCCGCTGAAGGAATTCGGCGTCAAGGGCAAGGACTCGACGCTCAAGGTCGGCGACACGGTCGAAGTCATGGTCGAGCGCATCGAGAACGCACTGGGCGAAGCCGTCCTGTCGCGCGACAAGGCCCGCCGCGAAGAGAGCTGGGTCAAGCTCGAAGAGAAGTTCACCAAGGGTGAGCGCGTCGAAGGCGTCATCTTCAACCAGGTCAAGGGCGGCTTCACCGTCGACCTCGACGGCGCCGTGGCCTTCCTGCCGCGCAGCCAGGTCGATATCCGCCCGATCCGCGATGTCTCCCCGCTGATGCACAACCCGCAGCCCTTCGAGATCCTCAAGATGGATCGCCGCCGCGGCAACATCGTTGTGTCGCGCCGTACCGTGCTCGAGGAAAGCCGCGCCGAACAGCGTTCGGAAATCGTGCAGAACCTCGAAGAAGGCCAGGTTGTCGAAGGCGTCGTCAAGAACATCACCGACTACGGTGCGTTCGTCGACCTCGGCGGCATCGATGGCCTGCTGCATGTCACCGACATGGCATGGCGCCGCGTCAACCATCCGACCGAAATCCTCAACATCGGTCAGACGGTCAAGGTGCAGATCATCCGCATCAACCAGGAAACCCACCGCATCTCGCTCGGCATGAAGCAGCTCGAGTCGGATCCGTGGTCCGAGATCGGCACCAAGTTCCCGATCGGCAAGAAGATCAAGGGCACCGTCACCAACATCACCGACTACGGCGCGTTCGTCGAGCTGGAGCCGGGCATCGAGGGCCTCATCCACGTTTCGGAAATGTCGTGGACCAAGAAGAACGTGCATCCTGGCAAGATCCTGTCGACGACGCAGGAAGTCGACGTTGTGGTGCTCGAGGTCGATCCGGCCAAGCGCCGCATCTCGCTCGGCCTCAAGCAGACGCTCGAGAATCCGTGGCAGGCTTTCGCTTCGAGCCATCCGGTCGGCAGCCAGGTCGAGGGCGAGGTCAAGAACAAGACCGAGTTCGGCCTGTTCATCGGCCTCGAAGGCGACGTGGACGGCATGGTGCACCTCTCCGACCTCGACTGGACCCGTCCGGGCGAGCAGGTCATCGAAGAGTACAACCGCGGCGACATGGTCAAGGCGCAGGTGCTCGACGTCGACATCGACAAGGAGCGCATCTCGCTCGGCATCAAGCAGCTGGCCAAGGATACGGTCGGTGAAGCCGCGACTTCAGGCGAACTGCGCAAGAACGCGGTCGTCACCTGCGAAGTCATCGGCGTCAAGGATGGCGGTCTGGAAGTGCGGCTGGTCGACAGCGGCATCGAGACCTTCATCAAGCGCTCCGATCTCAGCCGTGACCGCGACGAGCAGCGCCCCGAGCGCTTCACTGTCGGCCAGAAGGTTGACGCTCGCGTCATCGCCTTCGACAAGAAGACCCGCAAGCTGCAGGTCTCGATCAAGGCGCTGGAAATCGCCGAAGAGAAGGAAGCAGTCGCACAGTACGGCTCGACCGACTCCGGCGCTTCGCTGGGCGACATCCTGGGCGCCGCGCTGAAGAAGCAGGGCAGCTAAGCCGCTTCGCGCGCGGCCTGAACAAGAAAACCCGCGGGCTGCAAGGCTCGCGGGTTTTTTCATGCGCGGTGAGAGCTGAGTGGCGGCGGCCTTACGAGGCGGTTGGCACAAGACAAAGACGGTGGAACCCCTTCAATTCGGCACGGGCGGCTGTAGGTTCGGGCGCATGTCGTTTGCCGGCATAAACGTGGGATGTCACGCCCTTCGGGGCAACAGAGAAGCATTGCGCATGAAGGTCGTCGAACTCTATCGCTATCCGGTCAAGAGCCTGCGCGGCCATGCCGTGTCGAGCGCTGACATCGAGACCATGGGCATGGCAGGCGACCGTCGCTGGATGGTCGTCGACAAGGACGGCCAGTTCCTCACCATTCGCCAGATACCGGCAATGACGACTATCGACGTCGAGCATCGCGGCACCGGCATTCTGTTGAAGCATGACAGGCATGGCTCGCACGCCGTAGAGGCTCCAGCCTCTGGTGCCGCGCTGCGTCAGGTCAAGATCTGGAAGGACATGGTTGTTGCGCGGTCGGCCGATCCGGCCGCCGGCGCATATCTCTCGGCGATTCTTGGCCGGCCCGTCGATCTCGTTTATTTCGACGATCCGACAAACCGGCCGGTCGACCCGGAATTCAGTCAGCCCGGCGACTATGTCGGCTTTGCCGACGGTTTTCCGCTGCTGGTCGCCACGACGGGCTCGCTGGACCATCTGAACAGCCATCTTGCCAGGCCCATCGAGATGGCGCGGTTTCGCCCGAACATCGTCCTCGACGCCGAAGGCGCATGGCCTGAAGACAACTGGAAGACGATCCGCATCGGCGCTGTCGAGTTGCGGATCGCAAAGCCCTGCTCGCGCTGTGTCATCACCACCCGCGATCCGCACAGCGGCGAGCAGCCGGACCCGCGCGAGCCGTTGCAGACGCTTGGCAAACTCCACCGCTCCGCCAAGGGCGGCATCATCTTCGGCCAGAACGCGATTCCGAACAACGCCGGCACGATCTCAATCGGTGACGCAGTCGAGGTCGTGGAGGCGGGCGTCTCGAACCTGACATAGTCGCGGGGTTCTTCTATGCCGTGGAGCGTCGGCGGCCGCCATGTTGGAAAAGGCCGACCTTGGCTCTAGATTAGGTGGGCGGCGGCGGCTGCACGCTCGATGTGTTTATCGTCGACGATGCGAGCGCGGAACTGATGCCGGACCCACGCAAGTTCAAGCTGTAGGCAAGCTCGTCTGCAAATGAGACGCCCTACGCGGCGCCCCTTTAGGCGCGACCGTAAAGCGGCACCAGAGTGCCGCTCATCGCCAGATTGGCCGGCGATGCCAGATAGGCGATTGCCTCGGCGGCGGCTTCGAGGCTGACCCATTTGGTGACATCGGCGTCCGGCATGTCGGCGCGGTTGGCGGGCGTATCGAGCGTTGAGGGCGCGACCGCGTTGACCAGTATGCCCTTGTGCTTCAGCTCTTCCGCCATTGCCACCGTCATTGCCGCCACCGCGGCCTTGCTCGCGGCATAGGCGACCATGCCGGCGCCGCGACGCGGGTCGAGCCCGGCGCGGGCCGTGACATTGACGATGCGGCCCGCAGTAGCCGAGCCAAGCATCGAGCGCACGGCCGCGCGGCAGCACAGGAAGGCAGTGCGGGCGTTGGTGTCCATCATTTCGGCAAAGGATGCCGATTCGATCTTCTCGACAGGTGCTCCGGCAAAGCCGCCGGCCAGATGGATGGAGGCCCACAGATCAGGAACGCTGTCGTAAAAGGCATCGACCTTGGCGGGATCGGCGAGATCGACATTATGCGCCAGCCGGACGCGATCATCTGCCGTGAAGGGAAAATGCGTGGGGGCCGCGGCATGGGCATTCGGCACGTGGCAGATCGCGCCGTCGGCCAACAATTTGCCGACAACCGCTGCACCGAGCGCCCCGGTGCCACCGGTCACCACGATATGCTTTCCCTGAAGTGTTTCCGTCATCCTAGACGCTCCTGTCGTTTTTTATGATTTTGTCTGTCGTTATGCCGCGCCGACGCAGAGCGTCGCGCCTTTTGCACGATCACTCAACCGCCATCTCGACATGGCAGTGTTGCGTCTTTGCATCGCTCGAAGCAGCCGGCCGCCCCTTTGCCGGCGCATGGACGTACGGCGAATGGCAAAGCGTCAATCGATGGTGATTTCGATGACGTGCGGTAGCCCAGTTGCGCGTGCGCGTTTGAGCGCATCGGCAAGATCAGCAGTACCGGCAAGCCGTTCGGCGGCAATGCCGTAAGCCTCGGCCAGCTTGCAGAAATCCGGTGGCGCCGGCGACACTCCGACTGGTTCGACGCCGACATCGAGCATCGAGGTCTCGATCTCGCGATAGCCTCTGTTGTTCCAGACGACGAAGATGACCGGCGCCGGCGCATCGAGCGCCGCGCCCAGTTCCGGCAGGGTGAACTGGAAGCCGCCGTCGCCGGTGAGACAGACCACCGGCACGCCGGGCATGGCGAGCGCGGCGCCGATCGCCGCCGGCGGCCCATAGCCGAGTGCGCCGAAGCCGGTGGCGGCGTTGAACCAGCCGCCCGGCCGGTCGTGGTCGTAATAGAGATTGGCGGCGTAGATCGGCTGTGTGGAATCGCCGACGATGATGGCGCCCGGCAAGGCGTCGCGGATGGTTTCCACCGCATGCACCTGTGCCGCGTAGGCCGGGCTCAGTTCGGCAAAGGCCGCTTTTCGTGCCGCGTCGGCGCGGCTCTCGCCGGCCTTCGCTGCGACACGATCAGGGCCTATCGCGGCAAGCAAGGTTTCGATCGCCTCAGCGCAATCGGCCTGGATGCCGACGCTTACCGGGCGACGGGCGATCTGGTCGGCGCCGATATCGATGCGGATCAGGTTGGCCGGCAAGACAAAACCGCCATCGCTGTAGCCGTCGTAATCGGTTGGGCCGAATTCGGTGCCGGCGGCGATGACCAGATCGGCGTCGGCCATCAGCGCCCGCACTGCCTTCAGGCTGGGGCTGGCAGGCACGCAAAGCGGATGCGCATGCAGCAGGCCCCGTGCATTGGCCGTCTGGACGACTGGCGCACCCAGCCGCTCGGCTAGGCGCTGCAAGGGCTCACCGGCGCGCTTGGCGCCGCCGCCGGCCAGGATCAGCGGCCGGCGCGCGGCGGCGATGAGCTTGGCAGCTGCGGCAATGGCCACGCCATCCGGCGCCGGCGGCGCCGCATTGCTTAGCAAGGCAGCAATACCGTCGGCCGGTTTGACCATGACGTCGGTCGGGATTTCGATATGCACAGGCCCCGGTCGCGAGGACGAAAACAACGCGAAGGCCTGCGCCAAAGCGCCTGGTAATTCGCTGGCCTCGGTGACGCGCTGCGAAAACAGCGCCACCTTTTCCATCATGCCGCGCTGGTCCGGCAGCTCGTGCAGGAAGCCCAGCCCCTTGCCCAGCGTCGGCATCGCGTTGACGCCCGAAATCACCAGCATCGGCACCGAATCGGCGCGTGCCTGGCCCATGGCGGTGATGGTGTTGGTCAGCCCCGGCCCGGTGATGACGAAGGCGACGCCCGGTCTGCCGCTGGCGCGCGCATAGCCGTCGGCCATGAAGCCGGCGCCCTGTTCGTGCCGCGGCGTGATGTGGCGGATTTTCGAGCGCGCCAGGCCGCGGTAAAGCTCGACCGTGTGGACGCCGGGAATGCCGAAGACGGTGTCGACGCCATGCGCTTCGAGCAGCGTGATGAGGGCTTCGCCGAGCGTTGTCATTTGTCTTTTCCCCTTTCCGGTGCGAGGCCGAGCTCGGCCTCTATGGCTTTGACGCCGATCGCCGCCAATTCGCCAGGCGAGAACATCTCTGCGGCCAGACAGCCTTCGATCCAGAGCCCGTCGATGATCGCGTTGATCGCGATGGCATGGCGGCGCAGCTCAATTGCGCCCGGCTTGCGCTGTTCGGCGGCAAGCACTTCGGCCACCACCGCTTCCACCTCGTTGCGAAAGCCGAGATAGCCTTCGCGGTGCGCTCGGGCGAGCGACGGATCCGCACCGGCGCGGCCGATGAAGGTTGCCCAGAGCGAAAACACCCGCGCATCGATGATCGGCGCGTTGAGGTTGGCGGTGACGAAGGCCGCAAGGCGTTGGCGCGGCGAGGCATTTTCCACAAGCAATGCCGCTTTCGCCTGCTCGGTCATGCGGCCCATCAGCGTTGCATAGGCTTCTTGCAGCAATTCCTCCTTGCCGGGGAAATAGTGCCCGATCAGCCCGGCGGTGACACCGGCGCGCAAGGCGATGGCGCGCAGGCTGGCGCCCTCCAGGCCATGTTCCGCCACGCTGTCCAGGGTCGCGTCGATCAGGTCCTGCCGCCGTCGCTCCTCGCCCTCGCGACGGAACTTGCGGCGCTCATTCATTGGCGCAGGATGGGCCGCGTCAGGCATGTCGGCCCACCTTCGCAGGCGATGCAGAGCGCATCCGCGTCGAAGATTTCAACCGTGCAGCCGGCTGCTTCCATTGCGGCCTGGGTCTTGGGAAAGCCTGCGACGGCAATGACCTTGTGCGGGCTGGTTGGCAGCACGTTCAGGCTGAGGCCGTTGGACGCGGCAAACTCTTCGGCGTCGCCCTCGACCAGCCGGATGCCGCGTGCCTTCAGCAACTGATAGAACGGAGCCGGCAAAAGCGGTGAATAGACCAAAGCGAGGTCGTCGGCCAGCGGGCTGATCACCGACATCAGATGCAGGCACGCCTCCTCGCCCTGCCACAGCGGCAGATCGAAGCCGTAGACGGAGATCCCCAGCGGCGTCAGCAGGTTGGACACCTGCTGGATGCCTTCCTGGTTGGACCGCACACCGCGCCCGATCACCAGCGTGCTGTTATCCAGCCATACGCAATCACCGCCTTCGACCTGGCCTGGAGCCTCGACACGGCCGAGGATAGGAATACCCAGGCGTGTATAGGTTTCCTCATGTAGCGACGGCTCCCTGGCGCGCAATGGCTTGCCCATGGACAGGATCAGCGCGCCGCGGTCGGTCATCAGCGACGGGTCGTGCGTGAATACCGAGTCCGATAGTCCGTCGGCCTTGTCATCGATCCATTCGATGTCGGCGCCGGAAGCCCTTACCAGTTCAGCGAGAGCCGCGTGCTGCGACGCCGCTTTCGCCGGGTCGAAACCCGGGCCATAGTGCCAGGTAGCCCTGTCGGCGCCGCGCATGGCATTGGCGGCCGACCGCATCAGCACACGCCGCAGCGGCGCCGCCATGGACTGTGATCCGAAAGCGCTCATCAATGCCCTTTTCAAGGTGAAAAAAATGGAAAAAATTTCATCGAAAGCTATTTATACACTTGCACAATAAGGCCGCAAGTGCCGTAATGAGCGGGATTGACGGGCTCGCGCTGTTGAGTCCATGCTGAAGTCTGGAGTGGCATTACAGCGTATGTTGATTAGCCGGATAGACGTTCGACGATCTGCCGTCGACTATGTGGTAGAGGTCTCCCGGTGAGCGCGGTGGGAGTAGCCACAGTCCCATCCGGCAAGGCGCTGAATAGTGCGGCCGAAGCCATCCATGTCGAGAACCTGCATAAGAAATTCGGCCAGCTGCATGTGCTGAAGGGCGTTTCGCTGTCGGCGCGCGACGGCGAGGTCATCGCCATCATCGGCGGCTCAGGCTCCGGCAAATCGACGCTGCTGCGCTGCATCAACTGCCTGGAGAACCCGACCAGCGGCATCATCCGTGTCAATGGCGAGGAGATCAAGCTCAAGGCCGACAGCCACGGCCACACCATTCCCGCCGACCGCCGGCAGATCGAACGCATCCGTTCCAAACTCGGCATGGTGTTCCAGAACTTCAACCTGTGGAGCCACATGACGCTGATCGAGAACGTCATTGAGGTTCCTGTGCACGTGCTCGGCGTCAAGCGCGACGTGGCGATCAGGGAAGCCGAAAAGCTGCTGGCGCGGGTCGGGCTGGCCGAAAAGCGCGATGTCTATCCGGCCTATCTCTCCGGCGGCCAGCAGCAGCGCGCGGCGATCGCCCGCGCCCTGGCCATCAACCCGCGCGTGATGCTGTTCGACGAGCCGACCTCGGCGCTCGACCCGGAACTGGTCGGCGAGGTGCTGAAGGTGATCGGCGACCTGGCACGCGAAGGGCGCACCATGGTGCTGGTGACGCATGAAATGAAGTTCGCCCGCGAGGTCGCGACCCACGTCGTCTACCTCTACAACGGGCTGGTCGAGGAAGAGGGGCCGCCGGAGCAGATCTTCGGCGCACCGAAATCCGAAAGGCTGAAGCAGTTCATCCGCAACATCGGCTAGGAAGGCCGGGACGGAAGAAAACCGGGAACCAACAACAAACTGGGAGTCGTGACTATGAAGACTGTTCTGAAAACCTTCGCCGCAGCGCTGCTGCTCGGCGTCGCCGCCATGGGCGTGGCCAAGGCCGATCCGGTCAAGATCGGCGTCGCCGCCGAGCCCTATCCGCCCTTCACCTCGCCGGATGCCTCAGGCAAATGGGTCGGCTGGGAAATCGACTTCATCGACGCCGTGTGCGCCGAGGAGAAGCTCGACTGCGTCATCACCCCTGTTGCCTGGGACGGCATCATTCCGGCACTGACGACCAAGAAAATCGATGTCATCGCCAGCTCGATGTCGATTACCGACGAGCGCAAGAAGACCATCGACTTCTCGGACAAGTACTACAACACGCCGACCGCAATCATTGGCCCGAAGGACCAGAAATTTGGTGCCACGCCCGACGACCTCAAGGGCAAAGTGCTTGGCGTGCAGGTGTCGACCACGCACTCGGCCTACGCCAAGAAGCACTTTGGTGGCACAGCCTCCGAGATCAAGGAATACCAGACCCAGGACGAAGCCAACCAGGATCTTGCCGCCGGTCGCCTCGACGCGGTTCAGGCCGATTCCATCGCACTCGACGCCTTCCTGAAGTCTGATCAAGGCAAGGCCTGCTGCGACCTGAAAGGCATGGTAGCACCAGACTTGGAGATCCTTGGACCTGGGGTCGGCGCTGGCGTGCGCAAGGAAGACACCGAGCTGAAGGACAAGATCAACGCCGGTATCAAGGCCATCCGCGCCAACGGCAAATATGCCGAGATCACTAAGAAATATTTCGATTTCGACATTTACGGCGACGAACCACAGTCGAATTGACATCGTCCACGCATGAGCAGAAGCCGCGCGGCGCCACGCCGCGCGGTTTCGCCGAAATCGCTGACAACAATGGGCAGCGGCTGACGCCAGCAATCCGGGGGCGACGCTGATCGACGCACTTCTTTCGGCCTCGGCGGCCGGCATCATCGAGCTTCTTTCGCCCTACCCGCCGGGCTGGGGCGGCAAGTTCCTGCTCGGCCTTCTGCATTCGCTGGAGATCGCACTCGGCGCTACGTGCCTCGGTCTTATGATCGGCACTGCCGGCGCCTTCGGCAAACTCTATGGCGGCCCGGTGGTGCGCGACCTGCTCGCCGTCTACACCACTGTCGTGCGCGCCGTGCCGGAGCTGGTGCTGATCCTGCTGCTCTACTACGCCGGCACCGATTTGATAAACCAGCTGTTGGCGGCACTCGGCTACCAGCGCCTCGACATCAGCGGCCTTGGTGCGGGCATCGCCGTGCTCGGCTTCGTCCAGGGCGCCTATTCCACAGAAGTGATCCGCGGCGCTATCCTGGCGATACCGCAGGGCCAGATCGAAGCCGCCCGTGCCTACGGCATGTCACCCGGCCTGATGCTGCGGCGCATAACGCTGCCGGCAATGCTGCCCTTCGCCATACCGGGGCTCGCCAATCTGTGGCTGATCGCCACAAAGGACACCGCTCTTCTGGCTGTCGTCGGCTTCGAAGAACTGGCGCTGGCGACGCGGCAGGCCGCCGGCGTGACCAAGGCCTATTTTACCTTCTTTTTTGCTGCAGCCCTCCTCTATCTCCTGGTGTCGCTGGTTTCGAACTTCATCATCGGCCGCGTCGAGGCGCGGTCCAGGCGCGGCATGCCTTCGATCAAGGAATCCCGCTGATGGCCGGGGAAGCGACCATCATCAATGTTGCCGCGCGGACGTCGCTGTGGCTGCAGCCGCATCGCATCGTGCTGATCCTGATCGCGATCGGGCTGGTGCTGAGCGCCGCCTTCTTCATGCGCTGGGACTGGCTGCCGCAATATTATGAAATGGGACTGCTGGGCATCTGGCGCTCGCTGTGGATCCTGGCCGTCACCTGCTGTCTCGGCTTCCTGCTGGCCGTGCCGCTCGGGCTGGCGCAGGCCACCGGCTCGTTCTGGTTCGCCGCACCCGCCAAGACATTCTGTACCGTCATCCGGGGCACGCCGCTGCTGATCCAGCTCTGGCTGCTCTATTACGGGCTGGGCTCGCTGTTTCCGCAATATCCGTGGATCCGCGAATCCTGGATGTGGCCGTATCTCAGGCAAGCCTGGCCCTACGGCGTGCTGGCGCTGACCTTGTCCTTCGCCGGCTACGAGGGCGAAGTGATGCGCGGCGCCTTTGCCGGTGTGCCCAAGGGGCAGTTAGAGGCCGCCCGCGCCTTCGGCATGAGCCGCTGGAAGATTTTCCGCCGCATCTGGCTGCCGCAGGCCATCTACCGGGCGCTGCCGACGCTGACCGGTGAAACCGTGCTGCAACTGAAGTCGACACCGCTGGTGGCGACGATCAGCGTCATCGACATCTTCGCCGTCTCGTCCAAGGTGCGGCAGGACACCTATCTCACCTACGAGCCGCTTCTGCTGCTGGCGCTGATCTACATGACCATCACCGGCATACTGGTGTTTGCCTTCAGCAAGATCGAGGCACGGATTCCAAACAAGGTCGGCTAGAGCCGCCTACCCTGGAATGGTAACGGTAAGCGCGGAGGTATCAGCCGCTTTTCTTGCAGTCGCGGCCGATTTTCAACACCAACGCCGCTGCATGTCCTGCTAGAGACCAGCTGACGCAAATTCAGATGCCGCAAGCGCAGGATCACTATGATGCAACTCTCTCTCGACCAGGCAACCGGGCTTTGCCGGATGGCAGCTCTTGGCGCCGGCGCCAATGAAGAGGCGGCGCAGTCGCTCACTGCCTCGATCATCGCCGCCGAGGCGGAAGGGCTGTCGACCGTCGGGCTGACCCATTTCATCGATTACCTCGAAGCGCTGGAAGCGGGCCGCATAGACGGCAATGCCGACCCGCTGATCACCCGGCCGGCGCTTGCCGTCTATCTCTCCGATGCGCGCGGTGGCCTGGCGCATACCGGCTTCGACCGCACTATCGACGACCTTGCCAAGGCGGCAAAGCTGTTCGGCGTCGCCATATTCTCGCAGAAGAACGCCTATACGTGCGGCGCGCTCGGCTATTTCACCGGGCGTCTCGCGCAGCTGGGACTGGTCTCCTTCGCCGCCACCAACGGGCCGGCGGTGCTGGCCGGCTCGGGCTCGGTCAAGCCGGTCTATTGCACCAATCCGATGTCGTTTGCCGCACCCGCTGCTGACGGCGCGCCGCTGGTCATCGACCAGTCGTCGAGCGCCACCGCCTTCGTCAACATCCGCAAGGCGGCCGAGGACGGCAAGAAGATCCCCGAAGGCTGGGCGCTGGACGCCAGCGGCAATCCGACCACCGATCCGGCCGCGGCCATGAAAGGCGCCTTGCTCGCCTTCGGCGGCCAGCGCGGCGCCAACATCGCGCTCATGGTCGAAGTCCTGGCGGCCGGCCTGTCGGGCGCCAACTGGTCGCTCGACGCGCCATGGTTCACCGGCGGACCGGACAGCCCGGGAACCGGCCTGTTCGTGCTCGCCGTCGAGCCAAAACTGCTCGATCCGGATTTCGAGCAGCGCATGAAGGACCAGCTTGACCGGCTGCGCCGGCGCTTCGGCGTCCACGTGCCGGGCCGAGCCCGCGCCGAAGCGGCGGAAAAGGCGCAGGCCCGCGGCATCAACGCCCCCAAGGCCGTGGTGCAGCGCATTTCCGAATTCGCCGAGCGCTATTCGAGCTGAAGCAGTCCTGCGGCAGCGAATTTTTCCGCGCCCTGCTGAACCTTTCCGCCGGTCGCGGCGACCAATGGCTGCCGGGTTGGGTTTGCCCGGTCGGTGTCTTCTGTCGGATGCGTTTAGGGCCGGAGCGGGCGTATGCCGTCTCAGGTCAGCCGCCTCGAGCCCTGTCTCGACCGTTGCGTCACCCGGAAAACCCCGCTTCGGCGGGGTTTTCTGCGTCTTACGCTAAGTGCGATAAACATGACGGTGAAAGTTAACTTTTGTTAACTTGACTTGCCGGGAGCCATCGGGCGTTTGCGAGTGGTCATCACAACAACAGGAGCTACGATGTCCGTAACCACCGACGCTTCCCGCGACAGACTGATCATCCCGGCGTTTGGCCGCCTGTATTCGTCGCTGCATGACGGGGTGGAAACCCTGCTTCGCGTCATCGCCGGTGGGTTTCTCACCATCCACGGCTCGCAGAAGATCACCAACCCTTTCGGCGCCGCCGAAATGGTCGAGGGTCTCGGCTTCTATCCCGGGGCGTTCTGGTCCCTGCTTTTGTCCTGCACCGAATTCTTCGGCGGCATTTTGATCGCCATCGGCCTGTTGACCCGTCCGGCCGCCTTCGCCGGCATGTTCGTGCTTCTGGTCACCGTCTGGTTCCACTGGATCACTGTCGGCCAGGGGTTTTCCGGCGCCGAAAAGTCGCTTCTGTGGGCGGCGATCCTGCTGTTCTTCGTCATCCGCGGCGGCAATCGCCAATCGGTCGACGCTCGCATCGGCAAGGCGTTCTGAAAGGTGCTTTACTTAGACGCAATTCCAGACGGAAAACCGCTTCACACTTTTCCTGGAATTGCTCAGAAAGGAGGGTGGCAGCGACGACGCGTCACCCTTTGCCTTTGGCCCAAAACGGACTATGAAACGGCTTCAGCCATGCTTTCGAGCGCCGGAGCCAGCCATGACCGAAATCCTGCAAATCCCCAAGCTCGTGGTCGTCTTCGGCGGCTCCGGTTTTGTCGGCCGTCACATCGTGCGGGCGCTGGCCAAGCGCGGCTACCGCATCCGGGTGCCGGTGCGCCGGCCCGATCTCGCAGGCCATCTGCAGCCGCTCGGCAATGTCGGCCAGATCCAGCCGGTGCAGGCCAATGTGCGCGTGCGTTGGTCGGTCGACCGCGCCGTCCAGGGCGCCGACCACGTCATCAATCTCGTCGCCATCCTGCATGAGACCGGCCGCCAGAAGTTCAACACCGTGCACGAATTCGGCGCCCGCGCCGTGGCCGAGGCAGCGCGCTCCGTCGGCGCCGGCCTCACCCATATTTCGGCGCTGGGCGCCGACCTCAAGGCCGAGTCCGACTATGCCCGCACCAAGGCGCTCGGTGAAAAGGCAGTGCTCGAGACCATCCCCGACGCCGTCATCTTCCGTCCCTCGATCAATTTCGGACCGGAGGACAGCTTCTTCAACCGTTTCGCCGACATGGCGCGCTATTCGCCGGTGCTGCCGCTGATCGGCGGCGGTCAGACCAAGTTCCAGCCGGTCTATGTCGGCGATGTCGCCGAGGCGGTGGCGCGTTCGGTCGAAGGCAAGATCAAGGGCGGCCAGATTTACGAGCTCGGCGGGCCGCAGGTGCTCACCTTCAAGGAGTGCATGGAAGAACTGCTCACGGTCATCGAACGCAAGCGGCTGCTGGTGCCGGTACCGTGGTGGGTGGCCAATCTGCAGGCCTCGGTCCTCGGCCTGCTGCCCAATCCGCTGCTGACCAAGGACCAGGTGCTGCAGCTGCGCGAGCACAACATCGTCTCGGAGGCTGCGACCAAGGCCAACCGGACGCTTGCCGGCCTCGACATCCAGCCGCAGTCGATCGGCAGCATCCTGCCGAGCTACCTCTGGCGCTTCCGCGCCGCCGGCCAGTTTCAGCGCAAGCCCGCAGGCATCGCGTAACTAAGGCTCCACGCCCTAAACGCGCCGCGTCACCTGCATCGGCAGGCCGCCCTGCGGCTGCGTCGTCAGTTTCTGCACCGGCCACGGTTTGGTTTCGGCCGTAACATCGAAGCGGAAGCGCGACAGCATGATGGCGAGCGCAATGATCGCCTCCTGCATGGCGAAACTGGCGCCGATGCAGATGCGCGGCCCGGCGCCGAACGGCAGATATTGGAAGCGGTCGATCTTCTCGCGATTTCCCGGATGGAACCGCTCCGGCATGAAGGCGTCGGGCCTGTCCCACAGTTTCCTGTGGCGGTGCACGACCCAGGGCATCACCAGCACGGCGGCGCGCTTGGGCAGCACCAGATCGTTCCACGTCTCGGTCTCGATCGGCTCGCGGTTGATAGACGGCGCCGGCGGATAAAGCCGCAGCGCCTCCTCCAAGGCGGCGCGGGTGAACGGCATGGCATCCAGCCACTTCGTCGGATCGGGTTCGCGCGCCAAGACGGCATCGATCTCGTGCTCGATCCGTTCGCGCTCCCAGGGCGCTTCGGCCAGGCAGTAAAGCGTCCAGCCCAGCGCCCGCGCGGTCGTCTCGTGGCCAGCGCCGATGAAGGTGATGATGTTGTCTTCGACTTCGGCCCGCGTCAGTCCGTCCGGACCTTCAGCCCTGAGCAGAAGCGTCAGGAAATCCTGCGGCGCGGTGTCTGGGTCGCGCTTCAGCCGCTCTTCCCGCATCTTGACCGTGTCGGTGACGATCTTGCGGAAATAGGCCATGGTTTTGCGACCGCGGATGCGGGTCAGCCGCGGCAGCCATTCGGGCGCGCGCAACAGGTCGAGCGGATCGACACGACCCATGGTCTCGAACAGGCGGTCGATCTCCTGCGCGAAACTGCCGGGTTCCCCCGAAATCTCGCCGGAAAACAGCGTTTCGGCCAGGATGTCGTAGGTGAGCAGCGTCATGTCGTGGGCGATATCGGACATGCCGCCATTCTCGTAGCGGGTAACGAACTGCATCGTGCGGCGCAGCATCGGCTCGGCAAAGCCGAAGATGTGGCGCGGCGTGAACACCGGCGCCATCGCCTTGCGCGAGCGCTTCCATACCTCGCCCTCGGCGGTCAGCAGGCCGTCGCGCAGGATCGGGCGCAGGATCATCTGGCGCACCGTCGCCATCTTGTAGTTCTTGGCGTTGTCGATCAGCACGTGTTTGATGAGGCCGGGATCGTTGGCGACGATCAGATGCCCGCCGACGCCATTCGCCGAAATCCAGGGTTCGTTGTAGGTGTGCTCGCCCCACAGTTCGAGCGGATTGCGGTAGACGATCCGCATCATCTCCAGCGTCGAAGGCGGCGTCGTGCGCGGCTTGGGCGCCGGTGGCACAAAGGGAGCGGGCTGCGTGTCCATGAGGTACTCCGCTGATGCCTCAATGTAGTGGCTGGCAATCGGGGCGTCCATGTGACCGAAGGGCAGACCGGAACCCTGCATCGCGGGCATGCTTCGACTGACAGCCTGTTCATCGGATCGTGACCGCCTGTGAAACGGCTGCGCCTTGTCCGGCAGGACACTCTGCAGTAGGGGACAGTCACCAACAGATACTACAAACCGCCCAGGAGAGCCCGCCTTGAAGCACCAGCTGAACATCATCATCGGCAGCACGCGGCCCGGCCGCGCCGGGCCGGTCTTCGCCTACTGGCTGGAGGGTTTTGCGCGCGAACACGGCAAATTCGAACCGGTGCTGACCGACATTGCCGCATTCCACCTGCCGGTTCTGGACGAACCGCATCACCCGAGGCTTGGCAATTATCAGAACGACCACACCAAAGCCTGGTCGAAGGCCATCGATGCCGCCGACGCCTTTGTGTTCGTGGCGCCGGAGTACAATTATTTCGTTGCGCCGGCGATCGTCAACGCCATCGACTACCTCCTCCGCGAATGGAAATACAAGCCAGCCGCCATTTTCAGCTATGGCGGCGTCTCCGGCGGCCTGCGCGCCGCGCAGGCGCTCAAGCCGCTGCTGACCTCAGTCGGCATCATGCCGATCCCCGAAGGCGTCGCGCTGCCGCTCTACCAGAAACTGCTGGAGAGCGACGGCTCCTTCAAGGCCAGCGAGCAGGTGCAGGGCGGAACCAAAGCCATGCTGGATGAGCTGTCGCGCTGGAGCGAGGTGCTGAAGCCGATGCGGGCTGCGTAAAGCAGCCGGTATTCGGCCCGGCTTGCTAATGTCGATCACCCTGCAGAAGATCGGCTATCTGGAAACCGATCGACGTCATTTTGAGGGTTCCAAGGCGGCATTCGAAGCCAGCCTCGCCATTGCCCAGAAACTCGCCCAGTCCGATCCGGACAATGCGATCTGGCAAATCGATCTGGCGCGCGCCTATGTCGCCTATGCCTATGTGGCGAGGGATCCGAAGGCTGCGCTGACCAAGGCGCTCAAGCTGACGCAGGAGCTCGACCGTACGGGACGGCTGGCGCCCGGGGACAAATTCATGATCAAATATTTGCGCAACCTTCTGGCCCATCCCAACGCCCGAAAAAAATAGCCGGCTGCCGGCTGGGAATTCGGCCTCGAAATCCCCGCAAACCTTGGAAAAACCGCCTTTAGCGCCTATATCTAACCAAAATCAGAAGCGCGATTCGGGGCCGATTTTTCGCGCTGCATAAGCGGCATCTAGACAACAGGTTTTCATGAGCGACCAGACCGAGAACACCAACGGCGCCGAAGCCGAATACGGCGCCGATTCCATCAAGGTTTTGAAGGGGTTGGACGCCGTCCGCAAACGGCCGGGTATGTATATCGGCGACACCGATGACGGCTCGGGCCTGCATCACATGGTTTATGAGGTGGTCGACAACGCCATCGACGAGGCGCTGGCTGGCCATGCAGACCTCGTCACGGTCACGCTCAATCCCGATGGTTCTGTCACCGTTATCGACAATGGCCGCGGCATTCCGACCGATATCCACACCGGCGAAGGCATTTCGGCGGCCGAAGTGATCATGACGCAGCTGCATGCCGGCGGCAAATTCGACCAGAATTCCTACAAGGTGTCCGGCGGCCTGCACGGCGTCGGCGTCTCGGTGGTCAACGCGCTGTCAGCCTGGCTGAAGCTGAAAATCCGCCGCAACGGCCAGATTTTCGAAATGAGCTTCACGCACGGCAATTCCGATGCGCCGCTGAAGGCCACCGGCAGCTATGAGCAAAACAAGCAGCCCGGCACCTATGAAGGGCGCAGCGGCTCCGAAATCACCTTCTTCCCCTCGTCCGAAACCTTCACCATGGTCGAGTTCGATTTCGGCACGCTCGAGCACCGGCTGCGCGAACTCGCCTTCCTGAATTCCGGCGTGCGCATCATTTTGACCGATGCCCGCCATGCCGATCTCGTGCGCCATGAGCTGCACTATGATGGCGGGCTGGAAGAGTTCGTCAAATATCTCGACCGGGTCAAGAAACCGCTGATCGACAAGCCAATCGCCATCAAGGCCGAGCGCGACGGTATCACCGTCGAAGTGGCGATGTGGTGGAACGACAGCTACCACGAGAATGTGCTTGCCTTCACCAACAACATCCCGCAGCGCGATGGCGGCACCCATCTCGCCGGCTTCCGTGGCGCGCTGACGCGCCAGATCACCGGCTATGGCGAGTCCTCCGGCCTGACCAAGAAGGAAAAGGTGGCGCTGATCGGCGACGATTGCCGCGAAGGCCTGACGGCGGTGCTGTCGGTCAAGGTTCCTGACCCGAAATTCTCCTCGCAGACCAAGGACAAGCTCGTTTCTTCAGAAGTCCGTCCGGTGGTCGAAGGCCTGGTCAACGAGGCGCTCGGCACCTGGCTGGAAGAGCACCCGACCGAAGGCAAGGTGGTCATCGACAAGGTGATCCAGGCGGCCGCCGCGCGCGAGGCGGCGCGCAAGGCGCGCGACATCACTCGCAAGAGTTCGCTCGGCGTCACCTCGCTGCCCGGCAAGCTCGCCGATTGCCAGGAACGCGACCCGGCGAAATCCGAGATCTTCATCGTCGAGGGTGATTCCGCCGGCGGCTCGGCCAAGGGCGGCCGTTCGCGCCAGAACCAGGCGATCCTGCCTTTGCGCGGCAAGATCCTCAATGTCGAGCGTGCCCGCTTCGACCGCATGCTCGGCTCCGAAATGATCGGCACGCTGATCACCGCGCTCGGCACCTCGATCGGCAAGGACGAGTTCAACGCCGACAAATTGCGCTACCACAAGATCATCCTGATGACCGACGCCGACGTCGACGGCGCCCATATCAGGACCTTGCTGCTCACCTTCTTCTTCCGGCAGATGCCGGAGCTGATCGAGCGCGGCCATCTCTACATCGCCCAGCCCCCGCTCTACAAAGTGACGCGCGGCAAGAGCTCGCAATACATCAAGGACGAAAGCGCCTTCGAGGAGTTCCTGATCGGCTCCGGGCTGGAGGAGGCGTCGCTGACACTCGCCTCCGGCGAGGCGCGGGCCGGGCAGGATCTGCGCGGCTCCATCGACGATGCGCTTGCGGTGCGCCAGCTGATCAACGGTCTGCACACGCGCTACAACAGGGGCGTGGTCGAGCAGGCGGCGATTGCCGGCGCGCTCAATGCCGATGTGCTCAACGATCTTGGCCGCGCCAACGCCATGGCCGAACGCGTCGCCCAGCGTCTCGACATTATCGCCGAGGACACCGAGCGCGGCTGGACCGGCCGCCTGTCGACCTCCAATGAAGGCGTCGGCGGCTATGTCTTCGAGCGCACGGTGCGCAGCGTCAAGGAATTCGCGCAGATCGATGCCGGGCTGATCAATTCGGCCGATGCGCGCCAGCTCGACCGCTATGCGCCGCGCCTCATAGAGGTCTATGGCGAGCCGCCGGTGCTGCGCCGCAAGGACGTCTCCGAAACCATTTCGGGGCCGCTGGCGCTGCTCAATGCGGTTTTTGCGACCGGCCGCAAGGGCCTGACCATGCAGCGCTACAAGGGCCTTGGCGAGATGAACGCCGAGCAGCTGTGGGAAACCACGCTCGACCCGAATGTGCGCTCGCTGCTGCAGGTCAAGGTCAATGACGCGACCGATGCTGACAGCTTGTTTTCGCGGCTGATGGGCGACGAGGTCGAACCACGGCGCGAATTCATCCAGGACAACGCACTGTCGGTAGCTAATCTGGATATTTGAGGACGGGCGCCTCGCTATCGCTTCGTCATCCTAGGGCGAAGCAAGGAGCGAAGCGACGCAGCGCAGACCCCAGGATCCATGCCGTAACATTAAGGCATTGAAAACGGCGCAGAATTCCGCCTCGCTGCACCCTTCGATCGAGGTCACGGAATGGATCCTAGGGTCTTCGCGACGGAGCTTCGCTCCTGCTTCGCCCTAGGATGACGAAGTCGGGAAGGCTTCCGCCAATCATCCACCGATGAACCGCTCTCGACGCCGCCGCTCAGCTCGGTTCCAGTTTGCGGCCGAGGTCGACGGCGTCGCGCAGCACTTGCAGATGCGAGCGCGGCGCGGCGCCTGCCGGCAGGGCGACCTCGCCGCCGGTTGCCGTCAATGACCAATAGAGCGTGTGGGTGAAGACGCGGCCGAGCGAGCTGTGCAGCTCGACCTGGATATTCTCGACGCCGGGGCCGAAATTTTCCGTCATCGGTCCCGAAATAGGATCGCCTGTCGCCCAGCCATTGCCGCGATCGAAGACGTTGGTCCAGCGCGTTGCCGCAAACACCGCGCCATGATGAATCGCGCGCTGCGCCTTGCCTGCGGCGCTGTGACCTTCCTGATAAAGCACGGTGCCGCCGGCCTGCCCGCCATCGGCAATCGGCGGGCACGCCGAGAACAGCCGCTCGGCGAGGCCGCGCCGGAATTCGGCAAGATTGTAGGTCACCAGGAATTCGCTGTGGGAGAGCGGGCTGCCAAGGGTGACGAAATCGCTGATCTTCCACGGCAACGGATGGTCGGCATCCTTGGTCCGCAGTTGCTGGTAGAGCGCCCACTGCCCGCGCCGAAATCCAGCGAAGTCGTTGACGGCAGCAGGCCAAGTCGAACCATCGGAACCAAGCGTTACGTTGTCGAAGGCCTCGACCGCTTCCAGTTTGGCCTTGTCACGGACGGCTTCCAGTTTTCGCGGCCGGAACTCGGCCCACAAGATCTGCAGCAGATCATAGGCGATGATCGACCCCAGGCTGTGCGAGACCAGCACAATGCGGTCGTAGCTGTCGTCCTTCGTGAGCGTCCTGAGCAGCGTCAGGCCGCGGTCGCGGATCAGCGCCCGCTTCCCGATCGTTGCCGCCTCAGCGCGCACATAGGCGGCGACGTCGCCGAAATAGGGCAGGGCGAACTGGTCGACCGCCCAGATGATGAAAGAGGCGAGAGCGGTGATCACGAGGCCGGTAGCCACGGACACAGCCTGCTGCCAGATTGACGTCGCCAGCACCAGTGCCGCGCCGAGAACGAGGATGACGATCAAAAGCGTGGCGACATAGAGCTTGCGGGCGTCAGGCGGAACATCGGCGGGCTTGCGCCACAACAGGTTCGTCACCCAGGCGGCGAGCCGGCCGCGCGTCGTGCCCTGCGTGATGTCGGCCCAATAGAGCTCGTAGAAATCGGTGCGGCGGCCATCGACATCGTAAGGCGTGGTGATGCGGCGCAACTCGTGCGACCTGGTCCGGCTGTCGGGCGTGATCCAGCTCTGGTTGATCGTGGCGCTGGGATTGTCGGGATCAGGGATCTGGGCGTAAGGCGGAGCACGGGTGGGATCGCTGCTCCAGACCGCGTGGACAAAGCCGCGCAGCGTATCCATCGGCCGCTGCTCGCCCATGCCATGCACGATCACCACCGCCTGGCTGGGCTTGTGCGGCGCTTTTTTGGAAACCGGCGATGCGACAGCTTTGGGCACCAACGTCTCCGTTGACGGCAATCCGGTCGACTGGACGGGATTGGTTCCATGCTACCCCTGGATGCCTTCCCGAGCCAGCAATACACTGCAGCCGATGTGAAACTCCGTGAACCAATCCACAGTTTTGCGGTCTTGGCTCGTGCCAACGCGCCAATAGTTCCATTCCCGGCAAACAAAATCATTTTCATTGCCCGCCGGAACGGAAGTCACTGAGAGACATTGTGAAACCATCGATCACGATTTCTCAAGGAGGCTTTCATGGGACGCGGTATTTTGCTCTGGTTGCTCGGTATTCCGATCCCCATCATCATTCTCATCATGCTGTTCGTACGGTAGGGGGCGTCGATGGAGCCCACCGTATCGGCTATTGACCTATCCGCTTCGGAAGAATCCTCCGCTACAGCCGTCAGCTGGGGGCCGATCATCGCCGGCGCATTCGCAGCGTCGACGCTGACCTTCATCCTCATGCTGCTCGGCTCAGGGCTGGGCCTGACCATGGTCTCGCCATGGTCGGGCTCCGGCGCGTCGCTGACCACCTTCGCGGTGTCCGGAGCGATTTGGCTCATCATCGTACAATGGCTGTCCTCCGGTGTCGGCGGCTACCTCGCCGGACGCTTGCGCACCAAATGGGTCGGCGTTCACACCGACGAGGTCTATTTCCGCGACACCGCACATGGCTTCCTTGCCTGGGCGCTGGCGACGCTGCTGGTCGTCGGCGTGCTCGGTTCGGCGCTTTCCTCCGTGCTAGGATCGGGCGTCCAAGCGGCTTCCACAGTGGCATCAGGCGCCGCCATGGGCGCATCGGCTGGCGCGTCCGCCAATGCCGGCCCCGCATCGGCCGACAATGCGACGTCCTATCTCGTCGATTCGTTGTTCCGGCCCGCCGATGCCAGCAAGCTCGCGGCGGCCAATCCGGATAGCGACGCCGCAGCGGTTGGACAGGCCTCGCGCATCCTGATCGCCAGTGCGGCGGCAGGCGAGATTTCGGCTGACGACAAGACCTATCTGTCGCAGCTGGTCGCCGCCCGCACCGGTCTCTCGGAGGCCGACGCCAAGGCGCGTGTCGATGCACTGGTGGCCAAGGTCGAGGACGCCAAGGTGAAGGCAAAGCAGGCCGCCGACACCGCCAGGAAAGGCAGCGCCACCTTCGCTCTGCTTGGCGCCCTGTCGCTGGTCATCGGCGCCTTCATCGCCAGTGCTGCCGCAGCGCTGGGCGGCAGGCAACGCGACGAGGAGGAAGCGGTTTTTATCGCCAACCGCTGAAGCGGCTACGCCACTAAAAAGCAAAAGCCCGGCCGCACCAAGGCCGGGCTTTTTTGTTCCTCTAAATCCGGCCGGATCAGTGATCCATGGCCTTGACGATTTCCTCGGTCATCTTCTTGGCGTCGCCGAGCAGCATCATGGTGCCGTCCTTGTAGAACAGCGTGTTGTCGATGCCGGCATAGCCGGAGCCGAGCGAGCGCTTGACGAACAGGCAGGTTCGCGCCTTGTCGACGTCGAGGATCGGCATGCCGTAGATAGGGCTGCTCTTGTCGTCACGGGCCGACGGATTGGTGACGTCGTTGGCGCCGATGACATAGGCGACATCGGCCTGCGCGAACTCGGAATTGATGTCTTCCAGCTCGAACACCTCGTCATAGGGCACGTTGGCTTCGGCAAGCAGCACGTTCATGTGGCCGGGCATGCGGCCGGCGACCGGGTGGATGGCGTATTTCACGTCGACGCCATTGGCTTTCAACTTGTCGGCCATTTCGCGCAGCGCATGCTGCGCCTGGGCGACCGCCATGCCGTAGCCCGGCACGATGATGACCTTCTGCGCGTTCATCATCAAATAGGCGGCGTCATCGGCCGAGCCCTGCTTGACCGTGCGCTCGATGCCGTCATCGGCCGCTGCGGTAGTCTCGCCGCCGAAGCCGCCGAGGATGACCGAGATGAACGATCGGTTCATGCCTTTGCACATGATGTAGGACAGAATCGCGCCGGACGAGCCGACCAGCGCGCCGGTGATGATCAGCGCCAGATTGCCGAGGGTGAAACCAAGCGCGGCGGCTGCCCAGCCGGAATAGGAATTCAGCATCGAGACGACGACCGGCATGTCGGCGCCGCCGATCGGGATGATGAGCAGCACGCCGAGCAGCAGCGAGGCGGCGACGATCAGCCAGAACACCAGCTTCGCCTCGGTGGTAACCAGCAGCACGATCAGCACGATCAGCGCGATGCCGAGGACGGCGTTGATGACATGGCGGCCGCCGATCATGATCGGCTTGCCCGACATGCGGCCATCGAGCTTCAGGAAGGCGATGACCGAGCCGGTGAAGGTGATGGCGCCGATGGCAACGCCAAGGCTCATCTCGATCAGGGCCTGGGCGTGGATGTCGCCATTGGTCCCGATGCCAAAGCTTTCCGGCGCGTAGATGGCGGCAGCGGCCACCATGACGGCGGCGAGGCCGACCAGCGAGTGGAAAGCGGCGACCAGCTGCGGCATCGAGGTCATGGCGATGCGGCGCGCGGTGACGGCGCCAACGCCGCCGCCGATGGCCAGACCAAGCACGATCAGGCCGAAGCCGCCGGCCGAAGGCACGGCCAGTGCCAGCGTGGTGGCAATGGCGATGCCCATGCCGATCATGCCGTACAGATTGCCCTGGCGGCTGGTGGTCGGATGCGACAGGCCGCGCAGCGCCATGATGAACAGGACGCCGGAGACCAGATAGAGGAAGGACGCGAAGTTGGCGTTCATGGCGCTCTACTTGTCCTTCTTCTTGTACATCGCCAGCATGCGCTGGGTGACCAGGAAGCCGCCGAAGATGTTGACCGAGACGAGCATCAGCGCGACGAAGCCGAAGCCGGTGGCAATGCCCGAGGCCGAGATGCCGACGGCCAGCAGCGCGCCGACGACGATGACCGAGGAGATGGCATTGGTGACGGCCATCAGGGGCGTGTGCAGTGCCGGGGTCACCGACCAGACAACGTAATAGCCGACGAAGATCGCCAGCACGAAGATCGCAAAGCGGAAGACGAAGGGATCGATGGCGCCACCCGACAGGGCGTGCGCGGCATCACCCGCCGCCTCGGCACCACCGGGCGCGTTGGCCAGGTTCTGCACCGCCAGCCGGACGGCGGCACTTGCCTGATCAAGCTGGTCGAGGGCTTTCTGCAAGCTCTGGTCCATCATGCGATCCCCTTCGGCTTGGCGGCTTTTTTCGGCGCGGCCTTCTTTGGCGCGGCGCCGGCAACCATGGTTGTCGTCGGAATGGCCGCCGGCTCGACATGCGGCTTTTCCGGCGCCTTGGCGAAGGCCGGATGCACTACGCGGCCAGCATCGGTCAGCATCGTCGCCTTGACCAGGTCATCGTCGCGATTGATGGCGAGCGTCTTGGTGGTCTTGTCGACCAGTGTTTCCACGAAAGCGAACAGGTTGCGGGCGTAAAGCAGCGTGGCCGATGCAGCGACGCGGCCGGGCACATTGAGGTGTCCGACGATCTTCACATTGTTGGCCGTGGTCACCACCTGACCTGGGACCGCGCCTTCAACATTGCCGCCGCGCTCGACGGCGAGGTCGACGATCACCGAGCCCGGCTTCATCGAGGCGACCATCGCTGCCGATACCAGTTTCGGCGCCGGCCGGCCGGGGATCAGCGCCGTGGTGATGACGATGTCCTGCTTGGCGATGTGCTCGGCGGTGAGCGCCGCCTGCTTGGCCTGATATTCCTTCGACATTTCCTTGGCGTAGCCGCCGGCGGTCTCGGCCGCCTTGAACTCCTCGTCCTCGACGGCAAGGAACTTGGCGCCGAGCGATGCCACCTGTTCCTTGGCGGCTGGTCGAACGTCGGTCGCCGTGACGACCGCACCAAGACGGCGCGCGGTGGCGATCGCCTGCAGGCCGGCGACGCCGACGCCCATGATGAAGATCTTAGCCGCCGGCACCGTACCAGCCGCCGTCATCATCATCGGCAGCGCCCGGTCATATTCCGATGCGCCGTCGATCACCGCCTGATAGCCGGCAAGGTTGGCTTGGCTGGACAAAACGTCCATTGACTGGGCGCGGGTGATGCGCGGCATGAATTCCATCGAGAAGGCGGTGACGCCGGCCTTGGCCAGAGCCGCTACAGCGGCATCATTGCCGTAGGGATCCATGATGGCGATGACCGCCGCACCCGATTTGTAGGCCTTCAGCTCGGCATCCGTCGGTCGGCGGACCTTCAGCACCACATCGGCTTTGCCGGCATCCGCAACCTTGCCGATCGCGGCACCTGCCTTGGCAAATTCCTCGTCGGGAATGCGCGACCTGGTGCCGGCGCCGGTCTCGACGATCACGTCCAACCCCAACGCCGCAAGTCGCTTCACCGTATCGGGCGAAGCAGCAACACGCGGCTCGTTGGCGTCGAGTTCACGAGGGATGAAAACCGTCTGCCCCACCGGATGATCCTTTCGGCTGGAACCTGTTTGCGCAACATGGCGGCCGGAGTCCGGCCGCCTTCCGGCAAAGGGTCTGAAAGTCTATCGGAGAATGAAGGCGCCGACGGCCAGGATCAGCACGAACAGGATGGTCGCCGAGAAGAAGCCACCTGCAAAGAAGCCGAAAGCCATGGCCAGGAGCAGGGCGCCGCAAAATAGCGAACCGTATTTGGCCAGCGCCAGAAAGCCGTGATAGGTGCGGTCGTGCTCCGCATAATCCATCTTCGCGCCCAGTTCGACAGGACCGGTCGGCGTGTGATCAGCCATAGGAATACCCCTTCGAAGACATCTTTGAGGCACATAGCGAAAAGCCGGGCCAAGAGCAATGGCGCTATTGCCGCACGGCCGGTGACAACAGCCTCAAAGGAATGTTGAAACCGGTCAGCACGGCTGCGCTGAAGCCGGTTTTGCGGCCGCCTCAGGCGACCTCGCCAATGCCATTGCAGTTGGACCGATGATTTCACGTTCCTGGCGACAGGATGCGCGCCTATTATTGCTGGAATACCCCGCCGAACGGTGACGCGTCATGATTTCGCTGACACGAATATTTGACTGGAATGGCACCGGCATCGCATGGGGCACGACCGGCTCGGGTCCACCCGTCGTGCTGGTCCACGGAACGCCGTTTTCCTCGCATGTCTGGCACCGGGTCGCTCCCGAACTGGCCCGTGACCACACGCTCTATTTCTACGATCTTCCGGGCTACGGGCGCTCAGAGCAACGGTCGGGCCAAGATGTCTCCCTGGGCATTCAGAACAAGGCGCTGGCGGCAATGCTAACCTTTTGGAGGCTCGAGCGGCCGAACGTCATTGCTCATGATTTCGGCGGCGCCACGGCCTTGCGCGCGCACCTGATCGACGGTTGCGACTATGAGCGGCTGCTGCTGGTCGACCCGGTTGCCGTGCGTCCTTGGGGCTCGCCCTTTGTTCAGCATGTCCGGCAACATGAGGCCGCTTTTGCGGGGACGCCGGATTACATCCAGGCGGCGATCCTGAAGGCCTATATTTCGGGTGCAGCCTACAGGCCACTATCGGATAGCGAGCTTGAGCCCTACATCGCGCCTTGGATGGGACCTGTCGGCCAGCCGGCCTTCTATCGCCAGATCGCCCAGATGGACCAATGCTTCACCGACGAGGTCGAACAGCGCTACCGAGAATTTCGCTGCCCGGTGTCGCTTCTGTGGGGACAGGAGGACCACTGGATATCGCCGGACAGTGGCAAGACGCTCGCCGCCCTGCTGCCGGATTGCGCCCTCACGCTTGTTCCCGGCTCTGGCCATCTCATGCAGGAAGACGCCCCGGAAACGATAGTGGCTGCGGCGCTTCGCTTTTTCGCCGGCTGACGTTTCTCTCAGCCGGCCAGATGCGGGAACAGGCCGAGCAGTCCGACGACGATCAGATAAAGCGCGACGATGTAGTTGAGGAGCCGCGGCATCACCAGGATCAGCACGCCGGCGATCAGCGAGATCAGCGGGGTGAGCGTAAGCGTGGAGATTGTCATGTCGGTATGCTTTCACGTGAACAATTCGGAGGAACCGCCTTTCAGGCGGGGCTACGGCAGCACGAGGGACGCGGCGCCGCCGCCACAAGCGATAACGACGAAGCCACCGGAAAGGTCCATCGCGCAAGAATGAACATCCGTTCAGGCGGCGTCGCGGTAATATTTCGCTGTTGGCAGAATGGACAAGGGTGTCAGCCGGTTGATAGCCGGATTGCCAAACATCAGCCTTTGCTCCGTCGCTGTCGATCTGAAGAACGGCAACCGGTCGAGTATCCGTTGAACATTCTCTTCATTGCCGGGAATTTCGAACAATGCGAGCGGAGGGAGAACGCCCGGAAACGCCTTGCCCGCAGTCCTCTGCGTGGCGCTGAAGAAGCGGGCATAAAATGCGGAATGCTCCAACTTAATCGGGATAAACATCGCGGTCTGGCGAAAATAACAGTAGGCCGCCATGCAAATCCTGAGCGTCAGGAAAGGCAGCACTCCGGGCGCCGGCGCGCTGTCGGGATCTGTCGCGAAGCGGGTTCCGTCGATGAAGGTTTCCCCGCGAGCAAGCCGGGGAAGCAATATTTCGGGATAAGCGTCGACCGAAGGCGAGTATGGCTGGTCACTGGAAATATAGTGGAGGCGCACTGTACTGACCAATTCGCCGTAGCAGTAGACACCGAACCGATAGGAATTGGGCAGATTGTCCCATCGATCCTCGAACATGCCGCCGGCGATCGGGCCGCACATACCTGAGCGCAGATAGGACTTATAGCGGAGTCTGTAGATCGCCTCCAGATCTTCGCCCCCGGTAATGAGACGATATTCGACATGATCCAGCAATTGCATCATGGATCGGTTGAGCGCCGAGTCGATCCTCGCGCTGGCCTCAACCGACGCACTCTTCTTCGCAGTATCCATTGCCAGTCCTCGAAATTCCGCCTGGAAGTAGGCTATTCGAGTTGAAATGAGACACAAGCTGAAAATTCAACATTGCTTATTTACCGCTTGTTAACCTTAACGACCGGGGTCGTTCACCGATTTTGGACACGAAAAAGCAAATGGCGCAGCCGGTGGTTGCCTGATCCGGTCCGGCGGCGGTCATCGAAATTATTCTGAAGTCAGATCTTGAAAGCGCCAAGACGTAGCGGGGTTTGGACGACGCCTGGGCGGTCATCATTTCATCAAGTGAACAATTGCTCTGTGTTTTTAAATGCAATTTCAGGTGGAGAACCACTCACACTTTTCCTGGAATTGCTTCGCTCAGACGCGATTCCGGACGGAAAACCGCTTCACATTTTTCCTGGAATTGCTTTTAGCTGGCTGTCCGTTTGCCGGCGATATGCAGGTCAGCGGCAAACGGCCATGTGACGGTCGACATCGTCTCGATGCCCGATGCGCTGAGCGCGGCGCCGAACAGGAAGCCCTGCAAGAAGTCCGGCTTGACCAAATGGACCAGCGTCTTCAGCTGCTCGAAGGTCTCGACCCCTTCGATGGTGACCGAAAGGCCCAATGTCCGGGACAGGCCGACGATTCCCTGCAGAAGGTCGAGCGACTGCCGGTTCTGGTTCACATCGACCAGGAAAGAGCGGTCGATCTTGATCTTGTCGAGCGGCAGCTTGTGCAGATAGCTCAGACTGGAGTAGCCGGTCCCGAAATCGTCAAGCGCGATGCGCGCGCCGAGAGCCTTCAATTCCTCGATCGACTCGCGCGTCAGCGACTTGTCGTCGAGCAGGGCGGTCTCGGTGACCTCGATTTCGAGCCGGTGCGCCGCAAGGCCCGACTTGGCCAAGGCATCCCTGACCTTCTCGACGATATCGCGATTGCGGAAATCCTTGGCCGAAAGGTTGACCGACACGCCGGTCTGGGCCGGCCATTTGGCGCATTCGGCGCACGCGGCTTCCAGCACGAAAGTGCTTATGTCGGAAACGATACCCATCTCCTCGGCCAGGGGGATGAAGACACTGGGTGAGATCGGGCCGAGATCGGGGTGGTCCCAACGGCAGAGCGCCTCGCAGCTGGCGATGCGCATGGTGTTTACAGCCACGATCGGCTGATAGACGACGCGCAATTCCCTGGCCTGCACGGCGTTGCGCAGATCGGCCTTCATCAGCTGGCGATTGCGGAAGGCGGCGTCCATGGCCGCCTCGAACAGCCTCCAGCTGTTCTTGCCGAGCTCCTTGGCCTTGTAGAGGGCAAGGTCGGCCTTGACGATCATGGCATCAACGTCGGTGTCCTTGACCTTGGACAGCACCGCGCCGCCGCTGGCCTGGATGCGCAAGCCGTGACCGGCAACGTCCACCTCACCCTGCAGGTCCGCGAATATATGGTCGAGGAGGGTGTTGAGATGGCTCTCGTCCTCGACACGGTCGAAGAAGATCATGAACTCGTCACCACCGAAGCGGCTGACATTGACACCTTGTCCGGCGACGGCCGCCAGGCGTTCGGCAACGGCGTAGATCAGCCCATCGCCAACCGGATGGCCGAGCGTGTCGTTGACGCTCTTGAAATCGTCGAGATCAATCACCGCCAGCGCGCACAGGCGGTCGCGGCTGCCCAACGCCATGGCTTCGCCGACCAGCTCATGGAAATAGGCGCGGTTCGGCAGGCCGGTAAGGCTGTCATAGCGCGCCATGAAGCGGATCTTTTCCTCCGCCTCGACGCGGGCCGTCACGTCCTCGAAGGTGATGACGCCGAGTTCCTGGCTGCCTTCACGGGCGGAGAATTCGTAATGCTGGCCGTTGGCGAGCGAGACCAGTACCTTGCGGTCGCGGCCTTCGCGCAGGGCGCGCGTCAGTTGCGCCTCGATGTAGCGGCAGTCCTTCGGGGCCAGCATGCCGCCGGCAACGCCGCGCAGCAGCAGGGAATGAATCGACCGGCCGAGCAGCTGGTCCGGCGATTTCAATGACATCAAATGTGCTGCCTCGGCGTTGGCGACGACCACCTTGCCGTTCGAGTCGAGCATGACAAGGCCATGCGACATCGTATTTAGCGCCCGATCGAACCTTTGCGCCAACTCCTTCGCCTGCCTGTGACCGATGACCGCCGAGAACAGAACGTTGCGGACATGGTCGGCGCTGCTGATGGTGACGATTGTCGTCGGAATGATCATCAGCCCGAGGACGAAGTCGGGGACGTCCATGCGCAGGAAGAGCGCAAGTGCTGCTGGCCCAATGAGGGTCACGGAAAAAATCTGCACCATGCGCCTGGATCCGTAGCTTCGGCCGACAACCGTGAGCAGGGTGGTCAATGCCAACGACACAGCCGCCAGTTCGGCGAAGTCATCGGGACGCAGGTAGATCGACACGAAACACAACGACCCCAACGCGAGGCCCTGCGCACTGCCTTTGAGAATGTAACCGCGTTCCCACGCCTCTGCCTTTTCGACAGTGGGTATAGGGCTGCCTGCCCTGTGGAAGCTGCGGATGCTGAAGTAACGCCAAAGGCTGATCGACAACAGAAGGAAGGCGAAGCCAAGATACAGCGGATCGTGCGTCCGCAGGTAGATCATCAATCCGAGGATCCAGTAGCATACGCCGCCGACCACCAGCATGTAGGCGTTGTCGGATAACGCCCGCACAAACTGGATATAAACATCCGCCGGGATGTCTTCGGTCTTTGCTCTGTCCATACCGTTGGCCCAACGCTAAGCCTTGTCATGCCACACCCGCCTTAAGAAAGGCTTAGAACGGCGGCTTTGGCCCGTTTGCCGAGGGCGGGCAAATGCAGTACAGATTGGGAAATCAAGCTTCAGGTAAACAAGGCGTGTCGATCACTCCGCGGCCTGAAGTTCAGGCCGCGCCGGCGTGTTGGCCAGCCGCTCGACAAGCCTTTTGCGCTCGCCATCGGCCTTTTCGGCGCTGACCTGCCTGACATGGCCGTAGCCGCGAATGAGCGCCGGCACCGAGGCCAGCGCCACGGCGGCCTCGATCCTGCCTGGGGCAAGTGCTGCCGCGACAAGCTCGAGATCGGCCTCATAGCGGGCCAGAAGCTGTCGCTCCATGCGCCGCTCGGCGCTGTAGCCGAACACATCGAAAGCCGTGCCGCGCAGGCCTTTCAGCGCCGCCAGCAGGCGAAAACCCTTCATCATCCACGGGCCGAAGTTCGATTTCTTCTGTTTACCGTCATTGCCGCGCCTGCCCATGATGGGTGGCGCCAGATGAAATTCGAGTTTTTCGTAGCTCTGGAACTGCTTCGACAGTTCCGTGGCGAAGGAGCCGTCGGTGTAGAGCCGCGCCACCTCATATTCGTCCTTGATCGCCATCAGCTTGAACAGGTTGTTGGCCGCCGCTTCGGTCACCGCGGTCGAGCCGGGCACGGCCTTTGCCTCGGCGGCACGCAAAACCGCCAGCTTTTCGCCATAGCGCCGTCCATAGGCGGCGTTCTGGTAGGCGGTGAGGAAAGCGACGCGGCGGGCGATCACATCGTCCAGCGTCTCGGCGATCGGCGCGGCCTTACCGGGCTGGGCGATGAGGCCGCGCACGAACTCCGGCTGATGCGCGGCGCGACGGCCCCAGCGGAATGCGGCGATGTTCATCGCCACCGCTTCGCCGTTCAATTCGATAGCCTTTTCAACGGCTTCTGCCGACAACGGCAGACCGCCATGCTGGAAAGCGAAGCCGAGCATGAACATGTTGGCGCCGAGCGAATTGCCGAACAGTTGCGTGGCGGTTCGCGTCGCGTCGAAGAAATGCGCCTTGTCGTCGCCGGCGGCAGCGCGGATCGCCTTCTTCAGCCGCTCGATCGGCAGCGAGAAATCGGCCGAGCGGGCGAATTCGCCGGGCATGATCTCGGCGGTGTTGGCAAGGAAGATGGTATGGCCTTCGCGCACGGCGCCAAGCACCTTCTTGGCGCCGGAGACGACGAGGTCGCAGCCGAGCACCAGGTCGGCCTTACCTGCCGAAACGCGGATGGCATGAATATCGTCCGGAGTGCGGGCGATGCGGACGTGGGTGAACACCGAACCGCCCTTCTGGGCGAGGCCGGCCATGTCGATCATGCCGCAGCCCTTGTCCTCGAGATGGGCAGCCATGCCGAGCACCGCGCCGATGGTGACGACACCGGTGCCGCCGACGCCGTCGATGATCGCCGCCCAACCCTCTCTGCCGAGTGGGAATTCAGCCGGGACCGGCACGCCATCGAGCGGATCGGTCCGTCCGGCAATGCCTTCAGCCTTGCGAATCTTGGCGCCGTGCACGGTGACGAAGGAGGGGCAGAAGCCGTTGACGCAGGAGAAATCCTTGTTGCAGCTCGACTGGTCTATTCTACGCTTGCGGCCGAACTCGGTCTCGACCGGCTGGATCGAGACGCAGTTCGACTGCACGCCGCAATCGCCGCAGCCCTCGCAGACCAGTTCGTTGATGAACACCCGCTTGTCGGGATCCGGGAAGGTGCCACGCTTGCGGCGGCGGCGTTTTTCGGCAGCACAGGTCTGGTCGTAGAGCAGCACCGAGACGCCTTTGACGTCGCGCAGCTCGCGCTGGACGAGATCGAGGTCGTCGCGGTGATGGATGGTGGCACTGGCCGGGAATTCGGCCTTGCCGGCATATTTGTCTGGCTCGTCGGTGACGATGGCGATGCGCTCGACGCCTTCGGCACGCACTTGCCTTGCGATCATGTCCACCGTCAGGCCGCCCTCATGCGGCTGGCCGCCGGTCATGGCGACGGCGTCGTTGTAGAGGATCTTGTAGGTGATGTTGGCGTCGGTCGACAGCGCGAAGCGGATCGCCAGTGTGCCGGAGTGGTTGTAGGTGCCGTCGCCGAGATTCTGGAAAATGTGGTCGCGCTTGGAGAACGGCGCCTGGCCGACCCATTGCGCGCCCTCGCCGCCCATGGCGGTGAAGCCGACCGTGTTGCGATCCATCCACAGCGCCATGAAGTGGCAGCCGATGCCGGCGGCAGCGATCGAGCCGTCTGGCACCTTGGTCGAGGAATTGTGCGGGCAGCCGGAGCAGAAGAATGGCGTGCGCGAACCAATATCGCTGGCATCGGCAAGCATCGCCTGGAACTGGCGCAGCTTCGCCACCTTCGCGGCGATCTCTTCCGAGGGACCGATGGTGCGCAGAATCCGCTCGCCCAGCGCAATGGCGATCTCGTTGGGGTCGAGCGCGCCTTTGGCCGGGAACAGCCAGTCGCCGCGCTCGTCCTTCTTGCCGACGATGGCCGGCTGGGTGGCGGTGCCATAGAGGTTTTCGCGCAGCTGCACCTCGATCAGCGAGCGCTTCTCCTCGACGACGACGATGGTGTCGAGGCCACGGGCGAATTCGGAGATATGCTGCAGATCAAGCGGCCACGGGCAGCCTACCTTGAACAGACGGATGCCGATGCGGTTGGCGGCGGCTTCATCGACGCCGATGTCTTCGAGCGCCTGGCGGACATCGAGATAACTCTTGCCCAGGGTGATGATGCCGAGCTTCGGGCGGCGGCCGCCCGAATAGATGATGCGGTTCAGCCCGTTGGCGTGGATGAAGGCGGACGCGGCAGCGCGCTTGTGCTCATGCAGCCGCTCCTCCTGGCCGAGCATGTCGATCTCGTGGCGAATGTTGAGGCCGCCGGGCGGCATGTCGAACTCCGGCACGACGATGTTCAGCCGCTCGAGCGCGGCATCGACGGAGGCCGTCGATTCGATGTTGTCCTTGACGCATTTGATCGCCGCCCATGTGCCGGCAAAACGCGACATGGCAAAGCCGTAGAGACCGTAGTCGATGATCTCCTGGACACCGGCCGGGTTGAGGATCGGCACCATGGTGTCGACGAACAGGAATTCGGTGGCATGCGCATTGGTCGAGGATTCGGCCATATGGTCGTCGCCCATCAGAGCGAGCACGCCGCCATGCTTCGACGAGCCGGCGAGGTTGGCGTGGCGGAAGACATCGCCGGAACGGTCGACGCCCGGCCCCTTGCCGTACCAGACCGAAAACACCCCGTCATGCGTGCCCTCGCCCAGCAATTCCGTCTGCTGTGAGCCCCAGCAGGCGGTGGCGGCAAGCTCCTCGTTGAGACCGGGCTGGAAGACGATATCGGCCTGCGCCAGCTGTTTTTTCGCTCGCCACAGCTGCATGTCCAGGCCGCCGAGCGGCGAGCCGCGGTAGCCGGAAACGAAGCCGGCCGTGTTGAGGCCGGCGCGGCGGTCGCGCTCGCGCTGCATCAACAGCATGCGGATGACCGCCTGCGCGCCGGACAGGAAGATGCGCTCCTTGCCAAGGTCGAACTTGTCGTCGAGCGCGACGTCATGCAGCGTCATCAGGCATTTCCTCTGCGGAGGCGGCGGGGGGCAGGCAGCCAACGTAGGAGTGAGATGGCGCAGTCTTTCTCCGCTTGCAAGGCAGGTCAAACGAAATCGAAAGTGCCAGGCAAAGCGCAATGAACGGTCGCCCGTTATCGCTGCTCCCGCACGAAACCGATCCTCAGCGGCTGTGCGGCGACCGAAAATTTCTACTGAGTCGCGTCGGGCAAAAACACGTCAGCCTTTCGAGCAATCAGGCTTGGGCTCGCCCGGCAGCTTGCCGTCGGGATGGCCGGCAAGGTCAGGATTGGCCGTATAGAGCTGGTCGACCACCAGCGGCCGGTCGGGCAGGATCGACTGGTCCTCCGTCGAGATCAGCGTGGTGTCGATCTTCTGCAGGAATGTGCCGTCAGGACCCCTGATGCTGATGGAGATCGCATAAGGCTTGTCCTTGACGATACAGGTCAGCGCCGGGCTTTCCAGGCTGACCTTGTCGAGCTTCGGCCAAACCTTCTGCTCGACCACCAGGGGAGGACCGCCGGCGGGGTTCTGGAAGCTGGCGACCGCCACCTGGCCCTCGCCCATCGGCTGCAGGGGCCGCAGCGTCACGACATAGGTCGCCCGGGCGAGACGGTAGTTGAAGACGACGACCTTGCCGGAAACCTCGAACAGCTTGCCATCGCCGCCGGTGTCGCGGCAGGCGCCGAGCGCGACGGCGGCAATGAGTGCTGCGCCGACAAGGATCGAACGAAAAAACCCCCTAGGCATTCTTGACCTCATGAGGCGCCGTGCGGCGGCGGCGATAGTGACGGCTTGCTTTCTGGCGGTTGCCGCACACCGCCATGTCGCACCAGAGACGGCTGGAATTGCGGCTTCTGTCGACGAACAGCCAGCTGCAATTGGGACAGATCCTGAGCCTGGCAACTGTATCGTCGCGCAGCAGCGACAAGGCTGAAACCGCCAGCGCCGCCTCAAAGGCGATCGGTGTCGCCGGATCGCCGAACGGCCTTCCCGGCGCGCCGATTTCAGCTGGGCTGTGCTCAAGACCGCCGGCGCAAGCCTTGAGAAAGACAGCCAGATCGTCGGCGGCAAGCGCACCTTTCGACACCGCGCCGCGAAACAGGCGGTCGGTCGTCTCGCGGATCGACAGAACCACGGGCGCGATCCTGTCCGGCGAGGCAGCCTCCAGCCGCCTGCCGCCAAGCTCGGCGCCGCGAAAGCCGGTGGCGGCCTCGGCAAAGCGCGCGATCTCGGCCGGATCAGCAAACCGGTCGAAGGTCTTTTCGGGATCGTTGCGCAGCACCACGGTGTTGGCCGTGTCGAGCGCAAGCATGCCGCCAGTGAAGCGATGCGGGGTCCAGGATACCGTCATATCAGAAATCTAACCGATAAATCGCGTTTGACAAGTTAGATTCCACGATGCAAACCTTGGCCCGGGCGCGGCCTCCGCTGCCTTTTTTGTTTGAGCATGTCGTCGCCCCAAAACCGCTTTGCACTTTTGGGCGACATGCTCTGAGGTCTGTCTATGCTCTATTTCTTCCAGCAGGTGCTGAACGGGCTGCATTCAGGCGCGCTCTATGCGCTGCTCGCCTTTGGCTACGTGCTGACCAACGGCATCCTGCATCGGACCAATCTCGCCTATGGTGCACTGTTCGCCTTTTGCGGCCAGACGATGATCCTGACCGTGGCCTTCGGTTATCAGGTATTGTGGCTGACCTTGCTGGCGGCGGTGGTGCTCGGCGTCGTCACGGCTTTCCTCTACGCCGGACTGATCAGCCACGTGCTGTCGCGTAGCGTCTTCGAACCGCTGGCCGAACGTACGCCCAATGCGATTGTGGTGACGACGCTCGGCATCCTGCTGGTGCTGTCGGAAGCCAGCCGCATTGCCGCCGACACGCATGACTGGTGGCTGCCGCCGATGCTGGCGCAGCCCGTTGTTTTCGCGCAAGGCGCCGGCTTCCAGGCGACGCTGACTCTCATCCAGCTCATCGACTGCGCGATAGTTCTGGCGGCAATCATGCTCGCCGCATGGGCGTTCGCCCGCTCCGGCTTCGGCCGCCGCTGGCGCGCCGTCTCCGACGATCCCCAGGCGGCAGCCCTGTGCGGTGTCGATGTGCGCAGGGTGTTCCGGCAAGCGGTGCTGTTCGGCGGCTTCTGCGCCGCGCTGGCCGGCGTCATGGCCGGGCTCTACTACGGCAATGTCAGCTTCGGCTCAGGCCTCATCTACGGGCTGAAAATCCTGTTTGTCACGGCAGTGGGCGGCTATCTCTCGCCGCCGCGGGCTGCGCTCGGTGCGGCCGCCTTCGGCATGGCGGAGTCGTTATGGGCCGGCTATTTCCCGATCGAATGGCGCGATGGCTGGATGTATCTGTTCCTGGTCGCAGCACTCGTGCTGATCGGTCCCGGCCGCGACCAGCAGAAGATCGCCTGATCGCCGAATCCGGCGTCAGACTTTGGTTGCATGACGCAGCAGCCGGCCGGCACTTTATCCCCTGCCTCAAGTCACAACGGCGTTGATCGCGCCCCTGCCATGTTGACCCGCCGGACCATGCACGGCATACCGTTGGGCCACAGCGGCGCGACGGAAAATAAGGGGAGCCGGCGCGCCTTCGACACAAGGGAGGAATGCATGGCAGGGCTGCTCGCTCTATCCAGAACGATTGACCGTATGAACGAGTTCATCGGCAGATGGATATCGTGGCTGATACTGCTGGCAATCCTGGTCAGCGCCGCCAATGCCGTCATCCGCAAGATGTTCGACATCTCGTCCAATGCCTGGCTGGAACTGCAGTGGTACCTGTTCGGCGCCGCCTTCATGCTGGCCGCCGCCTATACGCTGAAGCAGAACGACCACATCCGCATCGACATCGTCTACGGCATGTTCTCGCGCCGCGTGCAGCACTGGATCGACCTGCTCGGCCATCTCTTCTTCCTGATGCCGTTCGTGACGTTGATGGTGATCTATTTCGTGCCTTACGTGTCGCTGTCGTTCCGCAGCGGTGAAATGTCGAACAATTCCGGCGGCCTGATCATCTGGCCGGCCAAGGCGATCCTGCTCGTCGGCTTCTTCCTGCTGGCCCTGCAAGGCATCTCCGAGATCATCAAGAAGATCGCCATCATGCGCGGCGACATGGACGATCCCAATCCGTTCATCTCGGCGCACGAACAGGCCGAGCTCGAGGCGAAAGCCCTCGCCGAAGAAGCCAAGGCGCTCGCCCAGGAGGCACGCCCATGATGGAGTTCATCGCCCAGAACATGGCGCCGATCATGTTCGCCTCGCTGATCATCTTCCTGCTGATCGGCTACCCCGTCGCTTTCTCGCTCGCCGCAAACGGCCTGATGTTCTTCTTCATCGGCGTCCTGCTGTCTCCCTATTCGGGCGGCTCGATCAACCTCGCCTGGCCGCTGCTGCACGCCTTGCCGGACAATTTCTACGGCAGCAGGGTGATGTCGAACGACACGCTTCTGGCGATCCCGTTCTTCACCTTCATGGGCATCGTGCTCGAACGATCCGGCATGGCGGAAGATCTGCTCGACACGATCGGCCAGCTGTTCGGGCCGATCCGTGGCGGGCTTGCCTATGCGGTGATCTTCGTCGGCGCGCTGCTGGCTGCCACCACCGGCGTGGTGGCGGCGTCGGTCATCGCCATGGGACTGATCTCGCTGCCGATCATGCTGCGCTATGGCTATGACCGACGGCTGGCATCGGGCGTGATTGCGGCATCCGGCACGCTGGCGCAGATCATCCCGCCGTCGCTGGTGCTGATCGTGCTCGCCGACCAGCTCGGCCGCTCGGTCGGCGACATGTATGCCGGCGCGCTGATCCCGGGCCTGGTCCTGACCGGCCTTTACACACTCTACATCCTGATCATGTCGATCGTCCGGCCGAACTCGATGCCGGCCCTGCCGCTGGCGGCCCGCACCCTCGGCCACGGTGTCGTGTCGCTCCTGGCGGCACTGCTGGTGGCAGTCGCGGCTTCCTATGCGGCCTATCGCTATCTTGCGCCGACGCATGGCGACAATGCCGATATCCTTGGCGCCAGCGTCGGCGTGGCTCTGATCTACATCGTGGCTATCGCCGACAAGGGCCTGAACATCAACATGATGTCCAGGCTGGCGCAGCAGGTGATCATCGTTTTGATCCCGCCTCTGGCGCTGATCTTCCTGGTGTTGGGCACCATCTTCCTCGGCATCGCCACCCCGACGGAGGGCGGTGCCATGGGCGCGGTCGGCGCCCTTGCCATGGCCGCGATGAAGGGGCGGCTGTCGCTGGATGTCATCAAGCAGGCGCTCGCCTCGACGACGCGGCTGTCGTCCTTCGTGCTGTTCATCCTGATCGGCGCGCGGGTGTTCTCGCTGACCTTCTATGGCGTCAACGGCCACGTCTGGGTCGAGCATTTGTTGACGTCGCTGCCGGGCGGCGAGGTCGGCTTCCTGATCGGCGTCAACATCCTGGTCTTCGTGCTCGCCTTCTTCCTCGATTTCTTCGAGCTCGCCTTCATCATCGTGCCGCTGCTGGCGCCGGCTGCCGACAAGCTCGGCATCGACCTGATCTGGTTCGGCGTGCTGCTCGGCGTCAACATGCAGACCTCCTTCATGCACCCGCCTTTCGGCTTTGCATTGTTCTACCTGCGATCTGTCGCCGCCCGCGTGCCCTATCTCGACCGCCTCACCGGCAAGCAGATCGCGCCGGTGACCACCGGCCAGATCTATTGGGGCGCGGTGCCCTTCGTCTGTATCCAGGTGATCATGATCGGGCTGACCATCGCATTCCCGCAAATGGTGATGCGCTACAAGGGTGCGGCCGTCGATCCGGGTACGATCGAGATCAAGTTGCCGGACATGCCAGGCCTTGCGCCTCTCGGCACACCACCGCCAGCCGATGGCGGCGCATCACCCGCGGCGCCATCGTCGAACGATTTGTCGCAGCCACCGAACTTCGGCGAGACGCCACCCGCCAAGCCGGCGGCGCCGGCGACCGACCTGTCGCAGCCGCCGAACTTCAACTGATGGCTAGAGCGTTTCGCCGTTTAGCGGAAACGGCGAAACGCTCTATCTCTTTGTTTTGACGCAATTCCGGACGGAAAACCGCTTACACTTTTCCTGGAATTGCTCTGAGTGAGGACGTCATGAGAGCTGTGCGCTTGGAAGCCGTGGGTAGCATTGCGCTGCGGGAAGTGGACAAGCCCGTTGCGGGGCCGCAGGATGTCCTGGTGCGCGTCGAAGCCTGCGGCGTTTGCGGCACCGACCGTCATCTCCTCCACGGCGAATTCCCTTCGAGCCCGCCGGTTACACTTGGTCACGAATTCTGCGGCATCGTCGAGGCTGTCGGAGAAGCGGTTTCCGGCATCGTCGTGGGCGACCGGGTCACCGGCGATCCTAACATCTCCTGCGGGCGCTGCAGTCATTGCCGGGCAGGCCGCGTCAATTTGTGCAGCAATCTCAGGGCCATCGGCATCCATCGCGACGGCGGCTTCGCCGACTATGTCGTGATGCCGCAGAGCCAGGCTTTCCTTCTGCCTGCGAACCTCAAGCCAACGCATGGCGCCTTCTGCGAGCCGCTGGCATGCTGCCTGCACGCTGTTGACCTCGCCGGCATCAGGCCCGGCGCTTCCGTGGTGGTGCTCGGCGGCGGCGTCATTGGCCTGCTTACCGTGCAATTGGTCAGGCTCGCAGGAGCGTCGACAATCATCCTGTCGACGCGGCAGGCCCCCCGCCGGGCGCTCGCCGAAGAGCTCGGTGCAACGGCGACGGTCGACCCAAGTACCGTTGACTCGATCGAGGCCATCGCCGGCCCGGCCGGCCTTGTGCCCGGTGGGGCCGATGTGGTGCTCGAATGCGCGGGTGTCCCCGATACCGTCGAACAATCGATGCGGCTGGCGAAGTCGGGCGGTACGGTTGTGATTGTCGGCGTGATGCCGCAAGGCATGAAGGTGCCCTTCGAACCGTTCGACCTCTTGTTTCGCGAACTGAAGGTTCTCGGCTCGTTCATCAACCCCTTCACCCACAGGCGGGCGGCGGACCTTGTTGCGTCCGGGGCAATCGAGATCGACAAGCTCGTTTCAAGACAGGTCGGCCTCGAGGAAGCCCCCTCGGTGATCGCCAATCCGGCCGCGCCCGGCGAGGTCAAGGTGCTGGTGGTGCCGGGAATAGGCTGAGGGTGCGACCCTCCATCCTGCAACGTTGGCGATTGGCGAAACCGGCGATGACAGCGCCCCTCTCCCCGTCACTATACGGGGAGAGGATGCCGGCAGGCAGGTGAGGGGCAGCGTCAACCTTGGAAAGATAAGGTACAATTCGGGGCGCCTACCAAACCCAGGCGATCAATCGCCAAAGCCTGCGCCGCCCCTCATCCCCCTGCCGGGACCTTCTCCCCGTATAGTGACGGGGAGAAGGGGCTAATCCCCGCCTACAGCTTGCCGTTGCGCTGCTGGACCATCATGAAGGTGTCGTAATTGTACTCGGCCACCTGCGCCCAGAGATAGTGCTCCTTGCGGAAGCCCTTGATCGAGTCCCAGATCTTCTTGAACGGTGCGTTCGAGGCTTCCATCTCGGCGTAGACCTCATTGGCCTTCTCGAAACAGGCGGCCATGATGTCCTGGCTGAACGGGCGCAATTTCGCGCCCCCGGCCACCAGCCGCTTCACTGCCGCAGGATTGAGATGGTCGTATTTCTGCAGCATGTTGGCGTCCGCCGCTTGCGCGGCGGTGTGCACCAGCGACTTGTAGGCAGGCGAAAGCTCTTCGTATTTCGCCTTGTTGAACAAGAGATGGACGGTCGGGCCGCCTTCCCACCAGCCGGGATAGTAGTAGTAGGGCGCGACCTTGTAGAAGCCGAGCTTCTCGTCGTCATAGGGGCCGACCCATTCGGCGGCGTCGATCGTGCCCTTTTCCAGCGCCGGATAGATGTCGCCGCCGGCGATCTGCTGCGGCACGACACCGAGCTTCGAGACGACTTTGCCGGCAAAGCCACCGATGCGCATCTTGAGGCCGGAAAGGTCGGCGACGGTGTTGATCTCCTTGCGGAACCAGCCGCCCATCTGCACGCCGGTATTGCCGCCGGGCAGGCCGAAAAGACCTTGCGTAGCGAGGAACTCGTTGAACAGGTCGATGCCGCCACCATGGTAATGCCAGGCGTTCATGCCACGCGCATTGAGCGAGAACGGCACTGCCGCACCCAGCGCCCATGTCGGGTCCTTGCCCCAGTAATAGTATGACACCGTGTGGCAGGCCTCGACGGTGCCGGCAGTGGTGGCGTCGGCGGCCTGCAGGCCGGGCACGAGTTCGCCGGAAGCAAAGACTTGGACCTGGAAATTGCCGTCTGTCGCCTCCGACAGCATCTTGGAGAAGACTTCCGCGCCGCCATAGATCGTATCGAGCGACTTGGGGAAGGACGACGCCAACCGCCACGTCACTTTCGGATTGGACTGGGCGATTGCCGGCGCGGCAAGCGTGGCGGCAGCCGCCGCGGCGCCCACGCCGGTGACCCCTGCCTTGCGGATGAATGAACGACGATCCATGCAGTTCCTCCCTATTGGACCAACAAACCGACATCAGGGACATCTCCTCACGCCCCGGCATCGGTTTGGCCGAAACAATACACGGGCAAGGGGTCGAGTCCAGCATGGCAGCGGGATTTGACGGCGGCGCGGGTGACAAATCCGCAGGCTTGGCGCCCGGCCTGCAACTATAGTCTAACGTTTATGGCGTGGCCCATGCGAGACAATGAAACTTGCCATGGAAAAGCGCCTTCGGATCGCCTATTTTGCAGGCACAATAGCCTATTCGCTTCGCGTCAAAGGGAATCCGGACCTAAAATGCACCAGCCGCTCGTCGCCATCTCGACCGACGTCCGTCAGTTCGACAACTACACCTGGCATGCCGCCCCACAGCAATATATCGAGGCAGCACTTTCCGGTGCCGGCGTGTTCCCGCTTCTGGTGCCGTCCTTCGGCGACCGGCTCGATTTCGATGAATTGTTGTCGTCGGTCAACGGCGTCATGGTCACCGGCTCGAAATCCAACGTGCATCCCTCGCTCTATGGCGGCGACGCCAGCGAGGCCAACGGCCCCTACGATCCGGCCCGCGATGCCACCACGCTGCCGCTAATCCGCAAGGCGATCGAGCGCGGCGTGCCGCTGCTTGCCATCTGCCGCGGCATCCAGGAGTTGAACGTGGCGCTGGGCGGCACGCTCGGCACCGAGATCCAGGAGCGCGAAGGCTCGCTCGACCACCGCGCGCCGGTGAGCGACAACCAGGACGAACGCTTCGCCATTCACCAGACCATTTCGATCAAGCCCGGCAGCTGCCTGGCCGGCGTGTTCGGCGCCGGCGACATCAAGGTCAACTCGCTGCACCGCCAGGGGATCGACCGGCTTGGCTCCAAGTTGCAGGTCGAAGCGGTGGCCGGCGACGGCACGGTCGAGGCTGTTTCGGTGAAGGATGCCCGCGCCTTCGCCGTCGGCGTGCAATGGCACCCCGAATACTGGGTCAAGTCGGACAGCAACTCGGCCAAGATTTTTCGCGCTTTCGGCGATGCGGTGCGCCTGCACGCGGCGGCGAAAACCGGCGCGCGGGCTGCGGCCGAATAATCGATCGTATCAGTTGCCGGGTTGATCTGGGCTGTCGGTTGTCGCCAACGACAGCAGCGGCAAGGCCGGCGCGTAGGATTCGTAGCCATCGCCGTCGGCAACCGAGAAGGTGACGATCGGGTCGACGCCGTCGGCACTGAAAGCCACCGTGCCGTCCTGCTCCTCGCGCCAGAATTTCGCTCGCTCAATGCCGGGCAGCAGCCGGCGGCAATTCGGCGCCACCGTCAACAATAAAAGGCCATCGTTAATCGCGGCGCCGCGGGTGACCGCGCAGTCGCCTTCATCGCCATTGGCGACCAGCCTAAAGCTGGTGGACGGCGTGACCTCGCCGGCAGCGCTTTGCCCAGCGCCACCGTGAAACAGCTGAACGCCGCCGAATAGCGCCGCCGCGGTAGTCAATACGGAAAGTGTCTTCATTCTGGTACTCATCCACGCATACGCCCTGGATGAATAATCATTTCGAAGGGTTAAGCTGACGTTAATAAATGTGGCCGTCGCGCCCCGGCGTTAACCTGATGCCTTCACATTCACCGTCTCCGGCACCGGCGTCAGCGGCCGGCGCTCGCTGAACCAGGACACCAGATTGTCGACGCACAGGTCCGCCATGGCGCGGCGCGTGTGGTGCGAGGCCGAACCGACATGCGGCAGCAACGAGGTGTTGGGCGCTTCGAGCAAGGCCTTGGGTACATTCGGTTCGTCGGCAAAGACGTCGAGCCCGGCGGCGGCGATGACGCCGTTGGCAAGGGCTGCCGCAAGAGCCGGCTCGTCGACTGTGCTGCCGCGGCCGATGTTGACGAACACGCCATTGGCGCCAAGCGCAGCCAGGATTTCGGCATTGACCGCCTTTTCGGTGGAAGCGCCGCCCGGCACCACGGAAATCAGCGTGTCGACCGCTTCGGCAAGACCTTTCAGCGTCGGGTGGTATTGGTAGGCGAGACCTTCAACCTTGCGCCGGTTGTGATAGGCGACCGGCAGCCCGAACGCTTCCAGCCTCCGCGCAATGGCAAGGCCGATGCGGCCCATGCCGAAAATGCCGACATGACGGCCGCGCAAGGTCAGCCGGCTCAGCGGATAGTTGCCCTTCTTCACCCAGCTGCCGTCGCGCAGCCATTTCTCGGCAGTGTACAGTTCGCGCACGGTGTTGAGCAAAAGGCCGATCGTGGTGTCGGCGACCTCCTCGGTCAGAACATCGGGCGTGTTGGTGACCATGATGTTTTTCTTGGCTGCGTGAACGGCATCCACCGAATCGTAGCCGACACCGAAGGAAGCGATGAGTTCGAGCTTGGGCAATGCATCCATCAATGCCGCATTGACACCGGCGAAGGAGGCAATGGCGCGGACGTCACGGCGCATTTCGTCGGTGACAAGTGCGGGATCGGCGCGTTCGATCTTGACCCGTCTGAAGGTGCGGTCGATGCGCTCGACCGCATGGTCGTTGAAATGCCCCGGCACCAGAACGGCGACGGAATTCAATTGTTCGGCCGTGGTCATACACGCTCCACCGGCTTGCCGGTCGACTGGCGCACATGCAGTTCCGGCTTGATCAGTTCCTGCGACGGCCGTACCGCCTGTCCGTTCAACTTGTCGAGCAGCGCGCTGGCGGCGCGGCGGCCGACCTCGCGCTGGCCGTTCCAGACTGTGGTGAGTGCCGGTGTCGCGATTGCCGCCTCCTCGAGATCGTCATAGCCGGTGACCGAGATATCGGCGCCAGGCACCAGGCCGGCGCGGGCAATGCCGTTCATCAGGCCGATGGCGACGAGATCATTCCAGCAGCAGGCGGCGGTTGGCTTGTCTTTGAGCGCCAAAAACTGTCCAGCCGCCTCGAATCCGCCCTGCTTTGTGCGCGGGCCGGGAATGCGCCAGGACGGCCTGACTTCCAGTCCGGCCGCTTCCATGGCGTTGAGGTAACCCTGATAGCGGTCGCGTCCAGTCGAGGTCTGGTCGGTGCCGCCGATCATGGCAATGCGCTTGTGGCCGAGCGAGATCAAATGATTGGTGGCGAGCGCTGTGCCGTAGGCATCGTCGCCGCGAAACACCGGCACGTCGGCGCCCTCGACGGTGCGCGCGATCAGCACCGCCGGCAGGCCGTTTTCCTCGGCCATGACGATGTCGGAGGCCGGTGTGCCGATCGCCGGCGACATGATGACGCCATCGGCGCCAAGCTGCAGCAGCGTGTCGATGAAGGTGCGCTGCTTTTCCAGCTGGTCGTAATGGTTGGAGAGGATGAAGGTCTGCCGGCTGCGGTCAAGCTCGCTCTCGATCGAGCGCAGGATCTCGGCAAAGAACGGGTTCATGATGTCGTGCACAACGACGCCGACAATACCCGAACGCGAGGTGCGCAGCGAGGCGGCGCGGCGGTTGTAGATATAGCCGATGGCGCGGGCATGTTCCTTGATGCGATCGCGCGTGGCGCCTGCGACCAGCGGGCTGTCGCGCAAGGCGAGGGAGACCGTGGCCGTAGACACGCCAAGCGCATCCGCGATCGTCGAAAGCTTGATCTTCTGTGCCAGCCCTTCGCTCCCCGAGTTTTTTAAATTTTTTAAATGCGGCGTTATGCCATCGGATACGGAGCAAATCAAAGTTTTTTCGCCAGCGCCTCCGCTTCGACGTCGACAGTCGTGCGATTGCGCAGCCGCAAACGGTGCTCGCGATGGATGATGTAGAGGCCGCTGGCGACGATGATTGCCGCGCCAACCAGCGTCCAGCGGTCGGGAAATTGGTGGAAGATGATCCAGCCGGACAGGATCATCCAGACCATCTGCGAATAGGGGTACGGCGCCAGCGCCGTGGTGGTCGCCAGGCGGTAGGCCTGCACCAGCATCCAGTGGCCGCCGGCGCCGAACACGCCCAGCATCACCAGAATGAACCAGTGCCAGCCATCCTGCGGTAGCGAATGCGAGAACGGCAGCATCGGCAAAAGCAGCACGGCCGGCGCTAGCGCCGAAAACAGGATCAGGCTTTCCGAGCTTTCGCTGGCCGACATGCGCCGCGTCATGATGACGTAAAAGGAGTTCGACAGCATCGAGCCGAGCGCGAAGAGATGTCCGACGCCGAACACGCCGACGCCCGGCCTTGTGATGACGAGCACGCCGACAAAGCCTGACAGGATCGCCAGCCAGCGCCGCCACCCCGCCCATTCGCCAAGCAGCGGTCCGGCAAGAGCGGTGATCACCATCGGGCCGAAGAAATAGATCGAGGTGGTTTCGGCCAGTTGCAGGGTTTTGAGTGCCATGACGTTGCACATGGTCGAGCCGAACAGCAGCCCGCCGCGCAGGATATGGGCTGGCAGGTTGTTGGCGCGGAACCGCGACGGCTCGCGCCAGCCGCGCAGAAAGACGCCGACAAGCAGGACATGGACGGTGAAGCGCGCCCAGGCGACGATCAGGGCCGAGACGCCGGCCAGCACCAGATATTTGCTCGACGTGTCGAGGAAGGTGAAAAACACGTAGGTCGAAAGCATGAACAGCATCGCCGCGGGCGGCGTTGCGCTTTCGTCTGATTTTGCGGGAACGTTCAATGTCAGGCCGGACAGGGAGGATAGAAGCCTACCTTTGCGGCAATCGCCTGTACCCGGCAAGCCAAAAGCGACTGGCACAACAGGCGCAGGGCACAGGCTCAGCGAATTGCACCGCAACTGCCTACGAATTACGCATGCATGCGGGCGCCTTTGGTGATCTTGTCGACGAGTTTCTTGTCAGCACGCAGCGCGATGCCGACGATCTTGGCGTCATCTGGCGCAAACTCGGCGAAGACGGCACGGTTGGCGACGTCGTGGCCGGTGGCAAACATTTCTTCGACATAGGCTGACGTCGTCACGCCGCGTTCCAGCGCCCTCTGGTGGATCGCATTGAGCGTCGGGCCATCCGCCGACAGCACGATGACCGGCTGGATCGACAGCGGATTGTAGAGATTGCCGGCGCGGTCGCGATAGGGTTCGCCGATGATGTCAGGGAATTGCGCGACGATGCCGCTGGTCAGGAACGCGGTGACGTTAAGCTTCTGCCAGCCCGCGAGATCGTCCCTCAGCACGATTGCAAATTTTGTATCGAACACCAAAATGAGGACTCCGGGAGTTGGCCCGCAAAGGGCAGGATAGGCGATGGCGCAGGGTCTAAACGGTGAGGCGACACAAGGTCTTGAACGTTCGTGCGCGGATGAGGACCGGATCGTTTCAGCGCCGGGCAGCACCGGCATCGAGCGCATCGAGGCGCATTTCCATGGCAACGCCTTCGACCTGCACCGTCACGACACCCTTGCCGTCGGCGTGACGCTTTCCGGCGTGCAGCGCTTCCACTACCGGGGCGCCGTCAACCACAGCCTGCCGGGCCAGGTGATCGTGCTGCATCCAGACGAAGTGCACGATGGCGGCGCCGGCACCGAGGATGGCTTGCGTTACCGGATCCTCTATCTGGAGCCGTCGCTGCTGCTCGACTGCCTCGACGGCGCGCCGCTGCCCTTCGTCAGGGATGCGGTGGTGAGCGATGCTGCCTTGCGCGGCACGTTGCTATCGGCCTTGGCGCCGCTCGACGAAGAACTGGACGGGCTTTTCGTCGCCGATTTCGTTGCGGAGCTGGCGCAGCATCTCGGGCGTCATGCCGGACAGTCGGCAAAGCCGATGGGAAAGACGGCCTGGCGCGCCGCGGCACTGGCGCGAGACTATCTCGAGGAGAATGCCGAGCGGGCAGTCCGTTCCGACGAGCTGGAGGCGATCACCGGGCTCGACCGCTATGCGCTGTCACGCCATTTCCGCGCGACCTATTCCACCAGCCCGCATCGTTTCCTGCTGATGCGCCGGCTGCAAAAGGCAAGAAGGATGATCGCGGCGGGCGAGCCCCTGGCCGAGATCGCCGTTGGCGCCGGCTTCAGCGATCAGAGCCATTTCAACAGACATTTCAAGAAAGCATTCGGCCTGACGCCCGGACGCTGGTCGGCATTGGTGCGCGGACCTTCGATGGCGGCTTAGCTCAAGACGTGCTGATCAATCGTCGATGTCGGTCTCGTCGTCGACGAGCACCAATTCCTCGTTCGACAGATTGGCTTCGATGCGGGCGAGCAGCTTGAACAGCGTCTTCTGCTCTTTCTTGTCGAGGCCCTTCAAGGCCTGTTTTTCCGTCTTCTTCACCGATTTCTCGATGGCGTGGATGATTTCGCGACCGGCATCGGTGAGGAAAATATGCGCCTGGCGAGCGTCTGCCGAGGAGGCGCGCTTTTCAAGAAAGCCCTGCGCCTGCAGCCGGTTGATGGTCTTGGTGATGGTCGGCGGGCGCACGCCGAGGCGGCCGGCGAGATTGCCGGGCGTCTGCCCGTCCTCGCGGTCGAGCGTCAGCATAATCTGGTCCTGGCCGGCATAGAAGCCGTGCGCCAGAAGCCTTGCCGCCAGCGCGGTCCTTGCCAGCCTTGCCGCCGAATGCAGCCGGCTCATCGTTGCAGTCTTGTCCGCCTTGGCCATGGTGATCCCTCTTCGGCCGTACCGGTGCGTGCAGCATAGACGCAGCCGGCCGGTTGGCAATCGACGATCAAAAGATTCCGGCTTTCGAAACAGCTTTGCCGGCAAGCATTTGTGGTGCCCACCGTGGTGATGCCAGATGTTTATTTCAGTTAGATGACAAACGAGTTTCCGCCAAGGCGATTGCAGTGGTTTGAGACGGCGCGGCTTTGCACAGGTCAACGAAGAGGCGTTCAGGCGACGCGCTGGATGATCGGCATCCCTACCACACTGCCTGTTCGGGGGATGTTTCGGTTCACCCACCCGCTCCGTCACCCTCTGGGTCAAACGCCCAGGCGGTTTGCCCCGTGCAAAAGGCTGGCACACATCCTATATCAGGCCAACAATCCCTTCGTGCGGCCCGGAATTTCGCGGCCCAGTCATTCGAGGCAAGACATGAGCGATGCACAGACGACGCAGATCCCCGTGACCGTTCTCACCGGCTATCTCGGCGCCGGCAAGACGACCTTGCTCAACCGCATCCTATCGGAAAACCACGGCAAGCGTTACGCCGTCATCGTCAATGAATTCGGCGAGATCGGCATCGACAACGAGTTGATCGTGGAATCCGACGAGGAAATCTACGAAATGAACAATGGCTGCGTTTGCTGCACGGTGCGCGGCGACCTGATCCGCGTCGTCGAAGGCCTGATGCGCCGTCCCGGCCGTTTCGACGCCATCGTCGTCGAGACCACCGGCCTCGCCGACCCGGTGCCGGTGGCGCAGACCTTCTTCATGGACGACGACGTGCGCTCCAAGACCAAGCTCGACGCTGTCGTGGCGCTGGTCGACGCCAAGCATCTGCCGCTCAGGCTCAAGGACTCCAGGGAAGCCGAGGACCAGATCGCCTTCGCTGACGTCGTCGTGCTCAACAAGACCGATCTGGTCACGCCGGAAGAGCTGGCCAAGGTCGAGGCGACCATCCGCGCCATCAACCCGGCGGCCAGGATCCATCGCACCACGCGGGCCGGCGTAGCGCTGTCCGAAGTGCTTGACCGCGGCGCCTTCGACCTGTCGCGCGCGCTGGAGAACGACCCGCATTTCCTCGAAGCGCACGATCATGATCACGACCACCATGACCACGACCATGATCACCACGATCATGACGGCCACGATCATCATCATCACCATGATCACGCGCACCCCTCCGACATTCACGACGTGACGGTGCAGTCGGTGTCGCTGCGCGGCGGCGAGATGGACCCGAAGAAATTCTTCCCGTGGATCGAGAAGGTCACCCAGATGGAAGGCCCCAACATCCTGCGGCTGAAAGGCATCATCGCGCTTAAGGGCGACGACGAGCGCTATGTCATCCAGGGCGTGCACATGATCATCGAAGGCGACCACCAGCGCGCCTGGAAGGACGGCGAAAAGCATGAAAGCCGGCTGGTCTTCATCGGCCGCGAACTCGACGCCGAGCGGCTGAAGAAGAGCTTTGACGCCTGCCAGGCGGCTTGATTTCGAAACTCTATGGCGCTAGCGCTGCGCCCTTCTTCCTTCTCCCCTTGTGGGAGAGGGTGGCCGAGCGAAGCTCGGTCGGATGAGGGGTGCTCCAGCTTGGCAAGGACGGCGATCCTTCCAACACCCCTCATCCGTCTCGGCGCTGCGCGCCGATCCACCTTCTCCCACAAGGGGAGAAGGTTGGCGCCACGCCTGGCCGCGCCAGCGGCTTCCCGGGGATGGCGACAATTCATTGGAATGGATGTGATGCCCACAGTCGCCCCGCTTGATCTCGATAGCCATTGCCTTGCCGCCGTCTTCCTCGACAACGTGCCGCATTTTGCGCTGGCCGATGGCGCCGTTCATCGGCTCGACAATGGCCACAAGACAATTCAGGCCAATGACGGCCTGCTGTCCACGTTCCATGACGCCGCCAATGACCGGCTGATCACCAGCGGCGAGGACGGCAAGGTGTTTTCCGTTACGGCCGGCGGCAATGTCGGCGAACTGGCGAGCGCCGGCAAGAAGTGGATCACCAGCGTCGCCGCCGGGCCCCAAGGCGCCATCGCCTTTGCCTCGGGCAAGACCGCCTTCGTGCGCTTTGCCGATGGCAAGACCCGCGAATTTGCCCATCCGCGTTCGGTCGAGGGGCTGGCCTTCTCGCCCAAGGGCATGCGTTTCGGCGTCGCCCGCTACAATGGCGCGACGCTGCATTTCCCGGCCGCCGAGGGCAAGCCGGTGGAGCTAGAATGGGCCGGCGCCCACACCGGCATTACCTTTTCGCCCGATGGTGCCTTCCTGGTCACCACCATGCAGGAAAACGCATTGCATGGCTGGAAGCTTGCCGACGGCAAGCACATGCGCATGACCGGTTACCCCGGCAAGGTCAAAAGCCTGTCGTGGAGCGTGAAGGGCAAATGGCTGGCGAGCTCCGGCGCGCCGGCGGCAATCGTCTGGCCGTTTTCGGGCAAGGACGGCCCGATGGGCAAGGCGCCGCTGGAGCTCGGCACCCGCGGCAACGCCATGGTGACATCGGTCGCCTGCCATCCAAGCCAGGATGTCGTGGCCGTCGGCTATGATGACGGCATGGTGATGGCAGTGCGCTTCGCCGACGCCAGGGAGGTGCTGTTGCGCCGCCCGGGCAAAGGCGCCATCACCTCCATGATGTGGGACAAGGAAGAGCGACGCGTCGCCTTCGGCAGCGCCGCCGGCGACTGCGGCGTTATCGACATTTCGGCCTAAACTCAGCGGACCCGGGCGGCCAGCCGAAGCGGCTTTCGCCGCAGCGACAGCCCGTCGTGCATGTTGAGTGACAAAAGCGCAATGTTGACGGCGCCGGCCGTCAGTTCGATCGCTTGGACGATCATGAACAGGATGTCGAAACGCCCGGCATCGGCAAGGCTGCTGAGCAGGACAGCTGAGGGCACCAGCACCAGCAACCCGTTGGCGGCGACGATACGCATGCGCCGTTTCTTGCGCGCGACGACCGGGCTCCTCCACCCCTTGCCGAGCGAGAAGCCGGACGCGCCGGCGACGATCATCGCCGGGATGAGCACGGCCATGCCGGCCAGCACACAGTTTTTGACCGTTGTGACCGCGGCCGGGTCGCCGAACAGCTCAACTGTGGCCGTCGACAGCCAGAAGACCGAAACTGTGATGAGCGCGATGGCGCCCGCCGCTGCGTGAATCCAGGTTTTCATCTTCATCTCCATAGCAAGCTATATATCATTGCATAGCATGCTATTCAACTGCTATCTGGCGGACATGGCATTTCAGAAGGAACGATCCGCCGGATTCCTGGCCAACCACATGGCACGGCTGTTCGCCAACGGGCTGCAGCAGCGCATCCGGCCGCTCGGTCTGGCGCCGGCTCAGTTCATGGCGCTGCTGGCTCTGTGGGATGAAGATGGCCTGACTCAACGTGAACTCGTGCAGCGGCTCAGCGTCGAGCAGGCGACGATGGCCAACACGCTGATCCGCATGGAGCGCGACGGGCTGATCGAACGACGCTCACACCCCGAAGACGGGCGCTCGCAGTCGATCCATCTCACCGCTAAGGCCATTGCCCTGCGCGAACCCGCGACACAGGCGGCGCGTTCACAGAACGAAGCAGCTTTGGTTGACCTAAGCGAAGATGAGCGGCTGGTGTTTCTCGACCTGATGCGGCGCGCCATCGCGTCGATGCAGTCGGACTGACAGCAGATCAAGAAGAGCTATTCGGCCCCGCACGAGACCTTGCCGGTGACTTCAACCGGCTTGCCATCCTGGTCCTTGTCCGCTGCGGCATCATAGATGGCGAGCGTATAGCCCCCGTCATAGACGCCTTCGTCAGTGGTCTTGGTCAGGATCGTCAGTTCGACCGAGTTGAAGCGTTGCGCGGCTTCGTGCTCGCGGTAGATGTTCAGCCGCAATTCCTTGTCGTCCAGCCAGTACTGCGTCAGGTTGGAATCTTCGAATACGGTCTTGCGCAGGCTGTCGCCGTCGGGGCGGCCGAGAATTTCGAGATCGCCACGAAAGTTGAAGGTCGGACCGCCCATGCCCCGAGTGACGCCGGCTTCGACCTCGAATTTTGCCGCCTTGTCATCAGCGGAACACCAGATGCCACCCGACGCGAAGGCCGCGCCAGCCGACAAAAGCAACATCGCCGAACAGATGATCGTCCGCATTTTCTCCCCCAGAACCAAATGCCTAAGCGTATTGGCACCGGGCTTGGCCTCAAGGTCAAGCGCCAGCCGAGTGCTGCTGAACCAATGCAGTGCAGCCCGGCGGCCAATTGCGGTTTGAGATGGCGATTGGCTAGAGTGGTGGCCGAGAGGGGATTTTCATGCATTCAACCGACCATTCAGGCCTATCGATCGGCGGCATCAGCCGTGACCGCATCGCCAGGCTGCGCGAGAGCGAGGCGGAAGCGTTCCGCAAGGCGCGGCCGAAATCGGCAGCCAAGGTCGGCAACGGCCTGCCTGGCTTCTTCGGCGGCGTGCCGATGCACTGGATGAACGACTGGCCGACGCCGTTCCCGATCCTGGTCGACAGCGCCAAAGGCGCCACCATTACCGACATTGACGGCAACAAGCTCGACGATTTCTGTCTCGGCGACACCGGCTCGATGTTCGGCCATTCGCCGCCGCCGGTGGCGCGCGCCATCCGCCGCCAGGCTGGACGCGGGCTGACCTACATGCTGCCTTCGGAGGATGCGCTGGCCATCGGACCGCTGCTGCAAAAGCGCTTCGGCCTGCCATTCTGGCAAATCGCGACGACGGCAACCGACGCCAACCGCTTCGCGCTGCGGGTTGCCCGCGCAATCACCGGTCGCGAAAAGATCCTGGTTTTCAACGGCTGCTATCACGGATCGGTCGACGAGACGATGGTGCGGCTGGTCGACGGCAGACCCGTCAACCGGCCGGGACTGGCGGGCGAATTCCGCGACCTGACCAAGACGGCGAAGGTCATCGAGTTCAACGATGTCGTCGCGCTTGAAGCAGCGCTGAAAGACAAAGATGTCGCCTGCGTCATCGCCGAGCCGGTGCTGACCAATTCTTGCATGGTGCTGCCCGATCGCGGTTTTCATGACGCGCTGCGCAAACTGACGCGCGCGGCCGGCACGCTGCTTTTGATCGACGAGACCCACACAATCTCCACCGGCCCCGGCGGCTACACCAGGAAATTCGGGCTGCAGCCCGACCTGTTCGTGTTGGGCAAGCCGATCGCCGGTGGCGTGCCGGCGAGCGTGTGGGGGATGAGCGACGAGGTCGCCAGCCGCTATGCCGACTACAACAGAACCAAGCAACCCGGTTATTCCGGTATGGGCACGACGCTGTCGGCCAACCCGCTGCAGTTCGCGGCGATGCGCGCCACGCTGGAAGAAGTGATGACCAGTGAGAATTATGACCGGATGGACCGCCTGGCGCTGCGACTCGACGCCGGGCTGACCGGGGTCATTGACCGCTACAACCTGCCCTGGCATGTCGCCCGCGTCGGCGCTCGCGTCGAGTTCATCTGCGCGCCCGGTCCGCTGCGCAATGGCGCCGAGGCCGAGACTGCGCATGCGCCGGAGCTTGAAGCGGCTGTTCACGTCGCGCTGGTCAACCAGGGCGTGCTGATCGCGCCCTTCCACAACATGATGCTGATCTCGCCAGCCACCACCGGCGCCCAGGTCAACCGGCTGATCACCGCCTTCGCCACGGTTGCGGCAAGGCTGACGGCATGAGACAAGCGACTGAACGGGCGGCTAACGAACGGCCTGCCAAGCAAACCTTGAGTACAGCAATCATGACTTCACCTTCGGGCTCGACGCCCGCCGAGGCGCAAGCCTTTCTCGACGCCCATCCTGAAATCGAGGCCTTTGACATCGTCTTGACCGACGCCAATGGGGTCGGTCGCGGCAAGATCGTGCGTCGGCATGAGCTGAAAAGCATTTATGAGGGCGGCCGTCACATGCCGATCTCGATCCTCGGCCTCGACATCACCGGCGAGGATGTGCACGAGACCGGGCTGATCTGGACGACCGGCGACGGCGACCTCAGGGCATGGCCGATCCCCGGCACGCTGGTGCCGCTCTATGGCACGAGCCCGCCGCGCGGCCAGTTGCTGATGGCGATGTACCATCTGGACGGACAGCCAATGTCGTCGGACCCGCGGCTGGCGCTGGCCAGGCAGGTCGACATACTGGCAGCCAAGGGCCTCTACCCCGCCGGCGCCTTCGAACTCGAATTCTTCCTGCTTGCCAATGAGCGTGACGCCGACGGCAAGGTGAAGCCGGCCGACGCCGTGCTCGACGGTCGCCGCTCGGCCAAGACCGAGGTCTATTCCGTCGACCATCTGCATGGCATGGAGCCGCTGTTTTCCGACATCTATGCCGCGGCCAAGGCGCAAGGCATCCCGGCCGAGACGGTGATTTCCGAATACGCGCCGGGGCAATACGAACTGACGCTGAACTACCGCAAGGATGTGATGCGGGCGGCCGACGACCTCGTCATGCTGAAGCGGCTGGTGCGTGCACAGGCGCGCCGCCACGGCGTCACCGCCTGCTTCATGGCCAAGCCGATCGAAAAATACGCCGGCTCGGGCATGCATTTCCACGTCTCGTTGCAGGACAAGGCCGGCAAGAATGTATTTGCCGAAGCCGGTGGCGAAAGCTGGTCGCTGCCGCTGCTGCAAGGGCTCGGCGGCCTGATCCAGACCATGGCGGAATCGATGCTGGTGTTTGCGCCGCATGCCAATTCCTGGCGCCGCTTCGTCTCGCAATCCTATGCGCCGGTGGCGCCGACCTGGGGCGTCAACAACCGTTCGGTGGCGCTGCGCGTGCCGGCTGGCGATGCGAAGAACCGGCGCATCGAACACCGGCCGTCGGGCGTCGACGCCAATCCCTACCTGATCGCCGCAACCGTGCTGGCCGGCATCGTCAAGGGACTGGACGAAGGTCTCGACCCTGGCCCGGAGACGACCGGCAACGGCTATGAAGCAGCCGTCACGCGCACGACCATGCCGGTCGATTGGCGCGCCGCGATCGAGGCCGCGCGGGCGTCGAGCTTCCTGAAAGAGGCGCTGGGCGAGGATCTGCACCGCACTTTCGTGGCGATCAAGCAGTCCGAATATCTGCGCGTCGCCCGCACCGTCAGCGAGCTGGACTACCACCTCTATCTGCACGAGGTGTGAGAGACCTGACGATCAGGCGCAAAAGGAGATGCCGAAGAAATATTGGCGGAACCTTCCGGAGGCCTCGCTCATTCCAGATCTGATCGCAGGCGCGGACGAGGCCGCAAAGGATATGATTGCCAGAATGCCGACGACGCCGGCGCCGCACCACGCCAGGGTGCAGGCCAGGCATTGGCCGAAGCGCGAGCCGGCCGAGGCGCCGGATGATGACGCCAACACCCTTTCCGAGTTGCGCGAAGCCGCGAAGAGTTGCCGCCGCTGCCCGCTGTGGCGCGACGCGACGCAGACCGTGTTCGGCGAGGGGCCTGACAACGCCAAGGTGGTCTTCGTCGGCGAACAGCCGGGCGACCAGGAGGATCTCGCCGGTAAACCGTTTGTCGGCCCGGCAGGCAAAGTCTTCAATGCAATCCTCGATGACGCCGGCGTCGACCGGCAAAAGGTCTACGTCACCAATGCCGTGAAACACTTCAAATTCGAACCGCGCGGCAAGCGCCGCATCCACTCCAAGCCGAATGCCGGCGAGGTTCAGGCCTGCCGCTGGTGGATCGGCAAAGAATTGGAGCTGATCAAGCCGGGCCTCGCCGTGGCACTTGGCGCAACGGCGGCCTTGTCGCTGCTGGGCAGGGCTATTCCCGTGACGAAAATGCGCGGTCAGGTGATCGAGCGCGAGGACGGGTTGCGCGTGTTCATCACCATCCATCCGTCTTTCATTTTGCGCATCCACGAGCCTGCGGACAAGGAAGCCGAGCGCGAAAGGTTTTTGCATGACATGAAGCAGGTGAAGCGGCTGATGGCGGCTTAATCAGGCGACGGTCGGCGCCGCCCCTCATTGCCCTGCCGGGCATTTCTCCCCGTATAGTGACGGGGAGAAAGGCTGTGACCGCGGCTTTCGCAAATCGTCAACGTCGCAAGAAGAGCGCGAAGGCGCGGCCAGTTTCCTTCTCCCCGTCACTATATGGGGAGAAGGTGCCGGCAGGCGGATGAGGGGCAGCGCCGACTTTTGTGCAGACAGGTAACGCGACGTGCTCTACCGGATCAGAATGGCCCGGAGATCGTTGACATTGGTACCGGTCGGCCCTGGCACGAACAGATCGTCAACCGCATTGAACGCCGTCCAGGCATTGTTCCCCGCAAGCATCGCCTTGGCGTCGACGGCGGCTGAACGCATGCGCGCCACCGTCGAACCATCGGCGAAGGCGCCCGCATTGTCTTCCGAGCCGTCAATGCCGTCGGTGTCGGCGGCCAGCGCATGGATGTTGTCCGCACCGCTGATGCCGATGGCGAAGGCCAGCAGGAATTCGGAGTTGCGGCCTCCCTTGCCCTTAGCGCGCAAGGTGACCGTTGTCTCACCCCCCGACAGGATCAGCACCGGCTTGGGAAATGGCCGGTTGCGCGTCGCCACTTCACGCGCGATGGCCGCGTGGATGCCGCCGACCTCGCGCGCCTCGCCCTCGATGGAGTCGGAGAGGATGACGGCTTCGATGCCTTGGCGCCTGGCTTCGGCTGCCGCCGCTTCCAGCGACACGCCGGCCGAGGCGATGAGATGCACTTCATTGCCTGCAAAGCGCTCATCCCCAGGACTTGGTGCATCGGCCTCCGCCGAGTTGATGTGCTCCATCACGGCGTCCGGCAACTTCATGCCATAGGCCGCTATCGAGGCCAGCGCGTCCTCGCGGCTGCCGGTGTCCGGCACGGTCGGACCGGAGGCAACGAGAGCCGGGTTGTCGCCGGGAATGTCGGAGACCACCAGCGACACCATTTTGGCCGGCCAGGCAGCTGCAGCCAGCCGGCCGCCCTTGATGGTCGAGACATGCTTGCGGATGGTGTTCATGGCCGCGATCGGCGCGCCGGAGGCAAGCAGCGCCTCGTTGACGGCGATCTCGTCGGCCAATGTCAGGCCGGCGGCGGGAGATGGCAGCAGCGCCGAGCCGCCGCCCGAAATCAGCGCCACGACCAGATCGTCTGAGGTCAGCCCCTGCACCTTCTCCAGAAGGCGCCGCGAGGCCTCAAGCCCGGCGGCATCAGGCACCGGATGCGCCGCCTCGATGATCTCGATGCGCTCGCATCTGGCGCCATAGCCATAGCGGGTGACGACCAGCCCTTCGATCGGACCGTCCCAGACCTTCTCGAACGCCGCCGCCATCTGCGCCGAGCCTTTGCCGGCGCCAATCACGATGGTGCGGCCTCTAGGTTTCGCCGGCAGATGATCCCGGATCGTGCGTTCGGGATCGGCGGCAGCAACGGCGGCGTCGAAAATGGAGATGAGGAAGGACTTGGGTTCGAGCACGGTCATTCCGCAGACAGCGCCAGTCCACGCTTGTCGACGCCGAGATGATCGCACAGCGCATCGACGACGACGCCATGGTCCTGGCGCTCTGGCAGGCCGGAGACCGTAATCGCGCCAATAACGCCGGCGCCTTTGACCGTCACCGGAAAACCGCCTCCGGCCAGCACATAGTCGACAATGTCCAGCCCTTCGCCGATCTTGAAAGTGCGGTCTGGACGCTGCTGCTCCAGCACCATGCGGTAGGTGCTCTTGAGGTAGCGCTTCACCACATTGATCTTGCGCCGCGCCCAGTCCGGATTGGAGGCATTCGAGCCCGGCATGGCAGCGTAGAACAGGGGGCGATCCCACAGCCTGATGTCGACAATGATCGGCAAATGGTCAGCCAGCGCCCGCTTGCGGATCGCGACGCCGATCTTGAAGGCCACTGCCTCGTCGAAGGCCGGGAAGACCAGCATCTCCTCCTGTTTCTGGATCAGAGCGATGTCGTCCGCAGCGGCCATGGTGTTCCCCTGTCAAATGTCGCCGCACGGTTTGACCGATGGCTGCGGCCGGGTCAAGCAAGGACCGCATGGGAGCCTAGCTGGCCATGTCGCTCTTCGCCGGCCGCCCCGCGACATAGACCTCGCGCACCGCGCGGTCATCGCCCAGCGTCTGCAGCAGGAATAGTTCCTCGGCCAGCGCTTCGACCGTCTCCATCCTCAGTCGCATCGCCGGCGTGGCGCGGGCGTCGAGCACGGTGATGTCGGCGTCGGTGCCTTCATCCAGCGTGCCGACCTTGCCTGCCACCGACAACGCTTCGGCATTGCCGAGCGTGATCTGCCAGAAGGACTGGAACGGGTTCAGCTTCTCGCCGTTCAGCGCGATCACCTTGTAGCCTTCGTCCATGGTGCGCAGCATCGAATAGTTGGTGCCGCCGCCGACATCAGTGGCGGCGGCGATGCGCAGCGGTTTTTCGCGGCGGCGGAAGCGCTGGTAGTCGAACAGGCCGGAGCCGAGGAACAGGTTCGAAGTCGGGCAGAACACCGCGACCGAGCCCGAGTCCGACAGCGCATCCGCCTCGCGTTCCGACAAATGAATGCAGTGGCCGAACAGGCTTTTTTTGCCTAACAGCCCGTACATTTCGTAGACATCGGTGTAGTCGCGCGCCTGCGGATAGAGCTTTTGGGCAAAGGCGATCTCGGCGTGGTTTTCCGACAGATGCGTCTGCATGTGCAGGTCAGGATACTCGCGGCAGAGCGTGCCCGACATCTCCAGCTGTTCGGGTGACGAGGTGATGGCGAAACGCGGCGTGATCGCATAAAGCTGCCGGCCCTTGCCGTGCCATTCCGCAATCAGCGCCTTGGTGTCGTCATAGCCGGATTGCGGCGTATCAATCACGCCGGCCGGCGCATTGCGGTCCATCATCACCTTGCCGGCGATGTTGAGCATGCTGCGCGCATGCGATTCCGCGAAGAAGGCTTCGGCGGACGCCTTGTGCACCGAGCAGTAGGCGGCGACCGTCGTGGTGCCATGGCGTACCATTTCGTCCAGGAACAGCCGGGCGATGCGACGGCCGTGCTGGGCATTGGCGAATTTGGTCTCTTCGGGAAAGGTATAGGTGTTCAGCCAGTCGAGCAGCTCGGCGCCGTAGGAGGCGATCACCTGCATCTGCGGAAAATGCACATGCGCGTCGATGAAGCCCGGCAGCAGCAGATGCGGCCGGTGGTCGATTTTCTTCACGCCCTCACCGGCCTGCTTTTCCACCTGCGCATAGGCGCCGGCAGCGACGATCCGGCCGTCGCGGATCAAAAGGCCGCCATCCTCCTCGTAGCGCCAGGCGGCATGATCGTCGATGGCTTCGGGCCAGCGCAAAAAGCTCAGCGTGCGGCCGCGCAGAAGTGTGGAGGTCATGCTTATTTTCCTGCGCCTTCGAACCAGGCGACCAGCAGCGCCCGCTCCTTGTCGCTGATCTGGGTGATGTTGGCCGGCGGCATGGCGTGGCTGCGCCCGGCCTGCAGATAGATCTCGCGGGCATGCTCGGCAATGCCGGCGTCGGTGTCGAGCATCACGCCCTTGGGCGCGTGGTAGATGCCTTCATAGACCGGCTCGGCAGCATGGCACATCGAGCAGCGGCCAAGCACGGTGTCGCGCACTGCCGGGAAATGCGAAGACGCGATGTAGACCTCGGCCGCGGCGGACGCCTTGGGCTCGCCGGTCAGTATTTTCGGCGCCGTCGACAGCCAGATGATGATCATGAACAGCACCGCAGCCGCCATCCAGGTCCAGTGCGGGTTGCCGGCACGCTTGTGCACGGTGTTGAAATAGTGCCGGATCAGCACGCCGATGATGAACACCAGCGAGGCGATGACCCAGTTGAACTCGGTCGCGAACGCCAGCGGATAGTGGTTCGACAGCATCAGGAACAGCACGGGCAGGGTCAGGTAGTTGTTGTGCAGCGAGCGCTGCTTGGCGATCTTGCCGTATTTCGGATCGGGCTTGCGGCCGGCGATGAGGTCGGCGACGACGATCTTCTGGTTTGGAATAATCACCATAAAGACGTTGGCCGACATGATCGTGGCAGTGATGGCGCCCAGATGCAGGAAGGCGGCACGGCCGGTGAACAGATGCGTCAGCCCCCAGGCGATGAACACCAGCACGCCATAGAGCACCAGCATCAGCCCGGTGTCGCTTTTTCCCAACGGCGAGCGGCACAGAAGATCATAGACCACCCAGCCGACACCGATGGTTGCCATCGACAGCAATATGCCCACCGGCACCGACATTGGCAGGACGTCGGGATCGATCAGGAACAGGTCAGCGCCGGCATAGTAGACCACGCACAGCATGGCGAAGCCTGAAAGCCAGGTGGCGTAGGATTCCCATTTGAACCAGGTCAGATGCTCGGGCATTTCAGCAGGCGCCACCAGATATTTCTGGATGTGGTAGAAGCCGCCGCCATGCACCTGCCATTCCTCGCCGAAGGCGCCGACCGGCATGCCGGGACGCTGGCGCAGGCCAAGATCGAGCGCGACGAAATAGAAGGACGAGCCGATCCAGGCGATGCCGGTGACGACGTGCAGCCAGCGCACGGCAAAACTCAGCCAGTCCCAGAAAATCGCGAAATCCATCATGTGAAATCGTCCCTGCCGTCCGGTTGACTTTACGGTGTGGTACGCAAACGAAAAGAGGCGAGGTGTACGATGACTTTCAAAAAAAAATGGAAAATACTAGGCTGACCACACACGTAGCTACATAAAGAGCCACGAACCCGCATGGCCTATCTCGACAACATCGCCGTCTTCGTTCGCGTCGTCGAGCTTGGCAATCTGTCGGCGGCGGGCCGCGACATGCGCATTTCGCCGGCGGTCGCGTCGAACCGCATCAAGGAACTGGAAAAACATCTCGGCGTGCGGCTGTTCAACCGCACCACGCGGCAATTGATGCCGACCGAGCATGGCACGGTGTTTTACTCCGGCGCCAAGCAGGTACTGGAAGCGATCACCGAGGCGGAAGCCGCTGTCTCGGCGCTCTCCGGCCAGCCGCGCGGCACCATCCGGGTCACTGCGCCGCTCGGCCTCGGGCGGCGGCTGGTGGCCTCGGGCATTCCGGACTTTCACGACAAGTACCCCGATATCGAGGTGCGGCTCAGGCTCTCCGACCACAATATCGACATCATGAAGGAAGGCATCGACGTCGCCTTCAAACTCGGCATCATCGAGGATTCCAGCTTGAGAATGCGCGGCATCATGGAATGCGAGCGCGTGCTGGTGGCGGCGCCGAAATATCTGGAAGCGCGCGGCGAACCGGTGGAGCCGCAGGAACTGATCGGCAAGAAGCACGATTGCCTGATGCTGCGCTATTCCGGTGCGCGCGAATATGTCTGGACGCTGCAAACACCTGCCGGCCCCCAGAAATTCGAGGTGCATGGCCCTTACGACACCGACGATGGCGATGTGCTGACCGGCTGGGCGCTGTCGGGGCGCGGCATCATCAACAAGCCGCGCTTCGAGGTCGAACCCTTCATTCGCGACCGGCGGCTGCAGGTGATCCTGGCCAGCACGCCGCCGACCCCGGTGCAGTTCGCCGCCGTCTATCCGCACAAGAAGCTGCAGGACCCCAAGGTGCGGCTGCTGCTCGACTTCATGGCCGAGCGCTGCCAGCGGCTGATCAAGGACCTTCTGGCTGGCAAATAGGGGGCTGGCCGGCAAATAGCCTGGCCGGAAAGTGATGGGCTGTTGGCCCAGTCGCAAGGGTTGCCTTGCATGCAGGCGACCTTAGGTTTGCATACTCCGCCTCGATGGCCCCGCGCCGACTGACGAGCAAACCACAATGCATCTCGCCGTTTCGCTCAACATTGCTTCCGGGCAGCCGCTCGCCTTCAGCGAGCTCGCCAGCTTTGCCAAGCAGGCGGAGGTTGTCGGGCTGGACGTGATTATCCTCGACGATACCGTGCCGGACAGCGGCGGATCGGAGAGCCCTTTCGAAGCGACGACCTTGCTGGCGGCGCTGGCGACGGTGACGAGCAGGATCGGCCTCGTTGCCGCAGCTTCCACCGTCGCTCACCAGCCCTACAATCTGGCGCGCCGTTTTGCCTCGCTCGACATCATCAGCCACGGTCGCGCTGGCTGGCACGCGACCATGGCGCAGGCGCCACGCGAAGCCGCCAATTTCAGCCGGCCGGAAGGATTTTCCGCCGACGATTTCCGCCGTCGTGTGGAAGAATATATCGGCATCGTCCAGGGCCTGTGGCAGGGCTGGGATGCGGATGCGCTGCTGTTCGACAAGGTCGGCGGCCACTTCCACGATCCCAGCAAGATGCATCTGCTCGACCACAAGGGCGAGTTCTTCTCGGTGCGCGGCCCGCTCAATGTCGCGCGCTCGCCGCAGGATACGCCGGTGCTGGTGATGTCCCGTGTGTCGGAGCGCGTCTTCGATCTTGCCGCCCGCAGCGCCGATGTCGTCTTGCTGGATGAGGCCGAAGACGCCAAGACGCGCCATGACGATCTGAAGCGCCGTGTCGCGGCATGCGGGCGCAAGCCGGATGCCGTGAAGGTGTTGGTGAATGTCTCCGGCGCCAGGTCGGATATCGACCCCGGCAGGCTGGAAGAGCTGTGCCGCTCGAAAAGCTGCGACGGGTTCAACATGGCGATGTCGCCTTCCGCGTTCGGCGGTTTCGTTGAGGGCGTGCTGCCGGAGCTGCGGCGGCGTGGCCTCGTTCACCAAGGCTATCCGGGAACGACATTGCGCGCGCATCTGGGACTTGCCGGAGGCGACCAATGACCCGCCAGATGAAGCTTGGCGCCTTCCTGTGGGCAACCGGCCACCACATCGCCGCCTGGCGCCATCCCAAGGCGCATGTCGCGGCCGGCATCGACATCGACCACTACATCCAGCTGGCGCGTACTGCGGAAGCGGCGAAGTTCGACATGATCTTTTGCGAGGACGCCGCGGGCTTACGCGAAGCCGATGTCGGCATCGCCAGCCAGACCTCGCGCTCGATCGGCTTCGAGCCGATCAGCCTGCTGTCGGCGCTCGCCGTCCCGACCAGCCGCATCGGCCTCGTCTCGACGGCCTCGACCAGCTACAACGAGCCCTACGGCCTGGCGCGGACCTTTTTGTCGCTCGATCGCTTAAGCGGCGGCCGAGCCGGCTGGAATCTGGTGACATCAGCGAGCCCCATCGAAGCCGCCAATTTCGGCGCGACCGGCCTCAAGCCGCATGCCGACCGCTATGAGCGGGCGCGGGAGTTCGCCGAGGTGGTCAGGGGACTTTGGCAAGGTGGCAGCTTTCAAGGCCATGACGGCCAGAGCTTTTCGGTGCGCGACCCGCTCGATTTGCCGCGATCGCCACAGGGTGCGCCGGTGATGGTCCAGGCCGGCGCCTCCGATGTCGGTCGCGACCTCGCCGCACGCACTGCCGATGTGGTGTTCACGGCCGCGCAGACTCTCGAGGAAGCGAAAGCCTTCTACGACGATCTCAAGGGCCGAATGGCGGCCTATGGCCGCGAGCCGAACGATATCAAGATCATGCCTGGCGTGTCGCCCGTGGTGGCGGAAACCGAGGCTGAGGCGCGGGAGAAACATGAGGAATTGCAGGCGCTGATTCCCGACGATGTCGGCGTAGCACTGCTGTCCAGCTATCTCAGCATTTCGGACCTGCATCGCTACCCGATCGACGGGCCGATGCCGGAACTGCCGGAGACCGAGGGCATGAAAAGCCGCCAGGCGCTGGTTGTCGAGCAATCGCGCCGCGACGGCCTTTCCATCCGCCAGCTTGCCCGTCATTTCGCCGGCGCGCGCGGCCATTGGCGTGTCGTCGGTACCCCGGCGCAGATCGCCGACGAGTTGCAGGCGCGGTTTGAAGGCGGCGGGGCCGACGGCTTCAATGTCATGCCGTCCTATTTCCCCGGCGAACTCGATGCGTTCGCCACGCTGGTGGTGCCGGAACTGCAGCGGCGTGGCCTGTTCCGCCGGGAGTACGAGGGTAGCACTCTACGCGAGCATCTGGGGTTGAAGCGGCCGGCGTAGCTGTGGCGAAAAGTTAGCCGGCTATTTCTTTGTCTCGTTGGACCGGATGGTCGATATTTGACGTCGCGTGGTGAACGACCAGCGCCGTCATGATCTCGGCCGCCGCCAGCGCTGCGATCACCGGTGGGCGCTTGTCCTTGACGCCGTCGCCGCCGATCGGCGAGACGAGGCGGGCGAACTCAGCCTCCGTGCCCTCCGCCGATTTCAGGAACCAGTTCCTGAACGTCGCCTTCTTGGTCTTGGAGCCGATCATGCCGACATAGGCCGCATCGTCGCGCTTGAGCGCCTCAGCAACGATGAGGAAATCGAGCGCGTGGTCGTGGGTGAGGATGGCGAAGGCGGCGCCGGCAGGCGCTTTGCGTATCTCGGCCTCCGGCATCGGCGTCAGTCGCGTCTCGACGTTTTCAGGCATGCCTTCCAACGCTTCGGCCCGCGTCTCGATGACGACGCCGTGCACAGGAAGAAGTGCGATGGTCGAGGCCAGCGCCTGGCCGACATGGCCACCGCCGAAGATATAGACATGCGGCAGGTGGGTTTCCTCGGCTTCCGCCGCTGCAACCAGCTCGGCAGCAAGCGCGGCATCGACGACACGGATCAGCACCTCCACGCGCCCGCCACAGCACTGGCCGATCTCCGGCCCAAGCGGCACGTCGAGCGTGGCGCAGACTTCATCGACCTCGATACGGGTTCCCCTCCCCCTCGAGGGGAGGGTGGCGGCGAAGCCGCCGGGTGGGGTCGTTGCGGCAGTGCGCGACGCCCTTGCGGTGCCTCCTGAGAGGCCCCCCTCTGGCCGCTTTGCGGCCATCTCCCCCTCAAGGGGGGAGAAAAGCATCTGCCTGGCCTTGTCGATCGCCATATATTCGAGCTGGCCGCCGCCGATCGTGCCGAAAATCGCCGCCTGCGAGACGAGCATGAAGGCGCCCTTCTCGCGCGGCGTCGAGCCTTTAGTGCCTGCCACTTCGACCAAGGCAAGCCGGCCCGCGCTGGCGAGAAAAGCTCTGAGGCTTTGCACTTTCGAGTTCATCGTCTGCATTCCCACCTGGGAAACATAGCGTTTTCGGGCCGGATTTGCACGTTCTGGCTCGATCAGGCCGATTTGGCGGCTCTCAGCCGTTCGATCGCCATCAGCACCCGTTCCGGTGTCGCTGGGGCGTCGAGACGCGGACAAATCTTGTGGTCGGCAACGCTGGCTACCGCATCCGACAGCGCATGCAGCACCGACATGCCGAGCGGGAAGGGCGGTTCGCCGACCGCCTTGGAGCGGTGCACCGTCGGCTCGTTGGCTTCCGGCCAGTCAGCCAGCGTCACGTTGAAGATCTTCGGCCGGTCGGACGCCAGCGGGATCTTGTAGGTCGACGGCGCGTGCGTGCGCAGCCGACCCTTGTCGTCCCACCACAGTTCCTCCGTCGTCAGCCAGCCCATGCCCTGGATGAAGCCGCCCTCGATCTGGCCGATATCGATGGCGCGGTTCAGCGAACGGCCGGTGTCGTGCAATATGTCGGTGCGCTCGACGACATATTCGCCGGTCAGTGTGTCGACCGAGACTTCCGAGCACGAGGCGCCATAGGCGAAATAATAGAACGGACGGCCCTCGCCCTTGTCGCGGTTCCAATGGATTTTCGGCGTCTTGTAGAAGCCCGTCGCCGACAGCTGGATGCGGGCCATATAGGCCTGCTTGACGAGGTCGGCGAAAGCGATCTCCTGGTTGCCGATGCGCACGCGGTTGGGCAGGAACAGCACCTGGTCGCGCGGCACCTGGTATTTTTCGGCGGCGAAATCGGTCAGCCTATCCTTGATCTGGCGGGCGCCGTTCTGCGCAGCCATGCCGTTGAGGTCGGTGCCGGACGACGCCGCAGTGGCCGACGTGTTGGGCACCTTGCCGGTGGTCGTCGCGGTTATTTTCACCTGGTCGAGGTCGATCTGGAATTCTTCCGCCACCACCTGCGCCACCTTGATATAGAGGCCTTGCCCCATCTCGGTGCCGCCATGGTTCAGATGCACCGAACCGTCGGTATAGACATGCACCAGCGCGCCGGCCTGGTTGTAATGCGTCGCGGTAAACGAGATGCCGAATTTCACCGGCGTCAGCGCCAGCCCGCGCTTGATGAAGCGGCTGTTGGCGTTGAAGGCCTGGATGATCCTGCGGCGGCTTGCATAGTCCGCGCTCGCCTCCAGTTCGGCGACGATGCGATGGATGATGTTGTCCTCGACCGTCTGGTGGTAGGGCGTGACGTTGCGGCCCCCCTCTTTATCACCACTGGTGCCATAGAAATTCTGCTTGCGGATTTCGAGCGGGTCCTTGCCGACGGCAAAGGCGACCTCGTCGATGACGCGTTCGGCGCCGACCATGCCTTGCGGGCCGCCGAAGCCGCGAAACGCCGTGTTCGACACCGTGTTGGTATAGAGCGGCGCCGACTGCGCATGCACCGCCGGCCAGAAATAGGTGTTGTCGCAGTGGAACAGCGCACGGTCGGTGACCGGGCCGGAGAGATCCGAGGAAAAGCCGCAGCGCGCCGCGAACATGAAGTCGACGCCAAGAATGTTGCCGGCGTCGTCGAAGCCGACCTCATAGTCGACGAGGAAGTCATGACGCTTGCCGGTGGCGATCATGTCGTCGTCACGGTCGGGCCGGATTTTGACCGCGCGATGATGTTTCTTGGCGGCAATCGCGGCGAGGGCGGCAAACTGGTTGCCTTGCGTCTCCTTGCCGCCGAAGCCGCCGCCCATGCGGCGGATTTCCACCGTGATGGCGTTGCTCGGCACGCCCAGCGCATGGCTGACCATATGCTGCACTTCGCTCGGATGCTGGGTCGAGGAATAGATGGTGACGTCCTGGTCTTCGCCAGGAATGGCCACCGCGATATGGCCTTCTAGGTAGAAATGCTCCTGGCCGCCAACGCGCATCTTGCCCTTCAGCCGGCGCGGCGCTGCCTTGATCGCGGCAGCGGCATCGCCGCGCTTCAAGGTGAGCGGCGGGGTAACCAGTTTGTCCTTGCGCGGGTCGAGGTCACCGATGTCGGTGACGAAAGGCAATTGACTGTATTCGACCTCGGCCAGCCGCGTGGCGCGGCGCGCCTCCTCGCGCGTCCCGGCAATGACACAAAAGATCGGCTGGCCGTAAAATTGCACCTTGTCGTCGGCCAGCACCGGCTCGTCATGACGGCCGGTCGGCGAGATGTCGTTTTCGCCGGGCACGTCTTTTGCCGTCAGCACATCGACAACCCCCGGCGCGGCGCGCACCGCGGACAGGTCCATTTTGGTGATGGTCGCGTGCGTTGCCGTCGACAGGCCGAGGCAGCCATGCAGCATGCCCGCCGGTTCCGGCATGTCGTCGATATAGACAGCGCTGCCGCTGACATGCTTGTGCGCGGAATCATGACGCTGGTCGGTGGCGACGCCGCCGGAAATCTTCGGTGCCTTGAGGTTGGGAGAAGCGTGCTTGTTCATCAGGCCGCCTCGTTGCGTGACACTTGGGTCGGCTCGCGAGTGCCGCTGGTCTCGGCAAAGAAACGCAGCAAAAGGTTCTTCGCCGCCAGCGCCCGGTACTCGGCCGACGCCCGCATGTCGGTCAGCGGGGTGAAATCCCCGGCATATTCAGCCATCGCGGCTTCCACCATTGCCTCCGTCCACGGTTTGCCGAGCAGCGCCTTTTCGACGCCGAAAGCGCGCTTCGGCGTCGCCGCCATGCCGCCATAGGCGATGCAGATGTCGGCCACCGTGCCGTCCTTGGCCAGGTCGAGGAAAAAGGCGCCGAGGGCTGCGGTGATGTCCTCGTCGCGGCGCTTAGTGATTTTGTAGACGGCAAACTTTGTCCCCTTGGCCGGCACCGGAACGTGCACGGCCTCGACGAATTCGCCCGGCTGCCGGTCCTGCTTGCCATAGGCGATGAAGAAATCCTCGAGCGCGATGGTGCGCCGCTTCTTGCCCCGGCGCAGCGTCAGCTGCGCGCCAAGCGCGATCAGCGGCGGCGGCGTGTCGCCGATCGGCGAACCATTGGCGATGTTGCCGCCGATCGTGCCCATGTTGCGCACCTGCTCGCCGCCGATGCGGTCGAACAACGGCCCCAGCGCCGGAATGCGCTTGGCCAGCGTCGCGAAAGCGTCGGTGTAAGTGACGCCGGCGCCGATGGTGATGGCGTCATTGTCCTCGGAGATCACGCACAACCCGTCGAGATTGCCGATAAAGATTACCGGCGAGATGTCACGCATATGCTTGGTGACCCACAGGCCGACATCGGTCGAGCCGGCGACAACCGTGGCGCCGGGCTCCTTGTCCAGCACGGCGGCAAAATCGTCGACGTTGGCTGGCACGATCAGCCGCTGCTTGCCGGCGCCGATCTCGACACGCGCGCCATCACGCATCGCTTCGAGCCTTGCCGTGATCGCCTTGCGCTCCGCTGCCAGCGGGTCCTTGGCCGCCTTGCCGTAGCTGGAGATGGCGCGCGCAGCGCGCATGATCGCCTCGTAGCCGGTGCAGCGGCAGAGATTGCCTTGCAGCGCCTTTTCGATCGCCGCGTTCGACGGGTCCGGCGACCTCATCCACAGGCCGTAGAGCGACATGACGAAGCCCGGTGTGCAAAAGCCGCATTGCGAACCGTGGAAATCGACCATCGCCTGCTGCACGGGATGCAACTGGCTGGGCGCACCGCGCAAATGCTCGACCGTCACGACATGGGTGCCGTCGAGCGAACCGAGGAAGCGGATGCACGCATTGACGCTTTCGTAGACCAGCTTGCCGGCCGAGAGTTTGCCGACCAGCACTGTGCAGGCGCCGCAATCGCCCTCGGCGCAGCCTTCCTTGGTGCCGCGCAGCGAGCGCTCAAGCCGCAGCCAGTCGAGCAAGGTCGTCTCTGGCGCCATTGATGGCAGCGCGACATCTCTGCCATTGAGGATGAAACGGATCTCGTTGCGTATGGTGACCTTGGCCATGCGTCAGCTCCCCCTGTAGGTCGAGTAGCCATAGGGAGAGATAAGCAATGGCACGTGATAATGCACTGTTGCAGCCATGCCGAAGCGGATCGGCACGCTGTCGAGGAAGGCCGGTTCCGGCAGTTTTGTTCCCTGGCCGCGCAGATAGTCGCCGGCCGCGAAGATCAGTTCGTACTCGCCGGTGCGAAACTCCGCGCCTGCCAGCAGCGGCGCATCGCAACGTCCGTCGGCATTTGTGACAACGGTCTTCAGATGTGTCCGAGCCTCACCCTCGAGGTGATAAAGCGCAATCGACAGGCCCGCCGCCGGCTTGCCGGTCGCGGTATCGAGCACATGCGTCGTCAGACGTCCGCCATCGGCTTTCGACGTTTCTGCCACTGGCGCCTCCCATTTCCAGAACGAACCGGCCCGGGACAATCGAGCAAAGCAATGAATTGTGCGCCAATTAAAGGCGATGCATAAGTCCCGGTCGAGCGGAGCGGCACAAAAACACTTTCAAAAATTTCGAGGGAATGCGTAGGCACCCCTTTCGACTATCCTGATCACAACTTCCGGCGGTGTCCGGCAGGGAGGGGCAATGCGTTACTCTAGAGACATGCGCGGCTATGGAGCCAATCCGCCGGATCCGAAATGGCCGGGCGGCGCGCATGTGGCGGTGCAGTTCGTCGTCAATTACGAGGAAGGCGGCGAGAACTGCGTGCTGCACGGCGACAAGGCTTCCGAAGCCTTCCTGTCGGAAATCGTCGGCGCCGCGCCCTGGGTCGGCCAGCGTCACTGGAACATGGAATCGATCTACGAATATGGCGCCCGGGCCGGCTTCTGGCGGCTGTTGCGCCTGTTCAGCGAGGCCCAAGTGCCGGTGACCTGCTACGGCGTCGCCTCAGCGCTTGCCCGCTCGCCTGACCAGGTGGCGGCGATGCAGGAGGCCGGCTGGGAAATGGCCTCGCACGGGCTAAAATGGATCGACTACCGCGATCATAGCGCCGAGGACGAGCGCCGCGACCTCGAAGCGGCGATCAAGCTGCATTACGAGGTGACCGGGCAGCGGCCGACCGGCTGGTATACCGGCCGCACCTCGGTCAACACGGTGCGGCTCGTCGCCGAAGAAGGCGGTTTCGACTATGTGTCGGACACCTATGACGACGAACTGCCCTACTGGTTCGAGCACAGCGGCGGCACGCAGCTCGTCATCCCCTATACGCTCGACGCCAACGACATGCGCTTCGCCACGCCGCAAGGGTTCAATTCGGGCGACCAGTTCTTTGCCTATTTGAAAGACAGTTTCGACACGCTCTTTGCCGAGGGCAAGGCCGGGCGGCCGCGGATGATGAACATCGGCCTGCATTGTCGGCTTGTCGGCCGTCCAGGCCGCGTGGCGGCGCTGAAGCGCTTCGTCGACTATGTAAAGTCGCACGACAAGGTCTGGCTGGCGCGCCGCATCGATATCGCCAGACACTGGCAGGAGCATCATCCTTATCAGCCGCCGGCGCTCAAGCCGTCGAAAATGGAGTTCGAGACCTTCGTTCACACATTCGGCGGCGTGTTCGAACATTCGCCATGGATCGCCGAGCGCGCCTTCGAACTGGAGCTCGGACCTGCGCATGACAGCGCCGGCGGCTTGCACAATGCGCTCTGCCGCGTCTTCCGCGCCGCCAGCGAGACCGAACGGCTCGGCGTGCTCAACGCCCATCCGGATCTTGCCGGCAAACTCGCCAAGGCGAAGCGCCTGACGGCGGAATCGACCAGGGAACAGGCGTCCGCCGGCCTCGACGCGCTGACCGACAAGGAGCGCGAGCTGTTCTCCAAGCTCAACGCAGCTTACGTCACCACCTTCGGCTTTCCCTTCATCATTGCGGTGCGGGGCAAGACCAAGGAGGAAATCCTCACCGAGTTCGAGGCGCGCATCGGCAACAGCCGCGGCGTCGAACTCGACACCGCCTGCAAACAGGTCGAGCGCATCGCGCTGCTCCGCCTGAAAGACATGCTCCCGCTCTAATGACTGAGGGTCATGACCCCATGGATATGATCAAGACTGACCAGAAAACCTACTATGCGCCGCATGGCGGCCATCCCGGCCAAAATGAGCTTTTGACCGGCCGCGCTGTCTTCACCGAGGCCTATGCCGTCATCCCCAAAGGGGTGATGCAAGACATTGTCACCAGCCCGCTGCCGTTCTGGGACAAGACCAGGGCCTGGATCATCGCAAGGCCGCTGTCGGGCTTTGCCGAGACATTTTCTCAGTACATCGTCGAGGTGCTGCCTGACGGCGGCAGCGACCGGCCGGAGCCGGACGCCGGCGCCGAGGGCGCGCTGTTCGTGGTCGAGGGCGAGTTGACCGTTTCGCTCGCCGGCAAGAAGCACGTGCTTCAAGCCGGTGGCTTTGCCTTCCTGCCGCCCGCGAGCGGCTGGACGGTGCGCAACGAAGGTCGCGAGGCCGTACGCTTTCATTGGATCAGGAAGACCTATGAGGCCGTCGACGGCATCGACGCGCCGGAGGCTTTCTTCAGCAGCGACCAGCAAGTGGCGCCGACGCCGATGCCCGGCACCGAGGGCCGCTGGGCGACGACCCGCTTCGTCGATCCGGCTGACATGCGCCACGATATGCATGTCACCATCGTCACGCTGGAACCCGGCGCCGTCATTCCGTTCGCCGAGACGCATGTGATGGAGCACGGGCTCTATGTGCTGGAGGGCAAGGCGGTCTACCGCCTCAACCAGGACTGGGTCGAGGTCGAGGCCGGCGACTTCATGTGGTTGCGCGCCTTTTGCCCGCAGGCCTGCTATGCCGGCGGCCCCGGCAAATTCCGCTATCTGCTCTACAAGGATGTCAACCGGCACGCCAAGCTCGGCGGGGCGGGCATTGGCGGTCGCGCGCGGTGACCCGTATCACCGCGCGGCCGCTGACCCGCGAAAGCTTTGCCGGCTTCGGCGATGTCATCGACATGGGTGGCGACAATCACTACCCGATCAATGGCGGCAAAACCGAGCGCTACCATGATCTCGCCACGGCTGAGGCGGCGGGACCGAATGCCCGCGTGCTGATCTCGATGGCGCGCGGCACGCCTTACGAACTGCCGCTGAAGCTGACTATGGTCGAGCGCCACCCGTTCGGCAGCCAGGCCTTCATCCCGCTGTCATCGCGGCCTTTCCTGGTCGTCGTCTGCCATGACGGCAAGGATGGTCCGGGCGAGCCGCACGCCTTCATCACCGCGCCCGGCCAAGGCATCAACTATCCGCGCAATCTCTGGCATGGCGTGCTGACGCCGCTCGGCGAAGCCCAGGATTTCGTCATTGTTGACCGTGGCGGCGACGGTTCCAACCTCGAAGAGTTCCACTTCTCGCATCCCTACGAGATCTATCTCCCCGACCTGAGTAAAAAATGACCGACATATCGCTGATCGACCGCCTGCTCGACGTCATCGAGCACGACATCGTACCCAAGACGGCCGAGGGTGTTGCCCATGGCAACAAGCTGTTCGGCGCCGCGATCCTGCGGAAAGAGGATCGCTCGCTGGTGCTGGCCGAGACCAACAACGAGATCGAAAACCCGCTCTGGCATGGCGAGGTGCACTGCCTGAAGCGCTTTTACGAAATGCCGAAGGCGGAGCGTGTCGACACGAAAGACGCCATCTTCATCGCAACGCACGAGCCGTGTTCGCTCTGCCTGTCCGCCATCACCTGGACCGGCTTCGACAATTTCTACTACCTCTTCAGCCACGAGGATTCGCGGGACAGCTTTGCCATCCCGCATGACCTGAAGATCCTGAAAGAGGTCTTCACCCTCGATCCCGGCGGCTACAACGCCGAGAACGCCTACTGGAAGAGCTTTTCCATTCGCAGGCTGGTGCGCGCACTGCCCGAGGACGAGCGCAGCCGGCTGGAGGCGCGGATCGGCAAGATTTCGGCGCGCTATGACGAACTGTCCGGTGTCTACCAGGACAGCAAGGACGAGAACGACATTCCGCTGAACTGAGGTCGTGAAGCGGGCTGCGGCCAGGTCGCAATTTTCGCTGCTCCAGTCGCGAATGGCGATTGAAAGTCGCGGGCTGGCGGGGCGTTATGCCAGCCCATGAAAACCGTCACCGAATTTCCCCGCAAAGTCGTCGAGTTCCCGGATATGGGCATCGTCATGCCGGACGGTTGCCGGCTGTCGGCGCGGGTGTGGATGCCGGAAGATGCGGGTGACGATCCGGTGCCGGCGATCCTCGAACATCTGCCCTATCGCAAGCGCGACGGCACCATCTTTCGCGACCAGCTGACGCATCCCTATTTCGCCGGCCACGGCTACGCCTCGATCCGCGTCGACATGCGCGGCAATGGCGATTCCGAAGGGCTGATGGACGACGAATATTCCGAGCAGGAATTGCAGGATGCCTGCGATGTCATTGCCTGGGCGGCAGCACAGCCCTGGTGCAACGGCAGCGTCGGCATGATGGGTATTTCCTGGGGCGGCTTCAACTGCCTGCAGGTAGCGGCCAAGCAGCCACCTTCGCTGAAGGCTGTCATCAGCCTGTGCTCGACCGTCGACCGTTATGCCGACGACATCCACTACAAGGGCGGCTGCCTGCTGACGGAAAATTTCGGCTGGGCCTCGACCATGCTGTCCTACTCGTCGCGGCCGCCGGATCCGTTGATTGCGGGCGACAACCGCTGGCGCGATCTGTGGCTGACACGGCTGGAGAACCAGTCTTTCCTTTTGCCGTTGTGGCTCAGCCACCAGCACCGCGACGCCTATTGGAAACGCGGTTCGATCTGCGAGGATTATTCCGCTGTCAAAGCGGCCGTACTATCGATCGGCGGCTGGCATGACGGCTACCGCAACACGATTTCGCACCTCGTCACCAACATCCATGCGCCGGTGAAGGGCATTGTCGGGCCTTGGATCCACAAATACCCGCACTACGCCGGACCAAAACCCGCCATCGGTTTCCTGCAGGAGGCGTTGCGCTGGTGGGATCGCTGGCTGAAGGGCGTCGACACCGGCGTCGAGGCCGACCCGGACTATCGCGCCTATGTGATGGACAGCGTGCGTCCGGCGCGCTGGCACCCAGAGCGGCCGGGCCGCTGGGTGGCCGAACAGGAATGGCCGTCAACCAACATCAAGCTGCACGAAGTCGAGCTCATTGCTGCAGGCGCCAAGCCGGCGATCGTTGCGACACCGCAAAGCTGCGGACTCGAGGGCGGCGAGTATTTTCCCTTCACCTTCGGCCCGGAGCTGCCGGGCGACCAGCGGCCGGATGACGCGCTGTCCGTCTGCTTCGATCAGCCTGTGCTTGCCGAGGCGCTCGACATCGTTGGCGCGCCGGAGCTTCTGGTCCGGATATCGTCTGATCGGCCACAGGCCAACATCGCGGTGCGGCTGTGCGACGTGCATCCCGACGGCGCGTCGGAACTGATTTCCTACGGCGTGCTCAACCTCACCCACCGCAACTCACATGAGTCCCCGCAAGCGGTGGTGCCGGGCGAGACCGCTTCGGCGCGTGTCGTGCTCGACCAGTGCGCCTACCGTGTGCCGGCCGGACATCGCCTGCGCATTGCCGTTTCCAGCGCTTATTGGCCGATGATCTGGCCCTCACCGGAGCCGGTGCGGCTCGACCTTTCGGCGGCGACGCTGAGGCTGCCGCTGCGCCCGCTGGCGAAAGGCCACGAGGCCTCATTCCAGGCCCCTGAGGGTGCCACGCCCTGGGCAACCGAGACTATCCGGGCGGCGAATTCCGAGCGTCATGTCGATCGTGACGAAAAGACCGGTATCGTCACGCTATCGATCACGGACGATTTCGGCGCCGTGCGCGATCTCGCGCATGGGCTGGCCAATGGTAGCATCGCCCGCGAGACGTGGGTCATCCATCCCGACGACCCGCTGTCCGCCTCGGGCAAAACCCACTGGACGCAGACCTTGTCGCGAAATGGATGGTCGGTGCGCACCGAGACATCGGCCGAAATGCGCAGCGACGCGCAAAACTTCATCGTCAGCGCCAGAATCGAAGCCTATGAGGGCGAAACGCTGGTTTTCGCGCGCGATTTCGAAGAGACCCTCCCGCGCTCTTTGCTCTGAGCGCCGATCTGGCTGGTCCAGTTGCGACGTGCGATTTACGCCACGGCATGTCGCATTCGGTCTTGCTTAAGGCTTTGGCTTCCGGTCATTATTCCCCCGGTAATAACAAACAAAAAACGACCACAAGGTCGAACCCACAGAGTGAGGAACTCAAATGTCAAACGAACTCGAATATCTGAGCCGGCGCGTTGCGTCCGGCAAGCTGAGCCGTCGTGATTTTCTCGGCCGCGCCGCAGCACTCGGTGTCACGGCACCCTTCGCCAATATGCTGCTTTCCAGCGCGGCTCGCGCGGAAGGCCCGGTCAAGGGCGGCACGCTGAAGGCCGGCCTGGTCGGCGGCGAATCCACCAACAGCCTCGACCCGGCGCTGATGATGACGCAGGTGCCGTTCGCCTTCGGCAAGTGCTGGGGCGAAATGATCGTTGAGCTGTCGCCCGAGGGCAAGCTCGAGAACCGCATCGCTGAAGAGATCGGCTCGTCGGACGACGCCAAGGTGTGGACGCTGAAGATCCGCGACGGCGTTGAGTTCCACAACGGCAAGACCGTGACCGCCGAGGATGTCGCTGCCACACTCGAGCGCCATTCCGACGAAAAGTCGAAGTCCGGCGCGCTCGGCTACATGAAAGGCATCGAGACCATCAAGGCCAGCGGCAAGGAAGTGGTGCTGACGCTGAAGGAGGCCAACGCCGACCTTCCCTACCTGCTCAGCGACTATCACCTGATCGTGCAGCCCAATGGCGGCAAGGACAAGCCCGATGCCGGCATCTCGGCCGGTCCGTACGTGGTCAAGACCAACGAGCCCGGCGTGCGCCATGTCGGCGAGCGCTTCGCCAATTACTGGCAGGGCGACAAGATGGGCCATGCCGACCAGATCGAAGTCGTCGTCATCAATGACGCGACGGCGCGCACGGCGGCCCTGCAGGGCGGCCAGGTCAACATGATCAACCGCGTCGAGCCGAAGATCGTCGACCTGATCAAGCGCGTGCCCGGCGTCACCATCCGCAACCATGCCGGCCCCGGCCACTATGTCTTCATCATGCATTGCAACACGGCGCCGTTCGACAACAACGATCTGCGCATGGCGCTGAAGCTGGCGATCGACCGCGAGGAGATGCTGAACAAGGTGCTGCGCGGCTACGGCTCACTCGGCAACGACTTCCCGATCAATTCGTCCTATCCGCTGTTCACCGAGATCGAGCAGCGCAAATACGATCCTGACAAGGCCAAGTTCCACTACAAGAAGTCGGGTCATGACGGCACCGTGCTTCTGCGGACCTCCGACGTCGCGTTCCCGGGCGCCGTTGACGCATCGCAGCTCTTCCAGCAGAGCGCGGCCAAGGCCGGCATCAAGATCGAGCTCAAGCGCGAGCCCGGCGACGGCTACTGGAACGAGGTCTGGAACAAGCAGCCCTTCTGCGCCTCCTACTGGGGCGGCCGCTCTACGCAGGACCAGATGTACTCGACGGCCTATCTGTCGACCGCCGACTGGAACGATACCCGTTTCAAGCGTCCGGATTTCGACAAGATGGTGCTGGCGGCGCGCGCCGAACTCGACGAGGCCAAGCGCAAGCAGATGTACCACGACATGGCTGTCCTGGTGCGCGACGAGGGCGGCTTGATCCTGCCGATGTTCAACCAGTTCATCGATGCCACCGGCGCCAAGGTCGGCGGCTGGGTCGACGATCCGCATCAGGAGCTGATGAACGGCTACGCGCTGGCGAAGTGCTGGCTCGAAGCCTGAGCCCGGCTTTGCGGATATGTCCTCACCCATCTTGAAACTGATTGCCCAGCGCGTTGCGCTGGGCATCGTCCTCCTGCTGGCCGTTTCGGTCCTGATCTTCGCCGGTACACAGATTCTGCCCGGCGACGTCGCGCAAGCCATTCTCGGACAGTCGGCGACGCCGGAGTCGCTCGCCAATCTGCGCGAGCAGCTCGGCCTCAACCAGCCGGCTTACATCAGGTACTTCCACTGGCTCGGCGGGGCGCTCACCGGCGATCTCGGCACGGCGATGTCGAGCGGCCAGGACATCGCGACCTCGATCAAGGGGCGGCTGTGGAACACGCTGTTCCTCGCCTTCTGGGCGGCGGTCGTGGCCGTGCCGCTGGCCATCATTCTCGGTCTGATCGCGGTGCGCTACCGCAATGGCTGGGTCGACAAGCTGATCTCCGGACTGGCACTCGCTTCGACGTCCTTCCCAGAGTTCTTCATCGGCTACGTGCTGGTCTTCTTCTTTGCGGTCAAATATCAATGGTTTCCGGCAATTTCCACGGTCTATGACGGCATGCCGTTCGGCGAGCGCATGCAGGCGATCGCCCTGCCGGCCGCCGCGCTGACGCTGGTTGTGCTGGCGCACATGATGCGAATGACCCGCGCGGCCATCCTCAACGTCATGCAGTCGGCCTATGTCGAGACGGCGGAACTGAAAGGCCTGTCGGCCTTCAATGTCATCCGCAAGCACGCTTTCCCCAATGCCATCGCACCGATTATCAACGTCGTCATGCTCAACCTCGCCTACCTCATCGTCGGCGTCGTCGTGGTCGAGGTGATCTTCGTCTATCCCGGCATGGGGCAATATCTGGTCGATCACGTCACCAAGCGCGACGTGCCCGTGGTGCAGGCGGTCGGCCTGATCTTCGCCGCCGTCTATATCAGCCTGAACATCATTGCGGACATCGGGGCGATTGTCGCCAATCCGCGCCTCAGACATCCGAAATAAGGGGGCGGGCATGCTCGATATCAGACGCATCCCCATCCCCGCACTGATCGGCATCGTGCTGACGACAATGTTCGTGCTGGCGGCAGTGTTCGCGCCGCTGATCGCGCCCTACAGCAATGCTGAGATCGTGGGCGATGTCTGGGAACCGATGACGGCGGCGCATTTGCTAGGCACTGACAATCTCGGCCGCGATCTGTTGTCGCGCATGATCTACGGCGCCCGCATTACGCTGTTCATCGCGGTGCTGGCCACCGCGCTGTCGTTCTCGCTCGGCGCCATTCTCGGCTTTTCGGCGGCGGTGTTCGGCGGCTGGTTCGACACGCTGTTGTCCCGCCTCGTCGATCTCCTGATGTCGATCCCGACGCTGATCATGGCGCTCGTCGTGCTCTCGGTGCTGCCGACCAATCTGGTGACGCTGATCCTAGTGATGGGCGTCCTCGACTCGACCCGCGTCTATCGGCTTTCACGCGCTGTCGCCGTAGACATCAACGTCATGGACTATGTCGAAGCCGCCAAATTGCGCGGCGAAGGCAGCGGCTGGATCATCTTCCGCGAGATCCTGCCCAACGCGCTGTCGCCGCTGGTTTCCGAACTCGGCCTGCGCTTCATCTATGCCGTGCTGTTCCTGTCGACGCTGTCTTTCCTCGGCCTTGGCGTACAACCGCCGGATGCCGACTGGGGCGGCATGGTCAAGGAAAACAAGGACGGCATCGTCTTCGGCATCGGCGCCGCGCTCATTCCGGCGGCGGCAATCGCTGCATTGGCTATCTCGGTCAACCTTGTCGCCGACTGGATCCTCAACCGCACGACAAGCCTGAAGGGAGGACGCGGGTGATGGCTGACACCAAAGCAAAGCCCGGCCTGCTGCTCGATATCCGCAACCTGCGCATCGAAGCGACAGTGTTCCCGCCCGGCGAGGCGCCGAAGAACATCGTGCTGGTGCACGACGTCTCGCTGACGCTGGAAAAGGGCAAGGTGCTCGGCCTGATCGGCGAGTCCGGCGCCGGCAAGTCGACCATCGGCCTGTCGTCGATGGGCTATGGCCGCGGCGGCGTGCGCATCACCGGCGGCGAGGTGCTGCTCAACGGCCGCGATATCCTCAAGGGCGGCAAGGAAGGCTTCCGCAAGCTGCGCGGCCGCGAGGTCTGCTACGTCGCGCAATCGGCCGCCGCCGCCTTCAACCCGGCGCACAAGCTGATGGACCAGGTGGTGGAAGCCACGCTGCTGCACGGCACTGCGACACGGGCCGAGGCCGAGAAACGCGCCGTGGCGTTGTTCAAGAAGCTCAGCCTGCCGAACCCCGAAACCATCGGCGAACGCTTTCCGCACCAGGTCTCCGGCGGCCAGCTGCAGCGCGTCATGACGGCGATGGCGCTGTGCTCGGAGCCCGATCTGATCGTCTTCGACGAGCCGACCACCGCGCTCGACGTCACGACGCAGATCGACGTGCTGGCGGCAATCAAGGACGCCATTCGCGACACCCATGTCGCGGCGCTCTACATCACCCACGACCTTGCCGTCGTTGCCCAGGTCTCCGACGAGATCATGGTGCTGCGCCATGGCCGGCTGGTCGAATGGGGCGGCACCCGCCAGATCATCAAGGAGCCGCGCCAGGAATATACCAATGCGCTGGTCTCGGTGCATGAGATCGAGCACGCCGAGCAGAAGCCCGGCGCGACGCCGTTCCTGTCGGTCAAGAACGTCACCGCCGCCTATGGCGGCAGCAACGTCAAGGTGCTGAAGAACGTCTCGGTCGACATCTATCCGGGCCAGACGCTGGCCGTCGTCGGTGAATCCGGCTCCGGCAAGTCGACGCTGGCGCGCGCCATCACCGGGCTTTTGCCACCTGAGGAAGGCACCGTCACCTTCGACGGCAGGCCGCTTGCCAACCGGCTTGCCGACCGGCCGAAGGAGGATCTGCGGCAATTGCAGATGATCTACCAGATGGCCGACGTGGCGATGAACCCGCGCCAGACCGTCGGCACCATCATTGGCCGGCCGCTGGAGTTCTATTTCGGCATACGCGGCCGCGAACGCGACAAGCGCGTCGCCGAACTGCTCGACGAGATCGAGATGGGCAAAGGCTTCCTCGACCGCTATCCGGCCGAACTGTCCGGCGGCCAGAAGCAGCGCGTCTGCATCGCCCGCTCGCTTGCCGCCAAGCCGAAGCTGATCATCTGCGACGAGGTGACCTCGGCACTCGACCCGCTGGTGGCCAACGGCATCCTCAAGCTGCTGCTCAACCTGCAGCAGCACGAGAAGGTCGCCTATCTCTTCATCACCCACGATCTGGCGACGGTGAAGTCGATCGCCGATTCGATCGCGGTGATGTATCGCGGCGAGGTGGTGCGCTACGGCGCCAAGAGCAAGGTGCTGACGCCGCCCTTCGACGCCTATACCGACCTGCTCCTGTCCTCCGTCCCCGAGATGGAGATCGGCTGGCTGGAGAAGGCGATCAAGGGACGCCGCATGGCGAGCGCGGGCAACTAGGCGGCCGGCTTCCGCCTCTCTCAAGACATCTGGGGCTTGGCCTGGCCGGCCGCCCCGGATGCTGACCTCTCCCGCAAGACCGCATGGAGCCGCCGATGGCGCTCAAGACCAAGCTTCTCCTCATTGTCCTCGATGGCGTGCCCTATCGGAACTGGCGCCGGCTGATGGGCAATCTCGAGGGATGGGTGCAGTCGGGCGAGGCGCAGGTGTGGAAGATGCGCTCGGTGCTGCCGTCGACATCGGCCTGCTGCTATGCCTCGATCCACACCGGGGTCACGCCGCAGGAGCATGGCATCCTGTCCAACGAGAACCGTTTTCTGGTCAACAAGCCGGACATTTTCTCAGAGGTCAGCAAGGCCGGCGGCAAGACCGGGGCGGTGACGCATTCTTACTGGTCCGAATTCTTCCGCTCCTACCCGTTCGATCTGGTCGACGACATGGAATATGACGAGCCGGACGGGCCGATCACGCATGGCCGCTTCCACACCATGACTGGCTACAACTTGCGCAACCAGATGACCCCAAGCGACGTCGACCTGTTTGCGACGCTGACCATGCTGACCCGGCGCCACGATATCGACTACGGCATCCTGCACACCTGCACGCTGGATTCGATGGGCCACCGCTTCGGCCATGACTGCCACGAAATGGACCATGCCTGCTATGCCATGGACGGCATGCTGGCCGCCTTCCTGCCGGGCTGGCGGCAAGCCGGCTACGAGGTGATCGTCACCGCCGACCACGGCCAGACCGACCGCGGCCATCATGGCGGCCATGACGACGAAATGCAGGATTTCGCGCTGTATTATTTTGGGCAAGGCAATGGACCGGATGCGGACACTTTGCTCGATCAGCTGCAGCTAGCGCCAACGGTGCTGAAGCGGCTGGGTGTGCCGGTCCCGGAGACGATGAAGGCGAAGGCATTTTTGACTTAGTTCCCCCTTCCCCCCTTGTGGGGGAAGGTGGCCTCGCGAAGCGAGGTCGGATGAGGGGTGTTCCAGGGAACGCCGACGCCTCACTCCGCTGGAACACCCCTCAACCGTCTCGGCGCTGCGCGCCGATCCACCTTCTCCCACAGGGGGAGAAGGGAAAAAGGTGCACCACTGGCAACACTCACTCTCTTCGGCTAGCTTCGCCAAAATTCCTTGGCGGAAGGATGAACCTTTTTGGACCGATCGGCGACAGAGCAGACAGGAGCCAGGCGGCTCGACCGGCCATGACGGCAGCGACGGAGACTGATCGCGCGCTTGTTGACCGGGTCGCGAAGGGCGACCGTGCCGCTGTTCGGCTGCTGTTCATGCGTCACCACGCGCGGGTCTACCGCTTTGTGGCGCGCCAGACGGGATCGGAAATGATGGCCGACGATATCGCAAACGAGGTCTTTCTTGAGCTGTGGCGCCAGGCGCCCGGCTTCGAGGGACGCTCGGAAGTCTCGACATGGCTGCTCGGCATCGCCCGTTTCAAGGCGCTGTCGATGCTGCGCAAGAAAAAAGAAGACTGGATCGACGATGACGATGCGGCGCAGGTCCCTGACAGCGCCGACACGCCGGAAGTCGCGACCATGAAGGAAGACAAGGGCACTGCCTTGCGGCGCTTTGTCGATGCCTTGCCGGAAGAACACCGCTCGGTGATCGACCTTGCCTATTACCATGGACAGTCGGTGACGGAGATCGGCGAGGTGCTCAACATCCCGGTCGCCACCGTCAAGACCCGAATGTTCTACGCCCGCAAGAAACTCGGCGAAGCCCTCAAGGCCGCCGGTTACGACAGGGGGTGGCCATGAGCAATCCTGAAGATATGAGTGCCGCTGAGAAGATGTCGCGCCGCGACGAAATGGAAACGCTGCTGCCGTTCTATCTGAACGGCTCGCTGGAAGGTTCTGACCTCCAAGCCGTCGAGGAATGGCTGGCCAGCGATCCGGCGGCAATGGCGGCGCTTGGCGAGGCCGAGGCCGAATTCTCCGGCACCACCGCCGCCAATGAAGCCATCCGGCCGCCGGCCGATGCGCTCAGCCGCTTTGCCAAGGCGCTCGACGCCGAGGTCGGTCCGGCACGCGCGCCGGCAGGCCGGTCTTGGCTGGCGCAGGCGCTCGACCGTTTCATGGCGGTGCCGGTCGGTGTCGCTTGGGCGGCGGCCGCTGTCTTGCTGGCGCTGGTGGTGGTGCAGTCCTACGTGCACACCGGCGGCAAGGGCAATGATTTCGAGATAGCCGGGGCCGAGGACGAGCTGGCGAAACTGCCGTTCGCGCTGGTCAAGTTCAAGCCGGAGGCCAGGATGTCCGACATCGCCGCCTTCCTCGACCAGAACGGGCTGAAGATCGCCGGCGGGCCGACCGCTTCCGGCGTCTTCCGCATTGCCCTCCCGGCCAAGACCGGAGCAGACTATACCAAGTTGCTCGGCCTTATTGCCGCCCAGCCTTTCGCTGAGACTGCGATCGAGGGAAGGAAACCGGTTGATGGCAGCTAAGGCGGTCATTCGATTTGCAATCCTTGCGGCGGCGATGACAATCGCCGCCGTGCCCGCTTTAGCGCAAACCAGCGACTCGAATGCCGGCCGCACAAAGACCGACTGCTCCGACACGACCGGTGCGGCGACAGCCGACTGCCCCAAGGACGACAAGGGTGGCAGAGCAGGCGGCGGCCAGGGCGCTGTTGTCCTTCCGGCGCTGATCGTCGACCTGTTTCCCAATCCGCCCGCTTCCGCGGCGCCGGTGCCGACGCCACGGCCGTCAGCGCCGCCTGCCGACACGCAGGCCGGGCCACCAGCCGGTGGGCCCATCGTTTCGCCGACCGATCTTGTCGCGACCGCGCCGCGGCGTGCCATCGCCGGCGCGTTCGTGCCCGACGAGGTGCTGGTGACTGTCGATGGTGACGCCGGCGCCGTTCAGCAAATCGCCGCCTCCTTCGGCCTCGAAGTGCGCTCGCAGCGCCAGTCGCGGCTGCTCGGCACCACGCTGGTGCGCTTCGGCATTCCCGACGGCCGCCCGGTCGGCACCGTGCTGGCGCAGCTGGCCGCCGACGGCCGCACCCAGCGGCGCGAACCAAACCATATCTATTCGCTGCAGCAGGCTGCCGGCATCGTCAACTATGCCTTCGAGCGCATCCAGCTCGACAACAAGCAAGCCAGCGGCGAGAACGTGCGCGTCGCCGTCATCGACACCGGCATCGACGACACCAATCCCGCGCTGTCCGGCGTCATTGCCGACCAGTTCGACGCCATGCCGGAAGTGCCGATCGAAAAGCGCGACCATGGCACCTCGGTCGATGGGCTGATCGCCGGTGTCGGCGCGCTCGAAGGCATGGCGCCCGGGGCCAGGATCTATCATGCGCGCGCCTTCGAGGACGGCAGGTCGACCATGGATGTCATCCTGTCGGCGCTCGACTGGGCGGCGGAGCAGAATGTCAGCATCATCAACATGAGCTTCGTCGGCCCCAAGAACGATTTGCTCGCCACCGCTTGCCGCAATGCGCGCGGGCTTGGCATCATCCTGGTTGCGGCGGCCGGCAACAACGGGCCGAAAGCGCCCTATGGCTACCCCGCCGCCTATCCCGGCGTCATCGCGGTGACCGCCACCGACGCCAAGGACGGGCTGATGCCGCAGGCCAATCGCGGCGCCTACGTCTTCATCTCGGCGCCCGGCGTCGAGATGGTGGCGCCGAGCGGCGCCGGCTCGGACGTGGTCACCGGCACCTCGTTTGCCGCCGCGATCGTTTCCGGCGCCATCGCCAATCTGATCCACGCCGCACCCGAGCGCTCGGCCGACGACATCGAAAAGGCGCTGGCCGCCACCGCCCGGGATCTCGGCCCGAAGGGCCGCGACAAGGATTTCGGCTATGGGCTGCTGGACATCAAGGCGGCCGAAGCGGCGAAGCAGTGAATTTGCGGCGCGGTCCCCTTCAAGTGGCAACAGCGCGCAGTGGCATCTCACGCTTGATCGTCCTGTCGAGATAGTCGGTCAGATGCGCGGTTAGTTCCCGCGCGTCGTCTTCGGCGCCGTGAATGAAGCTCGATTTCCGGCGACGCAGATATGGCAGGCCCACCACATAGACTCCGGGAACGTCAGCAACGCCTCGATCGTGCTTCAGATCGCCCTTGCGATCGAAGATCGGCAAATCCAGCCACGAAAAGTCCGGCCGAAAACCGGTGGCCCATAGCACCGTGCGAACGTCTTCGCCGAGTTTGAGCTTCAGTTGCGGCGCCGCGTCGATTGCAGTGGGGGCAAAGCGCTCGATGGGACCGACGCCGGACGGTGCATTCGCCTCTGCCCATTCGTCGATCGATGCGAGCAGCCGGTTCATCTTCAGGTCGGCAAGCGCGCAGACGTTGCGGAGCGTTCCTGAAAACTGGGCTGTTGCGTCGCGAATGCCCATCAGGCGTCCGACGATTTTAACGCCTTGCCCCCGCAGGACATTGAGATCGAGCGTGGTCCGGTCTGATGCGCCCGCAAGCTGCGGCGACGGTACTCTTCGGGCGCGGTCGGGGTCGTCTGCCTCTTCGATACGTTGGTCGAGCACGCCCGTCGCAAGCATCCACCATTGGATATCGCGACCCCGATAGACGCGCGGCAGCCGGACGTGTTCGCCCACCGCGAGCGTGACGGGCCGGCCGCTGAGCTGGATCTCCTGCGCCAATTGCAGACCTGTCGCCGATGCCCCAACCACCAGCACCCCGCCAGGGACAAGCTGCCCGGGATTGCGGTAGGAGTGAGCCGACAGCTGTTCAAGGGTCGCTGGCATGGCATCGGCCAATCGCGGTATGACCGGCTTGTTGAAGCCGCCAGTGGCGAGCACCACGGCTCGGCACAGCCAGTCCCCATTTTGGGTTTCCACCCGAAAGCCGTGGCTGCTCTGCGCAACTCTGTTGACTGCGGTGCGCGTTAGAACCGGTGCTGATGTGTATGTGGCGTAATCGGAAATGAAATCGGCGATCTGCCCGGCGCTCATGTAGCCGTCCGGATCGTCGCCCTGGTATGGGTAGTCGGGGAGCCGCGCCATCCAGTTGGGCGTGAGCAAGCGCAGCGAATCCCAGCGTTCCATGCGCCAGCTATTCGCGACCTCGCCTCGCTCGAGAACCACATGCCTGAGCGAGTGCTGGCCCAACAGATAGCTCATCGCCAGGCCTGAGTGACCGGCGCCGATGACGACGACGTCAACGGCGCCGGCGATCCCGCGCGATGCGCTTTCGCTCATCAGGATTTGCTCGAGGTGACCGTGACATCGGTTGGGTTGGCGATCACGTCAAAAACGGCCGAGCGCTTCTGCGACTGCGCGACAAGAGCGGCTATGTCTTCCGCGCTGGCGTCCGCGTCGATGTCGTAGTGCACTTTGATGCCGTCGAAACCATTGCGCACGTCCGGATCGATGCCAAGGATGCCCTGGATATTCATGCCGGCCTCGAGCGTTGCCTTGACCGAGTGGAGCTGGATGTTGCGGTTTTGCGCGACAGCGGCGATGCCCGCGGTGAGGCAGCCGGCCAGTCCGACCAGCACAAATTCGACGGGTGTCGCACCCTTGTCCTCGGACGCAAAGATTTCCGGGTGATCGGACTCGAAGTTGTAGGTCTGGCGATGCTGCTGTTCTGCGCCCAGGCCGAAGAATCCGTCGACTGTGGCTCGGTTGTGGGTCCCCTTGACCCATTCACTTGTCGCGCGCCACTTGAAACGGGCGGCCTCGGGGGCATCCTTCAGCGCCTCGCGGGCGCCAAGCAGGGCGGCTACGTTGACACCATTTGTGGCGGTTTCCGTGTGCTTGGTCATCGGTCGTACTCCTGTTGACAGGTGAGGGTCCGGCTTACAGCGGACGGAATGTCTTCCCACGGGCGTGTTGTGCGCAGCATGGGAGTGAGCATGGAATCGCCTGGCGAAGCGCTGTGCTGGCGTAACTCCTGCAGCCGAACTCCAGCGATCGCCGAGGTTGGGGTGGCGCCTCGTTCAGAGGATCCTGCCCCAGCTGTTTGATGAGAGCCTTTTTTGGCGCGGTGTAACTGGCCAGCCAATGTCCTTTTGAATTTCCAATGGCAGGCTGTTCAGAACGCGTTCGGACTTTCGTGCTTCCAGGGCGTTTTTGATGACCGCCCCATAGCGCGCGACCGTTTCAAACATTGACATCTTCTTCTCCTGTAGAGCTTTGGGCGCCTCGGGATATACCCAGGGAGCCGCTCAACAGTCTGTTAAATGCTCCACATTTGTATCTGCAAGGTTGCACCAAAACCGACGTTCGGTAACAAAATCGCAAATGACCTACGCGAGGGATTTCGGCTACGGGTGGCCGGACACGAAGGCGGCGACGAAGAAGAAGTGGCGGATACGCGCGGCCAATTCAGAGGGCCGGACCCAACCGGACAGGACTTCCATCATAGAAGCGCGACAGCCGGAAGCGGGTGAGGTCGTACCCGGTCTCGTTTCCCTGGATCATGTCGGCAACGACGCGACCTATGCCAGGCCCGATACCGAAGCCGTGGCCACTCATTCCCGTCGCGACGAAAAGGCCGCCGACTGCCTCCACCCGATCCACGACGGGGACGACGTCGGGCATGGCGTCGATCATGCCGCCCCAGCCTGCTTTCAGGCGAACCGTCTCGAACTGCGGAAAGAGGTGCTTGAACTTGCGTTCTATCGAACGCAGACGGGCCCGTTCAGGGGCCGGGCTGAGCACACGCATTCTCTCGAAAGGGCTGCGCGAATCCGGCGCCCAATCGCGCGGCGTCGACCAGGCATCGGGGTAACCTGACGGCGCGAACGGAAAGTAGCGTGTTCCCAGCGGATTGTCCTTGAGGGCCGGAAGGTATTTGGTGGCGTGACGGAATGCGTCCGGCCCCACATAGTGCAAATGGCTGCCGCCCGCGGCGAGCGTGTAGCCGCCATCCTGCCGGCGCCTGAAAGCGATGTGTTCGTCAGTCGCCGCACCTGCATAGATCTCGGGCAAGGGCTCCGTTGCGGCCACGGTTACCCTGACGCTGAGCTGGGGGATGGAGACGCCATGTCTTCTCAGGAACAGGGACGACCAGGCGCCACCCGCGACCAGCACGGTGGAGGTCTCGATATACCCCGCCTCGGTCCATAACCCTCGGACCCTGCCGGCCGAGATCTCGAGGGTTCGCGCTGCGCAATTCTCTACGATTTTGACACCCTTTCGGACGGCAAGCCGGGCAAGCGCCGGCACCGCCAGCCAGGGCTCCGCACGCATGTCGGAGGGTGTCGTCATCGCGCCCTTGAATGTGCGCGACATGCCTTTGATGAGCTTCGCGGTTTCGTCGCCGTCCAGGAGGCACGTGTCGAGATCATGGATCGCGGCGATCTTCATGAACGCTTCGAGGCCGGCCATGTCCCTGTCCGAGTTCGCCAGATAAGTCACGCCTGTCTGGGTCAGGCCGATGTCTTCGCCGCATTCCTCAGCCAGCTGCCGCCACAGGCGGATAGCCTCGATGACGATGGGCAACTCGTCGGCGTCCCGTCCCTGCTTTCTGATCCAGCCCCAGTTGCGGGACGACTGTTCGGCTGCAACGCGTCCTTTTTCCACCAGCGTCACCGGGATGTTCCGCGCCGCAAGGAAAAGCGCTGTCGTTACGCCGATAACACCGCCACCAATGACCACCACCTCCGAACTCTTCGGCGGTGGACCTGGATGCTGGATTGGATCCGTTTCGGAGAACGGGAATGTGGGCAAATGGCGCATCCCTGTGGGCTGGTCGATGGCTCTGGCTTACTCGTTGCCACCCCCTAGAAGCCAAATCAAGGACAGGGCCAGGCAGACCGTTGTCCCACGACCCACAGCTCCGAACTTTCACAGGCCTTCTATCCGGAGTTTATCGGCATTGCCGTCTCGACCAGACGCGTCCAGTACGAGACCCCATAGGGAATTGCCGCATCGTTGAAATCGTATGACGCGTCATGCAAGCCGGCAGTGTCGCCATTGCCGATGAGCGCGATGTTGCCGGGCCGCTCGTCAAGCATGAACGCGAAATCCTCGGACCCCATGAGCTGAGGATGCTCGGCATCAACGGCTTCCATGATGTCGTGCGCGACAGCCGCCGCCAGCGCGGTTTCGGCCGGATGGTTCACGACCACCGGATAGAGGCTCCTGAACTTGACCGTCGCGGCCGCCCCGTAGGACGCGGCAATGCCTTCCGAGATTTCGGTGATGCGCTGCTGCATCATGTCCCTGACCTCGGGATCGAACCAGCGCGCGGTGCCGCGCATCAGCGTCGATTGCGGGACCACCGCTCCCGAAACGCCGCCATTCAACGAGCCGATGTTTATGACCCCGCTCTTCAGCGGATGGACGTTGCGCGCGATGATGGTTTGCAGAGCTATCAAAATGTTGGCAGCGGGGAGTAGCGTGTCGACGCCCGCCTGCGGACTGGCCGCGTGAGCGCTCTTGCCTTCGATGGTGATGCGAAAGCTGGCCACGGCAGCGCCGAATGGCCCCATGCGGGTGGCGAAATGGCCGATCGGCAGCCCGGGCTCGTTGTGCAGGGCGAACACTTTCTCGATGCCCCAGCGACTCATCAACCCGTCATCGCACATGGCTTTCGCGCCGGCGCCGCCCTCTTCCGCAGGCTGAAAGATCAACACCGCCGTGCCATCGAAATTGCGCGTATCCGCGAGCGCCCTCGCGGCGCCCAACAACATCGCCGTGTGTCCGTCATGGCCGCACGCATGCATCCTGCCAGGGATCTGCGATGCGTAGGAAAGGCCGGTCGTTTCCTCGATCGGCAGCGCGTCCATGTCGGCGCGCAAACCGATCACCTTGTCGGAGGGCCGGCTTTTTCCCGCAATGACGCCGACGACACCGCTGATGCCGACACCCTCGGTGACGCTGTCGCAGCCAAACGCCCTCAGCTTGTCGGCGACGAATGACGAGGTGCGCGGTAGCTCATATTGGAGTTCGGGATGTGCGTGCAGATCACGCCGCCATGCGATGATCTCGTCGTACATGATCCGCGAAATCCTGCTGTTACGCCTTCGACCATCGCACAGAAAAAGCACCTCAAGAAGGCGTCGCGACCGTCGAGACTATTGGGTCTTCATCCTAGACCGGCGCCCCGGCGACCGACTGTGATCTGTCGCGGCTTCAATGCGCCTCGCGCCGACCTTCCTATCTGTATTCCACGGAAGTCGCCCTCCGAGGTGAGATCGCACTGTGAAAGTCCCGTGATGCTACTCCTTATGGAGACGACGCCTAAGCCCTATTAGGTACTTGGCGCACACAATGGGAACAATCTCACATAGTGCAAGTTTCCCCTCGGTCAAACCGAGTCTATACGAGGTGAACTGGCATGCTGAAATTGCTCACTGCAAGCACGGCCGCAATGGTGTGCTCACGAGTTTGGTAAGAATAACTAGCAGCGAGGGTCGCGCCATTGATGTTCAGAGGTAGATCACCTTCAGAGTTCGAAGACAACACGCGCCCGGGCTGGGTTCACTTTAGCATGCGCCACTGGAGATGGAGCGCCATTCCCGTATGCATATTGCTGCTCTGGCTGATATCTCCGGCAAACGATGGGGCCGAAATGCAGCAGAAGCTCAAGGCGGCGCACGGCGAATTGGCGGCGGCAAAAGCGCAACTGGACTTGATGCAGCGCGCCGAACGCAACGCCAACGAGCAGGCGCGTATAGCTGCCGACACTGCGGCCAAGCAGGGACAGGCCTTGAAGGAGGCGAGCCAACGAGACGAAGCCCTCACACTCGATCTGGAAGCGGCGCGCCGCGTCATCAAAGGCTTGCAAGCCAAAGCCGTTCTCTTGGATGAAGCGCGCCATTCCATGGCAGTTTCCCTGGCCCAGGCGAACCGGGCGTTTGATGAGGAGCTGCACAGGGCTGAGCTCTCCGAACACGAACTCGCCATGGCCCGCCAGGAACGCGACGTGGCCAAGCAGATTTCTGCAGAGTTGAGCGCTGCCTTGGAGCGGGCGCGCGAAAAGGTCATCGGCATGGCCATCAACCTTAGCGCCGCGCGTAAGGCGATCGAGCTCGTCAAAGCGCAAGGTGTGCGTCGTACCGCGCGTATCAAGCAAGCAACCGAAGCGCGGGCCGTGGCAGATCCCCGTGCAAGCCAACCGGCACGTCAACGGGCGTTGCAGGAGAAAAACAAGAAGGTTCAAAAATCATCAAAACGGGTGCTGGTGGCGACGACTATCACCCTCCCCGATGCGTTGCTCCCCACCCCGCAGGGCCCCTGATCGTGAAAACAAAGAGCGCAGCTGGGGTGGGCCCAAACCTATGCCGCAGGAGGAATCCCGCAATGTACAGATACGTGGCAGTCGCCCTGATTGTCGGTGTAGCCACTGGACCTGCCTCGGCCCTCGACGTGGGTGCTGGCGGTAAGGTCGGCGGTCTCGGGGTAGGTGCTGGAGTGAGCGCCGGTCGACAAGGCGTCTCTGTCGGGGTCGGTGCGAGCGTCGACGGTGTCGGCGGAACAAGCGTTGGAGCATCGGTCGGCACGGACAACGGGGCGCTCGGCGTGGGCATCGATGCTGGCGGCAATGTGGGCAGCACAAGCGGAGGCGTATCGACAGGTACCGGCAACCCGTCTGCTGCTGCGGCGGATACTAGCGGCAGCCCGGCCCCAGACAATACTGCCGTTGTTTCGACCAATAGCGCTACACGCGCCATCGACCTGCCATCCACCCTCAAGCCCTCCAAAGCCGGGCGCGGCGAGCTCGGTAGGACTATCACGGGCTATCCCTTTGGGGCCCTGGCATCATTGAAAACGAAACCCGGGACGACGCCTGCAGTCGTGAGCGCCTGCCGTGCGGCGATCGTGTCTGCCGCAATGCCGCTTGGCGCCTTGCGTGTGTCGGCGGTGAGTGCCGGTCCAATGCGCCAACGTCACGCTGCGTTGATGGCACCGATCGAGGTGCGAATACAGTACGCACGCCAAGGCAAAATCCAAGTGCGGCAGGCGAGAGTCATATGTCGTCTCGACGCGGCGGGAAAGGTCACCGCGGTAATATAGCGAGCGCCTTTCGGCTCGACGACAGAGGGCAGCTTCCGGTCGAACTATGGTCACTGCCAGCCATCGAGAGTTCCAGCCTAAACCGGCGCCCCAGCCACCGAGCCCCTGACCACCAGGTCGACCGGCCAGACCTCACCGCGAGCGCCTTCCTCCAGACCGGAAATGCGCGCCGCCAGCCGTTCGGCGATGCGGGCCCCGGCGAGGCGGATCGACGAGCGTGTCGTCGACAGCGGAACGGAAAAATTCTCGGGCTTCAGCCATGGGAAGACGTCGTCATGGGCGATCAGCGACAGGTCGCCGGGAATGGTCAGGCCAAGGTCGCGCACCGCGCGCACGACGCCGAGCGACATGATCAGGCTGGAGCAGGCGATCGCGGTTGGCGGCTCGCTCTGTTCGAGCAGGCGCCGCGCGGCGCGATAGCCGTTCTCCTCGGTCATCGTCACCGAGCAGACATGGCGCTCGCCGAGTGTCAGGCCGCTGGCGGCCAGTGCGCGACGCATGCCGCGCTCGCGGTGGATGGCGAAGGTCTCGCGGTCGTCGCCATTGATCAGCGCCAGCCGGCGATGGCCGAGCTGGACCAGCAGCCGGGCCGCTTCGTGGAAGGCGCCCTCATTGTCGATGTCGGTGAACGGATAGTCGAAATCGAAGCCGTCGCTGCGGCCATGGACGATGAAGGGGATGCCCAGCGTGTTGACCAGCGCCACCCGCCGGTCGGCCGGCCGCGGCGAGGAGATGTAGACGGCGTCGACCTGGCGGTTGGCGACGATGCGGCGATAGGTGGTCTCCTGGTCGTCGGCGTCTGCCGGCGACAGAACGAGGTCGAGTTCGTGCGAGCGGGCATAGTCGCCCAGGCCGGAAAGGAACTCGACAAAATGCGGATCGATGTCGACCGAGGCGCCGGTCGGCAGGACATAGCCGATCATGCCGGTCTTGCCGGTCGCCAGCCGGCGCGCGCTCGGGTTGGGCCGGTAGCCGTGGCGCTTGGCGGCATCCACCACGCGCCGGCGGGTTTCCTCGTTGACCTCCGGATAGCCGTTCAGCGCACGGCTGACCGTTGTCTGCGACAGCGCCAGCATATGGGAGAGCTGTTTCAGGTTCACTGGGAGGCCTCCAAGCCTCAAAGCGCTTTTAATTTCGGATCCGCGCGGGCGCCATGGCAGGCGCTTCCGAACCATGGGCACCATACGCACTGGTCCGGCCAGTTTGAAGCATAATACGCTGCTGCACCGCCAAAAAACTATGCTGCAGCGCACTTTATCAAGTGTTGCAGCTTGAAATCAAATCGATTAGACCGCTTACCCTCTTGACTTCCGTTGGATTCAATGGCGAGATCAAAACGACCAAAGCGCTTTGGAAGACTCTTTCGAAAGGTTGCGGTTCCTTTCCGAGTGAGTCACAGTCCTGCGGCGTCGGCGGGCGGAATGGAGGTTCCGTCCGGGTGTATGTGACCACTGGGAGGAATGCGATGAAGAAGATGCTTCTGCTTGGCGCCGCGTTTGCAACGCTCGCCCTGAGCCTGCCGGCGCAAGCCGAACTGAAATTCAAGCCGGGTGAAGACAAGCGCTTCAACTGGGCCAACTACGAAGAGCTGAAAAAGGTCGATCTCAAGGGCGAGACGCTGACCATCTTCGGACCCTGGCGCGGCGAGGACGAAGGTCTCATCCGCACGGTTCTCGAGTATTTCCAGGAAGCCACCGGCGCCGAGATCAAATACTCCTCGTCGGAGAATTACGAACAGCAGATCGTCATCGACACCCAGGCCGGCAGCCCGCCCAACATCGCCGTGCTGCCGCAGCCGGGCCTGATCCAGGATCTGGCCTCCAAGGGCCTGCTGACGCCGCTCGGCGACGACACCGCCAAATGGGTCAAGGACAATTACGGCGCCGGCCAGTCATGGGTCGACCTCGGCACCTTCAAGGACAAGGACGGCAAGCCGGGCTTCTTCGCCTTCCCCTACAAGGCCGACGTGAAATCGCTGGTCTGGTACTCGCCGGACAATTTCGAGGAAGCCGGCTATAAGGTTCCCAAGACCCAGGAAGAACTCGCCGACCTCGAGAAGAAGATCATCGCGGACGGCGGCACGCCGTGGTGCATCGGTCTCGGCTCGGGCGGCGCCACCGGCTGGCCGGCGACCGACTGGGTCGAAGACATCATGCTGCGCACCCAGACGCCTGACGTCTACGACAAGTGGGTGAAGAACGAGATCCCGTTCAACGACCCGGCGGTGGTCAACGCCATCGACATCTTCGGCAAGATCGCCACCGACGACAAGATGGTCGATGGCGGCGCCAAGGCGGTTGCCGCGACCGACTTCCGCGACAGCCCCAAGGGCCTCTTCTCGGTGCCGCCGAAATGCTACCTGCACCATCAGGCATCGTTCATCCCGACCTTCTTCCCGGAAGGCACCAAGGTGGGCCAGGATGCCGACTTCTTCTACTTCCCGCCCTATGCGTCCAAGCCTGAACTGGGCACGCCCGTGCTCGGCGCCGGTACGCTCGCCATGATCACCAAGGATTCGAAGGGCGCGCGCGCCTTCATCGAATTCCTGAAGATGCCGCTGGCGCATGAAATCTGGATGGCCCAGGGCGGCTTCGTGACGCCGCTCAAGTCGGTCAACAAGGATGCCTATGCCAGCGACGCGCTGAAGAAGCAGGGCGAAATCCTCGCCAATGCCTCGACCTTCCGCTTCGACGGTTCGGACCTGATGCCGGGCAAGATCGGCGCCGGCGCCTTCTGGACCGGCATGATCGATCTGGTTGGCGGCAAGTCGGCCCAGGATGTCGCAACCGACATCCAGAAGAGCTGGGACGCGATCAAGTAATCAGCGGCCAAGCAATCAGCGGCGAGTCAGCAGCCGCTTTGGCTGCAAGTTCAGGACTTCCTCCATAGACTGGATCCGGGCCTTGTTGGCCCGGATCCGACCGGCGCCGTACGCCGGACCGATTTGCGTTCGTTCGTTCCGAATAACTTAAATCGGCGCATTGCCACATCGCCAGGGCTGTTCAAAGCCCGGCCGATCATGCGCAGGGAGAGGGACCCATGGCTGCTCAGATCTTATCGGCCATTTTTGTCATCATCATCGGCGTCGGCGGCTGCGTCGCCTATTTCTGGGGCGCCAACAAGCTGGTCGACCTGATTTTCCCGTCGCGCGGCGTCGCCGGGGCTGCGGCCATCGACAATCTGCGCCGGCAAGGGCTGGTCCGTCCGTGGCTGTTCGTCGGCCCGGCGATGATCATCCTTACCGTCTATCTGATCTATCCGGTGGTGGCGACGCTCTGGCTGTCCTTCCTCGACCGCGGCGGCCAGCACTTTGTCGGCTTCGCCAATTATGAATGGGCGTTCGGCGACCGCGAGTTCCGCAACTCGATCCTGAACAACATCATCTGGCTGGCGGTGGTGCCGGCGGCCTGTACCTTCCTCGGGCTGATCATCGCCGTGCTCACCGACAAGATCTGGTGGGGCACGATCGCCAAGAGCCTGATCTTCCTGCCGCTGGCGATCTCCTTCGTCGGCGCCAGCGTGATCTGGAAATTCATCTACGAATATCGCGGCGAGGGCCAGACGCAGATCGGCCTGCTCAACGCCATCATCCAGTATTTCGGCGGCCAGCCGCAGGTCTGGATATCGCTGCCGTTCTGGAACAATTTCTTCCTGATGATCATCCTGATCTGGATCCAGACCGGCTTTGCCATGGTCATCCTGTCTTCGGCGCTGCGCGGCATCCCTGAAGAGACGCTCGAAGCCGCGGTCATCGACGGCGCCAATCCGTTCCAGATCTTCTGGAAGATCATGGTGCCGCAGATCTGGGGCACCATTGCCGTGGTCTGGACGACGATCACCATCCTGGTGCTGAAAGTGTTCGACATCGTGCTGACCATGACCAACGGCCAATGGAACAGCCAGGTGCTGGCCAATCTGATGTTCGACTGGATGTTCCGCGGCGGCGGTGATTTCGGCCGCGGCGCCACCATCGCCATCATCATCATGATCGCGGTCATCCCGATCATGGTCTGGAACATCCGCCAGGCGAACAAAGAGACGGGAGGGCATTGAGATGGCCGTCGCGACCGGAAAATCCTTTGCCAGCCGTTTCGGCGTCCACATCGCCGTGCTCATCTTCGTCGCCATCTGGACCGTGCCGACGCTCGGCATCCTGGTCTCCTCGCTGCGCGACAAGGACCAGATCATCGCCTCGGGCTGGTGGAATTCGTTCTCCAGTTCCACCCAGACCGAAGCCGGCCGGTTGCCGCCGGCCTCGGCGCAGGTCGAGAAGGACGGCAAATTCGTGCTTGCCGGCAACATCTTCGGCGACGCTGCCGCCCGCAACATCAGCGCTTTCGGCGTCAAGTCGGCGGCACCGACGCAATATCCGGCCGGCACGACTGCCGATCTCGGCGATGGCGTTACCCTGCAGCTCAATGCCGACGGCACGTTCGTCATGTCGTCGCCGAAAGCCTTTGAGGGCGACCGCGGCCAGCGCGTCTATTATGCCTCGTCGGCGCCGCCGAAATTCACCACCGGCAATTACAACACGGTGCTGTTTTCGGAAGGCATCGGCCGCTCGTTCATGAACTCGCTGACCGTCACCATTCCGGCGACCGTCATCCCGATCCTGATCGCGGCCTTCGCCGCCTATGCACTGGCCTGGATGCGCTTTCCCGGCCGCGCGCTGCTGATCGCCGTCATCATCGGCCTGCTGGTCGTGCCGTTGCAGATGTCGCTGATCCCGTTGCTCAAACTCTACAACGGCGTCGGCACTTTCTTCGGCGTGCCGTCGAAAACCTATCTCGGCATCTGGCTGGCGCATACCGGCTTCGGCCTGCCCTTCGCCATCTATCTCCTGCGCAGCTATATTGCCGGCCTGCCGCGCGAGATCATGGAATCGGCGCGTATCGACGGCGCCAGCGATTTCGAGATCTTCGTCAAGATCGTGCTGCCGCTGTCATTCCCGGTGCTGGCCTCCTTCGCCATCTTCCAGTTCCTGTGGGTTTGGAACGATTTGTTGGTGGCGATGGTTTTCCTCGGTACCGAGGGCGATCAGATCGTGCTGACCGCCAAGCTCAATGCGCTGCTCGGTTCGCGCGGCGGCGACTGGGAGATCCTGACGACATCGGCCTTCGTCACCATCATCGTGCCGCTGATCGTGTTCTTCTCGCTACAGCGCTATTTCGTCCGCGGGCTGCTGGCCGGCTCGGTCAAAGGAGGTTGAGACTGATGCAATCCGCTTTGAAGGCGACCTCGAAACCCGATCTCGCCGTCGATCGCGACTGGTGGCGGGGCGCGGTGATCTACCAGATCTATCCGCGCTCCTACCAGGACTCCGATGGCGACGGCATAGGCGACCTCAAGGGCATCATCCGCAGGTTGCCCTACATCGCCTCGCTGGGTGTCGATGCCATCTGGATTTCGCCCTTCTTCAAGTCGCCGATGAAGGATTTCGGCTACGATGTCTCGGACTATTGCGACGTCGATCCGATGTTCGGCACGCTTGCCGATTTCGACGCGCTGGTGGCGGAAGCCCATCACCTCGGTCTCAAGGTGATGATCGACGAAGTGCTGTCGCACACCGCCGACATCCATCCATGGTTCAAGGAAAGCCGCGCCAATCGGGCTAACCCGAAGGCCGACTGGTATGTCTGGGCCGACGCCCGGGCGGACGGCACGCCGCCCAACAACTGGCTGTCGATCTTCGGCGGCTCGGCCTGGCAGTGGGACACAAGCCGCCAGCAGTATTATCTGCATAATTTCCTGTCCGAGCAGCCGGACCTCAACTTCCACAATCTGGAAGTCCAGGACGCGCTGCTCGACGTCACCCGCTTCTGGCTGGAGCGCGGCGTCGACGGCTTTCGCCTCGACACCATCAATTTCTACTTCCACAGCCAGGGGCTGGAGAACAACCCGCCGCTGCCGCCGGAAGAGCGCAACGACCAGACCGCACCCGCTGTCAATCCGTACAACTACCAGGACCATCTCTACGACAAGAGCCGGCCGGAGAACCTTGCCTTCCTCGAGCGGTTCCGGACGCTGCTCGACGAATATCCGGCGACCGCCGCCGTCGGCGAAGTCGGCGATTCGCAGCGTGGGCTGGAAGTGGTGGCCGCCTACACGGCCGGCGGCAAGCGCGTCCATATGTGCTATTCCTTCGACTTCCTGGCGCCGGAAAAGATCAGCGCCGCCAAGGTGCGTCAGGTGCTGGAAGCCTTCGGAAAGGTCGCCAGCGACGGCTGGTCATGCTGGGCCTTCTCCAATCATGACGTGATGCGTCCGGCTTCGCGCTGGGCCGCCGATGAGGCCGATCCGGCCGCCTATCTCAAGGTGATCTCGGCGCTGCTGATGTCGCTGCGCGGCTCGGTCTGCCTCTATCAGGGCGAGGAGCTTGGGCTGGGCGAAGCCGAGCTTAAGTTCGAGGATCTGCAGGACCCCTACGGCATCCGCTTCTGGCCCGAATTCAAGGGCCGCGACGGCTGCCGCACGCCGATGGTGTGGGATGCAACCGCCAGCAATGCCGGCTTCTCGACGGCCAAGCCCTGGCTGCCGGTACCGGGCAAGCATTTGTCGCAGGCGGTCAACGTGCAGCAGGGCGACGCCGCCTCGCTGCTTGAGCACTACCGGCGCTTTCTCGGCTTCCGCCGCCAACATCCGGCGCTGGCCAAAGGCGACATCGAGTTCATCGAAAGCGAGGGCGACACCGTCGCCTTCACCCGCCGCGAGGGCAATGAGCAGATCGTCTGCGTCTTCAATCTGGGCAGCAGGCCGGCCGAGGTCGATCTCGGCCAGGCGCTGCAGCCCTTGGCCGGGCACGGTTTTTCGGGACAATCCGGCACAGGTTCGATCCGCCTCGGCGGCTACGGCGCCTGGTTCGGGCGCATCGACTGAGTTTTGACGAAACGGAATTTCTTGAGGAAATCTGGGTTCTCTAGGGAAATCACTGGGAGGAAATCATGGCCGATGTCACGCTGAGACAAGTGAAGAAATCATACGGCAATCTGCACATTCTCCATGGCATCGACCTCGACATAAAGTCGGGTGAGTTCATCGTCTTTGTCGGCCCGTCGGGCTGCGGCAAGTCGACCTTGCTGAGGTCCATCGCGGGGCTTGAGGAGATCACCTCCGGTGAGCTGAAGATCGCCGGCGAGGTGGTCAACGATGTGCCGCCTTCGAAGCGCGGCATCGCCATGGTGTTCCAGTCCTATGCGCTCTACCCGCACATGACCGTCTACGACAACATGGCGTTCTCGATGAAGATCGGCAAGGAAAGCAAGGCCGAGATCGACAAACGGGTACGGCAGGCAGCCGAGATCCTGCAGCTGACCAAATATCTCGACCGTCTGCCCAAGGCGATGTCGGGCGGCCAGCGCCAGCGCGTCGCCATCGGTCGCGCCATCGTGCGCAACCCGAAAGTGTTTCTGTTCGACGAGCCGCTGTCGAACCTCGACGCGGCGCTGCGCGTCGCCACCCGCATCGAGATCGCCAAGCTCAAGGAATCGATGCCGGCTACAACGATGATCTACGTCACCCATGATCAGGTCGAGGCGATGACGCTGGCCGACCGCATCGTGGTGCTGAAGGACGGCCATATCGAGCAGGTCGGCACGCCGATGGACCTCTACAAGAAGCCCGGCAATCTGTTCGTCGCCCAGTTCATCGGCTCGCCGGCCATGAATATCTTGCCGGCGACAATCGACAAGACCGGCGACCCGACCATCGTCAGCCATGTCGGCGGCCGCAAGGCCACGGTGCCGATCGCGACACCGGCTTCGGCCAAGGGCGCGGCGGTCAGCTTCGGCGTGCGGCCGGAAGATCTGTCGGTCGCCACCGGCACGGAGTATCTTTTCGAAGGCGTGGTGGACTATGTCGAGCAGCTCGGCGAGGTCCAGCTGGTCTATGTCGACATCGGCCGCGCCGACCTGCCGCTGGTGACCAAGCTGCCCGGCAATGTCGAGGTCAAGCGCGGGGCGAAGCTGCGGTTGACTGCGGATGCCGGCGACCTGCACATCTTCGACGCCGACGGGCATTCCTTCTCGCTCAAGCCGGTGGAAGTGAAGGCGGCCTGAGATCGGCGCGTCGTATCGGCATGAAAAAGAGCGGCGGGCCAGGCCCGCCGCTCTTTTTTAAAACTTCGGCTGTTAGAGCAATTCCAGGAAAAGTGTGAGCGGTTTTCCGTCCGGGAATTGCGAAAAACAAACAGATAGAGCGGTTCGCCGTTTCTGTGAAACGGTGAAACGTTCTAGCGATTGCCGAAGAGGTTCCGGTCGCTGCCTTGCGGGGCGGACTTCTGTACGTCGCCCGACGAGTTCAACAGCTTGTAGACCGGCGAACCGGTGTTGGGCACCGACGACGTCCGGGTGTTGTCGACGTTGACGGTCGCCTGGTTGTCGACGGCGCTAGAGCCGACATTGTCGTTGCGGGCATAAGCACTGCCGGCGGCAATCAAAAGCGCAGCGGCAGCAAGAGCGATCTTCTTCATGTCAAGTCTCCTGAATTTTTATCATGTGGCAGAGCGGCTGGTGATCACGCCGCTCTGCAGCTTGTTCGATGTTCGACTGGGATCGTTGTCCGAAAAACTCTGAGGTCAGATCCCGATCGTCTGTTAGCGACCGAAGAGGTTACGGTCGGCGCCCTGTGCGGGGGCCTGAGCAGCCGGATCCGACTTCGCAACCGAAGCCGTGTGGCCACTATCCGTCGACGTAACCGCAGGCTGGTTGGCGCCGTTCGAACCATAGTTGTCACTGGCGGCGAAAGCGCTGCCGGAAACGGCCAGAACGGCGGCGGCAGCAACGATGATCTTTTTCATTTTAAATACTCCTGAATTTCTTCGAGATCCCAAGAGCGGCGGACAGGCCGCCACGCTTTTGTTTGGATCGGTATCAGCTGTTAACGGCCGAAGAGGTTGCGGTCGCTGCCCTGAACGACGGGCTGCTTGTCAGCGGGCACCGACTTCTGAATGGAAGCCGTATACGAGCTGTCAACCGCGGCAGCGGGCTGGTTCGCACCATTGGAACCATAATTGTCGCTACCAGCGAAGGCGCTGCCGGTGATGGCCAAAACGGCGGCGGCAGTAAGGATGATCTTTTTCATTTTTAGTACTCCAGTTTTGCTGTCCGTCTAGCGGCGTGTGGTGGGAGCAATTCGCGTCGTTCGGACAAGCCCCGATGTGGGAAAGCCATAGGCTGGTTTCCAATCACGAAGTTGTTCCGGCTGGGCCATGATTTCACCTCTTGTAATTTTCATAAGCATGCCTATCATCTCACTTTGTGTAAATAATACAAAGTCTTATGTGACCATGCCGTCTGGCTCACCGAGTGTGTCCGGGCGTCAGCGTTCACACTGTCCTGCACGCATTGTCAACAGAAACGAACCGTTCGGTTCGATTTTAGAAACTGCTAATAGTCACTTTTCGATACCGTTGACGTGTTTTCCCTTAGTCGGCAGTCTGATTCGTGGTGATTTGCGAGGGGCCGCGATCCGCCCCGAAAACAACGCCGTCAGCCCCACGATCGTCTGCCGCCGCGTTTGTCGTGCGTGTCGCGCCGCATGGAGACGATGTCGCTTTCATGCCGATGTCGCGATCGCTGCCGTGATTAGATGATCCCATCTCAGGTGCCGCTTCGTGACGACGGAGCGGAGAATTGGGAAGCCGGTCAGAATCCGGCGCTGCCCCCGCAACGGTGGTGGAGTTCAAGTCGCAACGGGAGACCACTGGGCAAGAAGCCTGGGAAGGTGTCGCGATGGTCCGCAAGGACAACTCCAGAGCCCGGAAACCAGCCCGAGATGCTTGAACTCGACTGATCGCGGTGGGCGGTCAAGAGGTGGATAGCGCATGCCGGCATATTGCCGGCCTGCGGCCGATCCTTCCTCCATCACCACCAAGTTCAGTCCTTAAACCACGAGGACAGAACTATGGATGCGCGCAACGACATGCTGAGGCTCTTGAACGGCCGCAAGCAAGGCTTTTCGCTCGAGCAACCCTTCTACACCGACCCGGACTATTTCAAGCTCGACATGGAGCTGATCTGGTATCGTGACTGGCTGTTCGTCGGCCATGATTGCGAACTGCCGAAGCCCGGCAGTTATATCACCGTGCAGATCGGCGACTATCCTGTGGTGCTCGTCCGCGATCAGAAGGGCAACATCAACGCCTTTCACAATTCCTGCCGCCATCGCGGCAGCCGGGTCTGCAACACCGAGAAAGGCACGGCGGCAAAGCTCGTCTGCCCCTATCACCAATGGACCTACGAGCTCGACGGCCGACTGCTGTTCGCCCGGCAGATGGCCGAGGGTTTCGACAAGAGCCAGTTCGGCCTGAAGCCGGTCGCCTGCGAAAGCGTGGCCGGGTACATCTTCATCTGCCTGGCGAAAGAACCTGCAGACTTCGCGCCGATGCGGGCCATGATCGAGCCCTACCTCAAGCCGCACCGGCTGAGCGAAGCCAAGATCGCTTTCGAATCGACCATCGTCGAGAAGGGCAACTGGAAGCTGGTCTGGGAAAACAACCGCGAGTGCTACCACTGCGCCGGCAACCATCCCGAACTCTGCAAGACCTTCCCGGAAGCGCCGACGGTAACCGGCGTGCAGGGCGCCGACAGCGATCCGGAGATGCTGGCGCATTGGGCGAAATGCGAAGCGGCGGGCCTGCCGAGCAAATTCCGCATCGATCCGGCCGGACAATACCGCGCCACCCGCGCGCCGCTGTTGCGCGATGCCGTCAGCTACACGATGACGGGAAAGCGCGCGGTGGCGAAGAACCTCTCCGACACTGTTGCCGCCGACCGTATCGGCACCTTGATGCACTACCACTATCCGACGACCTGGAACCACATCCTCATCGACCATGCAGTGACCTTCCGGGTGCTGCCGATCAGCGCCACCGAAACCGCGGTGACGACCAAGTGGCTGGTGCACAAGGATGCGGTCGAGGGTGTCGACTACAACCTTGAAGAGCTCACGCATGTCTGGACCGAAACCAACGACCAGGACCGCCGCATCGTCGAGGAAAACGCCTTCGGCATCCTGTCTCCGGCCTATGAGCCGGGCCCCTATTCGGAGCTGCATGAGGGCGGCGTGATCCAGTTCGTCGAATGGTACGCAGCCTTCATCGGTCCGCGCCTTGCCGAAGGCGGCCGGCCGGCGCTGCGCAGCGTCGCGTGAGCTCATGTCGCCCAAAAGTGTATTGCGGTTTTGGGATCACGACATGAGCAGAGCAAAAAGGACAGAGGGATGAATGCGATGACGGATCTTGGGCTCTATCGCCATCTCGACCAGATGGCGCCGTGGAATGACAGGCTGCAGGTGCTGGAGGTGATCGGCGTCAGCGACGAGGCGCCAGGCGTCAAGACCTTCACCTTCCGCTCCGACAACCAGACCTGGTTCCGCTACAAGCCGGGTCAGTTCGTGACGCTGGAGCTGCCGACACCGGACGGGCCGCTGATGCGCACCTACACGCTGTCGTCATCGCCGTCGCGGCCGTTTTCGATCGCAGTAACGGTCAAGGCGCAGGCCGGCAGCATCGGCACGCGATGGATGTTTGACCATCTGACGCCCGGCTCGCATGTCAAGGCCTATGGACCGGCCGGCGACTTCTCGTTGCACAGCCACCCGGCGGCCAAATATCTGTTCATTTCGGCCGGCTCCGGCGTGACGCCGATGATGTCGATGCTGCGCTGGCTGAACGACTGCGCGCCATGGACAGATGTCGGCTTCGTCAATTGCGCGCGGCGTGCGGAAGAGATCATCTTCCGCAAGGAACTCGAACTGCTCGGCGGTCATATGCCCGGCCTGTCGCTCGGCTTCATGATCGAGGAACGCTCGAGCCGTGAAGGCTGGTACGGCCATATGGGCCGCATCGACGCGATCCGGCTGCCCTTGCTGGCGCCCGATTTCCGCGAGCGCGAGATCTTTTGCTGCGGTCCCGATCCCTTCATGCGCGCCGTGCGCGGCATGCTGGATGCCGCCGGCTTCGATATGATGAAATATCATCAGGAGAGCTTTGCCGCGCCCGCGGTGGAGGAAATCCCGGCGCCGTTTGCGTCTCCCGCTGAAGAAGGCATCACTGCTCCTGCCGAAGCCGTGACGCCGATCCGCTTCTCGCTTTCGGAGGTCGACGCCGAATGCGTCGCCGGCCAGACCGTGCTGCAGACGGCGCGCGCCTCGGGCGTGCGGATTCCCGCTGCCTGTGAATTCGGCCTGTGCGGTACCTGCAAGGTGAAGAAGGTCTCCGGCGGTGTCGAGATGAGCCACAATGGCGGCATCCTCGACCACGAGATCGATGACGGCTTCATTCTTGCCTGCTGCTCAAAACCGCTGTCGGCGCTCGAAATCGAGGCCTGAGCGGCCGCCATAACCGTAGCTGCTCATCAGGCGCAGACAGGGTGCCTGCGGGTCTTTGTCTTGCCAAGAATGGGCCAACTGATTTAGACGCACTCTCGGAAGGGCTTGCCAGACCGTGAAATCGGCGCGATCCCTTCAAGGGCGTCTGGGACGGGATGGAGCGATGCAGCAACGGGTCTATGCGGTCGCGAGCAAGGATATCGTGTTCGAATCGTTCGATGGCGAGGCCGTCGTTCTCGACCTCTCGAATGGCAAATATTTCGGCTTCTCCGATTCCGGCAGCCGCATCTGGCAGGCGCTGTCGTCAGGCGTCGCCGCCCAGGCGCTGGTCGGAGCGAAAGCGGGTGCGGCGACAATAGGGTTGGCCGATCTCGACAGCTTCATTGCCCGGTTGCTCGACTTCGGGCTACTGGCGGCTGCGGAAACACCAGCGCAACCGCTTTCAGGCGACCTGCTGGCTGAGCTTGCCGCCACCAGCGAGCCGCTCAGAGTCGACGTCCATGACGACCTTGCCGATCTCATCATCGTCGACCCGATCCACGAGGTCGAGGAACCGCTCGGCTGGCCGGCGGTGAAACAGGCATAGACATTCCCACAGGCTTCCAGGGCGCATTCGCGACGCCGGTCGCCGGAACACAGGCCATGTCCTCGATCACGCTGCGGACCCTGTCGAACTATGCGCGCCACGTGCTGGCAGCGACCGAAGACGCCGCCGCCAGCTACGCCGTGGCCGCCAAGATCCGGTTGCCCCTGCTGAACCTGACGATCCACCTCAGCCATGGCGCCCTGGCGGATGCCATGGGCCATGCATTTATACAGGCTCCGGACAATCAACCTGTATCCGGCAACTGCCGCATTTTCGTCGCCCATCCCGGCATTGACGGCATCTCCGCCCCGGCGAGCTGGGGCCGGGGCGAGTACAACCATCATGCCTTTGCCGGCCGGCTGGCCGAGGCCGGATTGCGCGGCAGCTATTATCATGACCTCGACTTCTGGCAATTCCATGATCCGCAACGCCATGTCGGGGCGCAGCTGATGATGTCGGCCGACGCTTATCCGCCATGGGAACAAGGGGCGCCGTTGCGGGCGTTCCTGCACTGGGAATATGCGGCGCGCGGCATGCGGCTCACCCATGCCGGCACACTGGGCATCGACGGCAAGGGCGTACTACTGGCCGGCGCCGGCGGCGCCGGTAAATCCGGAACCGTCGTTGCAGGTCTCCTCAACGGGCTCGACAGCGTCGGCGACGACTATGTGCTGGTCGACCGGACAGATCGCGTGACAGCGCGGCCCCTGTTTGCCACGCTCAAGCAGGACCCGGAGGGTTTCAAGCGGCTGAAGCTGGGAGACCGGCTGAAATCGTACCAGCCGCTGAACTGGCAAGGCAAGCACGCGTTTCACATTGACGAGATCGCACCTCGGCCAATCCCTGAAAATCTAGACATTATCGCGTTGATGGTGCCACATATCGGTGGAGGTACGAAAAGCTCGATCATGCCCATATCGCGCAAGGACGCCATGATTGCCCTGGCACCGTCCGGCATCGTGCAGATGCCGGGCGAGCGGGAATCCGGCTTTCGCTTTTTCGGCGACCTCACTCGCGATCTGCCTTGCTACCGGCTGTCCCTGGGGACCGAGCCGCGGGAGATCGCAGCTGCGATAGCGGATTTCATCCTGGCAGGCGCTGCATGAGACTGAGCGTCATCATGCCTGTCTACAACCGCGAACTCTATGTCGTCCCCGCGCTGCGGTCGCTGCTCAGGCAACGCGACGATGCCGATCTCGATATCATCATTATCGACGACGGTTCGACGGACGGCTCCGTCGACGCCGTCCGGACGCTGATGCAGGAGGCATCGTGCATCCGACTGTTCCAGCAGTCCAACCAGGGTGTGGTCAAGGCACGCAATGCCGGCCTGAGGCAATTGCTGCCGCAGGCCGAGTTCGTGACGTTCCTGGATTCGGACGACGTTTCCCCGGCTGGACGGTTCAAGGCCGACCTTGCCCTCTTCGAAGCCGATCCTGCCCTAGAGCTGACGTATTCGCTGATGACGCGCGTCGATCTCATGGATGACGAGGCGCTCTACCCGGCGCCGGGCGGTAGCGGCCCTACCATGCGCGGCGTGAGCCTGAGCGCGGCTATCTTTCGCAGAGAACTCGTAGACCGCACCGGCGCTTTCGACGAGGATCTACGGCAGGGCGAAGACACCGACTATCTGCTGCGCATCTTCGAAACCAGCCCCAGACATGTTCTGCCCGATACAATCGCAGTCTACTATAGGCGCCATCCTGGCAACCTGACCAACCAGACTGGTGTGGCGATGCGCGAACTTCTGCATGTGATCCAGAAATCGATGCAGCGGCGCAAGGCCGATCCGTCACTGCGTCCGGTCGAGGGGCTTTTCGAGATCAAGCGCACGGCCGATTGGTGACAGGATGAGCACGTCAAGGCCCGGGATGCGTGCATGAAGCTCAGCGTGATCATGCCGGTGTATAACCGCGAACGCTATGTCGGCTCTGCGCTGCGCTCGCTGCTCAGGCAGCGCGACGCCGCCGATCTCGACATCATTGTCATCGATGACGGCTCGACCGATGGCTCGGCAGAAGTGGTGCGCGCGATGATGGACGAGAATTCGTGCATCCGCCTGTTCCGGCAGTCCAACATGGGCGTGACCCGCACGCGCAACACCGGTCTCGGCCTGCTTCTGCCGGAAACGAAATTGGTGTCTTTTCTCGATTCGGACGACATCTCGCCGGCCGGCCGCTTCAGGAACGATCTCGCCTTTTTCGAAACCGACCCCAGCCTTGACCTGACCTATTCGTGCATGACACTGGTCGATCATCTCGACAACGCGACGCTGGAGCCAGCCGCCGACAGCCATAGCATCACGGTTCGTGGCATTCATCTGTCGGCAGGAGTCTTCGCGCGTCGACTTGTCGAGCGGATCGGCGGCTTCGATACGGATTTCAACCAGGCCGAGGACACCGACTACCTGCTGCGCATCTTCGAAAGCGGACCGAACTACGTCATGCCTGATACAGTCGCCCTCTACTACAGGCGCCATCCCGGCAACATGACCAAGGAAGCCGATGTCCAGTCTCGCGAATTCATGCGCGCCGTCTTCAAATCGATGAAACGGCGCGAAGCCGACCCATCGCTGCGGCCGATCGAGGGCATCTTCGATCTCAGGCCGCTTGCGGATTGGCGGTTCCTGTGATGGCCGGCTACGGCGTCGTCATTCCGGCGTTCAACGCCACCGCCACCATCGCCGAGACACTGCGCTCGGTCGCGGCCCAAACGGTCGCACCTGAGGCCATTGTCGTCGTCGATGATGGCTCGACCGACGACATTGCGTCAGCAATCAACACGCTGGATATGCAGGTCATGCTGCTGCGCCAGGAAAACGCCGGCCCTGGCAGCGCCACCACCAGGGGCATCGCCGCGCTATCGACGCCCTTTATCGCCACGCTTGACGCCGACGATCTGTGGCTGCCGACCAAGATCGAAAAGCAGCTCGCGCATTTCGAGCGGTCTCCGGCGACGTCGGGGGTCTTTACCCATATGAGCAATTTTCGCGGCGGCCGGCCCGATGCGCCGGATGCAGCCGCTGTGCCGGGCTGGTCGCGCACAACGATGATGATCCGCCGTGCGATCATCGGTGCGGTCGGCCCGATCGTCGATCCGCCTGGCGGACGCGGCGAGATGATCGACTGGATCGCCCGCGCGCGCGAGGCGGGCTTCGCGCTGGGCATGCTGGACGAAGTGTTGGCGCTGCGCCGCATCAGTCCCGGCAGCCTGTCTTATGGCCGAGATTGGCGTGATCGCGGTTATCTCGAAGTGGCCCGGCTCGCCCTGCAGCGCCGGGCGCGAAACAAGGCGGATCGCAATTGACGGCTATAGCGATCCGCCGCATCGGTCGCCGGTTTCCGGATTATGGCTGGTCGTGGCCAACAGGCGGGCTTGACCAGTTGCTGAAGGCCGCGCTGTTGCCCGATGAAGAGGCTGCCGCCAACCAGGCGGCGCGTTGGCTCGACGAGAACGACATCGACCAGGTTTCCTTTCGCGAGCACCGGCTGCTGGCGGCGATCTCCGACAGGTTCGGCCGCAAGCTCGCTGGCCACCTGGCCCATCCGCGCCTTGTCGGCCTGCAAAAACTGCTGTGGACCAGATCGCGGCTGGCAATGCGCGAGGCGGAGCCGGCCCTGCAGGCCATGGTCGATGCCGGCTGCGCGGTCATGCTGATCAAGGGTGCCAGCCGCATCGCGGTCAACGCCGCGGCGCAGCGCGGCCGGGTGGCGCACGACATCGACATACTGGTGCGCCCGCAAGACACAGTTGCAGCCTTCGACGTGTTGCGCGACCGCGACTGGCAGATCGCCACCGGCGTCAGCCCGCAGTTTCTGCGGACGAGGCTGGCGTCCTTGCGTTCGATGAATTTCTTCAAGGGCAGTTTCGGCGACATCGACCTGCACCAGCAAGCCTATGACGGATCGCAGCAAAGCGCCGAGGATGATTTGGCGATATGGCAGCGGGCGCTTGCGGCCGAATTCAACGGCGTCAGGCTACTTGTTCCCTCGCCTGCCGACCGCATGACGCTGGCGATCGCGCATGGCGGCCTCGATGCACACACCCACAGCGACTGGCTGGTCGACTGTGCGGTCGCCATCCAGGGCGGCGAGGTCGACTGGGAGGTGTTTGCCGACATCCTCGCCAAGCGCCGCCTGGCCGTCGCCGCGGCGGTAGCGCTCTCCTACCTCAGTCTGGAGATCGGCATTGCGGTGCCACAGGCCGAACTCGCAAGAACGGTGGCGATGGCCGATCGCGCCGGCCTGTCGCGCTGGTCGTCGGTTCTGCAAGCCAAGCCGCGCACCGATTTCGGGGGGCTCATCTGGCTGTCGCGCGGCGTCGCCAAGCAGCTGCGCCTGAAACGCAAGAAGGGCCGCCTGCAGCAGCCGGCACCCGAAATCGTCTGGCGCGGCAGACCGTCCCTGCGCAAGGCAAAGCCAGTGCCGGCGCCATTCGCGCTTTCGCAAGCGCTTCCGCAGCCGGCAGGCGCCGGGGACATGATGCTGGACGTGACCGTCAGGATCGTCGTTCCGCCGGTTCGGCGCCGCATCGAGATGGAGATCAATGCCAACGGGCAGCATATCGCCCGCTTGCGCTCGCAGGTGATCAGCCGCGGCGGCGGCGAAAAGGTGCTGCATTTTCGCGGCCGGGTGAGCCTGGAGGAGCCAGGCCGAGCGCTGGTGCTCGAAGCGCGGCCGTCACGCCAGTTCCGCAACTGGGACAATGAAGCCGACGTCGCTACCTATGCCGCGCTGCCGTTCCAACTGCTGTCGGCACGGTTTTTGCCCGCCTGACGACAGGGGCCAGCCCGCTCAGACTCCGTAGCGCTCGGTGCGGATGATTTCCGCTGATAGGCCGGCGTCGATCAGCGCCTGGGCGGCAGCCGAGACGAAGGCATTCGAGCCGCACACGAAAGCAAGCGCCGGCGGTTGCGGCAGCCGCGCCTGCGCCTGCATGACCATTGCCGTGTCGATGCGCCTTGAATAGTCGGACGGACGCTGTGCGGCTTCGCGCGTCAGCGTCAGCACAAGGTCGAAACCGTCGCGGCGGTCGTCGAGGCTGATCAGCTCGTCGCGGAAGATCACCTCGTCCCAGACCCGCACCGAAAACATCAGCGCGACCGGCACCGCCGATTTGCGCAAGGTCCGGTGACGCACCATCGCCATCAGCGGCACCACGCCGGAGCCGCCGCCGACCAGAAGCAGCGGCCCGCCATCGCGGTCGGACCAGACAAAATGGCCGCCAAGCGGTCCGCGCAGCTCGATCTCGTCGCCGACCGCCGCCACCTCGTGGAAAAAGGGCGAAACCTCGCCGTCGTCGAGTTTTTCGATCGCCAGCTCGATCGCGGCGCCGCTCTCCGGCGCCGAGGCGATGGAATAGGAACGGCGCGCCTGATAGCCGTCAGGCGCCGTGAGCCGGACGTCGACATGCTGCCCGGCGCGATAGGCGAAAGGCCGCGACAACGCGAAGAAGAAACTGGTGACGCGCGGCGTGCGCTTTTCGATGCGGGTGATCCTGGCTGTCTGCCAGGGCGATTGCGGCGCCGATGCCTCGCTCATGGATCGCCGCTATAGCGCTGCTCACGCCACGGATCGCCATAGATGTGATAGCCGCGCAATTCCCAGAAGCCCGGCTCGTCGCGTTCGGTGAACTGCAGACCGTTCAGCCATTTGGCCGACTTCCAGAAATAAAGATGCGGCACCAAAAGCCGCGCCGGACCGCCATGGTCGGGCGTGATCGGCTTGCCTTCATAAAGCAGCGCCACCATCGCCTTGCCGGTGGTGAGATCTTTGGCCGGCACGTTGGTGGTGTAGCCGTCAAACCCATGTGCCAGCAGGAAGCCGGTCGGCGCTTCGATGCCGGCATCGGCGAGAATGTCGTCGACCAGGACGCCTTGCCAGGCCGTGTCGAACTTGGTCCAAGCGGTGACGCAATGGATGTCGCGCGTCATCTTGGTCAAGGGCAGCTGGTTGAACTCGGCCCAGTTCCATTTCTTGATCGGGCGCGGGCCGTGCTTGAGCGTGAACGACCAATCCTCGGTGCGCACGCGCGGCGTTGGCCCGGCGGACAGGACCGGAAAACCCTGTTCGAGATACTGCCCGGGCGGGATGCGGGCATCCGTCTCTGTCGGAGGCTTTCGACCGGAGGAAAAACCGCGAGTGACCATCTCAGACTATCCGTTTGCAGCAGGCCATTACCGACCCTGCCGCAGTGTTCTCGAAGATGTGCTGGCGGGCAACAGGAATCTTGGGTGGCGCGGCAGGCCCGCCAGGATCACCCCGGCGGGCCTGCCGCATCGTGCTTCAGCCGGCGGCGAAGGGCACGGCGACGAAGATCTGCGCGTCGCCGCGATCGACCAGAAGCAGCACCGACTTCCGGCCCGACTTGCCCGCCTCGGCGATCGCCTGGTTGGCCTGTCTTGCGTTGCGCACCGGAGACTGGTCGACGGCGACAATGACATCGCCCGGCTGCAGGCCGGCATTGGCGGCCGCCTTGTCCGGATTGACGCGCTCGACCACGGCGCCGCGTTGGTTGGACGCCAGGTTTAGCTCCTCGCGGATATCAGGCGTAAGGTCGGTCAGGCCGAGGCCCAGCGAGGGAACGCGAAGCGCCTGGCCGGCCGAGGGCTTTTGATTGTCCCCCTCGGTCGAGGCCGACTTCACATCGTCGCTGTTGCGGCCGACATCGGCTGATATTTGTACCGTCTTGCCGCCGCGCCAGACGTCGAGCGTTTCCTTCGCGCCGGGCGCGACATCGGCGACGGCCCGCGACAGGTCCTTGGGATCCTTGATCGCCTCGCCGGCGAAGCTGGTGATGACGTCGCCGGTCTTGATGCCGGCCTTTGCCGCCGGCGATCCCTCGGTGACCTCGGAGACCAGCGCGCCGCCGGGATGGTCGAGGCCGACCGCACCCGCCACATCCGGCGTCACCGGCTGGATCTGGACCCCGAGATAGCCGTACTGGATGTTCCCACCCTTCATCAGCTTGGCGACGACCTTTTGTGCCTGGTCCGACGGAATGGCGAAGCCGACGCCGACACTGCCGCCATTGGGCGAATAGATCGCCGTGTTGATACCGACGACATTGCCGGCGACATCGACCAGCGGGCCCCCGGAATTGCCGTGGTTGATCGGGGCGTCGATCTGGATGAAATCGTCGAACGGCCCGCTGTTGAGGTCGCGGCCGCGCGCCGAAACGATGCCGGCGGTGACCGTGGTGCCGATGCCGAACGGATTGCCGATGGCGAGCACCTGATCGCCCGGCATGAGCTTGTCGGAATCGCCCCATTTGACCGTCGGCAGCGGCTTGTCGGCCTTGATCTTGAGCACGGCAAGATCATTCTTGGCGTCGTGGCCGACCAGCTTCGCGGGAAGTTCGGTGCCGTCGTCGAGCGTCACCTTGATCGAAGTGGCGCCGTCAATGACGTGGTTGTTGGTGACGATAGTGCCGTCGGCGTCGACGATGAAGCCGGAACCAAGCGCCTCGGCACGCTGCGCCTGCTGTGGCGGCGTCTTCGGCATCGGGATGCCCTGGTCGCCGAAGAACTGGCGGAAATAGTCGTCGAAGGGCGAATTGCCGCCGAAAGACTGTTCCTCGCTCATGTCTTGCGGCTGCGCCTTCATGACGGTGGTGACCGTCACCACCGCAGGTTTATCGACGGCCACGATTGGGGCGAAGGAGCCGTTGGGGGCCGTTATCCCGGCGACAGGGGTCTGGGTGGTGGCCACGGCGGAGCCAGCGCTTTGGGCGAAAGACGCGACGAAGGGACTGACGATCAGCGCAGCGCCCAGCAAGGCCGCGACGCGATGTCTGCGAATTATGTCTGACATGGTCGTTTGTCCGGGCGAGAAATGATCGGGCACCGTGGCCGTTCCGGGAGAGAATCGGCCATCGGCGTGTCGGCGGTCGCGGTTGCCCGTCTCGCCTGGCATGGCAGCCGGCCGGATCGACAGCCCTGCATCTAGGGTAGGGATCGGCCCGATTTAGGGTTTTTGCGCCACCTTACGAAGATTTAATTTCCACTCACATTTTCGTTAGACGGCGGGCAAGCCACCCTCAACGCCCTTCTGCGCGTCGGAGATAAGCGGTAGCGATCTCGCGCATTCGATTGCCGTCGAAGCTCGGCCCATGGCCGCCATGACCGAGGCGGACAGGCAGCTCGATGAGCCGCTGCATGGTGCGGCGATAGTCGGGTTTGGAGGAGTCCGGCAGGTCGTCGATCAGCATGGAATCGTAGATGGCGTCGCCGGCAAAGAACAGGCCGTCCGCCTCGTCGAAGAGCGCGATCGAATCCGGAGAATGGCCGGGCAAATGCAGCACGCGGAACTGCCGGTCACCGAGGTCGACGATGTCGCCTTCGTCCAGTGTGCGCGTCAACGGCGCCGGTGGGATCTTGTAGTCGGCCGCCGTCCAGCCTGGCATCGGCAATTTCGACACGGCGCCGTCGAGATTGGTGAACATGTAGGCGTAGGTCACCTGCTCGTTCATGGTCTCGAAATGTTCGGCGCTGTGCCGCGGCCCGGCCCGCTGCGGAAACTCGTGCAGCGAGCCGACATGGTCGAGATGGATGTGGGTGGCCACAGCGATGAGCGGCTTGCCCTGCGGCGTATCGATCTCAGGCGCCAGTGGGCAGATGCCCATGCCGGTGTCGACCAGCAGGTCGGCGTCGCGTCCCCTAAAATGCCAGATGTTCGCGCGCACGAAATCATGCACGAACGGTTCGGTCAGCATCGTTGTGCTGGCGTCGATGACGGTCTTGCCGAACCAGTCGCCGACGACACGCTCGCCGCCAAAACGGTCACCCATCAGACGAAGGGCTTTCCGACCTTGTATTTTTCCGGCACCAGCCGCTTCAAATAGGCCAGGCCGGCTTCCGACAGCTGGTTGACGTCGGGCTTCATGAAATCGTCTGGCATATGGCGCGTCTTGCCGGCGACGTTTTTGAGCGGCACCTTCTTCAGCACGGTCTTCGTGCCGTCATACTGCAGCGCCACCGAGCCGCCGCCTTCGCCGGCAACGACAACCGCGAAGGCGCCGGCGTCGAAGGCCTCCTGCGCGTCGACGGCGCTGATCGCCCCGATATAGCCGCGCGGCATGTAGCCGAGTGCATCGACGCGGGCACGCTTGCCCGGCAGGCCTTCGGCGAGAGCCCGCTCGAGGGCGGCCGGCAGGTCGCTGCCCGACAGCTTGACGTTGCCATGGGCGTCGCGCTCGAGCTTATCCGGCGGCACCAGGCTCTCGACCAGCGCCTTGCCGTCGGCGGTGCTGACGCCTTCGGAGACGGCGACGATGCAGCGCTTGTGGCGGTCGAGCGAGGCGCGCACATCGTCGACGAAGCCGGCGGCCGAGAATGGCCGTTCCGGCACGTAGACGAGATGCGGGCCGCTGTCGGGATCGAGCTGCCAGGCGGCGGCTGCGGCGGTGAGGAAGCCGGCATGCCGGCCCATGACGATGCCGACATAGATGCCGGGCAGCGCGCGGAAATCGAGATCGACGGACAGGAAGGCGCCGGCAACGAATTCGGCCGCCGAGATGAAGCCCGGCGTGTGGTCGTTCTCCTCGAGATCGTTGTCGATGGTTTTTGGCGCATGCACGAATGCGATGCTGCCGCCGGCGGCGTCGGTCAGGATCTGCTGGGTGCCCGACGTGTCGTTGCCGCCGATGTAGATGAAGGCGTCGGCGCCCGCCTTCTTCAGGCCATTGAGGATGACCTCGCAATAGGCGGCATCCGGCTTGTCGCGCGTCGAGCCGAGGGCGGCACTCGGCGTTCCGGCGATCAGCCGCAGCCGATCCTCGGGGATGGCCGACAGGTCGACATAGTTGCCGTCACGAATGCCGCGCACGCCATGGATGGAGCCCAGCACCTTGGCGCCGGGATGGCGCTTGCGGATTTCCAGCGTGGCGCCGACGACCGTCTGGTTGATGACGGCAGTCGGGCCGCCGCCCTGTGCGATGACAAACGTTCCAGCCATGCTTGATGTCTCCCGGCGCAATGGTTTTCAGGCACCTTGGCCTAGCTTGCCGCATCGCGCAACGAGAGTTTCGAGTGGCGCCAAACCGCCGCAGAAGGATCAGACGACGACGACCGGGTTCTTCTTGGAAACGCGGCTGTAGAGGTCGATGATGTCCTGGTTGATCAGGCGGACGCAGCCCGACGACATCGCCTGGCCAATGCTCGCCCATTCGGGCGAACCGTGGATGCGATAGCCGGTGTCCTTGCCATCCTGGTAGATGTAGAGGGCACGCGCACCGAGCGGATTGGTGAGGCCACCGGGCTGGCCATTTTGCCACTTCACCAGTTCCGGCTTGCGCTGGATCATTTCCGGCGGCGGCGTCCAGGTAGGCCATTCCTTGCCGTACTGAATGTTGGCGCGGCCGGACCAGCGGAAGCCGTCCTTGCCGATGCCGACGCCGTAGCGGATGGCGTCGCCGCCCTCCTGCACGAGGTAGAGCTTGCGCTCCTGCAGATGGACGACAATGGTGCCGGGCGCCTCGCCGGTCTCGTTGACGACGATCTGCCGGCGGAACTCCGGCTTGACCTTCTGATAGGGCACCGCCGGCACCTCGAAGCCGCCGTCGTTGAGCGCGGCGTACATGACGTCTGGGCCGGTGATGTTCTTGTCGACACTGATCGCGGGGCGGATCGGCCGCACCGAGCCGGTGACCGTGTCGTCCAGCTGCAGCTGCGGCAGTTCGAGCGTCGCGGTGCTGCAGCCGGCCATGCCGATCAGCGCCATGGCACTGACTCCTGACAGGACGAAGCGGCGGGAATAAAGATGTTCGGTTTCGATTGCGTCGCCATTTGCAGGCGGCGTCAGATTCTGCGGCAACTCACGCATGCACCCAAACCCTACGCTGTCGGCGGGAAACACGGTCCGGCCGGATAGCACGCAGTTTCGCCAGACATGGTTGAAAAAGGGTGAAGGTCTTCAGGCTTGCCTTAACCCTATACCCTGTATGCCTACACCGCCCGCGCGAAACGGCACGCCGCGCATTTTTTGAGATGGCTCTTTACATTCCCGCGCACCCGAGGATTTATCCTTTTCTTTGCGCTCAAGGAGACAAAGATGTCGTTCGAAAACTGGGCCGCCTTCGCCGCCGCCTCCACCGTCTTGCTGATCATTCCCGGCCCGACCATTCTCCTGGTCGTGTCCTATGCGCTAGGCCAGGGCTGGCGCACCGCCTTGCCGATGGCGGTCGGCGTGGCGCTGGGCGACTTCACCGCCATGACATTGTCGATGCTCGGCATCGGCGCCCTGCTGGCCGCATCGGCGACTGTGTTCACCATCCTGAAGCTGATCGGCGCCTGCTATCTGATCTATCTCGGCATAAAACTGTTTCGCGCCGGCGGCGCGCTCAAGGCAGAGCCGCGCACCGACGCCGTGTCGGCGGCCAAAATGATGGCGCATGCCTGGCTGGTCACCGCGCTCAACCCGAAAAGCATCACCTTCTTCGTTGCCTTCCTGCCGCAGTTCCTCAACCGGGAGGCCGAATTCTGGCCGCAGATGCTGACTTTCGAAACCACCTTCCTGGCGCTCGCCTTCGCCAATGCCTTCGGCTACGCGCTGATTGCGGCGCGCGCCCGCAACGTCGTGCGCAACCCCAAGGCGATCCGCATCTTCAACCGCACCGGCGGCACGCTGCTGGTCGGCGCGGGGATAGCTACCGTGGCAATGCGTTCGGGTAACTAGGCTCCGCGGAGCATTAAGGGCCGGGCATGGCAGTGAAGGATACATTCGGCCTGACATTTTCGGGTGCAACCGAGACGGGATTTTTGCCCTACAGCCAGGCTGTCCGTGAATTGCAATGCTTCATCGGCGACCCGGTCGCTTCCATCGATCGCGCCATTGCAGCCGACCCGGGCTTCGTCATGGCGCATGTGTTCAAGGGCTATCTGTTCGGCCTCGCCACCGAGCGCGAGGCAACTGCGCTGGCCAAGGCATGCCACGAAACGGCACTGCCGCTTTCCGCGACCGCGCGCGAGCGGGCGCATGTCGCTGCCCTTGGCCATCTCGCCGCCGGCCGCTGGCACGAGGCCTCGCGCTTGCTTGAAGATATCGCCATCGACTTCCCGCTCGACGCGGTGGCGCTGCAAACCGGACACCAGGTCGACTTCTTCACGGGCAACGCCCGCATGCTGCGCGATCGCATCGGCCGCGCCCTGCCGTCCTGGCAAGAGAATATGCCGGGCTATCATGCCATTCTCGGCATGCAGGCCTTTGGACTGGAGGAAATGGGCGATTATGCGCGCGCCGAGAGGCTGGGCCGGCAGGCTGTCGATATCGAGCCGCGCGACGGCTGGGCGCAGCATGCTGTCGCCCATGTCATGGAAATGCAAAGCCGGCAAAGGGACGGCATCGCCTGGATGCGCGCCAATCCCGAGGCGTGGACGAAAGAGAGTTTCCTGCAGGTGCACAACTGGTGGCATTTGGCGCTGTTCCACTACGATCTCGGCGAGACCGAAGAGGTGTTGGCCCTGTATGACGGGCCGATCTACGGCGCGCCGTCGACGATGGCGCTCAATATGGTCGATGCCTCGGCGATCCTGTGGCGGCTTTATCTCGGCGGCGTCGATGTCGGCGACCGCTGGATAGCGCTCGCCGCCAACTGGCCCAAGGTCGGTGCCGGCAATTACGCCTTCAACGACGCCCATGCCATGATGGCCTTCGTCGGCGCCGGGCTCGAGGCGCCAGCCAAGACCTTGCTCGAGGCACAGCGCGAGGCGATGCGCGGCAGCGACGACAACGCTGCCTTCACCAGGGATGTCGGCCATCCGTTGACACTGGCGATCAAGGCTTTTGGCGAGGGCGACTACAATGAGGCGGTGCGCCTGATCCGGCCGGTTCGCTCGATTGCTCATCGCTTCGGCGGCAGCCATGCCCAGCGCGACGTGATCGACCTGACGCTGATCGAGGCGGCGTTGCGCGCCGGCGACACAGCATTGGCACGGGCGCTGGCGGCTGAGCGTCAGCTGGCTCGGCCGGACAGCCCGCTGTCGGCGCTGTTTTCTCGACGGGCCGCCAATTTGTCAGAGAATTGACCCGCAGCGGATCTTGTTTTAAAAACTGGCCAAGCCAGATTTTTTCGAGGCCCGAAAAAATTAATGGCAGTGGGAGGATTGCATGTATCTCGGCCTCGATCTCGGTACGTCGGGCGTCAAGGCGCTGTTGATCGATGCCGGGCAAACCGTCATCGGCTCCGGCCATGCTTCACTTGACGTATCGCGGCCACATCCCGGCTGGTCCGAGCAGAATCCGGCCGACTGGGTCCGAGCCTGCGAGACCGCTATTGCCGAGCTGAAATCAGCGCATCCGAAAGAGCTTGCCGCCGTCAAAGGCATCGGCCTTTCCGGCCACATGCACGGCGCAACCTTGCTCGACGCCGGCGACCAGGTGCTGCGCCCCTGCATATTGTGGAACGATACGCGCAGCCATGCCGAGGCGGCCACGCTCGATGCCGACCCACGCTTCCGCAAGCTGACCGGCAACATCGTCTTCCCCGGCTTCACCGCGCCAAAACTCGCCTGGGTGAAGAATAACGAACCGGCTGTCTTCGCCAAGGTGGCGAAGGTGCTGCTGCCCAAGGATTTCCTGCGGTTCTGGCTGACCGGCGAGCATATGTCGGAAATGTCCGACTCGGCCGGCACCTCATGGCTCGACGTCGGCAAGCGGCGCTGGTCGCCGGAACTGCTTGCCGCCACCTCGCTCGACGAGAAGCAGATGCCATCGCTGGTCGAAGGCACTGAAAAGGCTGGCGCCTTGCGCGCCGACCTCGCCTCCAAATGGGGCGTCCAGGCTGGCATCCCGATTGCCGGTGGCGCCGGCGACAATGCGGCTTCGGCCTGCGGCATGGGCACGGTCGGCGCCGGCCATGCCTTCGTTTCGCTCGGCACTTCCGGCGTGCTGTTTGCTGCCAATGCCTCCTACCTGCCGAACCCGGCCAGTGCGGTCCACACTTTCTGTCACGCACTGCCCAACACCTGGCACCAGATGGGCGTCATCCTGTCGGCGACGGATTCGCTGAACTGGCTGTCGGAGGTATCGGGGAAGAAGGCCGGCGAATTGACCGCCGAACTCGGCGAGGCGCTGAAGGCGCCGAGCGGTGTATCGTTTCTGCCTTACCTCTCGGGTGAGCGCACGCCCTACAATGATTCCGCCATCCGCGGGTCCTTCACCGGGCTGGCGCATGAATCCAGCCGTGCGGTGCTGACGCAAGCGGTGCTTGAAGGCGTTGCCTTTGCCTTCCGTGACAGTCTCGAAGCCTTGAAGACGGCGGGTACGACGTTGACGCGGGTGACGGCGATCGGCGGCGGCTCGCGCTCGCGCTACTGGCTGAAGGCGATCGCCACCGCGCTGCAGGTGCCGGTGGATCTCCCGGCAGATGGCGATTTCGGCGCCGCCTTTGGTGCGGCCCGGCTCGGGCTGATTGCCGCGACGGGGGCGGATCCGCTGGCGGTATGCACGGCCCCGAAGACGGATGCCACCATTGAGCCGGATGCTGGGCTTAGTGGGGCGTACGCAGATGCCTATCAGCGCTATCGGGCATTGTATCCCGCGATCAAGGGCGCCACGGCGTGAGCGGTTTCTCGCCCACGCCGCAGCCTGGCAACTCACTGCGCCGGCACCTTGTCGAGGAAGCCGGTGACGCTTTTCAGCCGCCCGTTCTCGATGACACCGATATCAGTACCTTCGATAACCGACGGCACACCCTCCGGCCCCAGATTCCACGAGAAGCGGATCGTGTCGCCAAACCCGTCCGGCGTGCCCTTCAGCGAAAACCGGAAGCCGGCAAAACGCTGCTGCACGCCATCGATGAGGGCGGCCACACCCGCATGGCCGTCGCCCTGCATCAGCGGATCGCGGTAGCTGATATCTTCGGTGAAGGTCGCCTTGAGCAGTTCGGCGCGGCGATCCGCATCGGCCTCGTTCCAGGCGGTGATGTAGTTTTGAGCGATCGTGTTGAGGTCGGTCATGGTCTGTCTCCTTCGTTGAGTGGCTTTGACACCAGCCTTTTCACCCCTTGGCAGAACGAAACCAATTACGCCTGAGGTAAGCAGGGCGAACTATTTCGAGAGAGGACAGAAATCATGAGCAGCGGATTTTTCGGCGACATCAAAGCAATCAAGTATGAGGGGCCGGATTCGACCAATCCGCTGGCCTACCGCTTCTACAACCCGGATGAGGTCGTCGCCGGCAAGCGGCTGGAAGACCATCTGCGCTTTGCCGTCGCCTACTGGCATTCCTTCGCCTGGCCGGGCGGCGATCCCTTCGGCGGCCAGACCTTCGACCGTCCCTGGTTCCCCAAGGCGGGCGGCATCGACACGATGGAACTGGCCAAGCTGAAGGCAGACATCGCCTTCGAGATGTTCTCGCTGCTTGGTGCGCCATATTTCTGCTTCCACGACGCGGATGTGCGCCCGGAAGGCAAGGATTTCTCCGAAAGTGCCGCGCGGCTTGACGAGATCGCCGACTATTTTGCAGCCAAGATGAAGAAGACCGGCGTCAAGCTGCTCTGGGGCACGGCGAACCTGTTCTCCAACCGCCGCTTCATGTCGGGCGCCGCCACCAATCCAGATCCGGATGTCTTTGCCTATGCGGCGGCGACGGTGAAGAGCTGCATCGACGTCACCAAGCGGCTTAAGGGCGAAAACTATGTGCTGTGGGGCGGGCGAGAGGGCTATGAGACGCTGCTCAACACCGACCTTGCCCGCGAGCAGGAGCAGGCCGGACGCTTCCTCAGCCTGGTCGTCGACTACAAGCACAAGATCGGCTTCAAGGGCACGATCCTGATCGAGCCGAAGCCGCAGGAGCCGACCAAGCACCAGTACGACTATGACGTCGCCACGGTCTATGGCTTCCTCAAGCGCTTCGGCCTGGAGAAGGAAGTAAAACTCAACATCGAGCAGGGCCACGCCATCCTCGCCGGCCATTCCTTCGAGCACGAACTGGCGCTGGCCAATGCGCTGGGCGTCTTCGGTTCGATCGACATGAACCGCAACGACTACCAGTCGGGCTGGGACACCGACCAGTTCCCCAACAATGTGCCGGAGATGGCGCTGGCCTATTATCAGGTCCTGCAGGCTGGTGGCTTCAAGACCGGCGGCACCAATTTCGACGCCAAGCTGCGTCGCCAGTCGCTGGATCCGCAGGACCTGCTGATCGGCCATATTGGCGGCATGGATTCGTGCGCACGCGGTCTGAAGGCAGCCGCGAAGATGGTCGAGGACAAGGCGCTGTCGGGTCCGCTCGCCGAACGCTATGCCGGCTGGAACACGGCCGAGGCCAAGGCGATGCTGTCGGGCAAGCGCACGCTGGAGGACATCGCCGAGCGCGTGGTCAAGAAGAAGATCGAACCGCAGCCGCGCTCCGGCCGCCAGGAACTGCTGGAGAACATCGTCAACCGCTACGTCTGAGACCTGGTACCTTGGGCTGACATAAGCCGCGCGTGGCCGAAAAGCCGCGGCGGCTGACCTCCGCCAGTCAGCCGTTCCCGCAGCACGGTCGCCAAAGTGTGTGGTAAGACCGCGACGGCGCACCCAGCGGAGCCTGATTTGACCATGCCTTCTTCAACCACCAAGCGTGCGCTGATCACCGGGGCGGGTGCTGCTGACGGCATCGGCATTGCCATTGCGCGGCAGCTCGGCCTTGCCGGTCATGCCGTTTTCCTGAACGGTGCCAGCGCGCGTGTACTCGATCGCGCCGCCGAGCTTTGTGCCGAAGGCATAAATGCCAAAGCCGCAGTCGCGGATCTCACCATCGCAGCCGAAGTCGCGCGGCTACGGGCTGATGTCGGCGCTGTCGACATCCTAGTCAACAATGCCGGCATGGGCTCGCTGGCATCGCCCTCGGCCGATAAGGCGTTTCTCGCCATGACCGAGGCCGACTGGGACCAAGGGATCGACGTCAGCCTAAAGACCGTATTCCTGGTCACCCGCGCGTTCTTGCCGGCGATGGTAGAGGCAGGCTATGGGCGCATCGTCAATGTGGCGTCGGTCACCGGGCCGCTGGTGTCTTTCGAAGGCACATCAGCCTATTCCGCCGCCAAGGCCGGCATGGTCGGCCTGACGCGCACGCTGGCGCTCGAAGTGGCAAAAAGCGGCATCACGGCCAATGCCGTGGCCCCCGGCTGGATCGAAACGGGCTCGTCGAGCGCAATGGAGCGGCAAGCTGCCCTGCACACGCCACCGGCGCGGGCCGGACGACCGGACGAGGTTGCCGCAGCGGTGGTGTTCCTGGCATCGGAAGGCGCGAGCTACGTCAACGGCGCCCTGATGGTGGTCGACGGCGGCAACAGCCTTCAGGAGCGCAAGGGCTGAATCCGAAACGACCGGTCGTTCACGATCGGTCGCGGGTTACGGAAAGCATTGGAAATAGCATCGCCAACGCACTAGCCGAGCGCGTTTTCAAGAAGAAGATCGAGCCGCAGCCAAAGTCCGGCCGCCAAGTGTATCTGGAGAACGTCGTCAACCGCTACGTCTGAGGCGGAAAGCCGATTCGTAGTGCTCAAGGGCGGCAAGGTAACATCCCGGCCGCTCTGGAATGGGGTTTGCGCAAGACCCTATCCGCCGACAAGCTTTTGCCTCGCACCGCCCCTCAATGACCTCGCTCTTGCCTTCAAACTGCCGTCACGTATCTCGTATAAGGATGCCGTTGTGGCGGGTGAAAAGGAAGGAGGCGAACCGATATGCAGCACGAACGCGAAATCGACGCCCTGCTCTCATCCGGCGAGACCGGATCGATCATCGACCGGCTGATGGCGCTGCCGCGGCCGACCGACAATGTGAAAAACGAATGGGATCGCGCTGTCAGCAGCCGTTTCGAAGTCCGACTGGCGAGGCAGATGCGCTCGCAGATGGACGCCGGCAGCGATCGACAGAACGCAGCCTGATCTCTCTTTGTCTGTGCATGTCGTTATCCCAAAACCGCGACGCACGTTTGGGCGACATGCATCAACCTCTGCGGAGCCGCACCGGCGCTTCGCCGAACGCTCTTGAAAACGCTCTGGAAAATGCCGCGGCGGACGAAAATCCCGTCCGCCCGGCAATATCCGCCATGGCGATCCGCGTGTCGACCACCAGCCGCCGCGCCGCGCCCAGCCGCAGCCTAAGATAGTAGGCGCCGGGCGTCTCGCCGATCGATTTGCGAAAAATGCTTTCTAATGTCCGTGCCGTCACCCCGGCGCGTTTCGCCACCGCATCTATGGTCAGCGGCTGGTCGACATGCGATTCCATCAGCCGGATCGCTTGCGCCAGCCGCGGGTCGTAGCCGTCGAGTCGGCCGAGCGAGACCAGCGGTTGCGCATCGGTCGCGGCGCGCGCCTGGTCGTAGATGAAGACGCTGGCGACATCGAGCGCCACGGCCATGCCCAGGCGCGTACGGATCAGATGCAGCATCAGGTCGAAGGTCGGCGACGCCCCGCCCGAGGTGAAGACGGGCCCATCGATGACGTAGCGGTCGGGACGGACATCAACGCCGGGAAAGGCCGACGAAAAATCCTCCATGTCTTCCCAATGGGTGGTGGCGCTGCGCCCTTCCAAGAGACCCGCTCGCGCCACCAGCCAGGTACCGGCCTCGACGCCGCCACAGGCACGGGCCGCGCGGGCCGCGCGGCGCAGACCGGAGAGCAGCGCTGATGTCGCGTAATTCTGGGTGCCGAAGCCGGCGACGACGACAAGCACGTCGGTAGGCTCGGCCGCATCGAAGCGGCCGCTGACCGCCACCGGCAGGCCGCATGTGGTGACCGGCGCCTCGCCGGTGACCGAGACCAGTTTAAAATCGAACAGGGTCTCGCCGGAGATGCGGTTGGCGGCGCGCAGCGGGTCGACGGCCGATGCCACACACATGATGGACGAGCCGGAAAACACCAGCAGCGTCACCTTGAGCGGCGAGCGTTCCGAGCGAAAGATGGTCGGTTTTTCGCTTTTGATCATGGAAGCTTCGTAAATCGCAAAACAGTCCCCCGCAAGTCCGATCATTGTTGGCCTGTTCTTGTGCATGTCGTTATCCCAAAACCGGTTCCCACTTTTGGGCGACATGCACGGCTGATGTTTGGGAGGAGAGTTCCATGCCGCTCGCGATGAACCGTGAGGTTTTCATTACCTGTGCCGTGACCGGATCCGGCGGCTCGCAGGACCGCTCGCCGCATGTGCCGCGCTCGCCCAAGCAGATTGCCGATTCGGCGATCGATGCGGCCAAGGCCGGTGCTGCCATCGTCCACTGCCATGTCCGCGACCCTGAAACCGGCAAGCCCCGCCGTGATGTCCATCTCTACCGCGAAGTGACCGAGCGCATCCGCGACGCCAATGTCGATGTGGTGCTCAACCTCACCGCCGGTATGGGCGGCGACATGGTGTTCGGTTCGCCGGAGGCGCCATTGCCGCTCAACGAAAAAGGCACCGACATGGGCGGCGCCACCAACCGCATGGAACATGTGCGCCAGTGTCTGCCGGAAATCTGCACGCTGGATTGCGGCACCATGAACTTCGCCGAAGCCGACTATGTCATGACCAACACGCCCGGCATGCTGCGCGCCATGGGCGGCATGATGACGGCGCTCGGCGTCAAGCCGGAGATAGAAGCCTTTGACACCGGCCATCTCTGGTTTGCCAAGCAGCTGGTCGAGGAAAAGGTGCTCAACGCCGATGCGCTGGTGCAACTCTGTATGGGCGTGCCGTGGGGTGCGCCCGACGACCTCAACACCTTCATGGCGATGGTCAACAATGTGCCGTCGACCTGGAACTGGTCTGCCTTCGCCATCGGCCGCAACCAGATGGCCTACGCAGCAGCGGCGGTTCTCGCCGGCGGCAATGTCCGCGTCGGGCTCGAAGACAATCTGTGGCTCGACAAGGGCGTGCTGGCAACCAATGCACAACTGGTCGAGCGCGCCGCCAGCATCGTCACCAATCTCGGCGCCCGTATCCTCGGGCCGGAGGAAGTGCGCAAGAAGCTGAACCTGACCAAGCGGGCGCCGATCGCAGCCGCTGCGTAAAACGGGAGCGGATCATGGCTACCGTCAAATTCACGGCGATGAAGGATGGCGACAAGGACGACTACGAGTTCCTGACCGCCCATGAGATCGACTATGCCGCCAAGACCGGCGAGCGGCTGCTCGACGCGCTGGTGCAGCTCGACGAAGGCCTGTCCGGCTACAAGATCACAAGGCTCGGCCATTCGCTGCAGGCGGCGACGCGGGCGTGGCGCGATGGCGCCGACACCGACTGGATCGCCTGCGCGCTGCTGCACGATATCGGCGACATCTACGCGCCCTACAATCACGACGAATACGCCGCTTCGATCCTGAAACCTTTCGTGCGCGAGCAATGCACCTGGGTGGTGGAAAAGCACGGCGACTTCCAGCGCCTCTATTACGCTCACCATCTCGGCGGCAACCGTCACGCCCGCGACCGCTTCGCCGGCCATGCCTATTTCGACGATTGCGACCAGTTTTGCGAACGCTGGGACCAGTCGAGCTTCGACCCCGATTATGAGACGCTGCCGATCGAATTCTTCCGGCCCTTCGTGCTCGAAGTCTTCGCCCGCAAGGCCTACGACGCATCGGTCATTCGCGCCGGCGAGCGCGTGCCCCTTATCGACCCTCAGACAGCCAAGACAAGAACCGGAGCCTGACCATGAGCATCATCAACAAGGCGGCCGCTATCGGCGGTGGTGTCATCGGCGCCGGCTGGGTGGCGCGATTGCTGCTCAACGGCATCGACGTGTCGATCTTCGATCCGGATCCGGAAGCGTCGCGCAAGGTCTCTGAAGTGATGAAGGGCGCGCGCCGCGCCTACAAGCAGATGGTTCCCGGCGGCTTGCCCAAGGAGGGCAAGCTGACTTTCGCCAAGACCATTGCCGAGGCAGTCGCCGATGCCGACTTCATCCAGGAGAGCGTGCCGGAACGGCTCGACCTGAAACACCGTGTGCTGGCCGAAATCGATCTTTATGCACCCGCTAACGCCATCGTCGGCTCGTCGACCTCCGGGATCAAGCCGACCGACATGCAGGTGGCGATGAAGAAGCATCCGGAGCGACTGGTTGTCGGACATCCCTTCAACCCGGTCTATCTCCTGCCGTTGGTCGAGATCGTCGGCGGCGAACAGACGTTCCCCGAGGCAATCGAGGTTGCGAAAGAAATCTATGCCTCGATCGGCATGAAGCCGGTGGTGATCCGCAAGGAGATCGAGGCCTTTGTCGGCGACCGCTTGCTGGAAGCCGCCTGGCGCGAGGCGCTGTGGCTGATCAAGGATGGCATCTGCACCGTCGAGGAGCTCGACGACATCATGCGCTACGGCTTCGGCCTGCGCTGGGCGCAGATGGGCATGTTCCAGGTCTATCGCGTCGCCGGCGGCGAGGCCGGCATGCGCCACTTCATGGCGCAGTTCGGGCCGTGCCTGAAATGGCCGTGGACCAAGCTTATGGACGTGCCGGAGTTCAATGACGAACTGGTCGACCTGATCGCCACCCAGTCGGACGACCAGGCGCATGGCCTGTCGATCCGCGAGCTGGAAAAGATCCGCGACGACAATCTGGTCGCGATCATGGATGCTCTGTCGAAACAGAACAAAGGCAAAGGCTGGGGCGCCGGCGCCTTGCATAAGGACTACACCAGGCAACTGGCCAAGCTGGCGGCGAAGAAGCCGGCCGCTTCCAAGGCTGCTGAAAAGGCCAAGGCGTCGAAGCCGGTGAAGAAGGTGGAAAAGCCGAAGAAAAAGAAGAAGGGCTGAAGACCATGGATTTCGGGCTGTCGGAGGAACAGAAGCTCATTGTCGAGACGACGCGTGCGTTCGTCGAGAACGAGCTTTACCCGCATGAACGCGAGGTCGAGCGCACCGGCGTGCTGCGCCGCGAGCTGATCGAGGAGATCAAGGTCAAAGCGATCGAAGCCGGACTCTACGCCGCCAACATGCCGGCCGATGTCGGTGGCGCCGGCCTCGATACGGTGACCTGGCTGCTCTACGAAAAGGAGCTCGGCCGCGCCAATTACGCGCTGCACTGGACCTGCGTGGCGCGCCCCTCCAACATCCTTCTGGCCGGCACGCCGGAACAGCGCGAAAAATACCTGTTCCCTTGCATCCGTGGCGAAAAGTGGGACTGCCTGGCGATGACCGAGCCCGGCGCCGGCTCCGATTTGCGCGGCATGAAAGCGACCGCCGTACAGGACGGCGACGACTGGGTGCTCAACGGCACCAAGCATTTTATCAGCCATGCCGATCTGGCCGACTTTGCCATCGTCTTCATGGCTTCGGGCGAGGAAGAAACGCCGCGTGGCAAGCGCAAGAAGATCACCGCCTTCTTCGTCGACAAGGGCACCAAGGGTTTCACCGTACGCGACGGCTACCGCAACGTCTCGCACCGCGGCTACACCAACGCCATCCTTGAATTCGACGATTGCCGTTTGCCGGCGAGCCAGGTGCTCGGCGAGGTGCACAAGGGCTTCGAGGTCGCCAATTCCTGGCTCGGCGCCACCCGCCTGCAGGTCGGCGCCACTTGCCTCGGCCGCGCCGAGCGAGCGCTTGGCCATGCCATCGAGTATTCCGCGCAGCGTCAGCAGTTCGGCCAGCAGATCGGCAAGTTCCAGGGCGTGTCATTCAAGCTCGCCGACATGGCGACGGAACTGAAGGCTGCGGACCTGATGGTGTTCGAAGCCGGCTGGAAGTACGATCAGGGCACCGTGACCGATCAGGACATGGCCATGGCCAAGCTGAAGGCTACCGAAATGCTCGCCTTTGTTGCCGACGAAGCAATCCAGATCCATGGCGGCATGGGGCTGATGGACGACCTGCCGCTGGAGCGCATCTGGCGCGATGCGCGTGTCGAGCGCATCTGGGAAGGTACTTCGGAGATTCAGCGACATATTATTTCGCGGGCGCTGCTGCGTCCGTTCGGAGCATAGAGCATGATGTACCCCAAACCGGGGTCCGGTTTTGGGGAGAAGATCATGCTCAAACGAAAAGATGGCCATGCATAAACTCGAACGTCTCCTGCGCCCAAAATCCATCGCCGTGTTTGGCGGGGCGCAGGCCGCTGCCGTCGTCGCGCAATCGATCAAGATGGGCTTTGCCGGCGAAATCTGGCCGGTGCACCCGACCAAGGACGAGGTTGCCGGTCGCAAGGCCTATCGTTCTGTTGCAGACCTTCCCGGTGCGCCCGACGCTGCCTTTGTCGGCGTCAACCGGCACTTGACCATCGAGGTGGTCAAGGCGCTGGCCGAACGTGGCGCCGGCGGCGCCGTCTGTTTTGCCGCGGGCTTTCTCGAGACCGAGGCTTATGATGACGATGGCGAGCGGCTGCAGGCCGAACTGGTCGCTGCTGCCGGCCAGATGCCGATCATCGGCCCGAACTGCTATGGCCTGATCAACTATGCCGACGGCGCGTTGCTGTGGCCGGACCAGCATGGCGGCATCAGGCTGCCCGAAGGCGCAAAGGGCGTCGCCATCATCACCCAGTCGTCCAACATCGCCATCAACATGACGATGCAGAAGCGCGGCCTGCCGATCGCCTTCCTGATGACCGCCGGCAACCAGGCGCAGACCGGCCTGTCCGAAATGGCGCTCGGCCTGATCGAGGATGATCGTGTCACCTCACTCGGCCTACACATCGAGGCTTTTGACTCCGTAGCCGGCTTCGAACGGCTGGCCGCCAGGGCGCGCGAACTCAAGAAGCCGATCATCGCCATGAAGGTCGGCCGCTCGGAACAGGCCAGGCAAGCAACTGTTTCGCACACCGCATCGCTTGCTGGCTCGGATGCGGCTTCCGGCGCTTTCCTGAGGCGGCTCGGCATTGCGCGCGTCGATTCCATCCCCGCCTTTATCGAAGCGCTGAAGCTCTTGCATGTCACCGGCCCATTGCCCGGCTACAGGCTGTCGTCGATGAGCTGTTCGGGCGGCGAAGCCTCCGTCATGGCCGACAGCGCCGAGGGCCGCTGGGTCAATTTCCCGGAGCTCACCAGCAAGCACCGCGCCCATGTCAAATCGACGCTCGGGCCGCTGGTCGCCGTCGCCAACCCGTTGGACTACCACACCTTCATCTGGAACAACGAGCCGGCGATGACCGCAACCTTCACCGCCATGGTGTCGGGTGGCTTCGACCTCAACATGCTGGTGCTCGACTTCCCGCGCCCAGACCGCTGCTCGGTCACCGACTGGTGGGCGACGCTGCGCGCCTTCGAATCGGCGCTGAAGACCAACAAGGCGCATGGCGCGATCGTCTCGTCGCTGCCGGAAAATCTGCCGGAGGAATACACCGCCGAGCTGGTGGCGCGGGGCATGGTGCCGTTGTTCGGCATCTCCGAAGCCATGGACGCCGCAGGCGCAGCAGCCTTCATCGGCTGGGCCTGGGCCGAGCCGCAGGCGCAGCCGATCGACACGTCGGCCGCGGGCGCTGCCGAAGGCGGCCATGTGACGCCTGACGAGGCCGAAGCCAAGGAGCGGCTGATCAAGGCAGGCCTGCCGGTGCCGAAGGGCGAACGTGCCGCCAATGCGGTCGACGCCGTCATCTCGTCGATGGCGCTCGGCTTCCCGGTGGCGCTGAAGGCGCTCGGCGTCACCCACAAGTCGGAAGTCGGCGCTGTCAGGCTGAACCTGAGGGATGCCGAATCCGTCAGCACAGCGGCGCATGATCTCCTGCCGCTCGGCACCGGGCTCTATGTCGAGCGCATGGTGCGCGACGGCGTCGCCGAACTGATCGTCGGCTTCACCCGCGACCCGATGTTCGGCGCCGTCATGACGCTGGGCACTGGCGGCGTGCTGGTCGAGTTGTTGCGCGACAGCGTCACCTTGATGCTGCCGGCGACGCGCGACGATATCGAGGCGGCCCTGCGCCGCCTGAAACTGTTCCCGCTGCTTGAGGGCTATCGTGGCCGGCCTAAAGCCGATGTCGCCGCCGCCATCGAGGCCATCGCGGGCATTGCCAGCTTCGTGCAGAAGAACGCCGGCGAGATCGAGGAACTCGACATCAACCCGCTGATCGTCTGCGCCGAGGGCAAGGGCGCCTGGATCGCCGACGCGCTGCTGGTGCTGGGAGAGAAGAAGAATGTCTGACGTCATTTCGACCCGCCGCGAGGGCACTATCCTCGAGGTCACGCTCGACCGGCCCAAGGCCAACGCGATCGATCTGAAGACGTCGCGGCTGATGGGCGAGACGTTCAAGGCGTTCCGCGACGATCCGGAGCTTCGCGTCGCCATCGTCAAGACCGCAGGTGACAAGTTCTTCTGCGCCGGCTGGGATTTGAAGGCCGCCGCCGGCGGCGACGCGGTCGATGGCGACTATGGCGTCGGCGGCTTTGCCGGCCTGCAGGAGCTGCGCGACATGAACAAGCCGGTCATCGCCTGCGTCAACGGCATGGCGGTCGGCGGCGGCTTCGAGTTGGCGCTGTCCTGCGATCTCATCTACGCCTCCGACCATTCCTCCTTCGCACTGCCCGAAATCCGCGCCGGCACGCTGGCTGATGCCGCGACGATCAAGCTCCCCAAGCGCATTCCCTATCATGTCGCCATGGATCTGCTGCTCACCGGCCGCTGGATGGATGTCGCCGAGGCGCATCGCTGGGGGCTGGTCAACGAAGTGCTGCCCAAGGAAAAGCTCGAAGACCGTGTCTGGGAGATTGCAAGGCTGCTGGCCAGTGGTCCGCCGCTGGTATTCGCCGCGATCAAGGAGACGGCGCGGGTGGCCGAGGCGCTGACCTTCCAGGATGCGATGAACCGCGTGACGCGCCGGCAATTGGCGACCGTCGATGCGCTTTATGGGTCGGACGACAATATGGAAGGTTTTCGCGCCTTTGCGGAAAAGCGCGATCCGGTATGGAAGGGGAAGTAGCCTCGCAGACGATGGCGTTCCTTCACACCCCCCTCTGCCCTGCCGGGCATCTCCCCCTCAAGGGGGGAGATTGGCTGCTCGGACCTCGACGCCCACCCACCAACGTTGACGGTTGGCGAAACCATTCGCGACATCCGATCTTCCCCCTTGAGGGGGAGATGGCCGGCAGGCCAGAGAGGGGTGCCTGGGCGCCATCATCCAAAGTTGGTCTTCCCGCATGACCGACTACAAAATCCTCATCGACGCCGAGACCTGGGCCTTCATCGAGCGGACCAATTCCTTCTACCCGCCCGACACGATCGACTACACCATTGCCCAGCAGCGCACGATTTATGACCGGATGTGCCGCGAATTCTTTGCCGGCTATCCAGATGGTGTGACGGCGGAAACGACCATCATTGCCACGCACGATATCCCGATCCGCATCTATCGCAGCGCTACCCCGAACAAGGCGGCGATGGTGCTCTACATCCATGGTGGCGGCTTCATCCTCGGCGGGCTCGACAGCCATGACGATGTCTGCGCCGAATTGTGCGCTCGCACCGGCTTCGAGGTGGTCTCCGTCGACTACCGCCTGGCCCCTGAGCATCTGCACCCGGCCGCCTTCGACGATGCGCTGCATGCCTTCGAATGGGCGGCCTCGACGTACGACCGCCCCGTTGTGCTCTGCGGCGACAGCGCCGGCGGCAATCTCTGCGCGGCCGTCAGCCACGCAACGCGTGGCCATGCAAAGCGGCCAATCGGCCAGGTGCTGATCTATCCCGGCCTCGGCGGCGACCGCTCGAGGGGTTCCTACGTGACGCATGCGGAAGCGCCGATGCTGACCATGCGCGATCTCGACTTCTACAAGCACATCCGCACCGGCGGCGCGGACGGCACCGGTGACATCGCTTTGTCGCCGCTCGCCGACACGGATTTCACCGACCTGCCGCCAACCGTGCTCATCACCGCACAATGCGACCCGCTGTCGTCCGATGGCGAGGCCTATCGCGACCGCGTCCTCGCCGCAGGCGGCCACGCCACCTGGTTCGAGGAGCCGGGGCTGGTGCATGGCTATCTCCGGGCCAGGCACACGGTCGGCCGGGCGCGCGCCAGCTTCAACCGTATCGTCGAGGTGGTCTCGGTGCTGGGCCGAGGCGGCTGGACCTGGTGATCATTCGCCGACAATCTGCCTGAAAAATAAAGTCGTTCGCCGCTTCTGTGAAATGGCGAACAGTCCCAGCCGCCGTTTTGCATGAACCTTTCCGCTTCCGCCTGCGACTGACGTTCAGGCGCCGCATGGTGCGGGGCCGGAAAGGATGCCCCCAATGACCAGGACCCCAGAGACTGGCAGGTCTCCGGGAACAACGGGAGCTCAGCGCGACCATCGCCTTCGGGACGGGGTCGATGCGCTGGGCTTCCGGCTGATTCCGTTGACCCTGCACAGGAGCAGGCGTATCGTGAGGATGAGGAAAGCAGACAATTCGATCAGGGACGAACGTGCCGGAACGACGCGCCTTGCCCTGATTCGGCCGGCCGGACCGGAAGTTCCTCCCGAAAACTTCGGGGGGAGTTTTATGTCCTGCGATCGCGGCACGTCCATGCCATCTCCACGCGGCGGTTTGCGCCATTCGCTCCATCTGGAAGGCGGTTTGCTTGTTGCCCTGGCGCTGAGCGTCACGCTTTGGCTGGGCACAGCTGCCCGGGCGCAGGAAACCCAGATCATCTATCCCGGCTCGGTGGCGGTGACCGGATTTTCCGGCACCGTCATTCCCAATTTCGACGAAGGGTTGCCACCCGGGGTCGACCCGGTCGATGAGACCTTTATCGACACGACGCGCGCCACCTTGCGCGTTTTCGACGTTTCAGCGCTGGGCGGACCGGCCTCCGGCCAGCTCGTCTACACGCCGCCGCCCTTCGAGGTGACCGCCGAACAGATCGGCCAGGTGTTCGCCATTACCTATGATGACGGCGTGCGCGACGGCGTCCCGTCAGGCATCCCCAACCTCTATGCCGGCGCCAGCTCGCTTCACGGCATCCGCATCGTCACCCCTGACGAAGATTCCGACGGCCGCCCTGAGCGGCAGCGCCGCGGCACGGCCGGCGCCGTCTTCATGGACGGCCAGTTCGGCACCGAAAACGGTGGCGGTCCCGGCACGATCTGGAAGATCGACGGCATCACCGGCGCCGTCTCCAGATTCGCCGACATCGACACCAACAGCGGTCCCGGAATCGGTGACGTCACCTTCGACAGCAATCATCGCGAGTTCTTCGCCAGCGACCTCGACACCGGCCTCATCCACCGCATCGACGCCAACGGCACGCTGATCGACACCTTCGACCATGGCGTTGCCGGACGGCCGGCACATGGGCTGGTACCCGTCGCCGACGATGGCGCGGTGATGGACATTCAGGGTGCCGCATTCGATAGCGAAGACCCCGACACCTGGGGCTACACGCAGGACGAACGCCGCGTCTGGGCGGTCGCCTATCATGGCGGCCGGGTCTACTACTCGGTCGGCGAAAAATCTGAAATCTGGTCGGTGGGCATCGCCCGTGACGGCAGCTTTGCCGGCGATCCGCGCTGGGAACTGACGGTCAAGGCCGACAAGGACCACGCCGTCACCGATATCGCCTTCGACAACAAGGGCTTCATGTACCTGGCGCAGCGCGGCCCGGTGGAAAACCGCTACGATTACAGCCAGTTCGCCGATTCCGGCAAGGGCGAGGTCATCCGCTATTGGCGCGAGAACCCCGACGATCCGGCGACGGAATCGGAATGGGTGGAAGAGCCGCAGGAATATGCAGTCGGCTTCCCGCAAGGCAACCGGCAGTCGGCCGGCGGCCTTGACCTGCAATATGGCTACGACGCCGAAGGCAATCTCAACACCGGCGTGTGCACCGATACGCTGGTCAACACCGGCGACAAACTGCGCGACAACCCGACACTGGCCGACCAGCTCGCCGCCGGCGGGCCGCTTGCCGTGCACGGCGTGCAGATAACGCCGACGCCGCTGGTGAAGCCGGCCAACGTGCCGCCCTTCGGCTCATGGTTCGTCGATTTCGACGGCTATTTCGAAGACCCCGAAGTGGAAGGCCATGTCGGCGACGTCGAGGTCTGGCACCCCTGCGAAGGCCGTGCCGGCTACTATGAAGAGATCCCCGGCGGTTACCTGCCGCCCTTCTATCCGCCGGACTTCCCACCGCCCGGCGATCTGCCTCCATGCATCGATGTCGAGGATGTTCAGTTCTACTGCACGCCTCGCGGCCTCCAGGCCGACCTCTATCTCCATGACCATGCCGGCTTCGGCGGCGATTCGATCAAGGCCCAGTCCAGGACGCCAGGCGTCGGGGTGACATCACTCCAGTCGCACGCGCCCGGCAAGCCTTACACGATCGACATCACCGGCCACTATCCGGGCGACAGAGTCGATGTCGGGCTTTGCTTCTACAGGCAATCCGACAAGGACAAGGGTGGCTACTACCCTTGCTGCAAGATGACTTTGCCGCTCAGAACCCCAGCCGTCAGCTGCGAACGTTGAGGAGGGAGAGATGAACATTTCTGCACTTTCCCCCATCGCGACGCGCAACCAGAAAACCGTCATGGAGACCATCATGAGACCCCTGTCATACGCCAGGCGCGGTGCGCGCTGGCTGATGGCGGCCGGTATCGCGGTCGCCATGTACACCCCTGTGGCAAGCCACGCCGAAGACGCGGTTCCGATCACACCGGAACTGCGGCTCGACCTCGACAACTCGAAAATCATCACTCCGAGGCCGGAACGGGTCGTGCCGTTCTTCACCAAGAAAGGCACCCAGCGGAGCTGCGACTACGTCGTCTACTCCCTGAGCTTCGGCCTACGCGGCGATGCGCAAAGCTTTGCCGACCCGGGCATGATTGCCCTGTTGAAGAAGCTCAAGATCGAGTTCAAGGACCAGCTTCCGCACGGCCTTTCGATCGTCAGCGCGCATGTGTCGGGCGACGGCACGGACGCTGCGGGCGGCCCGCTGCCCGGCGTTTCGATCAGCACCTCGGCCGATCCGAACGATACGGCAACCGTGTCCGATTTCCGGCTCTCCGCCGCCGATCTCGACGGCGCAGGCGCCGCCAATGAACGCGTCATCAACTTCCAGATCACGGCCAAGATCGACCATGCGGCGTTTCCCTCGCCGACGGTCATCGACAATCAGGGCCTGATCAAGATTACAAATGGAGCCGGCACCGGGACCATCATCCCGTCGCAGGATCCGGGCAAGCCCGACGATGGCGACTACAAGACCGGTGTGAAGACCTCGATCAAGATCGACCTCACCAACTGCGACAAGCGGCCTCCGCCTCCCGATCGGGAATGCTTCAAGGTGGAGCGCGGCACGGTCGATTGCGTGCCCGGCGGCGGCGCCTTCATCTATCACATGCCTGTCGGCCCGGAGATGGGCGGCAAGTGGGTGCAGGTGTCGACGACCACCCCCGGCATCACCATCATCCCCGACACCCAGCTGGTGCCGGCGGGCGGCGGCGTGCTCAACTGGAAGATCATTGGCGCATCGCCCGGCGACGTCATCCACCTCATCGTCACCGGCATCGAGACCTATGCCGGCCCGAAGGAGGGTTGGGGCCTGTGCTGCACGCAGACCATCGACATCGTCATTCCGCGTGACCTCAGATGTCCGCCCGACAAGGAGCCGGACCTCAAGGTCGAAAAGCGCGCCGATGTCACACGTTGCACGATGGGCGGCGGCTGCGACTTCACCATCCGGGTCACCAATGTCGGCGGAGCGCCTTATCACGGCAAGATCGTGCTCGACGAGGTGACGCTGCCGGCCGGCTCGGTGCTGGATTCAGGGCCCAATCCGCCCTGGGTCTGCGTGCCCGGCGTGACCCCGATGACGTGCACCTATCCGGTGACCACGCTCAATCCGGGCGCCTCTGTCGACCTCAAGCTCGGCTTCAAGCCGGCCGGAGGCTGGCAAGGTAGCGTGCTGCGCAACTGCGCCACCTACAATTACGGCGCCAGCGGCAAGCTGCTGTTCGGCAGCCAGCAGAACGATCGCGGCTGCGCCTCGATCCCGATCTGCCGGCGTGGCGATCGCAACCCGGACTGCCGGCCGCCGGTCGACAAGAAGGTCGACCTGATCCTGAAGAAGCGTGCCCGCATTCCGGTCTGTACGCCCGACGGCATCTGCTACTTCGTGATCGACATCATCAACAATGGCAGCGTCCCCTATAATGGGCCGCTGACGGTCATCGACAATTACCCGGGCGGCGCGCCGGCCTCTTCGACCTTCGGCCCGTCTCCGCCCTGGACATGCGGACCGAACGGCCCTGGCCAGTTCCGCTGCGACAATGCCGGCATCGTGCTGATGCCGGGCGCCTCGACGCCGATCGTCGTCAAGGCGGTGATGCCGGCCGGCTACCAGTCGGATACGGTTGAAAACTGCGCGGCGCTGAAGCCCGTTCCCGGTGAGGTCGACCTCACCAACAACAAGGCCTGCGCCAAGGAACGCTTCCGGCATCCCAATGGCGGCAAGCCAACCTTGCGCATAACCAAGGTGTGCAACGGCTCGCTGGCCGGCGCGGCGGTCGTTTCCTGCCGCATCACCGTCATCAGCCTTGGCACCTCTGCCCCCACCGGTCCGGTGCGGGTCAACGATGCCGCCACGCTGATCTCGGGCGGCGCGCCGGTCCAGATCCAGACCGTCACACCCGACGGCGCGGAATGGGCCTGCGGAGCGGTTCCAGCCAATGCGCTGTCGTGCCAGATTCCGGGCGCCGTGATGACGCCTGGAACCAGCCGGCACTTCGACGTAACGGTCTCCGCCAATGCCGCGTTCGAGAACTGCGCACGCGGCTCGTACGGCCCGGCGCCGGGAGACGACGTTGTCTACCCGTTCGGCCAGGCCTGCGCCAAGGGCGGTGGCACCTCCACCATCAGCGTCAAGAAGACCGGCGATGCCGAGTGCCAGCCGGGACAACCCTGCTCGTTCGAGATCACCATCACCAATGACGGCCAGACCCCATTCTCCGGTCCGGTCCGCATCGGCGATGCGATCGGCGTGGACGGGCTCGGCCGGCTGGAAGGCGTTGCGATCACGTCGATCGAACCGCCCTTCGGCTGCTCGCCGGAACCGACGACGCTGCCTCTGTCCTGCATCGCCAACCTGACGCTCGGCGCCGGGGAAAGCCACGTGCACACTGTCACTGTGGTCCTTCCCGACGCCCCGCTGGCCAACCTGCAGGGCAATGTCAGCGGCCAGAACTGCGTCGGTGTCTTGTCTCCTGATACCAGGGTGCAAGGCGGCGACATGCTGTCCGGCGATCAGACCAACATCCAGGGCGGTCGCGGCAAGGCCTATGCCTGCCATCCCTTCACCATCAAGCGTGAGGTGAAGAAAGAGTGCTCGCCGGGCTTTGTGATGAACGACGCCGGCCGGTGCGTGTGTCCGGAAGGAACCACCTTCCGCAACGGCCAGTGCTCGCCCGACGGTGGCGTCATCATCGAGCCAAAGCCAAGGCCCTGCGTGCTGCTCAAGGGCCAGATCCGCACCGAGGACGGACGCTGTGTCTGCCCACGCGGAACCGAGCTTGAGAACGGCGCCTGCGTCAAGATCGACAAGCAGGGCTGCACCATCCCCGGTTCGGTCCCGACGTCGGACGGCAATGGCTGCTACTGCCCGGACGGCACGCATCTCGACCGACAGGCAAATGCCTGCGTGCGCGACAAGCAGAAGCCMGAGCAGTGCACCATCCGCGGCCAGGTTCATGACGCCGAYGGCGATTGTGTCTGCCCGCGTGGGACCGAGGTGCGCAATGGAGCCTGCCGGCCGATCCGGCCGAAGCCAGAGCAGTGCACCATCCGCGGCCAGGTTCATGACGCCRATGGCRATTGCGTCTGCCCACGGGGCACCGAGGTGCGGGACGGTGCCTGCCGGCAGAAGCGGCCTGTGCTGGAACAGTGCGACATACGCGGCCAGGTCCACAACAAGCGCGGCGAGTGCGTTTGCCCGCGCGGCACCCAGGTGATCGACGGCGCATGCCGCAAGCCGAGGCCGGAAGAATGTGCCCCGGGCTCGGTGATGATCAACGGCCAGTGCCAACCGATCAGGCGGCGCTGCCCGGAAGGCACGGTTGGGCGGTATCCGAACTGCAGGGCCATCCGGCAACAGCCGTCGCTCGATCCGAGCCTGTTGCTCAATCCGGGGATCCTTCAGCAGTTCGTGCCGAACCGCACGCAGCAGCCGCAGGTACAGCCGCAGAGGGATCCGACGGCCAACTTCAAGCCGTAGGTTCTGGATATGAGCCAGGAATAGAACCCCCGCCGGAGCGATCCGGCGGGGTTTTCTTTCAGGCGGCAGAGTTGTCGATCCTCACACTGCTCCAGGCCGAATCTCAGCTGGCGGGCGCGTAGCGCAGCAGCGTCACGCCCTGGGCAAGACTTTGCGTGCCGAGCGGCTGCAAGGTCAGCGCCAGGCCGGACTGGAAGTACGGCTTGCCGCCGCCCAGCACGACCGGCTGCATGTAGAGCCGGAATTCGTCGATCAGGCCCGCACGCGCGAATTGTGCGGCAAGATCGGCGCCGCTGACGGAGATTTCGCCCTCCGTCTGCAATTTGAGCTCACTTGCAACGGTTTCGACATCGCCACACACCAGCCGGGCATTGGGTCCGACGTCGCGAAGCGTCGTCGAAAACACGATCTTCGGGGTCTTTTGCCAGGCATCGGCAAAATCCCGCTCGACCTCTCCCCCGGTTTGGCGCTCCGGACTGTCCCAAAAGCGCATCGCCTCATACATCCGGCGTCCGCAGAGCGCGATCGCGGTCCGCCGCATCTCGTCGTTGAAATGCCGGTGCAGGTCTTCCTCGGGCACCGGCAAGCCGATGTCGCCCGACGGTCCCTCGATAAAGCCGTCCAGCGACGTCAGCATGGAGTAGACGATCTTTCCCATCTGACCTCTCCGTTTGTCCCCACTGAATGGCGCATAACCGATTGTGAGCTGCAAGCGGTTTGTCGCAAGGCGAATGGAAATCCGGACCTAGCGACTTTCCCTTTTCAGGATCATGGTCTAGGCAGTCGTCAGACAGCGCCCGCAAACAGGGCGCCCAAAAAGGGCTGCATCATGAGCAGGAAGACCCTGATTGCGCCATCGGTGCTGGCGTCGGATTTCTCGAAGCTAGGCGACGAGGTCGAGGCGGTGGCCGCGGCCGGCGCCGACTGGATCCATCTCGATGTCATGGACGGGCATTTCGTGCCCAACATCACCTTCGGCCCACCGGTGATCAAGGCCATCCGCAACCGCACCAAGGCTTTCTTCGACTGTCATCTGATGATTGCGCCGGCCGATCCCTATCTGGCCGCCTTTGCCGATGCCGGCTGCGACGGCATGACCGTGCATGCCGAGGCTGGGCCGCATCTCGACCGTTCGTTGCAGACCATCAAGGGTCTCGGCAAGAAGGCTGGCGTGTCGCTCAATCCGGCGACTCCGGAAAGCTCGATCGAATATGTGCTCGACCGGCTCGACCTGATCCTGATCATGACCGTCAATCCGGGCTTTGGCGGCCAGGCCTTCATCCCGGCCATGGTCGACAAGGTCAAGCGGGTCAAGGCGCTGATCGGCAACCGGCCGATCCGCATCGAGATTGACGGCGGCGTGTCGCCGGAGACGGCTCCCCTGGTTACATCAGCCGGCGCCGACGTGCTGGTGGCAGGCGCCGCCGTCTTCAAGGGCGGCAGCGTCGAGGCCTACCGGGCCAATATCGAAGCCATCCGAACCGCGGCCGACCGGGTTGCCGGCTGACATCAGTTTCAAGACAAATTCTCGGCGGTTCTAATCTCTTGGCCCGATCCTTCAACCGGCGAGATGTCCCCAAAGCTGTCAACTTGCGGCAGTCGCCGGAACTGACCGTCGCGGCGAGCGACGCGATCACAGCATCTGGCACTGCATCTGGCAGCAAAATCTAGTGGACGAATGCCGAGGGCGTGTTCATTGCGGGAGCGGTAAGTTCGGCAATCTGACGTGCGTTAAGAAAAAATTACCCGTGTTCCTGATCTCACAACCATGTCGCGAAGACGCGAGTCGCGAAGTAGCACAAAGTTTCTTCACAAGAACAAGTTTTTCACGATATTCGTTACTTCCTCAAAGTAAGATGCGCACAACCTTCCTCTTTAAGTCGAATATCGGGATCTTTCCCTTGAGGCATGGATGCCTTACGAGGTACAGTAGATTCGCAGGGGAATCGTTTGCTTCGCGAACGGGCAGGCGGAGCATGGGAGAGCGACAGGAGTCATATTGACCTACGGATCTGCCGATATGATTGAAGGCGCCGGCGCCAAGAGCACACTCGCCAGCACGGTCTACCAACAGCTTCGCGACGATCTCCTGCGCGGTGTGTTTGAAAGTGAAAGCAAGCTTCGGGTCGAATGGGTGGTTTCCCGTTACGGCGCCGGTGCCTCGCCGGTTCGCGAGGCTCTCAACCGGCTTGCTTCGGAAGGCCTGCTTGGCCGCCACGACCAGCGCGGTTTCTTCATCATGCCGGTCAGTGCCCCGGAACTCGAGGAATTGACGCGCACGCGCTGCTGGCTGGAAGAGCGGGCGCTGCGTGAATCCATTGCCAACCGCACCGGCGAGTGGGAAGAGCAGTTGGTGCTGGCCTTGCATCGGCTGGCGCGCGCCCAGCGCCGTTTGCCGGAAGATCCGTCCTCGAACAATCCGGAATGGGAAAAGCTGCATCGCGCCTTCCATCGGGCACTGATCGCAGGCTGCCGGTCGCACTGGCTGACCGGCTTTTGTGACCAGCTTTCCGATCAGGCCTCCCGCTACCGGCTGATCTCCCAGGACGGGCCCGAGCGCGACGATATCGGCGAGCATCGCCTGATTGCCGAGCGCACCGTGGATGGCGATGCCGATGGCGCCGTCGAAGCGCTGCTCAACCACTACCGTTTGACGGCAGCCATGTGCATGGAGCGCTTCAACGAGAGCGGCGATCTCGGGGCAAGCAAGGCGTTGCGCGGCCGCAGATAGCAACACTTGCGGTTTTTCGATCCGAAATCTGCTTGCAGCGGTGTTCCGAAAAGCGGTTGTTTTTTTTCGAGGCCATGCGCTAGGGAAGACGCATGAACAATCACCTGTTCGATGCCTTCCGCGACCGCATGCCCGCGCCCGGGCGCACCTTGATGGAGACCGATGACGGGCGCTCTATTCGCTACGGTGACATGCTGGCGCGGTCGGCGCAATTGGCGCAGGCGCTGAAGCATTTCGGCGTCAGGCCCGGCGACCGCGTCGCGGTGCAGGTCGAAAAAAGCCCCGAATGCATTTTCCTTTATCTGGCCTGCCTGCGCGCCGGTGCGGTCTTCCTGCCGCTCAACACCGCTTACACGTTGACGGAGCTCGGCTATTTCTTCGGCGATGCCGAGCCACGGCTGGTCGTCTGCGACCCGTCGCGGGCTGGCGATATCGCGCCGCTGGCAAAGGCTTCGGGCGCAGTTACCGCCACACTCGGCCGCAACGGTGAAGGCTCGCTGACCGAACAGGCCGCGCAACAGCCCGCGGATTTTGACGATATGGCGCGCGAGCCGGACGACCTCGCGGCGATCCTCTACACATCGGGCACGACCGGCCGTTCGAAGGGCGCCATGCTCAGCCACGAAAACCTGGCCTCCAACGCGCGCGTGCTGGTCGAGCAATGGCGCTTCAAGGGGGAAGACGTGCTGATCCATGCGCTGCCGATCTTCCACACGCATGGCCTGTTCGTCGCCACCAACGTCGCCCTGATGGCCGGCGCCTCGATGCTGTTCGAGCAGAAATTCGACGCCAGCCGCATCGTCTCGCTTCTGCCGCGCGCCACGGTGCTGATGGGCGTGCCAACCTTCTATACCAGGCTCTTGCTGCAACAGGGACTCGACGCGCAGGCAGCGAAGAATATCCGCCTGTTCGTTTCCGGCTCGGCGCCACTGCTCTCAGAAACGCACAAGGCCTGGCGCGAACTGACCGGCCACGCGATCCTCGAGCGCTACGGCATGACTGAGACCAACATGAACACCTCGAACCCGTACGAGGGCGAGCGCCGCGCCGGCACGGTCGGCTTCCCGCTCCCCGGCGTTTCGCTGCGCATCGCCGATCCCGACAGTGGTGCTGCGCTAGCCCAGGGTGAGGTCGGCATGATCGAGGTGAAGGGGCCGAATGTCTTTTCCGGCTACTGGCGCATGCCGGAGAAAACCAAGGCGGAATTCCGCGCCGACGGCTTCTTCATCACCGGCGATCTCGGCCTTATCGATGCCGATGGCTACGTCCACATAGTCGGGCGCGGCAAGGACCTGATTATTTCCGGCGGCTACAACATCTATCCGAAGGAGATCGAGAGCGAGATCGACGCGCTGGCTGGAGTCGCGGAAAGTGCGGTCATCGGTCTTGCCCATCCCGATTTCGGCGAAGGCGTCACCGCTGTCGTGGTGCGGGAGCCTGCCTCCCAGATTACCGGGGCCGAGATCGTTGGCGCCATTGCCGGCCAGCTGGCGAAATACAAGCACCCGAAGCAGGTCATCTTCGTCGATGAATTGCCGCGCAACACGATGGGCAAGGTGCAAAAGAACCTGCTGCGCGAAAGCTACAAGGGCCTCTACGACCGTTAAGAAGCCGGCTAATCACTTTGCTTCAGGCGATCCACTGCCACCTGTGCGCGGTTCGGTAGTGCCCTCCCTACCTGCGAGGCTTTGGGGTGCCGGAACCCCACAGGGCGCGGTTCAGCAGGCTGCGTTGGCGCTTGCGCGGGATGAGGTCGACATCGCTGACGAGCTTGGCGCCGCCCTCACGCCTTTCCAGGGTGATCTTGCGGCTGTGGAAGGCTTCGAGCTCCGCGCGGTGCGCCACGCTGATGATGGTGACATCAGGCAGTTCGCTGATCACCGTCTTCATCATCGTGTCCTGGCTCTTCTCGTCTAGCGCCGAAGTCGCTTCATCCAGCACCACGATATCGGGGCGATGCAGCAGCAGGCGCGCGAAGGCGAGGCGTTGCTTTTCGCCACCCGACAGCGTCTGGTCCCATGGCGCGTCTTCCCTGATCCTGTCGGTGAGATAGCCAAGCCCCACCTTGTCGAGGGCGGCCTTGATCTGCTTGATCGTCCACTTGTCCGCCGCCGCGGGATAGGCGACCGCGCGGCGAAGCGTGCCGGTGGGGATGTAGGGGCGTTGCGGCAGCATGAACAGGCGCCTGTCGGCGTGGAAATTGACGCTGCCGCCACCCCATGGCCACAGGCCCGCGACTGCCCGCACTAGCGTCGACTTGCCTGAACCAGATTCGCCAGCCACCAGCACCCGCTCGCCCGGCTCGATCACGACCTCGGTTTCCTTGACCACGGAGGTGCCGTCATCGAGTGTCACGGAAAGATTGTCGAGGCTGAGGATGGCGCCGTCTTCGGTTTCGCCCCGGTTGATGCGTCCGAGCGCATCGCTCTGCTCGGCGCGCTCGAGCCCGTCGAGCGACATCATCAGCGAGGCAATGCGCCGCGCGGAGGCGTTCCAGTCGGCGAGACGCGGATAGTTGTCGACCAGCCAGCCGAACGCGCCTTGCACGATGCCAAAGGCAGACGCCGCCTGCATCACCTCGCCAAGCGTCATCGAGCCTTCGAGGAATTTTGGCGCGCACAACAGGATCGGCACGACCGGCGCAAACAGGCTCGATCCCTGCGACACCGCCGCCGTGCGCATGTGCTGTCCGGTCAGCAGCGCCCATTGCCTCAGCACATGGCCGAAATTCTCGTCGATGCCGCCGCGCTCTTCCTCCTCGCCGCCCAGCAAGGCGATGCTTTCGCCGTTTTCGCGCACGCGCGTCAGCGTGTAGCGCAGTTCGGCCTCCGCCTGGTTCTTCCGCTCGGAGAGCTGGACGAAATTGCGGCCGATGACCACCATCGAGGTCGAGGTGATGGCGGCATAGATGATCGCGGTGATGACCAGGAAGCCGGGAATGGTGATGCTCTCGCCGCCGATCGGCAGGGTGAGCGCGCCGCCGATGGTCCACAGCACGACAATGAAGGTCGAGGCCGACAGGAACGCGTTGAGGACCCCGGCGATGAAATCGATCGGCGACTCGGTGGCGATGCGCAGATCCTCGGTCATGCGGGCCTCGGGGTTCTGGTGGTCGCCGCCCACGAGGTTCAGCTGGTAGTAGCGGCCGTTTGCCAGCCAGCGCGCGACGACCCCGGTGGTCAGCCAGGAACGCCAGCGGCGCTGGATCGTCATGCGCAGGTAGACCTGCGCCACGACAAGGCTGCCGCTGCAGATCACCAGCGGCACGAATACGGCGCTGAGGAAATAGACTGTGCGGGCGTTGCGCTGCTCGAGGGCATCGAACATCGAGCGGTTCCAGACATTGATGCCATACTGGAAACCGATGTTGATGCAGATCAGCAGCAGCACTCCGATCGTGAATGGCCAGGCGAGCCGGTCGCCGCGCCGGCTCCAGTAGCCGCGCGCGCTGATCCAGAAACGCCGCAGCAGGTATTTCTTGCGCGCCTGCTCGGCCTCTTCGGGCGTCAGCTGCGGATCGGGTTCGATAGCTTCCGGCGGCGGCCCTGCCTGGCCGTCGACCTCCGGCCCTGCGTCGGCAGGCGTTGGCTTCTCTTCGCGCGGCTTCTCCTCGCCCGTTCGTCGGTCGCGCGGCTTTTGTCGTGATGGCTTTTCCCGGCGCGACTTCGGGGCATCGCTCGGTCTGATGCCGTCGGTCGGTTTCGATTTGGGTTTCGCCTCGGACATACGCCCCGACAACGGCCTCAAAATCAAAAGGTTTCATAGCTTGAGACGACAACAGCCGCAGCCCTGTCATTTCAGGCTGAGCAGCTCCACAACATGGTCGGCGACTGCCAGGCTCGCCGTCAGGCCGGGGCTCTCGATGCCGAACAGATTGACGATCGGCCCAGCGCCGTGCTCGGCCGGGCCCTGGATGATGAAATCTGCCGCCGGCTGGCCTGGACCGGACAGTTTTGGCCTGACGCCGGCATAGGCGGGGTGCAATGCGCCATCGGCGAGGCCGGGCCAGTAGCGCCGGATCTCCTCGTAAAAGGCAGCGCTTCGGCCGGGATCGACGGTATAGTCGACGCGATCGATCCATTCGACATCAGGGCCAAAGCGCGCGCTGCCGCCGAGGTCGAGGGTCAGGTGAACACCAAGACCGCCATGGACTGGCACCGGATAGATCAGCCGCGAAAAGGGCGAGCGGCCGGACAGCGCGAAATAGTTGCCTCGCGCCAGCCATAGCGGCGGAACGAGGTCTTGCGGGAAGCCTTCGATGCGTCTGGCCAATGCCTGGGCGTCGAGGCCGGCGGCGTTGATGAAGGCACCGGCCTTGAGACGGAACCCCTCACCATCGGCGTCACGCGTGTCGATCCGGATCCCGTCGGCTTCGATGGCCGCGCCGGCAACAGTCGTGAGCAGCGCGAAGGATACGCCAGCGGCTTCCGCGTCACCACGCAGCGACAGCATCAGCGCCTGGCTGTCGACGATGCCGGTCGACGGCGACAGCAACGCGCCGGCGCAGGTCAGCGCGGGTTCGAGGGTTTCGGCCTCTGCGCGCGTCAACAGCGTGAGGTCGCCTACTCCGCATTGCGCCGCGTTGATCTGGATCGCCTGCAGCCTGTCCAACTGGTCGGGTTCGACAGCAACGAGCAGTTTGCCGGTGCGCCGGTGGGCGACGCCGTGCTCATGGCAGTAGGCATAGAGGCGCTCGCGACCCGCGACGCAGAGCCGGGCTTTGAAGCTGCCCGGCGCATAATGGAGCCCGGCATGGATGACTTCCGAGTTGCGCGAACTGGTGCCCGTGCCGATGGCTGCGGCCTTCTCGACCACCAGCACCTCACGGCCCGCCAGCGTCAGCGCACGGGCAATGGCGAGGCCGACCACACCCGCCCCGGCAACAAAACAATCGACATCATGCATGGACGGACTTTAGCGCCGACTGTCCGCGCCTGCAAAAACCCTGCCGCCGCCGATCCACACGCCCTTGACGTCGAGATCGTCCGACAGCGCGACAATATCGGCCGCAGTGCCGTTGGCGAAGCGGCCGAGCCGATGCGCCTGGCCGACAGCTTGCGCCGGATAGAGCGAGGCCATGCGCAAGGCCTCCGACAGGTCCAGCCCGACAATTCTGTGCACATAGCGGACGGCCGAGATCATATCGAGATCGGCCCCGGCCAGCGTGCCGTCGGCCAGCCGCAGGCTGCCATCCTTGCGATAGATGGTGCGGCCGTTGAGGGGGAACGAGGTCATGTCGGTGCCGATCGTCGCCATGGCGTCGGTGACCAGCACGATCCTGCCCGGTCCCTGCTTGGCGCGCAGCGCAATCAGCATGGTGGCCGGGTCGACATGGATGCCGTCGGCGATGATGCCGGCCGAGAGGCCCCCTATGTCGATGGCCGCACCAGCCAGTCCCGGCTCGCGGTTGCCGATCTGGCTCATGGCGTTGAACAGATGGGTGACCACACTGGCGCCGGCGTCGGCAAAGGCTCTGGCCATAGCGTAGCCGGTGTCGGAATGGCCGAGGCTGACGACGATGCCGGCTTTGGCAAGTGCGGCGACCCGGGCGGGCTCGACGGATTCGGGCGCGATCGTCGTCAGCAGCACCGGCAGATTTTTGCGCGCCGCGATCAGGGCAGCCTGGTCGGCATCCATCATCGGCCGGATCAGCGCCGGATCATGCGCGCCCTTGCGCGCGATCGAGAGATGCGGTCCCTCGAGATGCAAGCCGAGAAACCCCGGCAGCTTCTGCCGTGCCGCTTCAGCGCCGGCGGCAATGGCCGCGGCGGTGATCTCAGGCGTATCGGTGATCAGGGTTGGCAGCAGCGCCGTGGTGCCGAACGGCGCGTGCGCCCGGCAAATGGTTGCAAGCGAGGCGACATCGGGATGGTCGTTGAGCATGACGCCGCCGCCGCCATTGACCTGCAGGTCGACGAAGCCCGGTGCCAGCATGCCGCCGCCGGTGTCGATCCGGGCAACGCCTGACGGAACAGCGCCGACGGGAAGAATGCCTTCGACCGCATCGCCGTGCACGACAAGGGCGGCATTGTCGTGCCAGTCGTCGCCGTCGAAAATGCGGGCGCCAGTCAGGGCAAAACGGTCGCTCATACGGTTTCCGTCACCTTGCGCAGGTTGCGCGGCACATCCGGATCGAGGCCGCGATGGCGGGCGAAGGCCTCGACGAAGCCATAGAAGGACACGATCAGCGTCAGCGGGTCGGTCAAGGGATGACCGGTGGCGACATGCGGCAGGGATTGCGCGCTCCTCGCCTTGTCCGAAGTGATGAAGACGGCGGCACCCTTGCCGGCAAGGCTGTCGGCGGCCTCGGCCACCGACGGCTCCGAGGCGTCGCGGGCAGCCAGCGCCAGCACCGGGAAGCCTGGACCGACCAGCGCCAGCGGGCCGTGCATGACTTCGGCCGCACTATAGGCCTCGGCGTGCATGCCGCAGGTCTCCTTGAACTTCAGCGCCGCCTCATTGGCCATCGCCGCGGACGGGCCGCGGCCGAGAATGAACAGCGATTGCGGCGTCTCCAGCGCGCCGGCCAGCGCCATCCAGTCGCAGGCGATCGCCTTGCTGAAGTGTTCGGGCAGGCGGGCGAGGGCGGCCAGCAGCTTGTCGTCGCCGGTGCAATGCGCCATCAGCGCCAGCCCGGCCACCGCCGAATTGACGAAGGTTTTCGTCGCCGCAACGCTGCGCTCGGGCCCGGCCAGGATGTCAATGGCAAAATCCGAGGCCCGTGCCAGCGGCGAATCGGCGGTGTTGGTGATGGCGACGGTGAGTGATCCGCCGGCCCTGGCCGTCTCGGCCATGGCGACGATATCAGGGCTCTTGCCCGACTGCGAGATGGCCAGGCAGGCCGAGCCGGCGAGCTTGAGTTTCGCGCCATAGATCGAGGCGATCGACGGGCCGACCGAAGCGACGGCCAGACCAGCGGTCAGCTCGACGGCATATTTCATGAAGGTGGCGGCATGGTCGGACGAGCCGCGCGCGACGGTAACGATGAAGCTCGGATCGCGTTCGCGAATGCCGCGTCCGGCCTCGGTCAGCACTGCTGCCGAACCGTCGAGCAGGCGCGCGACGGCTTGCGGAATCTCGTCGATCTCGCGCCGCATATGAGTGGTGTTGGGGATCATGGTCGGCCCTCTTCGCTCGGCCCTGTCAGCCGCAGTTCGGCGACGAAATCATAAGCGTCGCCCCGGTAGATGGAACGGGTGAATTCGATCACCTTGCCGCTCGCCAGATAGGAAATGCGTTCAATGTGCAGGCCGGCAATGCCCGGCGGCACTTCGAGCAGGCGCGCGTCACCGTCGCCGAGATTGGCGGCCGAAATGCGCTGCACCGCCCGCACCGGGCGGTTGCCGGTCAACTCCAGCGCCGCATAGAGAGAAGAGCCTATCCCGGCGGGGTCCGGCAGCACGCTGGCCGACAGCGAGGCGCGCTCGATGGCCAGCGGCGTGTCGTTGGCAATGCGCAGGCGCGCCACACGCGCCACCAACTCGTTCGACGACAGGCCGAGCACCATCATCTCGTCGGGCGAGGGCGCGTACAGTCCGCGGTCGAGCCATGCCGAACGCACCGCCATGCCGCGCCGGGCCATGTCCTCGGTGAAGGAGGTGAGCCTCGACAGCGACTGCTCGACGCGCTCCATGCGCGGCGCAACAAAGGTGCCGGAGCCGTGGCGCTGCACCAATATGCCGCCCTTGACCAGGTCCTGGACCGCCTTGCGCACGGTGACACGGGAAATGTCGGCCTTGGTCGCGATGTCGCGCTCCGACGGCAGCGCGTCGCCCGGCCCGATCAGACCGCGATTGACCGCGTCCTCAATGCTTTTCCTCAGCTGCAGATAGAGCGGCGCGCCGCTTTGCGACGATTGCTTCAGCGTGGCGAAGATCTGGTCGGCGGCCTCGCTCATCGCGCTGCCTCCGCTTTGGCGAAGATGCGAGCCGCCATCTGCACGGCGCCGCCCAGCGCATCGTCGAGCGGCGCCTTGAGCAGCGCCTGGTAGCGCTGGGAAAGGCGCGGCGCATAGAGTGGCGCCAGACCACCGAGCAGGCAGAGCGGCGCGTCGTGCGAAAGATCGAGTGCGCCAAGGGCTGCCTGGACATCGGCAACCGCCTTGTCGACGATCCAGTTGGCGACGGCGTCGCCCTTTTCGGCATGCTCGAACACCTTGGGCGCGAAGCCGCCGAAATCGCCGGGCTTGGCATTGGTGGTGAACTCGACCACGTCTTCGGGATTGTTGCGGAAGGTCGCCATCATGCTGTCGGTCAAGGGCGAGCGCGGTCGGACACCGTCATGGGCAAGCAGCGTCTGTTCCAGCAGATCGCGGCCGATGCGGGCGCCGCTGCCCTGGTCGCCGACCTGGAACCCCCAGCCGCCAATGGCGCGCGATACCCCGCCCTTGCGCGCCATATAGGCGGTGCCGGTGCCGAGAATGGCCATGGCGCCGTCACCGGAGCCGACTGCGCCTTCCAGCGCGATCTCGGCGTCGGTCTCGACACGGCTGATGCTGAACGGCAGGATCGCTTCGAGCTGCTGCCGGTAGGTGCCGACATTGGCGCCGGCAAGGCCAAGAATGGCTGGTGTCTGTGGGATCTGGTCCGGGTCCTGCCCGGCGGCGATGAACGCCTGCCGTGCCGCCTCGACGATATGGGTGCGGGCGCCGGTGAGATCGGTGCGTATGTTGGCCGCGCCGCTTTTGGCGCGGCCAATGACAGCGCCATCGCCTGTCGCAAGGGCTGCCCTGCAGCTGGTGCCGCCGCCATCGATACCGAGCACGAAATTCACGCGATTTCTCCTCGGGGCGGATAATACCAATAAAATACCAATAGCCAAGGATTAATTTCCGTTTCAAAAAGATTAAGGTGTATTTTATTGAAAAACCTATGAAATTCGCCGGCTCAGCGATTTCTGGCACTCAAATCCGTTAATGCGTGTGGACAAGTGGTATTTTTTTGGTATTGTTCGTTCATCGGAGGGACAGGGATGGCCGAACCGCGCACCGAAGCGCTTCACAGGAATGCCGAGGGACTGGACATCCAGGCCCCGGACACCATCCTTTCTTCGCTCGCCAATGCACAGATCGAGGCCGCCAAGGCCGTCCGCGACGCCATTCCCGCCATCGCTGCCGCGGCCGAGATCATCGCCGGCCGGCTGAACGGCGGCGGCAAGCTCGCCTATGCGGCGGCCGGCAGCTCCGGCCTGATGGCGCTGGCCGACGCGCTGGAATTGCCCGGCACGTTCGGTATCAAGCGCGAGCGCATCGTCATCCTGATCGCCGGTGGCGACGAGGCCTTCAAGACATTGGCCGGCGGACCCGAGGACGACACAGATGAGGCCTCGGCGGCTGTTGCTGGCGCCGGCATCGGCAAGGGCGACTGCCTGATCGCGATTTCGGCCAGCGGCTCGACACCCTATGCGGTCCAGGCGCTGAAGGATGCGCGCGGCCGGGGCGCAGCGACCATTGCCATTGCCAACAACAAGGACACGCCGCTGCTCAAGCTGGCCGACGTTGCCATCCTGCTGGAGACACCGCCGGAGGTGATTGCCGGCTCGACGCGCATGGGCGCCGGCACCGCCCAGAAAATCGCGCTCAACATGCTGTCGACGCTGACCGCCATCCATCTCGGCCATGTCCATGACGGCTACATGGTCAATCTCACTGCCGACAACATCAAGCTGCGCGACCGCGCGGCCCGCATCGTCGCCGCCATCAGCGGCCACGACAGGCAAGATGCCGCGCGCCTGCTCGAAGAGAGCGGCGGCGTTGTCAAAACCGCCATTCTGCTCGCCGCCGGCGCCGCCAACGCCGATGTGGCCGAGAAGATACTGGAAAGGACCGGCCAGAAGCTCAGGCCAGCCCTTTCCGCGATCGAGGGGAACAAGGGCGCGAAGGCCCCTGTTCTCAAAACCGAACCTGAAAAAGGTCAACAGGGAGACTAGCATGACAACGAAACTACTGACGGCACTGCTTCTCGGCACCAGCATTCTCGGCACCGCCGGGTTGGCTCACGCCGCTGACGTTACCCTTAACATCGAAAGCTGGCGCGGCGACGACCTCACCATCTGGAAGGACAAGCTGATCCCGGCCTTCGAAGCCAAGAACCCGGGCATCAAGGTGGTGTTCGCTCCTTCGGCGCCGACCGAATATGACGCCGCACTCGGCGCCAAGCTCGCCGCCGGCTCGGCTGGCGACCTGATCACCTGCCGCCCGTTCGACAAGTCGCTCGAACTGTTCAGGAAGGGCAATCTCGCCGATCTCTCGGCGCTGCCCGGCATGGAAAACTTCTCGCCCGTCGCCAAGGCCGCCTGGCAGACCGATGACGGCAAGGCGAGCTTCTGCGTGCCGATGGCCTCGGTCATCCACGGCTTCATCTACAACAAGGACGCCTTCGACAAGCTCGGCATCAAGGTGCCGACGACGCGTGACGAATTCTTCGCCGCGCTCGACAAGATCAAGGCCGACGGCACCTACATCCCGATGGCGATGGGCACCAAGGATCTCTGGGAAGCCGCAACCATGGGCTACCAGAACATCGGCCCGAACTACTGGAAGGGCGAAGACGGCCGCGCAGCCCTCATCAAGGGCGAGCAGAAGCTGACCGACGCCGACTGGGTCGCGCCCTATGCCGAACTGGCCAAGTGGAAGCCCTATCTCGGCGACGGCTTCGAAGCCCAGACCTACCCGGACAGCCAGAACCTGTTCACGCTCGGCCGCGCCGCCATCTACCCGGCCGGCTCGTGGGAGATCGGCCTGTTCAACACCCAGGCGCAGTTCAAGATGGGCGCCTTCCCGCCGCCGGTCGAGAAGGCCGGCGACACCTGCTACATCTCCGACCATACCGATATCGGCATGGGGCTGAATGCAGCGTCGAAGAATGCCGACGCGGCCAAGACCTTCCTGTCCTGGGTCGCTTCGCCGGACTTCGCGACCATCTACGCCAACGCACTGCCGGGCTTCTTCAGCCTGAACTCCAACCCGGTGAAGATGGAAGACCCGCTGGCGCAGGAATTCGTCTCCTGGCGCGACAAGTGCAAGTCGACGATCCGCTCGACCTACCAGATCCTGTCGCGCGGCACGCCGAACCTGGAAAACGAGACCTGGGTTGAATCGGCCAACGTCATCAACGGCACCGATACGCCGGAAGCTGCCGCCAAGAAGCTGCAGGACGGCCTCGACAGCTGGTACAAGCCGGGCAAGTAAGAGCTCAACGAGCAGGGTCGTTCCAAGTGGACGGCCCTGCGTTTTTCGATAGCATCGACTGCCAACGACGGCGCCGCCCCTCATCCGCCTGCCGGCACCTTCTCCCCGTATAGTGACGGGGAGAAGGGATGCACTCCAGCGCTGGCGACCCCCTCTCCCCGTTCTTCACGGGGAGAGGGTAAGGGTGAGGGGCAGCGCCGACGTGGGAGCATTTTTGCCCAGACCGTGGATAGGCGGGGACCGCACTCATGGCCGCACGACCGAAACGACCGTTCCGCTGGCATATCGGCGTCTTCCTGGCGCCGGCGCTGCTGGTCTATACGGCGATCATGATCCTGCCGCTGGCCGGGACGCTGCAGCTGTCGCTGTTCCGCAACATCGAGCAGCACCAGGTCTTCGTCGGCTTTGACAATTTCCGCACCTTGTTCGGCGACCCCAACTGGTCGGTCAATTTCTGGAATGCGCTGCGCAACAATGTCTGGTTCTTCATCATCCACATGCTGGTGCAGAACCCGATCGGCGTCATGCTCGCAGCATTGCTGTCCAGCCCGCGGCTGAGGTTCGCCGCCTTCTACCGCACGGCGATCTTCGTGCCGACCATCCTGTCCTTCGTCATCGTCGGCTTCGCCTGGAAGCTGATCCTGTCGCCGCTGTGGGGCGTGGCGCCGCATCTGATGGACCTGGTCGGCCTGAAAAGCCTGTTCACGCCATGGTTGGGCAAAGAACAATATGCGCTGACCGCACTCAGCCTGATCTCGGTGTGGCAGTTCATCGGCATCCCGATGATGCTGATCTATGCCGCCCTTTTGTCGATCCCCGAAGAGGTGATCGAAGCCGCCGAATGCGATGGCATTACCGGGATGTCGCAGTTCTGGAAGATCAAGCTGCCGCTGATCCTGCCGTCGATCGGCATCATCTCGATCCTGACCTTCGTCGGCAATTTCAACGCCTTCGACCTGATCTACACCGCGCAAGGGGCGCTCGCCGGGCCGAACTATTCGACCGATATTCTGGGCACCTTCCTCTACCGCGCCTTCTTCGGTTTCCAGCTGCAGGTCGGCGATCCCAATATGGGCGCGGCGATCGCCACGATGATGTTCCTGATCATCCTTGGCGGCGTCTGCGTCTACCTGTTCCTCGTCCAGACGCGCCTGCGTCGCTACCAGTTTTAGAGGGGCAAGCGATGAGCACCGCCACCCATTCACTGCCCCGCACCATCGGCGCCCACGCGATCCTGTTGACCTACACGGCGATCGCGCTGTTTCCGGTGATCCTGGTCATCATGAACTCGTTCAAGTCGCGCGCCGGCATCTTCAGCGAGCCGTTGACGCCGCCGACGCCGAAGACGTTCGACCTGATCGGCTACACCACGGTGATCGGCCAGGGCGACTTCATCCACTATTTCCAGAACAGCCTTGTCGTCACCGTCGCCTCGCTGTTCTTCGTGCTTCTGTTCGGCGCCATGGCGGCGTTCGCGCTGTCGGAATACCGCTTTCGCGGCAACACGCTGATGGGGCTTTATCTGGCGCTCGGCATCATGATCCCGATCCGGCTCGGCACAGTTGCCATCCTGCAATTGATGGTGGCGAGCGGGCTGGTCAACACGCTGACAGCGCTGATCCTGGTCTATACCGCGCAAGGCCTGCCGCTGGCCGTCTTCATCCTGTCGGAGTTCATGAAGCAGGTGTCCGACGACCTGAAGAATGCCGGCCGCATCGACGGGTTGTCGGAATACACGATCTTCTTCCGGCTGGTGTTGCCGCTGGTGCGGCCATCGATGGCGACGGTTGCCGTCTTCACCATGATCCCGATCTGGAACGATCTGTGGTTCCCGCTGATCCTGGCGCCGTCCGAAGAGACCAAGACGGTGACGCTCGGCGCGCAGCTGTTCCTTGGCCAGTTCGTCACCAACTGGAATGCCATCCTGGCAGCGCTGTCGCTGGCGATCATGCCGGTGCTGATCCTCTACGTCATCTTCTCGCGGCAGCTGATCCGCGGCATCACTTCCGGAGCCGTCAAGTGAGTCTAGAAAAGCCTCTTCGTGTCGTCGTCGCCGGCCTCGGCAATATGGGCCGCAGCCATGCGCTGGCCTATCACACCAATCCGGGCTTCGAAATCGCGGCACTGATCAACCGTTCCGACGTGCCGCTGCCGGACGGGTTGTCGGGCTATGGCATCAGGCGCTCTTTCGACGACGCGCTGCGCGACGAGAAGCCCGATGTCGCCTGCATCGCCACCTATTCCGACAGCCATGCCGACTATGCGGTGAAGGCATTCGAGGCCGGCTGCCATGTCTTTGTCGAAAAGCCTCTGGCAACGACGGTTGCCGACGCCAAGCGCGTCGTCGCCGCGGCCAAGGCCAACGGCAAAAAGCTGGTGATCGGCTATATCCTGCGCCATCACCCGTCCTGGATCAGGCTGATCGCCGAGGCGCGCAAGCTCGGCGGCCCCTACGTCTTCCGCATGAACCTCAACCAGCAGTCGTCGGGCCCCACCTGGCAGACGCACAAGCAGTTGATGCAGACAACGTCGCCGATCGTCGATTGCGGCGTGCACTATCTCGACGTGATGCTGCAGATCACCGACGCCAAACCGGTCGAGGTGCGCGGCATGGGGCTGCGGCTGACCGAAGAGATCGCGCCGACCATGTACAATTACGGCCATCTGCAGGTGCTGTTCGACGACGGGTCGGTCGGCTGGTACGAGGCTGCGTGGGGGCCAATGATTTCGGAAACGGCTTTCTTCGTGAAGGACGTGATTTCACCCAATGGCTGCGTGTCGATCGTCATGAAGGAAGGCGTGAAGTCCGACGACATCGACACTCACACCAAGACCTCGACCATCCGCCTGCACAGTGCCGCGACCGGTGCGGACGGCAAGTTCGCCAGGCCGGACGAGATGCTGTCGATGGAAGGCGAGCCCGGCCATCAGGACCTCTGCGACCTCGAGCAGGCCTTTGTGCTGAAGGCGATCCGAGAAGACATCGACCTGACCCGCCACATGGACGACGCGGTGAAGTCGCTCGCCGTCTGCCTTGCAGCCGATGAGAGCGTGCGCAGCGGCGCCGCCGTCAAACTCTAGAACAAGGACGAAGCCGTGGGCTCGCTGGTAATCGAGAATGTGAAGAAGGCCTTCGGGCCGGTCGAGGTGCTGAAGGGCATCAACCTCGAAGTGACCGACGGCGAATTCGTCGTCTTCGTCGGCCCGTCGGGCTGCGGCAAGTCGACCTTGCTCAGGGTCATTGCCGGGCTGGAGGATTCGACTTCCGGCCGGGTGGTGATCGACGGCGCGGATGTTTCGGCGACACCGCCGGCAAAACGCGGCATCGCTATGGTGTTCCAGACCTACGCGCTCTACCCGCATCTGACGGTGAAGAACAATATGGGGCTCGGCCTCAAGCAGGCCGGCACGCCCGCGGCCGAGATCGAGCGTCGCATCGGCATCGCCTCGTCGATGCTGTCGCTGGAACCCTATCTCGAAAGGCGGCCAGCGGAACTGTCGGGCGGCCAGCGCCAGCGCGTCGCCATCGGCCGCGCCGTGGTGCGCGAGCCGAAACTGTTCCTGTTCGACGAGCCGCTGTCGAACCTCGATGCGGCGCTGCGCGTCAACACGCGACTGGAGATCGCGCAGCTGCACCGGCGGCTGAAGGCGACGATGATCTACGTCACACACGATCAGGTCGAGGCGATGACGCTGGCCGACAAGATCGTCGTGCTCAATGCCGGCAAAATCGAGCAGATCGGCGGACCGATGGAGCTCTACAATTCGCCGGCAAATGAATTTGTCGCCGGCTTCATCGGCTCGCCGAAGATGAACTTCATCGGCGGCGCGCGGCTGGGCGAGACCGCCAAGACCATCGGCGTGCGGCCGGAACATCTGACAGTCGATGCGAAGTCCGGCGCCTGGAAAGGAACGGTGGTGCATGCCGAGCATCTCGGCGCCGACACCAACCTCTATCTCGACTGCGAGAAGGCCGGGCTGATCACGGTGCGGATTTTCGGTGTGTACGACGCGGAGCCGGGCGCGACGCTGTACGCGACGCCGGAGCCAGGCAAGACATATCGGTTCGGGGCGGACGGGAAGACGATCAAGTAATCCGCTGCGGACAGCAACACGGCGATCAGACCGCGCCGAGCAGCACCGCGCCGTGAATGGCCGCCTGCCAGCCCAGGGCCGCCCAGCGTATGTCCAGGGGCTGGACAAGAAGCGAGTGCGGCAGGCTGTCCGCGACGCGCTGCTTGAGCGTCTGGCGGGGATAGGACTTCATGTCGACGATCCCGCCGCCGATCAGGATCGTCTGTGGGGAAAACAAAGCGGCCGCCGTTGCGATGGTCACCGCCTGCTGCCAGACGATCTCGTCCAGCCATTCGCGCAGCGATGGCGGCTGCCCGGTCGCCGAAAACAGCTCGGCCACCGGGATGTCGTAATCCGCTGCAAGGTCGACGAGCGTTGCCCCCGAAGCATAGGTCTCGACCCGGTTTGGCGGTCCGCTTTCGTCGGGCCGGTAGACGGGTATGTGGCCGATCTCGAGCGCCCAGCCGCCGCCCCTGAAAATGCCTTCCTTGCCGAGATAGGCCGCACCGATGCCGGTGCCGAGATAGACCGCCAGCACCTCCTTTTGCTGCTTCACCGCGCCGGCAACGCTTTCGCCCAGCAATTGCAGCACAACGTCGCGTTCGAGCCGAACGGGAATACCAAGCCTGGATGCCAGTTCCGAGCCCAGCCGGATGCCATTCAGCTCGGGAATGTTGGCGGTGTGCAGCACCGTGTCGAAATCGCGGTCGATGAAACCCGGGACGGTCGCAACGACCCGCGCAGGCTTGAGGCCGGCATCGCGGCTGGCTGCGATGACCGCATCGGCCAGCCCCGCCATCGGCGCCCCCTGGCGCAACTGTGCGGTGGGGTAGGTACGGGCAAAATCCACCGGGATGCCGTGGTCGGCAAAGCCGACCTTGACCGAGGTGCCGCCGATCTCGACCACGGCGATCGTGTCGTCAGCTATTCGATGCGTCATGCGAGCGTTTCCAGAAACTCTGAAAGACAGGCGCGAAATTCCTGTCGGTAGGCGACGCGATCCTGCGACTTGGCGGTGATGGTGCAAAGCCGGGCCGACGGAATGAGCCCGGCCAGCACCTGCGCATCGGCCAGGCGATGGACAAGGTCATGGTCATGGCCGATGACCAGGGTCGGCACCGCAATGGCGCGGATGTCGGCCTCGCTCACGCCCGGACCATCGCCGGCGATTGCCACCAGAAGCCTGCCGAACAGAACCGGATCCGGACGGGTGAAGAAGCCTTGCAGGCTACTGAGATTGTCCGGCGCGAACCTGGCCAGTTCGGCCGCGACAGGGCTGTCGTCGAACAGACGCCGGGCGTCTTCAGGCGAATGGCGCATCAAGAGATCGCCGACCACGGCGTAGGGCTTCATATTGGCCGGGGCAGCCTGGGACACCCAGGCAGGCCGGGCGAGCACCAGCGCGCGCACGCGAGCCGGCTTGTGCACCGCCAGACGCAGCGCCAGCGCGGCGCCCATCGAGATGCCGCCGACGACAGCCGGACCGATGCCGATAGCCTCGGCCAGCGCTTCGACGTCCTCGGCAAACGTCGCAATCGAAAGCCGGTCTACCGGCCCATAGCTGGATCCGCCCTGGCCCCGGCATTCCAACGTCACGCGCCGTGTCTGCGGCAGGTCGGGAAAAACGTCGGCGACCTGCGCCTCATCGCCGCCCAGCCCATGCTGGAAGATGACGGGAAAGCCGGTGCCGACATCCCGGTAGGCAAGGTCGACGCCATCGCGGCTGAAGGTCCTTTTCACGCTTTTCCGCTTTCTTCGAGGACGCCGCGAAGGAAGGCACTGACATCCGGCGCCTCGGCTTCCGTCAAGCCATGCGTGATCAAAGGACCGTCGAAGCCGGCGGCTCTCAGACGGCTAATGAAATGCGGGAAGTCGACCACGCCCTGTCCAGCGGCGGCAAAACTGCCATCGGCATGGCGGTCCTTGGCATGGGCCATGCCGATCTCCGCGGCCAGCAGATCGACGGCCTCGTCGATCAGGCGATGACGCTCTGCGCTGTCAACCACTTCGAACAGGTTTGCCGGGTCGAGCACGATGCGCAGCCGCGCGCTGTTCATCTCGTCGAACAGGCGGCGGGCGGCCCGCGCGCTGGAAACGACATTGGCGAGTTCCGGTTCGATGCCAAGCTCGATGTCGAAGCGGTCGGCAATCGCGATCGCCGCTTCCATCTCCGCCCGAAGATCGCTCCATGCGGCGTCAGTGGCATTGTCGGGATGCCAGCGCCACTGATCCTGCGCATCCCTGGTGCCGGTGCACAGCGTGATCAGCCTGGCGCCCATATCCGCACATGACGCGGCGAGCACCTCAAGCCGGGCAAGACCTGACACACGAACCGAGTGATCCGGATGGATCATGTTGTAGGTTCCTGACACGGCCGCGATCGAAACGCCGGTTTCACCGCTCGCCACGGCGACGGATCGGGCCGCGCCGGGCTCGATGCTGTCCGGCATCGACGGCAGGCCAAGGCACGCCATGTTGAACTGCGCCGCCGCGTAGCCGGCATCCGCCACCGCGCGCAACACCGGCAAGGCGCCGGTGGCAGTGAAGGTCTTGGCGAAAATCCCAAGCTGCATCAGACGACCCCGTCGACGTCGGCGAGGTTGACGACACGGCCGCCGGCGGCAGCGGAGCGGGCTATTGCCGCCATCCCCCTGACGGAGGCGATGCCGTCATCGATGCCGGCGCCGACCATGGGCGCGCCATTCAGCACGACATCGGCAAAACCTTCGAGCTGGCGGCGATAAAAGTGACCGTCCGCGCCAAGCGTGCGATGCCAGCTGCCGTCGGCCTCGCGGAAAATGTCGACCTCGCTGCTCTTGTAGTACCAGGGGTTAAAGGTCTTCGCGAGAACGCTGCCGTTCTCGCCGTAGATCTGGAACCCTTCGTGCCAGTCCATGCGAACGGCGACCGTCAGGTCGAGATGACCGACCGAACCGTCGGCGAAGATGGTGGTGACGAACCAGCAATAGGCGCCGTAACGCTCGGTGAGCCGGGCCTCGACGGCCTCGATCGGCCCATGCAGATGGCGCGCCGTGTCAAGTAGATGGCTGCCATGCGCCAGCATGTAGTATTGGCGCAGGTTCGCCTTGGGGTTGACCGACGGCTTGCGCGCTTTGGCGCTGGTGATGATCAGCGGCTGCACCGCATCGGTCATCGGGTAGCGGTGGGTGCTGTCGCAATACCAGCCCTTGAACGCCAGCCGCTCGCCCATCTCATCGTCGACGAAGGCCTTCGCGGCCTGGATGCCGGGATCGAAGCGCTTCATATGGCCGACCTGAAGCACCTTGCCGCTCCTGTCGAGAGCGACCCGCAAGCCTTCGACTTCCTCGACGGAGACGCCCAGAGGCTTTTCGCACAGCACATGCTTGCCGGCATCCAATGCCAGCTCCGCTGCCTTGACATGGAACGTATCCGATGTCGCGATGATGACGGCATCGAGGTCGGGATCGGCCAGCATCTGGCCATAATCGGCATAGGATTTTTCGGGCGCGAAAGTGGCCGCCATCCTGTCGCGTAGATCGTCGGCGACATCGCAGATGGCATAGAGATCGGCATTGCGCGCCTTGGTGCAGGATTCGAAATGCGCCGCCTGCGCAATCGGACCGCAGCCGAGCACGCCGACACGCAGCCGCTTTTCGTCTTTGCGAGGCATGGAATTTCTCCTGATTAGCGCGCGTCGAGGCCGCGAAGTTGAAATTGCGGATCGCCCGACAAAGCTGCCTGATGCAGCAGACAGGCAGCGCCCAACGCCGGACCGTCCGCGCCGACGCGCGACAGTTCGATCCTGGGAACGGGATAGCCTTCGGCGAGGAAGTCCAGCAGGAAAGCTTCCACCTGTTCGGCGACAAAGGGATAGATTGCATTGACGGAGCCGGAGAGGATGATGCGTTCCGGCTGCAAGGTGCAGGCGAGCGTCGCCAGGCCGCGGCCGAACCAGAGCGCCCAGTCGCGCGCAGTGGCGACGGCCGCCGGATCGCCGCCGGCAAGCGCTGCGACAAACTCATCCACACCGGCGCGCCGCCCGCTTATGTGGAGGTAGCGAGCCAGCAAAGCATCCTTGCCGACATAGGATTCCAGCCGGCCCGGGCGCTTGGCGTCGAAGACAAAACCTTCGTCGCCAATGCGTAAGTGTCCGATTTCGCCGGCGCCGCCGAGTCGGCCGCGATGCAGCCTGCCGGCATTGATGATGCCGCCGCCAACGCCGTTCTCGATCAGGATGACCAGAGCATCCTCATCGTCCTTTCCTGGCTGCGCACCGTATGTCTCGGCCACCGCGACGGCGTTGGCATCGTTTTCCAGCAGGATCGGAAAATCATCGCCAAAGGCATTGCCCAGCAGCTCGGCCAGGTTGACCCCGTGCCAGCCAAGGATGGTGGCATGGTATGAAATGCCGTCGGCGGCGGGGAAGCCAGGCACGGCGACATTGAGCCCGTATGGACGCGCACCCTCAGGCAACTGCGAACGGATCTCGGCGACGAGTTCCCTAATGATGGCGACTGCGGCTTCAGGCGTGCTGCCCGGGCCGGCAAAGGCTCTCGAGGCGCTGGCACGCTGCGCGCCGGCAAGGTCGACAGCCACCGTCGCAATCCAGTTCACGCCGATATAGGCGCCAAGGAAGAAGCCGCCATTGCCTTCGATCTCGACCAGGATTCCGGGGCGGCCGACGCGGCCCTCGCCGTCTTGCTCGTCATCAGCTTCGTCCGACCGCTCACGCGCCAGACCGGCTTCGGTCAGGCCGAGCACCAGAGCGCCGGTGGTCGACCGGGTCAGGCCGAGGTCGCGTGCAAGCGCTGCCCGGCTCAACGCGCCGGCGCGAAACAGCGCTGCAAGGGCTCGCGTTTCATTCGGCCGAAGATCGGTCGACACCAGCACGGCATCCTCCGTAATTTGTTTGATGGACATACTAATTGACTTTCATATCGGCTTGAAAGAGCCAAAATGATAAGCGCCGCAAAAAAATACTGAGCATTTCGAGCCTGCAGCCTCAAGTTTCAAACGATGGTTTGCATCGAAAACTTACAAATTGGCCGCTGCTCGCCGCCGGCCTCAGCCACTACAATATCGGCCAGCGCCCCTATGACATGGGCCTCGAGATCATCATGGCGCTGGACAAACCGAGCAAGGGCGGCAAACCGTTCATCAAGACCGGCACCGAAGTCTGCACGCCGGAGGACGCGTTGACCACCTGTAGCAAGAGTCGCCAACTGATCAGGCCTCCCAAACCTGTCCCCCGGCGTATCGGCCGGAGGGCATCTCTTCGAGGGTAGGCTTGTCAGTTGGCCTGGCCCGCTTTGCAATCAAAGACTGCTTGCGTCTCTCCAGCAGGCGATCAGATGACCGTCGCCCGCCTGCCTGACCGGCGGTTGCTCCTTTCGGCAGTCGGGCAGGGCGACTGGGCAGCGACTCGCGAAGGAGCATCCGGAGGTTTCGGGCGCTTGCGCTGCGAGATCAAGCTGAGCCGGAGCCTTCGGCACCGTCTCGTCTGACGATGCGGCCAGCAGCAGTTTCGTATAGGGATGGTTGGGCCCGCGGAAAATCTGCTCGGAGGAACCGGTCTCGACCAGCCGGCCGCGATAGAGCACGCCGATCCTGTCGGCCATGTAGCGCACCACCCTGAGGTCGTGGCTGATGAACAGATAGGTCGTGTCCTTGTCGCGCTGCAGGTCGTTGAGCAGATTGAGCACGGTCGCCTGCACGGACACGTCGAGCGCCGAGGTCGGCTCGTCGAGCACGACGAGCTTCGGCACACCGGCGAAGGCGCGCGCAATGGCCGCCCGTTGGCGCTGGCCGCCGGACAGCGATCTTGGCTTCTGGTCGACGGTTGTGGCGGCAAGACGAACCGAGGCAAGAAGGTCGCCGACGCGCTGTCTCGCCTCACCACGGCCAAGGCCGGCGAGCCGCCGCAGCGGGCGGCCAAGAATCCTGCCGATTCGCTGGCGCGGATTGAGTGTGCGATCGGGTGACTGGAACACCATCTGTACGTCGCGGCGTTCGCTCAGGCTTCTCTTCTCGACGCGCGGCGCGACAGTACTGCCGAACAGCTCGACCGATCCTGCATCAGGCGTCTGCAGGCCGGTCACGATCCTGGCCATTGTCGACTTGCCGGAACCGGATTCGCCGATAAGCCCGAATGTCTCGCCCTGACCTATTTCCAAGTCGACATCGCGGAGAACGGCTTGGGCGCCAAAGGCGTGGCTGATGCCTTTGCAGGCGACAGCGATGGGGCGCGCGACTTCCGGCTGATCGCTGGGGACATGCAGATGTGTCGATGGGCCGGTTGTATGCGTCTCGGCCAGCCTGCCGTCGTGCTTGGTGAAGTTGAGGGCCGGGATCGAGGCGATCAGCGCCTTGGTGTAGGCGTGCGCCGGGTTCTCGAAGACATCGTTCGCGATGCCGCTTTCGACCACCGTTCCGGATTGCATCACGGCCACCCGGTCGCAGGCGCGGCGGACCATGTTGATGTCGTGGCTGATCAGGAGAACGCTGGTTTTGTGGTCTCGCCGCAAATCCTGCAGGATGGCGATGATCTCGGACTGGACGCTGGCGTCGAGCGCCGTCGTCGGCTCGTCCAGCACCAGCAGCGACGGGTCGAGCGCAATCGCGATGGCGATGTTGGCGCGCTGCTGCATGCCGCCGGAGAGTTCGTGCGGGTAGAGATCGAGCACCCGCTCTGGATTGCTCACCCTGACGCGGCCAAGCAATTCCGCGGCACGCCCGCGCGCTTCGTCCGGCCGAACCGGGCGGTGCCGCATGATCGTCTCGGTGATCTGCCGGCCTATCGTCATGGCCGGATTGAGCGCCGCACCCGGATGCTGGTAGACGGCCGCGATGCGATCGCCCCTTAGCCGGCGAAGCTGCTCGGGCGAGAGATCGCGGATCTCCCGGCCCTGGAACTCGAGCGCCGACGCCGCGATCCGGGCGTTGCGCGGCAGATAGCGCAAGATGGCGAGCGCGACGGAGCTCTTTCCCGATCCGGACTCGCCGACCAGGCCGAGCGCTTCGCCTTCGCCGATGGTGAGCGACACGCCGTTGACGGCCGGATGCGATCCCCGTCGCCCGTCATAGGTGACGGTGAGCTGTTCTACCTTCAGAACCGATGACGACATCTCTTGCTTGAAACCACTTTCTTCCGGCGCGGCCTTCGGGGGCAATCGCTTTCGCTTTGGCTATGCACAATATCTATAAAATTACTCGAATTAAGCTGGAGCGCAATCTACCTTTCATCGCTCAGGCGAGATTGTCGCAGCCGCTCAAAGCATCGCGACGGTCCGCTGGAGCAGTTCTGGAAGGAGACCGGCATGGCACGAGACCACCTGATTCTCAGCGCCTTTTTCTTCAATCCGCAGGGCGATCATCGCATGTCCTGGCGCCATCCGCGCGCGCCGGGCCGGGAAGTACTGGATTTCGAATTCTACAGGGATCTCGTCCAGGCCGCCGAGCGCGCCAGGATCGATACGATCTTCGTCGCCGACCATGTCGCGATCTGGGATTCGGTGCAAAGCGGCGTCGCCCATTACGCCAACGCCCGCCTCGAACCGCTGACGCTGCTGTCGGCCCTTGCAGGCGCCACCAAGCACATCGGCCTGATCACCACGGCGTCGAGCTCCTACAGCGAGCCCTACAATGTCGCGCGCATGTTCGCCTCGCTCGACCATATCAGCAAGGGCAGAGCGTCGTGGAACGTCGTGACGTCGGCCATGGACGAGGAGGCCCGCAATTTCGGCCGCGACGGCAATATCGAACATGCCTTCCGCTATGAACGCGCCACCGAATTCCTCGATATCGTCAAGGCGCTGTGGGACAGCTGGGAAGATGAAGCGCTGCTCATCGACAAGGGGTCAGGCTATTTCGCTGACCCCGACAAGGTCCATCCCATCGACCACAAGGGCAAGCATTTCAAGGTGCGCGGCCCGCTCAACGTCTCGCGTCCGCCGCAGGGCCATCCGCTGATCGTCCAGGCCGGCTCGTCCGAGGACGGCAAGAATTTCGCCACCGCGCACGCCGATGCGCACTTCGCCATCTACAGCAGCAAGGAAGACGGCATCAAATATCGCCAGGACATCAACGAGCGCCTCGCCCGCTACGGCCGCAAGCCGGAGAGCTTCAAAATCCTGCCGGGCATCCTTCCGATCGTCGCAGCTTCAGAAGCGGAAGGCCGCGAGCGGCAGGAGTACCTGCAGAGCTTGCTGCCCGATCGCGTCGGCATCGATCTCCTCTCGAGCTGGAGCGGCGTCGATCTCTCGGTCTTCCCGCCGGACGGACCGCTGCCGCCGCTGCCGGACGAGAGCACCTTCAATGGCGGCCGCACCTCGCTCAACCGGGTCAAGGAGTGGTCCAAGCAGAACCTCACTTTGCGCGAGATCGCGCGCAAACTCGCCAACAGCGGCTCGGTGCCGACCGTCGTCGGCACGCCGACACAGATCGCCGACCAGTTGCAGGACTGGTTCGAGGCAGGCGCCGCCGACGGCTTCAACCTGATGTTCCCGCTGCTGCCGGAGGACTGGGTGAATTTTGCCGAGCAGGTCGTGCCGGAACTGCAGCGCCGCGGCGTATTCCCCACCGAATACGCATCGGGAACGCTGCGCGACCGCTTCGGGCTGGCGCGGCCGGCCAACCGCTTTGCCGAACAGCGCGACAATGCGCGCGCCGTATCCTGATCAGGAGCAACTGATATGACAGCAGCGCCCAAACTCCAGCCCCGCGAGGCCACCGCTCCGCAGCTCATCAACGTCCTGCACAGCCCCAAGCGCATCCGGGTCAAATTCGCCGGCCGCACCATCGCCGACAGCCGCAACGTGCTGGTGCTGCGTTCCAACCATTTCCTGCCGATCTATTTCTTCCCGGCCTCGTCGGTGGATCGCTCGCTGCTCAAGCCCTCCGAGCACCGACAGCCGCATCCAGTCGGCGGCGAGACCACCTACTGGGACCTGGAGACGGGCGAAAAGGCCTCGCCCAATGCCGCCTGGTCTTTCGTCGCGCCGCCGGATGAAAACCTGTCGCCGCTGGCCGGCCGCATCGCCTTCACCTGGAAGGCGGTCGACCAGTGGTTCGAGGAGGAGGAAGAGGTCTTCGTCCACGCGCGGGACCCATACGCGCGCATCGACGTCCTGCAGAGTTCGAGCCATGTCCAGATCTGGTTCGACGGTGAACTGATCGCCGACAGCCATCGCCCGGTCCTGTTGTTCGAGACGCATCTGCCGACGCGTTTCTACCTGCATCCGGACGATGTCAGGCTGGATAGGTTGGTCGCCTCGGACACCACGACGCGCTGTCCCTACAAGGGCATCGCTTCCTACTGGTCCGGCCGACGCGCCGACGGTTCGGTGAGCCCTGATATCGCCTGGAGCTACCGCGATCCCGTTGCCGAAATGCCCAAGATCAAGGGCCTCATCGCCTTCTACCCGCAGGCCGTCGACCGCATTCATCTCGACGGCGAGCCAGTCGCCTAGAGCAATTCCAGGAAAAGTGTGAGCGGTTTTCCGTCCGGAATTGCTCAAAACAAAGTCCAACAGTCATTTCAGACAGGGGTTTCAAAATGACCAAACGCAACGACATCGATACGCTTCGCAATCTTTCCGGCGACATCTGGAATGTCGCCGTCGACGAACACCAGGCCGGCTTCCTCAAGCGCCGCGACCTCCTGAAATACGCCGCTTTGATCGGTCTCACCGGCTTTGCCACCTCGCAGGGGCTTGTTGGTTTTGGCTCGGCACGCGCTGCCGGCGCCGGCGCCGGCGGCACGGTCCGTGTCGGGCTAGGACAGCTGACCAAGGCCATCGATCCGGTCTCGATCACCGATCCGGCCAGCATCGGCGTGATCAGCCAGGTCGGCGAGTATCTCATCCTCGACGATCCCAAGGACGGTCTGCAGCCCAAGCTCGCTCTGTCCTGGGAGGCCGACGAGACCGCCAGCCGCTGGACTTTCAAATTGCGGCCGGGCGTGAAGTTCCATGATGGCCGCACCGTCACCGCGAAGGACGTTGTGGCGAGCTTTGAGCGCCTGGTCGATCCGGCCAGCGGTTCATCGGCTTTGTCGGCTTACAAAGGCATCCTGTCCAAGGGCGGCGCCAAGGTCGTCGACGATGAAACCATCGCCTTCGATCTTGACGGCCCCAACAGCAACTTCCCCTTCTATGTCTCCTCCGACGTCTACAACGCCGTCATCCTGCCGGCCGACTATGCCGGCGATTTCGAAAAGACCTTCAACGGCACCGGCCCGTTCAAGCTCGAATCTTTCCGTCCCAAGCAAGGCGCCAGCTTCGTGCGCAACCCCGACTATTGGGGCGACAAGGCGCTGCCCGACCGCGTCGAGATCAAGTTCTTCGACGACGAGCAGGCGCAGGTGCTGGCGCTGCAGGCAGGCCAGCTCGACGTCATTCCGAGCACGACGCGCCTGGAACTGGCGATCGAGGGCAATCCCAACTTCAAGCTCTTGAGCGTGCAGGCGAGCTCGCATGACGAGGTACATCTGCGGACCGACCAGGCGCCCTTCACCGACAAGCGCATCCGCCGCGCGCTGGCGCTCACCATCGACCGCGAGGCGGTGGTCAAGGGCCTGCTCAAGGGCCGCGCCATTGTCGGCAACGACACGCCGTTCGCGCCGATCTTCCCGTCAGCCGATCCGTTGGTGCCGCAGCGCAAGCAGGACATCGCCGAGGCCAAGCGCTTGCTTGGCGAGGCCGGCGTGCCGAACGGCTTCCCGGTGACGCTGACCACCGAACGCGCCTATGACATTCCCGACTACGCGGTGCTGATCCAGAACTTCGCCAAGAAGGCCGGCATCGACATCAAGCTCAACGTCCTGCCGCAGGACGCCTATTACGGCTCGGCGAAGTTCGGCAGCTCGCCATGGCTCGATTCCAATCTCGGCATCACCGATTTCGGTCATCGCGGCACGCCCGACATCTTCCTCAACGCGACGCTGAAGAGCTCGGGCGCCTGGAACGCGGCGCATTTCAACAACCCGGCCTATGACGGGCTGCTGCTCGAGTACGGCAAGGCCCGTGACCTTCAGGCGCAACGCCTGGCCGCCGGCAAGATCCAGAACCTGCTGCTCGACGAAACGCCGCTGATCATCAGCTACTTCTCGCAATACAGCCGCATCGTCTCGTCGAAGGTCGAGGGCGTTCGCTTCACGGCGATCTCGCATCTGCTGCTCGACCGCGTCACCTTCGCCCAGGCGTGACCCGTGAAACGTCCAGCCATGCAGGGAGCTTTGACGCGATGCTGACCGGCCGCACTTTGTCGGTGCGGGCAGCCTCGCTTCTGCTCACGCTGTGGCTGGTCAGCATGCTGGTGTTCTTCGCCGGGCAGGTTCTGCCCGGCGATGTCGGGCGCCTTATGCTCGGGCCCTTCGCCGACGCTGAGGCGGTCGCAGCGCTGAACAAGCAACTCGGGGCCGACCAGCCGGTGCTCGTGCAATATTGGCACTGGTTCAGCAACGCTCTGACGGGCGATTTCGGCACCTCGCTGTCGCTGCGCCTGCCGGTGGCGCCGTTCGTTTTGGAAAGCCTCAAGCGCTCGGCAGCCCTTGCAGGCGTCATCCTCGTCTTTCTGCTGCCGCTCGGCATCGGCGCCGGCATCGTTGCCGGGCTAAACCAGGGCCGCGTCATCGACCGGCTGATCGTGCTCGCCGGCGTGTCCTTCGGCATTGTCCCGGATTTCGTCTCCGGCCTGATGCTGCTCATCGTCTTCGGCCTGTGGCTGAACTGGTTCCCGATCACGGGTGCTGCGCCCGATGGCGCCGGGCTGTGGGTCAGCGGCTACTATCTGATCCTGCCGGCGCTGCCGCTGGTGCTGAATCTCGCCGGCTACATCGCCCGCATGACGCGGGCCGGCGTGATCGAGGCGCTGGCCGCCGACTATACGCGCACCGCCGTCCTGAAAGGACTGGAGCGCCGCGAAATCCTCATCCGCCACGTGCTGCGCAATGCGCTGACGCCGACTATCGCCGTGCTCGCGACCCAGACCGGCTACATGCTTGGCGGGCTGGTGGTGATCGAAGCGCTGTTCGGCATACAGGGCCTCGGCAACCTTGTCCTCAACGCCGCCAAATCGCGTGATTTCCCTATGCTCGAAGCCGGCGTGCTGGTGATGGCGACGATCTTCGTGCTGTCGGCCGCGGCAGGCGATCTCGTCAACGCCTTGCTCGATCCGCGCCAACGCCGCCGTGTGTCGCAATGATGGAGCTGATGGAATTTCCCCTGCCGCGCCGCGCTGCGCTGGGCTGGCGGGCCGCGAGCCGGATCCGCGAGGCCGCCTCAAAGCTACCACCCTCGGTGATCGTCGGCGCGTTGATCCTGCTATTCTGGGTCGGTTGCGCCGTGTTTGGCCACCTGTTTGTGCCCTACGACCCCTATGCCGAGGATTTTCTCGTCATGCTGACGCCGCCCGACGCCGCGCACTGGTTCGGCACCGACCAACTCGGCCGCGATGTGCTGTCGCGCATCGTCGTCGGCTCGCGCGACATCCTGCTGGTCGCGCCGGCAGCAACACTGCTCGGCGTTGCCGCCGGCAGCGTGCTTGGGCTGGTGCTCGGCTATTTCGACGGGCTGGTCGATGCCATCGGTGCGCGGCTGCTCGACACGTTGATGGCCTTTCCCTTCATCGTTCTCGTCACTATGACGCTGGTCGCGCTTGGGCCGTCGAACCTAACCGTCATCCTGGTGATCGGCATCGCCTATGCGCCGCTGGTGGCAAGGACGGTGCGCGCCGCCGTGCGCGAGCAGCGCGAGCGCGACTATGTCAGCGCCGCCCGGCTCGGTGGCGAGAGCGCATTGGCCATCATGTTCCTGGAGATCCTGCCCAATGTCCGGGAGGCCATCCTCATCGAGCTGGTCACCCGTCTGGGCTACGCCTTCTTTTCGATCGCCACGCTGAGCTTCCTCGGCCTCGGCATCCAGCCGCCTTCTGCCGACTGGGGGCTGGCCGTCGCCGACGGCTACGGCTTCCTGACCGGCGGTAAATGGTGGGTGGTGATCTTCAACTCCGCGGCCATCGTTTCGCTGGTCATGGCAACCAATCTGATCGCGCAAGGCATGGGCGCCTTCGAAAACAGCGACCGGTGAAGAGCGGAACGCTCAGCAAAGCTGACGCGCAATCCTGGACCGTGCGCTAAAATCGTTCCTCGTGATTCGGCCCGGATCGGGCCTCAAAGCAAGGAACGGCATGAGCAAGGCTCTTGGCACATTCGCACTGGTTGCAGTATTCACCGCACTCCTCATGGCGCTTAGCCTGGCGGTCGCCAGGCAGGGCTATCCCTATGGCGCGATTGGGGTGAGGCGGCTGGACGGCATTGCCGATGCCGGGTCGTTCCTGCCGCTCGCCGCCGTCTACTTCTTCAGCGCCATGCTGATGATGATCCTGCCGATCCGGGCCGCCGGCATCGTCCTCACCCATGCGGCGGATGCGCTCTTCTGGGCGGTGATCGCCCTGTTCGCCACCATTGTCGGCTGCCTCGTCGCCCGCTGGGCATTTGGCCAGAGCACCGTGCTGTGGGCACTGGTCAACTGGCGCTTCCTGTTCGCTGCGGCAATCGTCGGCAGCCATTTCACCATGAACGAGCTGCGCCGCAACATCCTGATCAGAAGCCTGTTCTTCGTCATCTTCGCAGCCGCGACGCTGGCCTGCCTGTTCTGGTCTTTTCCGACCTGACAAAGGCCCGCTTCATATCGTCCATTTTGAGGTCGCAGCTTTCGCAGCGGCGCGCCATCGGCTATCCAGTCCGCAGCCAGATTTCGGCCCTCACAGTGTCGTCATTTGTCTGATAAATGATTCAGGCATACGGCACCGCCAGTAAACAATTACAAGGAAACCGCGACATGACCCTGTTCCGCAAGAACCTGATCGATGGCGAGTGGGTCGGCGAAGCCGGCTCGCGCAACATCAACCCGTCTGACACCGGCGATGTGGTTGGCGAATATGCCTCGGCAGGTGCCGAACAGGCCAAGCAGGCTATTGCGGCGGCCAAGGCCGCCTTCCCGGCCTGGTCGCGCTCGGCGCCGCTCGTCCGTCACAGCGTGCTGAAAAAGGCCTCGGACGAGATCATGGCGCGCAAGGACGAGATCGGCCGCGCGCTGTCGCGCGAAGAGGGCAAGACGCTGGCCGAGGGCATTGGCGAGACGATCCGCGCCGCGCAGATCTTCGATTTCTTCGCCGGCGAGACGCTGCGCCTGTCGGGCGAACTGGTGCCCAGCGTGCGTCCGGGCGTCGGCGTCGAGATCACCCGCGAGGCCGTCGGCGTCGTTGGTATCATCACGCCGTGGAATTTCCCGATCGCCATTCCCACCTGGAAGATCGCGCCGGCGCTCGCCCACGGCAACACCATCGTCTTCAAGCCGGCCGAACTCGTGCCGGAAAGCGCCTGGACCATTGTCGACATCCTGCATCGCGCCGGCCTGCCGAAAGGCGTGCTCAACCTCGTTATGGGCAAGGGCTCGGTGGTCGGCCAGGCCATGCTCGACAGCCCTGACCTCAACGCCATCACCTTCACAGGCTCGGTCGGCACCGGCAAACGCGTCGCCGCGGCCAGCGTCGAGCACATGCGCAAGTTCCAGCTCGAAATGGGCGGCAAGAACCCGCTCGTCGTGCTCGACGACGCCGACCTCGCCATAGCTGTCGATTGCGCCATCAACGGCGCCTATTTCTCGACCGGCCAGCGCTGCACGGCCTCGTCGCGCATGGTGGTGACCGAAGGCATTCACGACCGCTTCGTCGCCGCACTCAAGGAGCGCCTGGACAAACTCGTCATTGGCGATGCGCTCGACGCCAAGACCCAGATCGGCCCGGTCGTCGATGCGAGCCAGCTGAAGCAGGACGAGGACTATATCGCCATCGGCAGCCAGGAGGGCGCCAACCTCGCTTTCGGCGGCGAGCGGCTCGATCGCGAAACGCCCGGCTTTTATCTCCGGCCGGCGCTGTTCACCGAGAGCACCAACGCCATGCGCATTTCGCGCGAGGAGATCTTTGGGCCGGTCGCCAACGTCATCCGCGTAAAGGATTATGACGAAGCGCTGGCGGTGGCAAACGACACCCCCTTCGGCCTGACCTCGGGCATCTGCACCTCGAGCCTCAAACACGCCACGCATTTCCGGCGCAATTCGGAAGCCGGCATGGTGATGGTCAACCTGCCGACCGCCGGCGTCGATTTCCACGTCCCGTTCGGTGGCCGCAAGGGCTCGAGCTACGGCCCGCGCGAGCAGGGCCGCTATGCCGCGGAATTCTACACCACGGTCAAGACGGCCTATACATTTGCCGGCTAATCGACGGTCTATCGATGACTTCGGCAAAAGAGGACCTGACCTGGCTCAACCCGCCGCCGCACCGTGTCTTAGGTGACGACACGGTGCATGTGCGCACCGGCAAGGAGACCGACTTCTGGCGCGAGACCTTCTACGGTTTCTGGCGTGACAATGGCCATTTCCTCTACCGGCCGGTCGAGGGTGACTTCAGTGCCGAGGTCACCGTCAAGGGCGACTACAAGGTGCTCTACGACCAGGCCGGGCTGATGCTGCGGCTGAGCGAAACGCACTGGGTCAAAGCCGGCATCGAATACACCGACGGGCTGGCTTACTTCTCCGTGGTTGTCACCAACGACACCTCCGACTGGTCGCTGCTCCGGATTCCAAACGATTCCGACGGCGTCCGCATCCGGCTGACCCGCCACGCCGAAGCCATCCGCATCCAGTATCTGGACTCCACCGACGGCCATTGGAAACCGGTGCGGCTCGCCTATTTCCCGATCTCGAAGTCGGTCGATGTCGGCATGATGTGCTGTTCGCCGCAGCGCGAAGGTTTTGAAGTCACATTTTCAGGCTTCACCGTTGGCCCGCCGATTTCCAGGGAATTGCACGACTGACGGCGATTTCGATCGCCGGACTAACCGTCGGCGCGGTGCTGGAAGAACTGCAAGAACAGCTCCCGTTCCGTCGTAATGTCGAGCTTGTCGTAGATGCGGCGGCGATGGTTCTTCACCGTGCCGACGGTGATGCCGAGACGCTCGGCGATGTTGGCGGTTGGATGTCCCGCGAGGATCAGCTGCACGAGCTCACGTTCGCGCGGCGAAAGTTCCGGCCACAGGCTCGTCGGGATGGTCGGCTTCTGCCGAGGCGAGGCGCCGGGGCCGGTCGGCGCCGAGGTGCGGGAGAACTCGGTGCCGCGCGCCTTGATGTCGAGCGCATGCAGGGCTTCGAACACCGGCAGCCGCTCATCCAACAGGGCGATCTCGCTGTCCTTGAAGGCGGCCGTTGAGCGGTCGAGGAAGATGCCGAGGCACCAGTCACCGCCATCGGCCAGCATGATGCCGACCTCGTCGCAGATATCCGACTGCGCCAGGAAGCCGGCTATGTACTGTCCGCGCTTGGCCTCGTCATCGGCGAGCCGCTTCAGCGGCAGGATGCCCAGCCTGCGCTCGCGCCGCCACGAGGCGTAGAACGGGTCGAAGACATAGTAATTGTCGAGATAGCGCCGGACCATCTCGTCCGAGAAGCGCCTATGCTTGATGAACTCCGGCGTCTGAGTCGCCGAATAGCGCGTCACGGTGACGAGGTCGTGCTCGATGTCGGCGCCGATCAGGTCGATCAGGCAGTCGACATGCCTGTCCGTGCCGGTGGCGGCGATTGCCTTGGCCAGCGGCGCCCAGATGTTGCTGCCCATACGCATGCCCTTTTTTCGGCGATCCCGGTCAAAGCGTCATTGTGTCTTTAGGCATATGGCGCAAGGCCGCCCAATGACTCTAGCCTGGCGCCATCCTAGACCAGTCCTGAGGCGACCGTGACCCAACCCAACCTCACCAGCCCCATCGTCGGCAACCCCATCGTTATCGGCATCGACGCCGGCGGCACCATGACCGACACCATCCTTGTCGATCAGGACGGCCACTTCAAGATCGGCAAATCGGCGACCACGCCGAAGGACGAGGCCGAAGGCTTCCTCGCCTCCGCCGAAGACGCGGCCGATGCCTGGGGCATCTCGCTGGAGACGCTCTTCTCCGGCGTCAACGTCGTGCTCTATTCCGGCACCGGCATGCTCAACACGCTGCTGTCGCGCACCGGCCGCAAGCTTGGCCTGATCACCACCAAGGGCCTGGAGGACATGATCCTGATGGGCCGCGGCCTGCAGGCCTGGGCCGACTATTCCTATGCCGACCGGTTGCATGCGGTCACCCATCATCACCCCGATCCGCTGGTGCCGCGCCGCCGTACCCATGGCGTCACCGAGCGCATCGACCAGTTCGGCGACATCGTGCTGCCGCTCTATGAGCATGAGGTCGCGATTGCTGCCAAGAAGCTGATTGCCGACAAGGTCGAAGCGATCTGCATCATGACCATCTTCTCACACGTCAATCCGGTGCACGAAAAGCGCATCGCCGAAATCTGCCGCGAGGAAGTGCAGAAGGCCGGCGCCGACATTCTCATCTACACCAGCCACGAAGTCCGCCCGGTCATTCGCGAACAGTCGCGGCTGAACTCGGTGCTGATCGAGGCCTACGCCACATCGCGCGGCCGCAAGCAGCTCAAGGGCATCGAGGACGTCTCGAAGAAATACGGCTTCAAATACGGCGTGCAGACTTTGCTGTCCTTCGGCGGCCTGACCTCGATCAACCATCCGCGCCTGCACGAAACCATGATCTCCGGCCCGATCGGCGGCATTCTGGGCGCCGCGTATGTCGGCAAACTGATCGGCAACGACTCGCTGATCTGCTCGGATATGGGCGGCACCTCCTTCGACATGGGCGTCATCTCGCGCGGCCAGACCCGGATCGAGAACGAGCCGCTGATGGACCGTTTCAAGCTCAACGTGCCGACGCTGCATCTCGACACGATCGGCGCTGGCGCCGGCATGATCCTCAAGGTCGATCCACTGACGAAGAAGGTCTCGCTCGGGCCGGAAAGTGCGGGCTCCGATCCCGGCCCGATCTGCTTCGCCAAGGGCGGCACCGAACCCACCATCGCCGATTGCGACGCCATCCTCGGCCGTCTCAACCCGTATTATTTCCTCGGCGGCAAGGTCGTCCTGCAGGTCGAGAAGGCGCGCAAGGCGTTCGAGGAAAAATGCTCCAGCATCCTTGGCGTCGGTGTCGAGGAGGCGGCGGAAGGCATGATCGACATGCTGGAAGCCGACGCCAACAACGCACTGCGCCGCGTCATTTCCGGCCAGGGCATCCATCCCTCCGAATTCACCCTGCTGTCCTATGGTGGCTCAGGCCCGCTGCACTTGGCCGGCTGCTCCAGGGGCATCGGCTTCAAGGACATCATCACCTTCCAGTTCGCCGCCGCCTTCTCGGCATTCGGCTGCACCACCGCCGACTTCATGCGCCGGCATTCGGTATCGACACAGCACGACATCGGCGCACGGGCGAGCGATAACGAACTGCTCGCCTTCGGCAAAAAGGTCACCGCTGTCTGGAACGACCTGACCAAGGCTGCGGTCGACGAGATGATCGAGGACGGCCACGCCCGCGACAAGATCAAGACCGTGCCGTTCCTCATGATGCGCTACACCGGCCAACTCGAGGACGTCGAAGTCATGGCGCCACTCGCCGAGGTCAATTCGGCTGACGACATGCGTAAGGTCATCGACGAGTTCGAGGCGGTCTACGCCAAGGTCAATCACCGCGTCTCGCGCTATGGCGAGGCCGGCTTCACCATCACCGAGCTCGGGCTGATCGCGACCGCCGACAAGGTCAAGCCGGTGCTGCTCAAGCGCCCGCTCGGCAAGTCGGGTCCAGCATCGGCCCACAAGGGCGTGCGTGAAGCCTATATTGGCGGCCGCTGGCACAAGGCCAATCTCTACGAGATGGACCTGCTGCAGCCCGGCCACGAGGTCATCGGCCCGGCCATCATCGAACACCCGGCGACAACGCTCGTCGTTCACCCGCAAGATCGTGTCCATGTCGATGAGTGGACGCTGCTGCACTACACCCACGCTTGAGAGGGCGATCGCCATGTTGGACAAACCTGCCTCGGCCCTGCGCCTTCGCGAAAGGCTGCTTGATTCCGAGAGACTGATGGAAGAGACCGGCTGCTATGACGGCATCACGGAACTCACCCTGCGCAACCAGGATCCGCTGAAATTCGAGACTCTGCACACCAAGCTGCGCGCCTATTGCGTCTCGGCCCGCGAAATGGCCCGCCGCATCTCTGCCTCGCCCGGCGTGCGCGAGGTCGGCGAGATGGTGGTCGCCATCTACACACCGGAGGGCGACGCCATCGCGCTCTCCAACGGCATCATGGTCCACGTCCACACGATGAGCCGCTTCATCAAATGGATGATCAAGAACAACTACGAGGAAAACCCGAAGATCCGCGAAGGCGATATCTTCGCCAACAACGATGCCTTCATCGGCACCGTGCAGGTGCCTGATGTGATGGACGTGGTGCCGATCTTCCATGAAGGCACGCTGGTTGGCTGGGCAGGGGCTGTCTGCCACGAGCTGGAAGCCGGCGGCATCACGCCTGGTGGTGACGTCTGTCTCGCACAGGAACGCTTTACCGAAGGCCTGTTCGTCTGCGCCGAAAAGATCGGCGAGAATGACGAGATCCGCCGCGACTACGTCATCCGCTGCGAGCGCAATCTGCGCATGCCGATCTATTGGGTGCTCGACGAGAAGGCCAAGGTCGCCTCCTGCATCGACATGCGCGAAAGCGTCAAGCAGCTGATCTCCGAGATCGGCCTCGACTACTGGATGAAGGTGTCGAAGGAGTTCATCGAGGAGGGCCGCCGGGCCCAGCTCGCCCGCACCCGCCAGCTCACCGTGCCCGGCATCTATCGCGGCCACACCTTCTACGGCCACGTCACCGCCGGCAAGCCCGGCTTCCAGCTGCTCGGCGACCCCGACTGGCTCTATAACATCCCGATCGAGATGGAGATCACCACCGACGGCAAGATCACCATGGACTTCGAGGGCACGCAGCCTTGGGGCTACCATTCGATGAATTGCACGCCGGCCGGAATGGATGGCGGCATGTTCGTCACTTTGACCCAGCACATGAATTTCGAAGGTTTGGTCAATGACGGTGCCTGGATGGCGACCGAGCTGAAACTGCCGCATGGCACCTGGACCAACCCCGACAACGAGATGGTGGCGACCGCCACATCATGGGCATTGCTGCTGCCGGCTTACGGCGTCTTCCAGCGGCTTTTATCGCGCGGCTTCGTGGCGCGCGGTTTCGTCGAGGAGGCCTTTGTCGGCCAGGTCAACAGCCCGATGATCGAGATGGGCGGCGAAAGCCAGTACGGTACGCCGTTCGGCATGGCGCATTTCGAATGCGCCGCCGCCGGCTCCGGCGCACTGGCCATCGCCGACGGCCTCGACACCGCCTATGTCGGCTGGAATCCGGAATCCGACATGGGCAACATCGAGGTCTGGGAACAGTCGATGCCGATGGTCTATATCGGCCGCTCGATCGTCCCCAACTCCGGCGGCGCCGGCAAATATCGCGGCGGCTGTTCCTTCGTCTCGACCTGGCTGATCAGCAAGACCTCGCATCTGCGGCTCCACACATCCGAGCACTCCTCACGCGTGTTCGACAATGGCGGCATGTGCGGCGGTTATCCGGCGCCGACCTGCCAGAAGCATCGCGCCGTGCGCAACTCCAACATCCATGAACTGGCGGCCAAAGGTGAACCGCTGGCCCATGCGCCCGGCATCGACCCGCATGTCTCCGACTATGAGAAGAACATCGGCGGCGACCATGTTGTGGTCGAGGGCCCCTACATCACCGCGCCGCACAAGTCCGGTGACATCTTCAGCCATTCCTACAATGGCGGCGGCGGTTACGGCGACGTGCTGGAGCGCGATCCGATCAAGACCGCATGGGATGTCGAGAACGGCTACCTCACCCGCGAAGCGGCGATCCAGGTTTTTGGCATCGTGCTGAAGGACGACGCCGACGGTTATCCCCTTGCCGATATCGATGCCACGGTCGAACGCCGCGCCGCCATGCGCAAGCAGCGTCTGGCCAAGGCTATCCCGGTTTCGGACTGGATCGACGCCGAGCGAAGCCGCGTCGAGAAAGCCGACTTCGCGCCGGAAGTGAAGAAAATGTATGCCAGCGCGATCAAGCTTTCGTCGCGCTTCACCAAAGATTTCAGTGAGTTCTGGGCCGTCGACGCGAAATCGATCTTCATGCCGGGAGCAAAGCCATGACCTCGTACAGCAAGGAAGTCCTCGGCGATCTGGCCGCCGGCAAGCTGCCCTGGCCGCAGACAAGGCGCATCATGAGCGCCTACAAGGATGATGACCGCTTCTTCAAGATGGTCGCCGTCTATCAGGACCGTGTCGCCTGGAAGGACCCGATCCTGCTGCCGGTCTCGGATCACCTGTTCATCTGCCAGAGCGGCGACGAGCGGATCACCCGCTGCGAATGCGGCCATTCCTTCGGCGACTATCGCAAGAACTGGAAGCTGAAGGCCGCGATCATCGTGCGCAACACCGAGGAGGCGCTGCGCGAAATCTACCCCAACAGCGATATCCCCGATCCGCAATGGATGGAAATTCGCGAGTTCATCTGCCCGGAATGCGGCACCATGCACGATGTCGAAGCGGCGGCCCCCGGCTATCCTATTGTTCACGATTTCGAGCCGGATCTAGAAGGCTTCTATCGCGAATGGCTGGGCAAACCGCTCTAGTGATGTCGTGGCCGGCGCCGCAGGCAAGGTAGCGTTCGTTGCCGGGCTGGGTCTAAGACTATCGCATCAGATTTCGGCGTCGGAGATCCATTGCCTATGACAGACCTTTCCGGCCGCAGCGCGATCGTCACCGGCGGGTTTTCCGGCATGGGCTTCGCCATTGCCACGGCACTGGCTGAAGCCGGCGCCAATGTCGCCGTCGGCTCCTACATCGCGCCCGCCGACGCGGACAGATCCGATGCCGCCTACTATCCGGGCGCCGACGAGATCGAGCGTGTGCGCTCCGCCCTGTCGGCCCATGGCACCAGGGTTCACGCGGCGCATCTCGATGTCCGCGATAGCGAGATCACCAACCGGTTTGCGGCCGACGCAGAAGCCGCTATCGGCCCGGCCGACATACTGGTCAACGCTGCCGGCACCACAGCCGAACAGCCTGTCTGCGGTCATTCCGATGCGCTGTGGGACAAGATCGTCGACACCAACCTGACCGGCGCTTTCCGCGTCACCCGAGCAGTGCTGCCCGGCATGATCGAACGCGGCTGGGGCCGCATCGTCAATATAGGTTCGACGGCGGCCACCGTCGGCTGGAAGGACAACCCGGCCTACTGCGCCTCCAAGGCCGGCCTTCTCGGCCTCACCCGCTGCGTGGCGCTGGAAGGGGCGGCACATGGCGTCACCTGCGTCATGATCAGCCCGACCTGGGTCGAGACCGAACTGATGCGCCGCAACGTGGCGCAGGTTGTCGAGCGCGAGGGCAAGGGCCGCACGGCCGAGGAGGCGATGGCCGAGATCGCCAAGGGCAATCCGCAGCAGCGCATGCTGCAGCCGCAGGAGATTGCGGCCTTGGCCGTGTTCCTGTGCTCGGACCTCGCGCAGGGCATCACCATGGAAAACATCCAGATCACCGGCGGAGCGCTGTGGTAGCGGCCACACCTTGAATTTTGAGCGAGGCGAGCCGCATTCACGCCATCTGGCTGCTGCATGGTTGCTTCGGCCTTGCCCGTGACAACTTTTCCATTGAGTGACAGGCGATACAGGTTATATTGCACTGCACAATGGATGCCCGTTGAACGGGCTCCGGCAGAGGCAGTTTCTGGCGGTCGCGTGCGGCCGCCGGCGGGCGTCACGCCCGAGGCCCAACGCGGAAAAGCCGGTTCGCGGGCACTTATGCGCGGCTGAAACGCGGCGTGCCCAGTTGAAAGGCGGCATGGATGAGAAATCCGGTACGGATATGAAGATTCCGAAATCCATTCTGATCGATCCGGAAGGCAACAAGGCCTATGCGGCCTTCGCCGTTGCCGTGTCGGTCTTTGCCTTCGCCTATTCCACCAATTTCGGCAAGGTCCTGATCCTTGCCTACTATCTGGTGTGGCTGCCGCTGCTGTTTGTCGACTACCGGCGCTTCACGCGCGATCTTTCCAGCACCTGGCTGCCGCTGCTCTTTGTCACCTATATCTGCCTTTCGGTCTTCTGGTCGCAGGCGGCCGGCACCAGTGCGCGGGCGGGGCTGCAATATTTCTCGCACATCCTGTGCGCCTACATCGCCGCGCGCACCATAAGCGTGCGCACGCTGGTGCTGGGCTCGCTGATCGGCATCTTCGTCGTGCTGCTTTATTCGCTGAAAGTCGGCGGCTATGCGCTCGACACCATCGACGGCACCACCAATTTCGTCGGCGCCTTCGGCTCCAAGAACCAGGTCGGCTTCTTTGCCTCGCTGGGCATCTTCTTTTGCCTTGCCTTTCTCGTCTTTTACCGGCGCAACTGGATGAGCTTCGTCTGGACCGCGCCGATCATGCTGTTGTCGGTCTACATGCTGGCGATTGCCCATTCGGCGACCTCCGTCGCTTCGCTGCCGGCGGTGATCGGCATCGTTGCCTTGCTCACCATGAGCAAAATCCTGTCGCGCGCCTATCGGCGCGTCATGTTTGTCGTCGGCGCCGTCGCGCTTGTCACGGGTGTGGTGGCCGCGCTCAACCTCGGCCTGCTCGACTTCGTGCTCGGCATCTTCGGCAAGGATTCGACGCTGACCGGCCGCACCTATCTCTGGGAACAGGGCTGGCTGGCGGCGCAGCAGCATCCAGTGCTCGGCTATGGCTACGCCGCCTACTGGATACAGGGCTTTGCCGATCCGGAACGGCTCTGGGCGGAGTTCTACATCTCGACCCGCACCGGCTTCCATTTCCACAACACCTACATCGAGACGTTGGTCGAGCTTGGCTTCATCGGCATGACCATACTGGCGCTGATCATCCTGCGCTCCTTCTGGGGCCATGTCTCGAAAGTGGTGTTCGGCGATTGGAGTGCCGATTCGGTGGTGCTTGCCGGGGCGGTCGGCTTGATGCTGATCCGCTCCTTCTTCGAGGTCGAGATACTCGGCCCCTATTTCACGGCCTCGTTCATCGTCTATTACGGCCTGTTCAAGCTGCGCCCGGTGCCGGTTGTCCGGGCAAGGCGGGCCTATGCTCCCGTGCAGGACGAGAAGGCCGCCAGCGGCCGTATGCCGGCGCGAGTCTGACAGGTCAGCCGCATAATAGATTCTTGCGAAGAGGGACCCCCACCCTAACCCTCCCCGCGCCTTTGCTGATCAGCTTCAGCTGAACGGCGCTATGGAAGTCTCCCTCCCCCTTGTGGGGAGGGATTAAGGGTGGGGGTACTCGTAGGGCGAAGGCCTCCGCTATATGCGGCCGACCTGGAGGATCAGGCGACGGCCCGCTTGCGCTGCATCAGGCGCTGCAGGAAGCGGCGCAACGGTTCGTCATAGATGCGCGTGGCGATGTCGGCGATGACGATGACCGCAACCGCCATGACGATGCCGAACCAGGGATGATGCGCGAACGGGTCGATCGAGGCGGCCTTGCCTGCGCCGGCGATGATCATCAGCATCGGCGTGTGGATGATGTAGATCGGGTAGGAAATCCGCCCGAGCCAGCCATAGAGGCCTGACAGGCGGGGTGCCGTGGGCGCTATGGCACCGATCAACACCAGGGCCGGGAAGATGAAGACGACACAGGCGAGATCGTAGGCGATGCGCGCGTCGCCGGCCGGTGCGATGGCGAAGACGACAAGCGTCAGGGCGATCGCAGCCTCGACCCACCAGCCGCGCCGCAGCAAGCCGAGCCCGCTTTGGTAGCGCGCCAAGGATCGGCAAAGCAGCACGCCGAGAAAGAAGGAGAAACAGACGCGCGGCAGCCCGCTGATGATGGTCTTGCCGGTCATGCCGAAGTCGAGCGTGCCGGCAACGATCGAGGCGACCACCAGCAGCACCAGGCTGACGGCGATGAGGACTGTCAGCACGCGCTCCGACAGCAGGAAAAAGACAGCGACATAGGCGATGTTGACGATCAGTTCGAAGAACAGCGACCACGACGCCGGATTGAGCGGAAAGATCGTGTGATAGGCATCGCTGACCAGCGGGATGAAGAACATGCCGGTCGTCAGCATCGTGCCGATCTCCGAGAGGGGCATGTATTCCGCCGGGATCAGCCGGTTCTTGACCAGCAAATAGAAGAAGCCGAGCAACGTGCCGGCAAGGTAGAGCGGGTAGAGGCGGATCAGGCGGATCGCCACGAACGTGCCGAAGCCCATGCCGTTTTCGATCTTGCGGTCATAAGCATGCGCGATGACGAAACCGCTGAGCAGGAAGAACAGATCAACCGCGAGATAACTCGACGGCAGCACCTTGCCGGCGGCCAGGAACGGCGAGAAGTGGTAGAGCATCACGCTGATCGCCGCCACGCCGCGGATGGCGTCGAGATTGAGGTAGACATGGCGCGGGGCGGCGGGCTGCATTGTATGCCTTCAAGCGGTCCAAACGGGATTGCCTGCCCGCGCCGTGGCGCGAACGAGCCGAAATTGTTCCTCCCTCCCGCCTCCGTCGCGCGGGTCTCGTCGAGCGAGTCCCGGCTTCGGTTACTGGCTGGCCGTCGGCGCCAGCTTCACCTTGATGACGTCGCCCGGCAGCACCAGCGTGTCTTCCTTGGCCTCGATCTCGCTCGTCTTGCCGTCGACAACGCGCACCAGCGAATAGAGGAACGTCGGTTCCTCACCGCTTGTGATGGCGGCAGTCGTGGCGGGATCCGATGCCTGGGCTATCAGGCCTTTCTGCATGCCCACCCTGAGCGCCGCCTCGTTCAGGTCGGCTTCGACCTGCTGGCGGCTGGAGGCAAGGTTCGAATTCAAGGTGTTCTGGGCATCAATGGCATCCTGCGACGCCTTGCTGATCGACTGCTTGGCGGTCAGGATGGCCGTCTCGTAGTCGAGAATCTGGCCTTGCAGATTGGCGACGGACTGCTCCGAGCTCAGTACACGCGTGTTGACAACCAGGCCCTTCTGCACCAGCGGGCCGATGCTTTCGAGCTGTTGCTTGGCAAGGTCGACTTGCCGCTGCTGGTTGACGATCTTCTTCTGCAGCGCTTCGATTTCGGCCTGCAGGACCCCCTTCAATTCGTCGAGCGCCTGCAGCTTCAGCTTCAGCGCCTTCTGATCGGCCGTCAGAATCTGCATCTCGTCGGCGACGATGGCTGGCAAGCGCGGATCGCCCTCGACCTCCTTCGGCACGTCGAAACTAGCCTTGCCGGCGAGATCCGCATCGATGCGGGCACGCTTGACGATCAGCCGCACGCGCTGGTCGTCATAGATATCGAAATTGCCCTTGGCGGTCACCAGGTCCTTGGCGATCTGCGGGCCATAGTCGGCGTTGCGCCGGATCCCACCGGCGATGCTGACAGCCTTGAGCACGGTCAGCTCGGGCACATAGGGAAACTGGCCAGGCGTCTGGATCTCGCCCGAGATGTAGAACGGCCGGAACTGCACCATTTCCACCGAGGCTTCCGGCTTGTCCGACAGGGCAAGCTTGCGCTGCAGGGCAACGCTGATGGCGGCCGCAACCTCCGACGTGGTCTTGCCGGCGGCCGGCAATTCGCCGACGAACGGCACCGACAAATTGCCGGCCGGGCCGACCGAATATTCGCCGTTCACCGCCGCCCAGTCACGGAACGTGCCTTCGACGGTCTGCCATTCGGCGATGCGGATGTTGAGCTTGTCCTGCGAGCCGAGCCGGTACTCGTCGGCCATGGCCGGAACCGCGAGGGACAGAGCGAGGCATGTGGCGACGAGCCGTGCTGGCCGCATCGGGCCGGCAAGGCGAAAATAGGCTGACATATCTGTTTTCAACTGAACGTTTCCGATCCGTTTTTGGCCCCATCCGCCCGATAGGACTGCTGCCGAATGCCGGTTGAGCACCTCGACTGCAATGCAAGGCCGGCCCATCGCCGAATGGCTTTGGGCCGGATTGGCTTCGGGCCGGACCGGCCCGATTGCTGACCCGTTGCGGTCGGTCAGTAGGAACCGCGCGACATCCACACCGCAGGCACAGTCTTGAGGATGATGCGAACGTCTTCGAACAGCGACCAGTTCTCGACATAGTGACGGTCGAACGCGACGCGGCTGTCATAGGAGACATCGTTGCGTCCGCTGACCTGCCAGAGCCCGGTCAGGCCCGGCCGCGACTTCAAATAGTAGACCGCGGCGCTGCCATAGATCTCAAGCTCGTCGCGCACCACGGGACGAGGTCCGACTAGGCTCATGTCGCCCTGCAGGATGTTGATGATCTGCGGCAGCTCATCGAGGCTGAGCTTGCGCAGAACGGCGCCGACGCGGGTGACGCGCGGATCGTTCTTCAGCTTGCGGGTCGCGATCCATTCGGCGTTGGCTTCCGGATTGGCCGCGAGATAAGCGGTCAGCACGCGTTCGCCGTCTTCGACCATGGTGCGGAACTTGAGGCAGGGGAAAATCCGCCCGCCGCGTCCGATTCGCTTGTGTCCGTAGAAGATCGAGCCACCGTCGGAAAGCTTGACCAGAAGGGCCACCATCAGGAACAGTGGGCTGAGCGCCACCAGGCCGACAAGTGAACCGAAAATATCGAAACTGCGCTTTAGCAGCCCGCCAATCGGTGGCGGAAAATCTACGCCGACCTGCGAAAATGCCGCATTGGCCGACTTGGCAACGTCCCTCATGCAAAAGCTCCATACGTTGAACGGATGGTTTATGTCACGATACCAAAAAAATGCTGCAGCGCAACACACAATTTCCTATACGAGTGAAATAGTCACGTCATGAATTGACTAAATAATAAACGCGCCCTGCCCAAATTTTGCCCTTTATGGCAGGTTTGTGACGAATAATTAGCAACGGTAGGAAATGTAATGCCTTTTTCCGGCCCGTTTTGGACGAATCGTCCTTCGCCCCAGAGAGAATGGCTTTAACTCGGTTTCGAATCACTCATTTTGCTAGATTAATCAAATAAAATACTAATCAAGATTGTAGATTCTACTGACGTAAGAATCGTTGGACGAGTTAGGCCACCACCCCTGCGTGTGCATCGCAGCATGGCAGAGTCGAACGCGTTGGCAGACGGAAAATTATCGCCGGTTGCCCTTGCCGCCAGTTTCGCGCCTTAATAGAGTCGCAAATTATTTCTGTTAGAGTCTGAATGGGTTGGGAAGGCCGGAAGCAACCGGCCGAAAAAGAGCAGCTGAATAAGCTCGCATGGCGAATGGGGAGATACTCGGGTGGGTAAGTCATCGCTTTTGCATGCTCGGGCCGGTTGACGGGCCGCCGATCATGTCATTACCAAAATTCGTCATCGGAATGGTTTTCGCCCTCGCGATCGTGGTCGCGTGGTCGTACTTCGACGGCGCGTCGCTCTCCACAACGGTGCTTCGCGTCATTGGCTGTGCTGTCCTCATCCAGATCGGTTATTTCCTGCTGGTCTATGTGATGATCGCCAGGAGCGCGCCGACATCGGCTGACAGGGCTCGCGACGCCGAACGAAGCCTCGGCGCGGAAAAGGCGTCCGAAGGCGAGAAACTCTCGGCTAGGCGCAGCGTGCATTGAACACAGGCCGAGGTCGTACGCGACCTCGGCCACATTGCAATCGGACTCAGCCTGCTTCGGCCGGCTCGGGTTTTGATTGCTCGCCGGAAAGCATCCTCGACAGGCGGCTGCCGGCCTTCGCCTTCAACCTCTGATATTGCCCGACTTCGACGATCCGGCCGGTTTCGATCGCAACCACCCAGTCGGCGAAGGCGATCATCGAAGGCCTGTGCGCGATGGTCAGGATCGTCATCGATCCGCGCAGGCCGTCGATCGATTTGGCGATCAGAGACTGGTTCTGCCAGTCGAGCGCGCTGGTCGCCTCGTCGAGAATGAGCAGCAAGGGCTTGCGCAGCAACGCGCGCGCCAGTGCAATGCGCTGGCGTTCGCCGCCTGAGAGCCGCACGCCACGGTCGCCGACCACCGTGTCGAGCCGCAGTTCCAGCTTTTCGACAAAGTCAGCGCCGTGCGCCGCGCGAAGTGCAGTCCACAACTCCGCGTCACTGGCTTGTGGCGCGGCAAGACGCAGATTGGCGGCGATCGTGTCGTGGAGCAGGAACACATCCTGCGGTACATACGCCACCCGATCGCGCCAATGCCGGCGGTTCGTCGAATTGATCTCGACGCCATCGGCTAGGATCTTGCCTTCGCTCGGCTCCAGCAGGCCGAGCAGCATGTCGGCAAGCGTGCTCTTGCCCGAGCCTGACGGGCCGATCAGTGCCGTTACCTTGCCGGCGGGAAGACCGAAGGTGATGTCGCTCACCACCGGCTTGCCGCCGGCCTCATAGGCAAAGGAAACATTGCGGATGTTGAGCCCGATATCCAGCGACATCTTGGCATCGGATTCGAGGTTCGCAGGCTCGCGCTCGGCGTCGAAACGCGCCTGCATGTCACGCATCGAGGCATAGGCGGGCAGATTGATCAGCACTTGCTGCGCCTGCATCTGCATATCCATGAAGCGCGGCGCAATGCGCATGAACACCAGTAGCAGCACAACGATCTCGGCCAGCGAGAGGTTGAAGCGAACCAGGGCGACGTAGATGAACAGGCTAAGCCCGATGACACTGGCGACCTGGAACAAAGCGGTGCCGATGGTGCTGTTGCGCACATAGTTGATGTTGTCGGCCTTCATCTTCTCCAGTGTCGCGCGAAGCTGCGCGTAATAGGTCTCCTCGACATTCAGGCTCTTGGCCACCTTGATCCCGCCGAGGAATTCCGAGACCGTGCGGTACTGCTCCTGACGATTGGTGGTCAAAACCCGGCCGAAAGCGCTGGCTCGCGCACGAAACGGCTGCAGAGCCAGGAACGTGACGATGCCGACGACGATGGCGAAGGCCGTCATGACAGGCGAAATGAACAGCGAAACCACGAGATAACCTGCCAGAAGCACAGCGATCTGCACCAGCATCAGCAGCGAGAAGGCGGCTGACTGAACGCGGTCGATGTCGCCGGTCAGCGCATGGTCGAGGTCGGAACTGCGCATGCGCGCAAAAATGCCCCACCGCGCTTTGCCGATGCTCTCGAACAGGTTCATGCGCAGGCGGTTGATGAAGTCGAGCAGCAGCCGCGCCATGTAGACGGATTTGTAGCGATTGAACGCTGCTTGCAGCGCGACAAGCCCGACCAGCAGGCAAAGCACTGTCGTCAATTGCAGCGTCCCGTCCGGCGCCAGCCAGCGCACGAAGTCGTTGTTCGGCAGCTTGACCGCAAAATTCTGCTCGGGCCGCCCGACCAGATGCAGCAGCGGCACCAGAAGCAGGATCGAGATGCCTTCCGTCAGGCTCCCCAGGATCAGGAACAGCAGCGCCGTCAGCGTCCTGCGCCCGCCAATCCGGGCCATGGCGGCGCCGAACCCGGCGACATCTCGGTAAAACGACAGTTGCAAGATCTTGGATCCCGACATGTTGCTCACCGCGGCCCGTTGTCGGCGGCCAGATCGTTTTCGATCAGGGCGACGGCCTCGCCGATACGGTCGAGCCCGGTCGGCACTTCGAGGCGGCAGACGCCGATCTGGCTGGCGAGGGCTGCACATTGGCGGAGGTGCGTCGTGGCAAAATCGCCGACGAGGGCCGGGCGACCGAACCGCGTCACATAGGAGAATTTGATGATAGCCGGCAGGGCGCCCATGTTCGGCAGCGGCGTGATCGCTGCCTTTTCGCCGCGCTCCAGGATGTAGATCCGCGTTGCCGGCACCATCTCGCTTGAAAATCCGCCACGCAGGCGATGCTGCATCTTGTCGATCGCCGCATGCACCTGCGGGCGTATCTCTGCTTGCCGGATGGGAAACGCGGCGGCGGCATCGGCGGCGAGCTTCAACTGCGGAAAGCCCGGAACGATCATCGGCTGTTCGGTGAGATCGAGCGCTACGACATCGTCGGTCAGCAAGCGATGTCCGGCGCCGATCATAGCGCTTGCCGTCGTCGATTTGCCGGCGCCTTTGTCGCCCATGAAAACAGCGCTCTTGCCGCCGACAGCAATGGCGCTGGCATGCAGGATGAGCAGGCCGCGCTGGTGCAGGAGCAGCGCCATGACCGGGCCGAGCAGCGGAAACGCCAGCAGCGCATCGTCGACATCAGGCGCCGGCTCGACCTCGATGCGGCAGGCATCGGTGATCAGGAAGGCGCCGACCGTCTGCCAGGCCAGATATTGCCGGTCTGGCTCGAAACAGAAGTCGGTCGCTGCTTCAGCCGAGGGTTTTGGTATGTTGATCGGGCCGACGCTGATCAGCACATCGGCCACCGCCGCCGCTGCCGGTTCCAGTTCGGGCAGCATTACCTCGGAAGCAATGGTCAAACCATAGGCCCGGTAGAAGCGGCGTTCTCGCGCAGCCCCGCGATGCGCACGACGTGCATCAAGTGGTGCGTTAGAGGACATCACGCAGGGTTCCCACCGTGCTGGACCTGCCGCAGCCAGAGTGACAGCGAGGCCGAGCGCCAGACAAACTGGATGTCCAGCGCCGCCGCCCGATCGGGCTGGCGCTGCAGCCGCGCGTAGGCCGCACTCACCTCGGGCAGATTGACGTAGGGCGCGATGCGGCTCGCATCCGAAACCAGCAGCTGTTCCAAGAGGTCGCGGTGGTTGCGCAGCATGCCGTTGACGAGATTGGACGTGAAATTGATCTTGTCGCGCCGCCACTGGACCGCCGCGGGCAGGACCCCTTCCATGGCGCGACGCAGCACATAGCGGCCAAATCCGTGGTTCAGTTTCTCTTCGCCCGGCAGTGCCAGGCAGAATTCGACCAGCGGCTTGTCCCAGAAAGGATAGCGCGGCTCCACGCCGAAATTGGACGCGGCCTTGTCGAGAACCTCGAAAGCATGCGGCACATAGCCATTGGAAAGGATCCAGCGATGGCTCAACGCGTCGCTGGCCTGGACCCCTGGTGGCATGGTTCCGGCGCGGTGAAAGCGGTCGACAAGCTCGGTGCGCCTGACCAGGTCCGGATTGATCAAGTTGCGCCAGCTTCGGCCGCGGAACGCCTGCGCTGGCTTGCGTATCTTGTTCAGCAGACGGTTCGCCATGTGTCTCAGTTTGGCGATGCGCCAGGCCGGCCCGTAGACGGTCAGGAACCGGACATAGAGGCCAAGCCTGCTGTCGCCATAGGTGTTGGAGGCGCTGTGGATCTCTCGCCACAGATCCATCCACCTGCCGCCACTGGCCAGCTCATGCAGATGGCCATGGCCTTGTGAAACGACCTCATCGCCGCCATGGCCGTCGAGCAGCACCTTGATGCCCTTAGCGCCCGCCGTCCGGTAGATGCCACGGGTGAGCGTCAGGCCCGGCGCCAGGAAAGGTCCTTCCTGCTCTTCCAGCACACGTTCAAATTCAGCGAACGGCGCATAGTTGCCGACCGGGATCAGTGTCGCGTCAAACCTCTGCTGGTCAAGAACAGCGTCGATGAACGGACGCTCGTCCATCGACGATCCCTTGTCGAACACCAGCGAGAAGGTGGGCAGCTTGGGCTTGCGCTCAGCGGCATTCTGCAAAGCAGCGACACAAGCGATCGATGAGGAATCGAGGCCGCCGCTCAGCATCGCGCCGACCGATGAACTCCCCCGCATGCGGTTGTGCACCGATTGCGAGAACAGATGGGCGAATTCTTCCGCTGCATCTGACCGCAGGGGTCGTTGCGATGGTTCGATTTGCCAGTAGCGCCGCAGCACCACCTGTTGCGCGGTGACTGTCAGGCTGTGCCGCGCCGGCAGAGCGAAGATATCGCTGTACGGTGTGGATTGCGGGTCGTCGGGAAGCCCGGCGAGAAAGCCGGAGATTTGGTGCTCGCTGACGCCGGCGTCGACGCCGTCGACGCCCAGGACCGGGCCGATCTCGGAGGCAAACACAAAACGCCGGTCCGCCGCGTGGTAGTAGAACGGCTTGACCCCGAAATGATCGCGCGCGCAAAACAACAGCTGCCGCTCGGCATCCCAGATGGCGAAGGCGAAGTCGCCCTGCAGATGCACCGGGCAGGCTTCGCCCCAGCGCAGATAGGCCCGCATCACCACTGTCGCATCGGCGACCGACCTGTCGCGGATGCCGAGCCTGGCCAGCAGTTCGTCGCGGTTGTCCAGCCGGCAGTCCGCCGTGATGGCGAGCTTGCCGCCGGCCATCGTCAGCGGGCCGGGCCCGGCTTCGTCTGTCGTGTTGAGCCAGGCATGACCAAGAGCGATGCCGGCGTCCAGCCACCAGGAGCTTCCGTCAGGACCGCGATGGCGCATGCGCGCCAGCATCTGCTGGACGTCAACCGCCGCCACCGCCGAGGCATGTCCTTTTCGCAGCAGGATTCCGGCCACGCCGCTCATCCGTTGCCGTCGTCGACCAGATGGGTGAAGCCGTCAATCGATCCGCCAAGCACGATGTGGCTGTCGCTGACCAACCAGGCATGTGCCTTCAAGTGTTCGCCGGTGCCGCGCTCAATGCCAATGCGTATTGTCGAGGCATTGCCTTGGCGCGCGAGAATATACTGACCCGAAAGTGCCTGGGTAAGGCAGCTGGCGTGCGGCACAAGCCGGGCAGCCGCGGCAACCCCCCAAGCGACCCGTTGCAATTGGCCCATACTGGCGCACTGACGCGCGTCGATCCGCGTCACCAGGCTGCGAGCACGGTTGTAGGACAGCAGCGACAGTCCAAGCCGGACCGTAACGATCACCAGCAGACAGTGGCTGAGAAAAATGACATCCGAGCCGCTGAGGGAAAGAACCCTGGCCAGGCCGCGTCGCCCGGGCAAACGCTTAGCTTCACCTTTTTCTGCCGCACGTCTTTGCTGCAAAACCATGGCTCGCGGAACTTGCTTAGACAAATTCCTCGTCATGCAGCCTCGCAAGCCCATTCTCAGCCAAGCCCGTCAGCAAAGCATCGACATCCGCCTTGCAGCGCTCTGGGTCGACATTGTACCGCGCAAGCACGGCGCTGCGAATGTCCGCGATTGGCCTCGGTTCCTGAATGAGGTTCCAGATGAAAGCACCCACACCATTCAGGCTGTAATAGACATTGGATTTGAGATTGAGTAACGCCAAGCCATTACCGAACTCGCAAGCCACGGCGTCCTTGGTCGCAGTCACTAAATTGTCGTCAGTCAAATGGCGGGCGGATAGCTTCCAGTTCATCCCAAAACCTCGCTTACACTACGCTTCGCAGTTCCAGGCAATGAAGTGAAATCGGAGGCTTTTGGCCCCCGACTCTCTTATGTTTTGAGACCCAGAGCCCCAACGTCGTCACTCTGGAAAGACTGCGATAGAGTCAGGAAAAGGTAATATCGCCGAAAGGCGTTCCTGCCGGGAATGCAGCGTCCGTTACTGCACCTGATGAGCCGCCCTGCGTGATGGTCTCGATCGAGCCGTGGACCGTCAGGCTTGGGGTTTCGTACTCATGCTTTTCAACATTCTGTTCCATTTTACTCTCCAATTCTGGACTGGAAGCGGCCTGTCGATTGCCGGCAGCGATCTATTGCTGCACCGCAATAGCTGCATGGCAGCATTTATGAGTCAAGCCTGATTTACCCGCCGTTAATCAATTCTCGGTTGCGGCCGCCTTCAATGGTGATCAAAACGCTTGCATCTGCACTCTAGCCGCGCATCCCAAGTGAATTCAACAATCTATCCGTGGCGATTAATTAAGCATCTGATTTAATTACACTAAATTTTCTACTTGGAATGCCCGCCTTTTAGGCTCGAGCAAAGCCGCACGGAAATTGCTGCAGGCGTGCTGTCGGCCGATCCGATTCCGGCGACGCCCGTGCTGCGTTGCGCAACTGTGTCGCTAAACGCTATGGTTGTGGTGAGGTCGGCCCCGAAGGAAAAACTGGACGCGGCAGCTTAATTTGGCGATGCTTTGCTTCGCACTTGCAATATAACGCGCCTCACAAAATTTTTTGCGGAGATGCTGGAGCATATGGCCTTGCAGGAAGGGACCTTCGAGAGGTTGTGCGCCGCCGGCTGCGCCGACGAAGTGGCCTATGTGCAGGCGTGCCTGCGGCTATTCTTCAACCGGGAGGCGAGCGCCAGCACTGCGCCTGCACCGGCCATCTCCGTTGCCGATGTCTGCGACATCGCGCGGCTGAACAAGGTCGCGACCTTTGTGCTGAAGGCGCTGTCGCGCCCACCCGTGGGCGAGACCCCGCCTGGGCTGCTCGAGTGGCTCGACACCTACCGCCGGCGCGCGATCGCGATGAACTCGTCCGGCATCATGGACTCGATGGCCATCGACGAGGCGCTGCGCGCCAGCAAGATCGATTTTGTCTTCCTGAAGGGACCGTTCCAACAGCAACTGCTCTATGGCGACCATTTCATGAAGCCGTCCGGCGATGTCGACATATTGGTGTCGCCAGCCGGCTTCTTCAAAGCCCGCGATGCGCTGCGCTCGATCGGCTACGAGGTCGCCGGCAAGTCCCGCTCCGTCTGGTGGGTGCGGTTTTTGGGCGAACAGCATATGGTTCGCAGCCAGGGTCCGAAATTGTCCACCGTCGATCTCCACTACCGGCTGCAGCAGCCGGGATCGCCAAGCCCACGCGACACGGACGGCTTTCTGCGCCGCAAGCGCGCGCTTGCGATCGCCGGCTCCAGCGTACCTTTCATCTCGGCTTCCGACACCTTGCTCTTGTCCTGCATCAGTGTCGCCAAGGCGCTGTTCAACCGCGAGCCATGCGCGGGTTATGTCTGCGACATCAGGGCCGCGGCCAGCCGCCTGAGCGAGGCCGAGGAGCGGAATGTGCTCGACTACGCGGCCGAGCAGGGGCTGGCCGACACGCTGCTGCTGGGCTTGCGCGCCGCCGACGTGCTGCTTGGCGGCGCCGGCACGCTGCTCTCGGATCGGGCCGCCAGGATCCTGTCACGCATCGGCAATGAAGACCTGTTCCACATGGTTATCGCGCCGTGGCTGTCGTCGCTGAGATGGCCGCAACGGCGCACCGTTTTGTGGGAACTATGCGGCCGCGAACCTGTCCGCTACCTGACCGAAGCAGGCTGGGCCGCGTCCGCCGACCTCAGCCGGCGGATCTTTGAGCGACCGGAAGGCCGGTGATGACGAGGGGCGTCAGACAGCAGGCAGAGAAAGTTCCGTCCCGATTCGCTGGCGATGGATCACGGGAGGATGGATCGGGATCCGGCGCCGCGCGCCGGAAGGGCGAGGGGCCTCGCAACAATTTATGCAATCGAAAGGCCACCCTATGTCCATGACAGAATCCCAGGTCTGCGTGATCATCGCGGCCCGCAACGCGGCCCGCACTATTCCCGCGGCCATCGCCTCGGCGCTGCGCGAGCCGGAGGTGGCGGAAGTCGTCGTCGTCGACGATGCCTCCACCGACGACACCGCAAAAGTCGCCACTGCTGCCGACGATGGCAGCGGCCGGCTGTCGGTTATCCGCCTCGACGTCAATCGCGGCCCTTCTTTCGCCCGCAACGCCGCCATTGCCGGCTCCAAATCGCCCTTCATCAGCATTCTCGACGCCGACGATTTCTTTCTCGAGGGCCGGTTCCGCCAGCTGTTTGCCAGCACCGACTGGGATTTTGCCGCCGACAACATCATGCTGATCCGCGACGATACGGCGACCGATGTTTCCAAAATCGTCGCCCCGGCCTTTTCGGCGGATCCGGAGTTCCTCGACTTCGAGCGTTTCATCGAAGGCAACATTTCCAGGAGGCGCGTCCAGCGCGGCGAGCTCGGCTTTCTCAAGCCGGTCATTTCAAGGGCTTTCCTCGACAGGCATGAGCTGCGCTACGACGAAAACCTGCGTCTGGGCGAAGATTACGAACTCTATGCCCGTGCCTTTGCCCTCGGCGCGCGGTTCAAGGTCATCCGGTCCTGCGGCTACGGCGCGATCGTGCGCGCCGATTCGCTGAGTGGCCGACACAAGACGCAGGATCTGAAGCGCCTGGCCGATGCCGATCTGGCGCTTCTCAAGATCGACAGCCTGCCGGAAGGCTCCAAGGCCGTTCTGCGCAAGCACGAGCGGCACGTGCGCGACAAATACCGGCTGCGCAATTTCCTCGATGTGAAGGCCGAGCGCGGCATGGCTTCTGCCGCCGCCTATGCGCTGGCCAGCCAATCGAACCTCATTCCCATCGTTTGCGGTGTGGCCTCGGACAAGCTCGATGCGTTGTTTCGTCACGTAGGTTTGTCACCGAGACAGCAGCCAGTGCCGCCCTTGCGGTACTTGATGGCGGGGACCAGCACGTCCCCGAACAAGTAGGCCTCTCCAGTCCGCTGCAACGAGCACGGAAGCTGAAAAAATTGCCTTTCTGAAACTCGGAGGTTGCCTCCGCGTCCCGACGATGGCACTGTATGTTGCGGTGCAGCAATTTTGGAAGGCCAACCGGATGGCTTCAATTTTCGGCTTCAGGTCCAGGGACCCGGCCCGGGACAAGCAGACCGATCTGGCGCGTTTCGACCGTCTGGCAAGGTTGCTGGATCAGATCACGGCCGAGATCGCGGCTGAGAAAACCGGGCTGGAGAATCGCTATCGGTCGAAGTCCACCAACGCGGCCTTCCTGGTCGAGTCGATGGAGAATGGCTCGGCGTCGGCAAGCAGGATGTCTGAGATCGGTGAGTTGACGAAATCGATCCTGAACTGCGAACAGCGCATCGCCGAATTGGTGCGCCAGACCAGCCGGATGAAGGAACTGCGTCATTCACTCGACGCGATTGTCGACGAGAATGCCTTGGGTCCTGATTCTCAGGCCGAATACGTCAAATCCGCAGGCCGCTCTGGCTGAAGCCGGTCATACGAGGCACAAACGAGAAAGTTCGAGGGGACGGAGGATCGGGATCGGCCCGTTGGGATGTGGGCCAGTCGGTGACTTTGGGTTGGGGCGGAACAGCACAAAGGTGAATTGATAATATGAACGAAGATCCCAAGACGACCCCCATCATGGCAGTCGATGCCATGATTTCGGCGCAGCCAAACCGGCCGTTGCGTCTTCTGTCCATTGGTGCGCTTCTGCTGGCGGCAGCCGCAGCTCTGTTCGGCGCCGCGCAGCCCTCCCGTGCCCAGGACGCCTCGCCGGAGATGAAAAGCGCACCGTCCTTCGTCGACGATTTCAAGAGTTTCGATCGATCGCGCTGGTTTGTCTCCGACGGCTGGTCGAACGGCAACCACCAGAACTGCACCTGGTCGAAAAGCCTGGTCAAACTTTCCGACAACATGCTGACGCTCGGCTTCGAAAAGCGCAAATTGAAGGATCGCGAGTTCGCCTGCGCCGAGATCCAGACCAAGCAGCGTTTTGGCTACGGAACCTATGAAGCGCGGATGAAGACGGACACCGGTTCTGGCCTCAACGCCGCTTTCTTCACCTATATCGGCCCCGCCGACAAACAGCCCTGGTACGAGATCGACTTCGAGGTCCTGACCAAGGACACATCCAAGGTGCAGGTCAACAGCTACATCGCCGGCAAACCGAAGAACGAGAAGCTGGCCGAAGTCGAAGGTGGCACCGACAAGGGCTTCAACGACTATGCCTTCATCTGGGAAAAGGACCGGCTGCGCTGGTACGTCAACGGCAGGCTGGTCCAGGAAGTGACCAATCCCGAGCAATTGCCGACCCATTCGCAGAAGATATTCTTCAGCCTCTGGGGCAGCGACACGCTGACCAACTGGATGGGCGCTTTTTCGGATCCCGGCCGCCAGGTATCGATGCAGGTGCAACGCGTTGCCTTCACCGCGCTCGGCCAGCCGTGCCAGTTTCCGGAATCGCTGGCATGTAGTGTAAGCAGCATAAAGTAGATCTGAACCGGCTCGGCCATATCAGGCCACAGGGCGTGAACAGGAATTAACCCGAATGAATTTGACGGTCTTTGGAATTGGCTATGTCGGTCTCGTGCAGGCCGCGGTGTTGGCGGAAGTCGGGCACCAGGTGGTGTGCGTCGATGTCGACGAAAAGAAAGTCGAGCGGCTCAACCAGGGCTTCGTGCCGATTTTCGAGCCGGGCCTGGAGGCTCTGGTCAAGGAGAACCACGCTGCCGGCCGCATCAAATTCACCACCGATGCCGCCGCCGCCGTTAAGCATGGCGAAATCCAGATGATCGCGGTCGGCACGCCACCCGGGGAGGACGGCTCGGCCGACCTCAAATATGTACTGGCGGTGGCCGAGACCATCGGCCGTGAGATGGACAGCCCCAAGATCGTGGTCGGCAAGTCGACAGTGCCGGTCGGCACCTGTGAAAAGGTCAAGGCCAAAATCGCCGAGACGCTGAAGGCGCGCGGCCGCCAGGATCTGGCTTTCGACGTCGCCTCCAATCCGGAATTCCTCAAGGAAGGCTCCGCCGTCTCCGACTGCATGAAGCCCGACCGTATCATCGTCGGTACCAACAGCGAGGACACCGAGGCGGTGATGCGCGAGCTCTATGCGCCATTCAACCGCAACCACGAGAAGATGATCGTGATGGACGTGCGCAGCGCCGAATTCACGAAATACGCCGCCAATTGCATGCTGGCGACCAAGATCTCTTTCATGAACGAGATGGCCAATCTGGCCGAGCAGCTCGGCGCCGACATCGAGGAGGTGCGCAAGGGCATCGGTTCGGATCCGCGCATTGGCTACCACTTCATCTATCCCGGCCTCGGCTATGGCGGCTCGTGCTTCCCCAAGGATGTCCGCGCGCTGATCAAGACCGCCGAAGGCGTCAAGTTCGATGCCAAGCTGCTGCGCGCCGTCGAGGAGCGCAACAACGAGCAGAAATCCGTTCTGTTCGACAAGGTGCACCGCTATTTCAAGGGTAGCCTCAAAGGCAAGACCTTCGCGCTCTGGGGCCTCGCCTTCAAGCCCAACACCGACGACATGCGCGAGGCGCCGGCGCGCGTCCTGATGGAAGCGCTGTGGAAGGCCGGCGCCAAGGTGCAGGCCTATGATCCCGAGGCGATGCAGGAATGCCAGGCCATCTACGGCCTGCGCGACGATCTGCTTTTGTGCGGCACCAAGGAGGCAGCACTGCGCGGCGCCGACGCGTTGCTGATCGCCACCGAGTGGAAGAGTTTCCGCGCCCCGTCCTTCGACGCGGTCAAGGATGCGCTGACCACGCCGGTCATCTTCGACGGCCGCAACCTCTACGATCCCAAGGTCATCGCCCGCCACGGCATCGAGTATTTCTCGATCGGCAGGATGGCGGCATAGGGCAAGGCGGCACAACGAGGAGCCAGGTTCATGAAAGTTCTGTTTGCAGGCGGCACCGGCTACACGCCGCAATTCAGCGGCGGCGTTCAGTCGAGCACCCACCACCTGGTCCAACAATTGCGCGAGAACGGTCACGAGGCTTCCGTTCTGGCAGCATTGTTCGGCGACGGCATGTTCGGCTTCAAGGCGCGCGCCAAGATGAAACTCCTTCGTCAGCGCGCGGTCATCGACAATTTCCCGGGCTATCCGGTGGTTCGGGCGTGGTTTCCCTGGGAAGCAGCCGGCTTCGCCGTCGAAAAGTTGAGGCCGGATGTCGCGGTCGTGCAGTGCCACAATTCGGTGCCGATCGGCAGAGAGTTGCAGACGCTTGGCGTGCCGCTGGCAGTCTATCTGAGGAATGTCGAATTCGACGAATTGGCCGGCGATCTGCGTGAGCTCCATTCGGCAGTCTATATCGCCAATTCCGAGTTCACCGCGCGCGCTTACAAGGCAAAATTCGATATCGATTCAACGGTTATTCCGCCGACCATCAATCCCGCGTTCTACAGCACGCCGACGACCGGTGAGTTTGTCACGATGATCAATCCTTACGAGGAGAAGGGCTTCGATCTTGCGGTGCGCATTGCCGCCGCCTGTCCCGAGATCCCGTTCCTGTTCGTCGAAAGTTGGAAGCTCGACGACGATCATCGGGCCCGGATCGAGCAAACTATCGCACCATTCCCGAACGTCAAGCTGGAAGGCCGCACCAGTGATATGAAGACGGTCTATGGACGCACGAAGATCCTGCTTGCGCCCAGCAAATGGGAAGAGGCCTGGGGCCGGGTGGCGTCGGAAGCGCATTGCAGCGGAATTCCAGTGGTCGGCTCGCGGCGCGGCGGGCTGCCGGAAGCGGTTGGCTCCGGCGGCGTGGTGCTGGACTACGACGCCCCGCTCGCCGACTGGGTCGCAGCGGTCAGACGGCTGTGGAGCGATGAGGCCGAGTACAAGCGGCTGTCAGCGGCAGCACGTCAGTTTTCGGAGCGGCCGCAAATGAACCCGGACCTTCAGTTTGCCGCGTTCATGGGCGTGCTCGACAGCGCAAGGCGTCTCGGCCTGGAGCGCGCAGCCTAAGCGAATCGCGTTGGAATTCATCTGACACGCTGCGGCACCGGGCGATGGCAGTTGCGCAAGGCTCCATGACCCAGTTCCAGGCGTCGCGTGCCGATCCTTCCTGATCACTTTTGATTGCTGCAGTGCAATATTTTTGTGGCACCGCAACAATCAACGTGTATTCTGCCTGTCTACATTAGGGCTTGTGCGATATGGACCGCTTGGGGGTCCGGGCAGCCCCAACCTTATGGGGCGGGTCATGCGCGTGGGCTTTGTCGTCGGCGAATTCCCCCTCCTTTCGGAAACCTTCGTCGCAGACCAGATGGCTGGGCTGCTGGCGCGGGGCTGAACCTGCCAGGCATGTCGGCGTTGCCGAGGGCTGGGCGGATCCTTCGTCTGCCGGCTGACACCGCCCTTGAGCGATTGATCGGCAGAGACGCCAAATCGAGGGAATCTTGCTACGCTGCACCAAAAATGTTGCAGTGCAGCAAGACCTGTACTAACGTCTGCGCGGGTGGGCCAAACAGCGGTCGAATTTCATGCTGCATGTCTTGTGCCTCGCGCACGATGTTTTCCGCCCGGCTGTCGTCAGGGGCACACCAGCTCCCCGCACGGGCGGATCCTGCCGATGAAGATTTGCTTCGTAGTCGACAAGTTTCCCTCATTGTCCGAGACTTTCGTTCTCGACCAGATAGCCGGGTGCCTTGAGCGCGGCATGGAAGTCGGTGTGGTTTGTAACGAGACATCCTTCGGCAAGGACCGCAATATCGACGATCCGCGCTGGCAGGCGCTGCCAGGAAAGGTCGTATGCTGGTGGGGCGGTCTGGGTCGCTATCGCCCGCTGCTCAGGAAGTGGTCCGGCAGGTTCTGGGACAAGCTCTCGACGGCCATCGACATTGCTCACGCGCGAAAATTGCAGGGCGCCGACGTCATCGTCGCCCACTTTGGCAACAACGGCATGCGCGTGGCGCGCGCCATCAAGCGCGGCAGGATTTCCGCTCCCCTGGTGACGATATTTCACGGCCGCGATGTCGGCGAGCCGCTGCATGACAATACGCTCGCGCGCTACAAAATCGTGTTCGAAAAGGGCGTTCTTCAACTGCCGGTAAACGCATTTTTCCGCGACGCATTGATTGAGGTCGGTGCATCGCCCGAGCAGGTTGTGGTTCACCATATGGGGGTGCGGCCAAATGAGATCGACTACCAGTGGCGCTCGTGGGAGCAGGCCACGCTCTCTTTCATCTCGGTCTGCCGCCTGACCGAAAAGAAGGGCATCGAATATGCGCTTCGTGCGCTTGCCGGCCTGCCGCGCCGCGACTGGGTCTATTCGGTGATCGGCGGCGGCGAACTTCTTGAGGAGTTGAAGGCGATCGCTACAAATCTCGGCATCGCCGACAGGGTGAGTTTTCTTGGGTCCCGGCCGCACAGCGAAGTCAAGCAGCGTCTGCGCGATGCGCATGTGTTCCTGCTGCCCAGCGTCGGCGCGCGCGATGGCGATCTGGAAGGCATTCCGGTTTCGCTGATGGAAGCGATGGCCGCCGGGCTGACAGTGGTCAGCACATATCATTCCGGGATTCCCGAACTGATCGATGATCACAAGACAGGCTTTCTCGTGCCTGAGCGGGACGTTGCGGCGCTGACCGGGAAACTTGCCTGGATCGCTGAGAACCCGAAGCGGTGTGAAGAGATCGCCCTCGCTGCGCGCAAGAAGATCGAGGCGGAGTTCAACTCCGATCTGCTGAACCAACATTTCGTGGAAATCGCCATGCAGCTTGGCGAAACGAGGTCGCTTGCATGAACGCCAATCCGCCCCCCCAGTTCGGTCGTGTCGCCCTGCGCGGCGGGCTGGTTACCATCGGCGCCCAGGGCTTCAAGATGGCGATCCAGTTTCTCTCCGTCATCGTGCTCGCCCGTCTGCTCGTTCCCGAGGATTTCGGTCTGGTGGCTTCCGTCGGGCCGATCGTGGCCTTTGTCGGACTGCTTCAGAATCTGGGCCTGCAGCAGGCTGTGGTTCAGCGCAAGGACATCACCAACCAGCAGCTCAACCAGGTGTTCTGGATCAGCGCGCTGGTCGGGCTGGGCAGTGCCGTGGTGGTGGCCGGCCTGTCGCCTGCCGTCGCCGCGTTCTACGGCGATCAACGCATGTCCGGCATCACCCTTGGCTCCGCCCTGCCGCTACTTCTCGGCAGTCTGGCCGCGGTGCCGCTGGCATTGATGAATCGCCACCTGCAGTTCGGCCAGCTCGCACTGAACGACGTGATAAGCGCCGCTGCCGGACTTCTGACCGCCGCGATCGCGGCCTATGCGGGGCTCGGCTACTGGTCGCTGGTCATCGGCCCGGCGGTTTCGGCTGTTGTCGCCCTGGCTGCCGCCTGGCGGGTGGCGCGATGGACGCCGTTGCGGCCGGACCTGAAAGTCGACGCCGACATATTGTCGTTCGGCGCCAACCTGACCGGCTTCAACCTTGCCAACTTCTTCTCGCGCAATCTCGACAACATTCTCATCGGAAAATATTCCGGTGCGATCGAGCTCGGCTATTACGACCGCGCCTACAAGCTCCTGCTGTTCCCGCTGCAGAACATCAACCAGCCGCTGACGCGGGTTATGGTGCCGCTGCTCAGCCGCATCCACGACGACAAGGCCCGCTTTCGCGATATCTATGTACGCACCAACTGGATGCTGGCAGCCGTTACCATGCCGGGCATCGCCGCGCTGACGCTGACCTCCGATCAGATCGTCGGACTTCTCTTCGGCGCGGGCTGGGCGCCGGTCGCGCCGATATTTGCCTGGCTGGGCATCGCCAGCCTCGTCCAGTCCGTTTCAAGCACGACGGGGTGGATATTCATCTGTCAGGGCAAGACGAAGACGATGTTCCACTGGGGCATCTATTCGTCGCTGACGACCGTCGCTGCGTTCGTCGTCGGCCTGCACTGGGGCGCCGTCGGCGTTGCCGCGGCCTATGCCATCAGCGGTTACGTGCTGCGCGTTCCCGTGCTTGCGGTACTGGTTCATCGCGTCGGTCCGGTGACCGCCACCGACTTCCTGCTTATGCAGGGGCTTTTCATTGCCTCGTCCCTGCTTGCCTGGTTCTTGTACCTGTGGTTGCCGGCGTCGCTGACCGGCCAGTCAGACCTGCTCGCGGTCTTTCTGGCGCTTGCCCTCAACTACGGCATCGGTCTCGTTTTCATGCTTGCCGTCCCGCAATCGCGACGCGCTTTGTTCACCACCCTGTCCAACGCCGCGCGCAACATCCGCTGAGCGACTACCGATCAGCGACGCCAGCAGGTTTGTGGCCGACATTGCCGAAGCGTGTTCCTCAAGCACGGCCTGAAGGCTTGTCTTGCGATAGCGGTCGAGATTTCCCGCAAACCGGCCGAGCTTTTCGCGCGCCTCTGCGGGCGTCACGGTGTCGATGTCGAGCAGCACATCGTCGACACCTATGCGCTTGGCCACTTCCTTGGTCTTGAACTCATAGGCGATCGGCAGCACCGGCGTGCCGACGCAAAGCGACATGATCATCATGTGCATGCGCGTCGCGACGACGAAGTCGAAGCCCTTCACCAGCGCCATCAACTGGTCCGGCGTGTGGAACGCTGCGTCGACGGTCACATGCCTGGCGATCTCAGGATCGAGCTCCGCGACGATCGCCCGCGCGGTCTTGGAATCGTCATGGGCATATTCCGGCACACCCTGACACGTGGAGACAAAGGTCACCTCCTTGCCAAGGTCCCTGACAAGAATTGTGGCGATCTCGCGGATCGAATCGAGATAGCGGCGCATGCCGCCTTCACCGTCGCTGACGTAGTTCCAGTGGCGTACGGAAATGGCGACGCGGCCAGTGGGCGCCGGCGGCTGGCTGGAAGCGAGTGACTTGCCGATCCTATCGGTATCGGCCAGGGCGAATACGGCATCGGCCACCACGTGGCACTTGCCGAGATCCTTCACCAGATCCTGGATATGGGTCCGCGACCGTTCATCGCGCAGCAGGATGAGCGGGCTGCGGTCAAAGATCGGGCCAAGCTCCTGGCGGTTGTAACTTTTGTTGAACGGGCCAAGGGATTGCGTGAAGAAGACCGGATCCTTGCCAAATATGGCATCAAGCCGGAACTGATTGAGGCGTCGTTCGAGATTGTAGTTCTCGACGAGATAGGTTCCCCCTGTCGTGACCACCATGTCCGCGTCGGCGTAAATGTCGAGACCGCGCCGGTCGCCCTGGCTGAAAAAAGTGCCAAGCGCGCTGCTGTTGCCAAACCAGCGCAGGGCCTGGAGAACGAGCCGATTGTAGATCGGCTTGAACCGGTCCTTCAGCCCGCTGCCATTCTTGTATCGGAACAGGGATTCCGACAGCAGCTTGTGAAATTCGAGGTCCGGATAATCCTTCTTCGGATAGAGCCTTTCTGCAACCTCGGGCTGGCTGTCGAACACAGCGAACCGCAAATTGCCCGGCACGATCGTCTTGAGAATGTGGCGGATCGCCAGCAGAATCGCCGCATCCCCGGTATTCAGGCAGACTGTGTTTTCGACGACGATCTTCATGGAATTACCTCATTTCGTCAGCAAATCCCGCGGCCAGGCCAGCGGTGCTCAAGACGGGCGTAGTGACCGAAAATGCTGCACGCCAGGACAATCCCGATGCGGTCCGCGTCACGATTTAGGGCGTTGCACCGGGCTGATGGCCAACGCACGGCTCGAGCGGCACTCAAGCAAGCCCGAGATTAGCGGATCAATTTTGCACTGCAACAAAAAACGTGCACTCATTGCTACGCCGCACCGAAAATGTTGCAATGCAGCATCAAGTCGCACCGGCACGACCAACTGCTCGATATTCGACATAAGCAGCTTTCGCTGCCGGTTTCTTGCCCTCATGGGGCGATATCGCTTCGCCTGTAACCGTGAAGTGTCATGACCAATCTGTCCGAAGCAGCCATTGGCTCCCATTTGCCGGCCCAGCGTGTGTCCATGACAGCGCCTGCCGCAACCCAAAGGTCGAAATATGGCTTCATGGGATGGTTCGGAAAGGCGCCGCCGTTGGTGTCAGCCGGCGTAACCACAGCAGCTTCCTTCCCGTCGATGAAGAAGGCAACGCGTTTCCCGGCCTCATACTCTATGCCAAGGCGGTATCGCTTGCCCGACAGATCCCCAAGCAGGATCCATTTTACCCAAACGCTCTTGTGCTGGTTGTCGACGTCCGCCCAGACGGTGAGCTGCAACCCTTTCGTGCCGACGATCTCAAAATCGATTTCCTCATGGGCTTTGTCGTTGAATGTCCAAAGCGGCGCTGCGATCAACCCAGGCTTCATCGTCGGGAGCGTTACGTCCACTTCCCACCTTGCCGATGAAAAATCGGACTTGCCGCCGGATATCACCTCCGCGGACGCTTTCTCGCTGACGCTAAGCTGGAGTGCGCCGTCGACGATTTTGACGTTCGCGGCCTTCCAGTCATAGCCTCCGAGCTTGGGCTCGCTCCATTGCGACGGCACGAAGGGATTGGTGTATTTCCAGAGCTGGAGCTTGACCGCCGACCAGTCGGGAAGCTTGTCGAGGGCAGCGTCCCCGGCTCCTGCCACAATGCTCTCCGCCAGCGCCTGTCCAGCAACCGACTGCACTGCCGTGGAGGCAGCCAGAAGCACCAGGAGTTTTCTGCGTGTGCAATTCATGCATGGCCTCCGTTGGCGCCTTTAACCTTTAGGCGGCGACTTCAAGCCGGCCGTTTGATGCGGCTCTTCGACGTGAAGCAGCTTACGTGCCACCTTGATGATTGAGCCGTGCACCAAGGATATGGCAATTTTTCGCCGCACTGCACCAAAAATGTTGCAAAGCAGCAAATTCGCTCTCCTTTGCCGCGCCGTCCGGGAATAAACCGCCCCCTTCCGATCGGTGGGCCAATGCGCAACAGCAAAGCAACCGGGGTCGCTACTTTCGGAGCGGTGCCCGGGTGCTCAAGCCGCGGAGGCGGTCGGGATAGGGTGGGGTTGCTCCCGTGTATTTTCATTAGGCACAAACGGCGATGATACGGACGGCAAGGATTCAGCCGGCAAGGATTGCGGAGAGGAAACGTCAAGAGCCGGATCGAGTTGCGCCGGATCCGTCGCGCGCTCTAGCGCAACACGATCGTAAAGCGCATCGAGAAATGCGCCTGCGGGTTCGGCCGCAAACATGGTTTCCGCCGTCCTGCGGGCTTGGCGCCGTAGCGGCGCCATCAGTTCGGGGTGGCCGATATAGGTCTTCAACCGGTCAATGGCCAAGCAGGCAAGGCGCTCGACTTCATCGCGGAAATATTGGGCAAAATTCGCGTCGCCGCGGAAGTCGTATCCCGGGTTCCACCAATCACCGACCTCGTTCAGCTTCACTGGCAATGAAATCCCGTTGACGCCGTCCTCGAGGAATTCCGGCAGAGCGCAGACCCCCGTCCCAAGAACCGGAGTGTGCTCGGACATCGATTCCAGTGCAGAGTACCCAAACGTATCGCCGAACGTGGCGAGGATGCCGAAATGCGAATTGCGCAGCAATTTTCGCACCGCCTGGTTTGGCAGCACCCCGTGATGTTGGACATTCTTCAGTCCGAGCAGTTTGAGATAGGGGTCGAAGAACCCTGGAGCTGTCGGGTCTGTCCATATGGGACCGCCAACCTGGAGACTGGAAACGATGTTCACCCGGATTGGCAAATTCTGCTCCAACGCCTTTTCCGCGATTTTGACCGCAACACATCCGCCCTTGCGGCCGAAATGGGCACCGACGAATGTCAGCACCAGTTCCGCTGCAGTGTCTTGGGACATCGCATCCTCAACCGCGGGCACGATGATATTCGGGTGACGAACCATCAGCTTTGCGGTCAGGAGGTCTAGCTGCGGATTTCCGGCATGCTGGGCCAGAAAACATCTGCGGGCAAAATGCGATAAGGCGATAATGCGGCGGCAGCCGGGGTCCGTGATCCGCGAGACCAGGTATCGCGCCATAAGCCCGCGTTTGCGAAGCGCGAACTGTCGCGGCAAATGGGATTCGAATGACATGATGTACTTCGAGGAATTGACAGGTATCCGGTTGAACGCATGCACCATGTCAACGGACAGAGCAGGTTCGATCAGCGTCACACCTTCCAGCTTCGACGAGACCAGGTTGAACGGCAGAAATCGCTGTCGCAGGATCGTATGTCGGGACGCTCGCGGCGTAACGAAACTGGTCGGATACTTGTCGTCATAGACGGCAATACGAAGAGACTTGCCCATACAGCACCCACCCGTATTTAAACAGTTGGCATCAGGGGTCTTCGCAAGCTATTCCAAAAGTGCAGCTGAGCTGCGATGCACTCATCATCCCGCACTGCAGCGGAATGCAGCGCGGATCCCCTAGCCAATTCAAAACCCCAACTTCCCTAGGGTGAATTCAACATCATTTTTTGTTGCGGTGCAACACAATATTAGCAATTGGTTTACCACGATCACCGACATCGGAGTTTTGGTGGTGGGCGTGATCGGATCGCGATTTTGCCGCGCACGGGGCAAAATTGCCCGAAACTGCCGGCTCCGCAGGTCGTACCATTTTCTGCGGCTCACCTGGGTAGCCACTTTTTGCGCGCTACCGACTTCCGGCGATATATTTGTGCGGCGCGGTAGAGGTGGCTAATTTTGCTACGGTGCACCAAAAATGTTGCGATGCAGCAAAAGCTGCGTTAGCATTCCTATGGGTGGGCCAACAGCGGTCGAGTTTTCATGCTGCATGTCTTGTACCTTGTGCACGACGTTTCCGACCCGGCCGTGCGCCGGCGGATCATAATGCTCAGGGCAGGCGGCGCGCGGGTCACATTGGCCGGCTTCCGTCGGACCACAAATGCTGTTCCCGACGTTGAGGGGCTGCAGCCGATCGACCTTGGCGCGACGCGTGACGGCCGATTCGGCCAGCGCATGGCGGCGGTCGCCAAGGCGGCGCTGTCGATAGGCTCGAAGTTTGGGGCGATGCCGAAGCCCGATCTCATCATCGCGCGCAATCTGGAAATGCTGGCGCTGGCCAGACGTGCCAAGGCAGCCTTTCGCGGCGGCGTGCCGATTGTCTACGAATGCCTCGACATCCACCGCCTGGTGCTGCGCAACGACATGCTGGGCCGGGCGCTGCGCACCGCGGAGCGATATCTCGCCCGCGACGTGAAGCTTCTGGTGACCAGCTCGCCGGCCTTCATCGCCAACTATTTCAAGCCGTTCGGGCAAGTCGCGGCGCCGGTGGAGCTGGTCGAAAACAAATATTTCGAAATCGCGCCGATCTCCACGGACGATCGCCTGAAGGCCGAAAACCCTGTCGCGCCGCCATGGCGCATTGGCTGGTTCGGCGCGCTGCGCTGCCGCCGCTCGCTCGAGCTGCTGGCCGATTTCACCCGCCGCCAAGGCGGGCGCTTCGAGGTCGTCCTGCGGGGCCGTCCGGCACTGTCGGAATTCCCGGATTTCCACGCTTTTGTCGAAGCCGAGCCCTATCTCTCTTTCCGCGGCCCCTACCGCAACCCGGAGGACATGGCGGCGATCTACGGCGAAGTGCATTTCTCCTGGGCCATCGACTTCTTCGAGGAAGGGCAGAATTCGGAATGGCTGCTGCCCAACCGTCTCTATGAGGGCTGCCGCTTCGGCGCCGTGCCGATCTCGATGGGCAACACCGAGACCGGGCGCTTCCTCAACCAGCAGGACATTGGCGTCCTGCTGTCCGACGCCACGCCGCAGACGCTGGAAACCGCGCTCGGCCGCATGGACCAGGAGCGTTTCGGCAAGGCCAAGGCGCGAGTTCTGGCCCGCAATCCGAGGACATGGAGCTACGACCGCAGCGACTGCCGCGCTTTTGTCGACCGGCTGCGCGGCCTGGTGGTTTCACCCGGCTCCTTCGTCACCGAGGCACTGGCTTAGGGATGATTGGCGATGACAAAAATACAGGGCGCGGGAAGGCACCGATGACGCAAACGAAAGCGCTTCCGCCAAGCCTGATCGTTATCCCGTGCCTGAACGAGGCGACGCATATCGGTGCATTGCTCGAGCAGTTGCAGCCAGCCGCCGCAAGGCTCGGCGCCCGCATCGTCGTTGCCGATGGCGGCAGCACCGACGGCACTTTGGCCATCGTAGAGGCGGTTGCGGCCAAGGACGCTCAGGTCATCCTCCTGCACAACCCAGAGCGCATCCAGAGCGCCGCGATCAACCTCGCCGTCGCCAGCTACGGCGCCGGCGCCGAATATCTGATCCGCATCGACGCCCATGGCGGCTATCCCGCCGATTATTGCGACCGGCTGGTCGAGGAGGCGCTGGCCACATCAGCCGATTCGGTCGTCGTCTCGATGCTGACCAGCGGCAGCGGCGTGGTGCAGAAAGCGGTCGCGGCGGCGCAGAATTCCAAATTGGGCACCGGCGGCTCCAAGCACAGGCACCTCTCGGCCGGCGAATGGGTCGATCACGGCCATCACGCGCTGATCCGGATTTCAGCCTTCACCGCGGTCGGTGGCTATGACGAGACCTTCAGCCACAATGAGGATGCCGAGCTCGACTACCGGCTGCGCCAGGCCGGTTATCGCATCTGGATGAGCGGCAAGACGCAGATGGTCTACTATCCACGTTCCTCGCTGAAGAGCCTGTATTTCCAATATCTCGGCTATGGCCGCGGCCGCGCCAAGAATGTGCTCAAGCATCGCATGATCCCGAAGGTACGGCAGATGATCCCGCTGCTGGTGGCGCCGGTCGTTCTTCTCGCGGCATTTTCCTTCATCCACTGGCTGGCGGCGGTGCCGCTGCTGGTCTGGGCCTCGGTGTGTCTCGGCTATGGCGTGTGGACCGCGATTGCCCAGCGCAACCCCAACAATGTGCTGACCGGCATTTCGGCGATGGTCATGCATTTCGGCTGGTCGGTCGGGTTTTGGCTGCAACTGCTCGGGGCGGGATCGCAGCGCAAGGTGGCGTCATGAGCATGGCCTCGAGGGATCGCCGCATCGATATTTGCGTCTGCACGTTTCGCCGGCCGGAACTGGCCGACACGCTGCGCTCGCTTGCTGCCATGAACATGCCTGCCGGCTTCGGCATCGGCGTCATCGTTGCCGACAATGACGACGAGCCGACCGCCGAGTCGCTGGTGACCGAGCTGGCGCGGGAATTGAAGCTGCTAGTCCGCTACCGGCACGCCCCGGCACGCAACATCTCGGTCGCCCGCAACGCCTGTCTCGACACCAGCACGGCGGATTTTGTCGCCTTCATCGACGATGACGAAACCGCCTCCGCGCAATGGCTTGCCGAGCTGGTCGCCACCGCCGAGACGAGCGGCGCCGAGGCCGTGCTCGGTCCGGTGCGGGCGCTCTACCGCGCGGACGCGCCGGGCTGGATGCGCAAGGGCGATTTCCATTCGACCTTCCCGGTCTGGGTGCAGGGCGAAATCCGCACCGGCTACACCTGCAACGTGCTGCTCAGAATGGGCGCCGACAGCCTGCGCGACCGGCGTTTTAGCCTGGCGCGCGGCCAAAGCGGCGGCGAGGACACCGAATTCTTCGATCGAATGGTCAGGGACGGTGGCCGCATCGCCTTCGCGCCGGAAGCCTGGGTCGAGGAAGTAGTGCCTTCCGCCCGTGCGGCGTTCGACTGGCTGCGCCGCCGCCGCTTCCGCTTCGGCCAGACACATGGCCACCTCATCGGGCAAAATGCCGGTGCTGCCAGACGCGTGAAGGACGTCGGCCTTGCCTCGGCCAAGGCCGCCTACTGTTTCGGCATGGCGGCACTGACGGCGATCAGCCCGGTCCGACGCAACCGCAGCGTGCTGCGCGGCATCATGCATGTCGGCGTCGTCAGCGGCCTGGTCGGTATTAGCGAGATCCGCCAATACGGCCTGCCATCCCCGCAGCAGGGAGGCAAGCGTGCAGCCTGACGTCTCCTTTGTCATCGCCGCCTACAATGCCGCGGCCACGCTTGACCGGGCGATCGTCAGCGCCATGGCCCAGCGCGATGTGAGCGTCGAAATCATCGTCGTCGACGACCAGTCGCGCGACAACACGCTCGACGTCGCAAGAGCCTACCCGCAGGACACCGTCCGCGTCGTCGCATTGCCCGCAAACCGCGGTCCGGGCGGCGCCAGGAATGCCGGGCTCGAACTGGCTTCCGGCCGCTGGGTCGCGGTGCTCGATTCCGACGATGCCGTCCTTCCCGGGCGGCTTTCCGCCATGATCGCGCGGGCGGAAAAGGCAGGCGCTGTGATCGCCGTCGACAACCTCCAGGTGGTGCGCGAGGACGGCGTTGCCGAAGCGACGATGTTTCCCGCCGAATATCTGGAAGGCCTGCGTGAGATCACGCTCGCCGACTACATCGCCGGCAACATCGTTTTCGAATCCACGTTCAATCTTGGCTACCTCAAGCCTATCTTCCAGCGCCGCTTCCTGACCGAAAACGGGCTCCGCTATGATGAAAATCTGAGCATCGGCGAGGATTACATCCTGCTCGCCAACGCGCTGGCCAAGGGCGGCAAATGCGTGGTCGAGCCGACGACCGGCTATATCTACCACATCCGCACAGGCTCGATCTCGCGTGTGCTCGAACTTCACCATGTCGAGGCGATGCGCAAGGCCGATGCGGTCTTCGCGGAGACCAATTCCATGGACGCGGCTGCCGCGGCCGCCTTCGCCAGGCGCGCCTGCAGCCTGCGCAAGGCGGCATCATTCCTGTCGCTGGTCCAGCACATCAAGGCGCGCTCGCCGTTGAAGGCGATACGCACCGCGCTAAGTGATCCGGCAGCTGTCAGGCATATGTCGATGCCGATCGCTGTCCGGCTGCGGAGGGTTGCGGCACAGTTTGCCGTGGGGACGGGGAGATGAAGCATGCGGGCCAGAGCATGATCCCGAAAAGTGGGAACCGGTTTTCTCGGACAAAACGGTTCCCGTTTTGTCCGGAGATCATGCTCCAACTATGAATCGGCCGGCGATAGGTAGAAATCTTTTCTCTCAGAAGGAATACCAGATGCAGAAAGTCAGGAAGGCAGTCATCCCGGTGGCGGGGCTCGGAACACGGTTCCTGCCGGCGACCAAATCGATGCCCAAGGAAATGCTGCCCGTGGTCGACCGGCCCGTCGTCCAATATGCCGTGGACGAGGCTTTCGAAGCCGGCATCGAGCACATCGTGTTCGTCACCGGCCGCAACAAGGCTGTCATCGAGGACTATTTCGACCTGCATCCTGAACTGATCGGAACGCTTGAGCAGACCGGCAAGAAGACCCAGCTGGAGGCGCTCGAAAGCATGCTGCCGGTGGCCGGCGCGACCAGCTTCATCCGCCAGCAGTCGCCGCAGGGCCTCGGCCATGCGGTGTGGTGCGCGCGCGAAGTCATCGGCGACGAGCCGTTTGCGCTCCTGCTTCCCGACATGGTGTCGTTCGGCAGCCGCGGCTGCCTGGCCGAAACCGTCGATCTCTATCAGCAGACCGGCGGCAACGTCATCGCCGTTGAACGCTGCGACCCGTCTGAGACCAGCAAATACGGCATTGTCGGCCGGGGCGCTGAGGCCGGCGGCGGCTTCGAGGTGACGGCGATGGTGGAAAAGCCGGCGCCGGCCAACGCGCCGTCGAATTACTACATCAACGGCCGCTACATCCTGCAGCCCGAGATATTCTCACTGCTCGGCAACCAGCAGCGCGGCGCCGGCAACGAAATCCAGCTTACCGACGCCATGGTCCGCCTGTCGAAAAGCCAGTCTTTCTACGCCCAGCCCTTCAACGGCCGCATGTTCGACTGCGGCTCCAAGGAAGGCTTCATAGAGGCCACTATCGCCTTCGCGCTGGCGCGCGACGACATGAAGGGGCCGGTGCTGGAAATGCTGCAGGCGTTCGTGCGGTCGCATGAGCGTCAGGAAGTGGCCGCATAATGCCCATCTTTCGAGGGCATATGCGTTTGGATGATGGCGCAGCCCATGCTTGCGCGCCTGGCCCTTCAGGCCCGGCGCCAGATGGCACGAAGCTTGCGTTGCATATCTCGCCCCCGATCTCCGCAGCTTCGGGCGAGAAGCCCGTCTCGCTCCGGCGCCTGTAACCTAGAATTGGACCGAAGATGAATTATGCCAGCTTTCCTCTCGACAAGAGGATGCCATTGCCCAACACCGATCAGGAAAAGGGTGAAGATTTCATCGACGTCGAGCGCCTGCTTGGCATGGCGGCGCGGCAGGTCAAGGTGGTGGCGGTCTGCGCCATCATCGGCCTGTTCATGGGCGTGCTTTATCTGCAGACCACGCCCAAGCAATACATGTCGGTCGCCAGCGTGCTGATCGACGAAGGCCTGAACAAGGTGGTCGACGACATCTCGGCTACATCCGTCACCATGCAGACCGACGCCGCCCTTCTCAGCCAGATCGAAATCATCAACTCGGCGCGGCTGGCCTCAGTGGTGGTCGACAAGCTGAAGCTTGACCAGAACGCAGAATTCATGAACCCGCCGCAATCAGCCCTTGCCAAGGGCATCGGCTTCGTGCGCGGCGTGGTCGGCTATTTCCGCTCAAGTTCCGCCGACCAGATTCCCGGCATGGAAAATGTCGATGAAGCGACGCGCCAGGCGATGATGCAGACGGCGCGCCATGACTATGCCGTGCTGAAGCTGCAGAGCGAGGTGCTGGCACAGCGCACCGGCCGCAGCTATGTGATTGCCATCGGTTACCAATCGACAAATCCGGCGCTGGCCACCGCCATCACCAAGGCCTATGCCGACGCCTATCTCGCCGACCAGCTCAACGCCAGCTTCGACGCCACCGAGCGCGCGGCGGTTTGGCTGCAGGGCCGGCTGACCGAACTTCGGCAAAACTCGCAGGCAGCGTCGCTCGCGGTCGAGAAGTTCAGGTCCGAGCACGGCCTAGCCGCCAACAGTGACGGCCAGCTGATCAGCGACAAGCAGATCGCCGACCTCACCGCCCAACTGATCGTCGCGCAGGCCGATACGGCGCGCGCCGGCGCCCGCTACCAGCAATACAAGGCCATCGTCGAAAGCGGTTCCGACAACGCCTTCAACGATTCCGCCATATCGAGCGACCAGCCGGCGAGCTCGGTCATTGCAACGCTCAAGACCCGCTATCTCACGGTCGCCAAGCGGCTGCAGGACGTGACGGCCAATTTCGGCGCCGAGCATCCGCAAGCCGTGGCGCTGGCCAAGGAGAAGGCCGATCTGTCGACACAGATTTTCGGCGAATTGAAGCAGCTGACCGAAAGCTATCGCAACGAATATGAAGTGGCTCTGTCGCGCGAGACGGCGTTGAGGCAGAAGATCGCCGACGCCGCCGGCAAGAGCTCCGTCGACAACCAGAGCCAAGTCAAGCTGCGCGAACTCGACCAGCAGGCGCAGGCGCTGACCACGCTCTACCAGACTTTCCTCGGCCGCTATGAGGAAGCCTCGCAGCAGCAGTCCTTCCCGGTCGGCAAGGTCCGCATCATCTCGGATGCGTCAGCACCGCTTTCCGCCTCGAGCCCGCGCACCTCCAGGGTGTTGGCGCTTGCGCTGGTGCTTGGCGTGCTGCTCGGCGCCGGCTTTGGCGGCCTGAACGAGTTCAACGAGCGGTTCTTCAGGACCGGCGAGGACGTTCGCGATCGCGTCGGCCTCAAATTCCTGGGTTATCTGCCGACGATCGGCGGCAGGCTGAGCAAGGATGCCGATGAGGGTGCGGCGGATGCCAAAGGCACCAACACCTTGTCGGCGGCCGAGAAACGGGCGCGCATGCGGGTCAGCGTTGATGCGCCGGCCTCGATGTTTTCCGAAACGCTGCGCAACGCCAAGATCGCCTTCGACGTCGTCATGGAAGGGCAAGGCAGCCGGGTCATCGGCGTGATCTCGATCCTGCCTGGCGAGGGCAAGTCGACGGTCGCCGCCAATCTGGCCGGATTGCTTGCCGCCAACGGCTCGAAAACCCTTTTGATCGACGCCGATCTGCGCAATCCGGGGCTCAGCCGCAACCTCGGCATGGAGGCCGAACAAGGACTGATGGAAGCCGTGGTCAACGGCCAGACCTGGCAGTCGGTCGGAAAGGTCGACCGCCAGACCAAACTGGCGATCATCCCGGCCGTGCTGCGCGGCCAGTTCTCGCACACCAGCGAGCTGCTTTCGTCGGCCGGCATGCGGCGCTTCGTCGACAACGCCAAGGAAACGTTCGAGTACATCGTCGTCGACCTGCCGCCGCTCGGCCCCGTGGTCGACGCCAAGGCCTTCGCGCCGCTGGTCGACGGTTTCGTGCTGGTCGCCGAATGGGGCCGCACACCGCGCGCCATGGTGCGCTCGCTGCTGGAACAGGAGCCCTATGTTGCCAACAAGATTGTCGGCGCCGTGCTCAACAAGGTCGACCTGAAGAAGCTGGCGAAATACGGTTCGCTCGGTGGCTCGGAGAAATTCTTCGACCGCTATTCGACCTACTATCTGGAGAAATCGGACCTGCGGTCGAAGACGGCCGCCTAGAGCAATTCCAGGAAAGTGTGAGCGGTTTTCCCGGAGAAAGCGCGTAGCGCTTTCCCGAAGGGAATTGCGTGAAAACAAAGAGATAGAGCAATTCGCCGTTTCCGTGAAACGGTCAAATGCTCTGGCTGTGAGTTTCGCGCACCTGAGACGAGGATCGATGCGCGATAAGCGAGACAATAGTCTCACGGATCCAGCGTTGGCCGCTGTGCCCGTGACTGCGCTCATGCCACACCATTCCCACCGCAAAGCCTTCAACGGGAAATGGACAGTCTATCACTTCAAGCTGGTCGGCTGAGCCGCGTACCAGCCGTTCCGGGACCAGCGCCACGAAGTCGGAGTGAGACACGATCTCGGGGACAAGCAGGAACGAAGCCGCAGAGAGCACCACGTTACGCCTGTGTCCGAGAGCTGCCAAAGCACTGTCCACCGGCGTCACGAAGCCGCCGCCGTCCAAGGATACGATCACTTGCTCCAGCTTAGCAAATTCAGCGACTGTGATTCCATCCCGCAGCTGCGGATGCTTCCGACGGCCGATGAGCACATAGCGCTCATCGAACAGATGCCGAGTGCGAAGACCTGACGGGGCCGCTTGCGGCGTCATGAGTGCCAAATCCACATCACCGCGTGCCATCTGCGCTTCCATCTGCGGCACGTCCAGATTGCGTATCGCGACGCGAACACCGGGCGCTCGCGTACGGAGTTCCATAACGAGCGGCTTGACCACTGCCGCTTGCAGATAATCCGTACAAGCGATTGCGAAGGTCAGCTTGGCCTTCTTCGGATCGAAGTTCCTGTGCGAGGCGACCGTGGCGCGAACTTGATCAAGGGCTTGGCGCAACGGATCGAGCAACTCCATTGCTTTGACCGTCGGCGTCATCCCCCGCTGGGCAGGGATTAGCAGTAGGTCATCGAACTCATGCCTGAGACGGTTTAGCTGGGCGCTTACCGCTGGCTGGCTCAGGTGCAGTCGGGCAGCCGCCTTCGTGACGTTCCGCTCGACCAGCAGCGTCTCCAGGGTAACCAACAGATTGAGGTCCAAGCGCTTGGTATCCATGGAATGGATAGTAGCCTAACATTTATACGATTTCAAATATAGCTCGGAGCAGCCGAAACTTCGTGGTCTAGGACAGACCTCGTCGCGCTGACTGCTTTAGCGGGCTCTGATGGGGAACGATCGGAAACAGTCTACGCCCTCAAGACTAGGAGAAATAGCATGACCCAAGCCGATAAGCCCTTGATCACTATTGTCGGTGCCTCGAGTAAGCAAGGCCGCAGTGTCGCCGATGCCCTGCTCGATAGTGGGCGCTACCGGGTACGCGCCCTGACTCGGCGCCTCGATAGCCAGCCCGCGCAAGCCTTGGCGCGAAAGGGTGCCGAAGTCGTGGTGGCCCCCCTTGAAATCGGCAGGCAGGCCGAGCTAACCGAGGCTCTGAAAGGCTCGGCCGGTGCGTACTTGATGACGCCGAACATTGTCACGGTGGAGCCAGAGGAACCCGAGTTTGCCCTCGGCAAGGAGTTGGCCGATGCGGCGGTGGCCGCTGGCGTCGAACATGTGGTTTTCAGCTCGCTCGAAAACGTCAGAGCGCGCACTGGCGGCACCAAGTGGGCGCCGCACTTCACGGACAAGGCGAGGGTAGAGGACTATATTCGCTCCTTGCCCGTTCGCAGCTCGTTCGTGTACCTGGCGTTTTTCTACACCAACTTCCTGGAATACTACGTACCTCAACGCGGGAAGGACGGCACAACGTTCGCCATATACTTGCCGCCGGACGCCCCCATGCCGTTCTGTGATCCGCTCACCGCGGCCGGACCAGCGGTGCGCGAGATGTTCGATCACCCGGCGCAATACGCTGGCAAAGCCCTGCCGGTTATCGGCGAGCTTATCTCGCCGCAGGAAATGGTGAACACGTTTGTGCGCGTCACCGGACAGCCGGCGCGCTACGCCTCCGCGTACTCGCGCGAAGACTTGTTGCGCCACTTTCCGATGTTTGCTGCCAACGAGCCTTTCGTGCGCGAGTTGGTGGGCATGAACGAGTACGCCGTCGAATATGGCTATTTCGCTCCCGAGCGCGACTTGACTTGGAGCCGTAAAATCGATCCGCATGCATTGACATGGGAGAAGTTCCTAAAGCGCAGCAACTGGCAAGGCGACCTGCTGTCCTATGGCACCACCCCTGAGGCCGAGCTTGCGCCGACCTGAGAGCAGCGAAACCGTGCTCGCGCTATGACGGCGGTGCGGGGCAGGCTGTGCGAAAACCCTACCCGGATGTGTCGCCACAGCCACTACCCGCTAAGCCGACCTTCTGAAATTCGGTTTGGGGGGAACTTGCCGCAAGGCCGATCCGCCTCGCGCGCCTTCCTGCGGGAGGTGCTCGCAGCCGCTCTTGACGCGAACCGTCGGGCGGAGCCAACACCGGACGCTCGGGCGGGAGCCTTGCTTATCCTGGCAAAAGACCCGCCGAACGATAGCTCTCGATCAGCGAGTCAAAGAGCGAGATATTCGAGCGACTCCGCGCGACGATTTGAGCACCTGCGACAGCCGCGTAAATCGCACGAGCTCTTGCCTCACTCTCCTCGGGCTTGACCACCTTTGCAGCCGTCAGCTCCTTGCTCAGCCAAGCGACATTAACGTCAGCAAAAGCCTGAACCTCCTTCAGCACCGCTTCGGGAAGTTCGTCATATTCGGTCGCCATGAAACTGCTGAGGCAGATCCGGTTGTCGCGCTCAAGCGACGCTCGGAAAATGTCCGGATAACTCCGTAAGGCGGCAATCGGGCTTTGAGCCGCAACCGAAATCGCGTCCAGGTCGCGGGCGATATCTTCCCAATAACGCTTCGCAACCGCCTCGCCGAGCGCGGCCTTGTTGGCGAAATAGTAGTTTATGCTGGCGGCCTTGATGCCCACGGTCTGCGCCAGATCGCGGAAATTTATGCCGCCATAGCCGTAGGCCATCGCTGCTTCCCGCGCGGCCATCAGGATTGCTTCCTTTGCATTCTCTTTCATCGTTCTCGCCATATTCGAATGTTACCTACCATATGACAGATAGGGGTTGACGGGGCAAGTTTTGAGTCGTAAATGTCTACCTGTCATCTGGCAGGCAGGTGACTTGCCAGCACAAAGCGAGATGCGCCATGACCGACAAGCTCAAGCTCTTCACCTCTCCCTCGGCCTTTCCCAACCCGCAGCGTTTGCGCATTTTCATGCACGAGAAAGGCATCGCCGATCGGTTCAATGAAACGATCTACGACATGTCGCCGGTCGGCGAGCAGCGCGGCTGGAAACACCTCAAGATGAACCAATGGGGCGAGACCCCGACCTTGGCGCTCGCGGACGGTTCCTTCCTGAGCGAGACCTCCGCCATCGCGCGCTATCTCGATGACACCTTCGAGGGCCGCAAGATCATGGGCTCGACGCCCCATGAGCGCGGCCTCGACCAAATGTGGGACAACCGCGTTTGGGTGCATATCCTGTATCCCATCGTCACGGCCTTCCATGTGCTGCACCAGGGGCTCGGGCCAAAGCTGGAACTGACCAGCAATCCGGCGTGGGGCGAGCATTCCCGCAAGGTGGCGCTGGCTCACGCCGCGCTTGTCGATCGCCATCTGGCCGATGGCCGCGAGTGGTTGCTGGGCGGGGAACAACCGACCTTCTCGGATATTACGATGGCGACCGCGATCGCCTTCTCGAAATTTCCGGTGAACGCCACCCCGCTCGATGAGCGCTTCGAGCACATCGATGCCTTGTGGCAGCGCTGGCAGCGCCGGCCGGCCTTTCTGGCCGCCTATGCCGACCGGAACAGTGGCGTGCCCGAGATCGATAACCAGTCCTGAACACTTACTCCCTCGACCGAAGCTTAATCCGAAACCCAACCTGAAGGAGGCCACAATGCCGTTCGCACGCATCGATCTGATCCAAGGTAAAACCCCCGAGTACCGCGCCGCCGTGGCCGATATCGTCTACAGGGGCATCATCGATATCCTCAAGGCGCCCGACGGTGACCGCTTCGTCGTCGTCGGGGAGCACACATCTGACAATCTGATCTACGATCCCAAATTCCTCGGATTCAGTCGGTCCCCTGACTTCATGCTGATCCAGGTAACCAGCACCGTCGGAAACGAGAGAGACACTAAGTTCGCCTTCTACCGGTTCATCGCCGACGAGCTGAAAACCAAGCTGGCCGTCCGTGCAGACGACATCATGATCAACATGGTCTTCGTCGACAAAGAGGACTGGTCGTTTGGCGACGGCCAGCCCTGGTGAACGGCTGAATCTGAACTGTAACGGACAGGCGGAGGCAAAGCCTCCGTCACTCCAACAGGCGGCTCGCGTTCACACGCCTTGGTGCATCCGGGCCGCCGGGTGGGCAAAGCCTCCCCAGAGACTTCCTAGCAGCAGGTTCCGGGGAGGGTTCTCTTGGCCGATTAGGGTCCCGAACCGCGCTATCTCTTTGTTTTTACGCAATTCCCTTCGGGAAAACGCTACGAGCCTTCTCCGGGAAGACCGCTCACACTTTCCCGGAATTGCTCTGGCTAAGGCACTTGCCCTTGATTCCCTGACGACAGCAGCCGGCCGTACTTGCCGGCGATCCTGACGGCGGTCAGCCGGCCAGTGTGAAAGGCGCCGGTGTCGATGTCGAGCCGTCGTCCGTCGAGCCGGGGGATGTCGACCGGCGTGTGCCCGTGCACAACAAAGCGGTCGAGCAGATGGGCGGCGTCGAAGAACTCGTCGCGGATGTTGAGCAGATCCTGCTCGTCTTGCGCCACAAGGTCGATGCCCGGCCTGATGCCGGCATGGACGAACACGAATTTCTCCGAACAGAGCAACACCGGCAGGCTACGCAGGAAGTCGATATGATCGACGGGGATGACCTCCCTTATGCGCCTGTCGACCTCGTCGCTGGATGCATAGAGGCTGCTGAGTCGCTCCGGGTCGACGCCGTAGGAAAACATCGTCTCGCGGCCGCCGACCGCCAGCCAGCTGTCCCGCGACAGATAGCCGTCGAGATAGTTCAGCATCGCCACTTCATGGTTTCCCGCCAGGCAGACGCGCAAAAACCCTTTCGGCGACGGCGCCAGCAGATGATCTAGCACGCGCGCCGATTGCGGCCCGCGATCGATGTAGTCGCCAAGCATGACGATGATCTTGCGCCCGCGAAATTGCAGCCCGTCGAGCGCGATCTTCTCCTCCAGCGACAGCAATTCCTTGTAGCAGCCATGCACGTCGCCGATCGCGTAGACGACGGTATCCTCCATATCCATTTCCAGGCGCTCGCGCGGCGCCGGCCGAGGGGGTCTGGATCGCTGAAACAAGGCCACTGGGCTCGATGCCTGCCAAAAATCGGGTTTCGTTTCCACTGGCGCGCCTTTGTGACGCGCCGCAAACCCGTGGATACATGGCAGGCGTTGGAAATTCCATAACGGCGGCTGCTTTCGCCGCGGGCCTCAAGGCCTGGCGATCAGACCGCCTTGTGGTCGAGCAGCAGCCGGATCCGTGGCTCAGCCGATCGCCACCACGCCTCTGTGCCGGCTCGGCCCCCGCAGTGCGAGTGGTCAGATCCCGATGCCTCGGGCCTTGAGCGCCACGGTGATCTCGTCGAGGATGACGGGATCGTCGATGGTCGCCGGCATCGTCCATTCTTCCTTGTCGGCGATCTTCTGCATGGTGCCGCGCAGGATCTTGCCGGAGCGCGTCTTGGGCAGCCGCTTGATCGTCACCACCGTCTTGAAAGCGGCGACCGGACCGATCCGTTCGCGCACCAGCCCCACCACCTCGCTTTCGATGGCAGCGGCATCGCGGGCGACGCCGGCATTGAGCACGACGAAGCCGAGCGGCACTTGGCCTTTCATGGCGTCGGCGATGCCGATGACAGCGCATTCGGCGACATCGGGATGCGCTGAAAGCACCTCTTCCATGGCGCCGGTCGACAGCCGGTGGCCGGCGACATTGATGATGTCGTCGGTGCGCGCCATGACATAAAGATAGCCGTCCTCGTCGATCATGCCGGCGTCGGCGGTCTTGTAGTAGCCGGGGAACTCCTCAAGATAGGCCTGCCGGAAGCGGGCGTCGGCGTTCCACAGCGTCGGCAGGCAGCCGGCCGGCAGCGGCAGTTTCACCACCACATTCCCGAGCGTCCCGCGCGGCACTTCATGGCCGGCATCGTCGAGCACCCGGATGTCGTAGCCCGGCATCGGCACGCCGGGCGAGCCGTATTTCACCGGCAGCAGGCCGAGGCCCGCCGGATTGATGGTCATTGGCGATCCCGTCTCGGTCTGCCACCAATGGTCGACCACCGGCACATTGAGTTTCTGTTCCGCCCATTTGATGGTTTCGGGGTCGGCGCGCTCGCCGGCGAGGAACAGCGTGCGGAACTTCGACAAATCGTATTTCGCAACGAACTCGCCCTTGGGGTCCTGCCCCTTGATGGCGCGGAAGGCGGTCGGCGCGGTGAACAGCGCGACGACCCCATGCTCGGCAATTACTCGCCAATAAGTGCCGGCGTCGGGTGTGCCGATCGGCTTGCCCTCGAACAGCACGCTTGTCGCGCCATGCAGCAGCGGCCCGTAGACGATGTAGGAATGGCCGACCACCCAGCCGACATCGGAGGCCGCCCAGAACACTTCGCCCGGTTTGACGCCGAACTCGTTTTCCATCGTCCATTTCAGCGCGACCATGTGGCCGCCATTGTCGCGCACGATACCCTTTGGCTGGCCGGTCGTACCGGAAGTGTAAATGATGTAGAGCGGGTCGGTGGCGAGCACCGGAACGCAGTCGACATTGGCGCCTGCGGCGCGCTCGCGCGCAACCGCGTCGGCTAAATCCATGTCGTAATGGTCTTTTAGCTCGCAGCGCAGCTGGTCGCGCTGCAGGATCAGGCAGGCGTCCGGCTTGTGCCGCGACATCTCGATCGCCTTGTCGAGCAGCGGCTTGTAGGCGACGACGCGTCCGGGCTCCAGGCCGCACGACGCCGAAATGATCAGCTTCGGCTTGGCGTCGTCGATGCGGGTGGCAAGCTCGTGCGAGGCAAAGCCCCCGAACACCACCGAATGCACCGCTCCGATGCGGGCGCAGGCGAGCATGGCGATCGCCGCTTCGGCCACCATCGGCATGTAGATGATGACGCGGTCGCCCTTGACGATGCCGCGGTTCTTCAGCACCGACGTCAGCGCCACCACTTCGCGCTTCAACTCGGCATAGGTGAATTTCTTGACCGTGCCGGTGATGGCGCTGTCATGGATCAGCGCGATCTGGTCGGCGCGGCCGCCGGCAACATGGCGGTCGATGGCGTTGTAGCAGGTGTTGCAGGTGGCGCCGTTGAACCAGCGCCCGTAAACGCCCGCACTGGCATCGAACACGCTGGTCCACGGCGAATACCAGTCGATCGCCTCGGCGGCATCGGCCCAGAATTTTTCGGGGTCGCGTTTCCAGCCGTCATAGACCTCGTGGTAGCGTGACGCCATCCATTCCTCCCCAGGCAAGTTTGCCGTCTTGCAATAGCCTATGCCGGCTTTCCCGGCCATGCCCCCCAGTTTGCTGTATAACCGATCTCGCCATGGTCACAAATTGCAGGCACCATAAATCGAGTTGAAATCGGGGCAGGGCGCAATGACGTCGCGATACGGGCTTGGATCTGCCAGCCTGGCAGTGCTGTTGTTGATGACTGTTTCCGCCGCCCAGGCCGGCGATGCCGCGGCCCGGCGCATCATCGGCTTCTCGCCCGACGGCAATTATTTTGCCTTCGAACAATATGGCACGCTCGACGCCGGAGCGTCCGATTCAGGTTACTCGGAGATCGAGATCATCGACACTCGCACCGACGAATTCGTCGATGGCAAGCCGATTCTTATCGTCGATCTATCGGAACAGGCGACGATGACGTTGGACCAGGCACGGGCGCAGGCGGCAAAGCAGGCCGCGCCCATCCTGGCCCAACATGCCATCGCCGCGCGCGGTAAGCGCACGGCTTTTGACAGGTTCACCTTCCCGGACGACACGGTCGAGTACAACGACATCGTCCGCCTCGAGCAAGCCGGACAGAAATGGCTGTCGCCGTTCTACGATGAAACAGGGATTTCGACCATTCAGCTCGATGAGATACTGGCCGACAGCAAGACGGATTGCTCGGCAAGCTTCGACGATGCAAAGCCGGACGACCAGCACGGCGACAAGGCACTTCAAGGTGACAAGGCGCTTCAAGGTGACAAGACGGGCAAGGCGCTCGGCTTCCGCCTGTCGCTGCAGGGGCAGGACGGCAAGCCGTTCAAGGTGCTGCACGAGGACAAGACTGTGCCCGGCTCGCGCAACTGCCCGACCTCCTACAGCCTGTCGGAATCCTACAAATACACGCCGCCCGGCAAACCGGCCGTGCTGGCTGTGCTGGTGCAGCGTTTCAGCCAGGGTTTTGAGGGACGCGACCGCCGCTTCATCGCCGTGACGGGGTACGTACGATGAGCCGCGGCCTGCCTTGCGGCAGGCAGCAACGGCTTATGCGCCCCGTGAGGCTGGTGTCGGACATCAGCTCTTAAAGCGGCAAGGCCGCCAGCATGAGGCCGACGCCACCTGCAATCAATATAGCGGCTGCCAGTGCTTTCCGATGGCGTTCGAACGCCGTCGGAGCCCGCTCCCAATTGTAACGCATACTCGTAAGTCTCCCAAAACCCGGCGACTCCATAGCTTACTTAAGGTAAGAAAAGCAACACCTTGACCCTGTCCGACAGCCGGCTTGACGGTTTGCACTGGGGCGGAGTCCTGCTCTCAGCCCTGCGACGGCGTGGAACTTACCACAACCCAGGATTGGATGTCTCCACCGTGTTTTGGTAGCGTGTGTCGTAGAGGTGTTGCCGTTGCCGGATTGCCACAGATCGTTTCGACCGGCCTGTTCTCCGTCCCGTCCGCGTAATGGACATCGCCGCATCGCCGCGCTATCTCCTCTTCAGGAAAATGGTCTGGAGGGGCGCCATGGCCCAAATCGCTTCTGAAATGGTTCTGCGGCTGGCCGACGACGCCTCGGTCCAGCATGTCGGCGATGGCGCCGTCGTGCTGCTCGCACGCAGCGGCCAGCTTTACACCTGCAACGGAACCACCGAAGCCTTTCTCGACAAGGTCGACGGCGCCCGCAGCCTCGACCAGATCGTCGTGCTGCTTTCCGACGAGTTCGAGGTCGACAAGGATACGCTCGACCAGGACATGGCGGCGCTGGCCGCCGAACTGGTGGGCGAAGGCATTCTCGCCGACCCGGCTGTGTGATGGCGGACGGTGTTCTCCTGCGCACCCTGTTTCGCGTCCATCTGTGGACAAGCGCGCGGCTGATGCCGGTCCTGATCGGCCGCCGCAGCTTCGAATCGGTGTTGAAATGGGCGCCGCTCAGCGCGCCTACCCCCTATCGCGGCCTGTCGTCCGCCTACATCGTGGCTGCCGTCAACCGCACCGTCCGGCACCCCTGGCTGATGCGCGATCGAAGATGCCTCAGGGAAGGCCTGCTCGCCCACCGCTTCCTGCGCTTTGCCGGCTTCGATCCGGATCTGCGCTTCGGCGTCGACCCAAAGTCGATGCAGGCGCCGCGCATGTCCGCCCATTGCTGGGTTTGCCTCGACGGCCGGCCGGTGGTCAGCGACAGCCTCCCCGGCATGGTGCAGATCTATCGCCATCACGCCGATGCCGGAAAGGCGCACGCTGCTTGACCGGTTCGGCGGCCACTTTCTGCTATGACCTCAAGGGCCAGGTCATCAGCATATCGGCCTCGCGGGCCGATCTCTGGCCGAGTTTCGACCTCATGCTCGGCACTTTGCGTGTGGCCGAACCCGTCGAGCCCGCTTTCCGCGTCAACATCGTCGAGACGTCGGCGCTGCAGGAATCACCTGCCGGCAACCTCGCTTTCGACGGCGAGGTGCCGGAGGAAGGCCATTGCCGGATGATCGACGGCGACGGCATCGTTCACCTGATCTTTCCCGGCCTGCAGACCGCCTCGATCAACGCCGATAAGGGCTGGGCCGAAATCCGTGTTCATCCCGACGCCAAGGTCAAATGGACGTTGCTGATGATGGTGCTGGATGCCGCCCTCGATGCCGGCGGCCAGCATATGCTCCATACCGCCGGCCTGACATTGCCCGGCCGCGAGGCGCTCGTGCTGGTCCATGCGCCGAGCGGCACCGGCAAGTCGACGACCTCGCTGGCGCTGGCATCGCAAGGCTTCGGCCTGTGCTCGGACGACGTCATGATCCTCAAGCTTGCGTCCGACGGCGGTATCACGGCCTGGGGCTTGCCGCGCAAGGTGAAGGTCCACCGCAACACGGCGGCGATGCTGCCTTTCGTGGCTCCCTGCCTTGGCGACAAATGGGATACCAATGGCGAGCAGGCCGTCTCGCTGGAACGTCTCGCCGAGATCATCCGCATCGAGGAGACAGTCGACCGGCCGGTCGTAGCATTGCTTCATCTCGCCCGCTCGGCGGACGCGCAAACCCGGCTGGTGCCGATGGCCAGGACCGACGCCATGGTGGCGCTCGCCGCCGACAATGTCAGGACCGGCATGACCGGCCTTTTGCCGGCGCAGAGGCGCCGCATGGCAACGATCGCGATGCTGGTCAAAGCCCTCCCGACATTTACGCTGGAAGTCGGTGCGAACCCGGCCGAGGCGGCCCCGCTGATCCGCTCGGCGCTGGCGGCGCGGGACTAAGCACCATTCAGGCGAAATGCGGCTTTGGCCTGGCAAGCCGCTGGACCCAGCGGAAGGCGTCGCGGCGCAGACGCGAATGCATCTTGTCCCTGGAATTGACGCCGAGCAGCGTATCGCCGGTGATGAGCCATTTGGCCAGACGTATCGGGAGATCGGGTTCGATGCGGTCGGCCAGTTCGACCGCGCGCGGTGCATTAAACAGCCGCCCCGTCACATTGAGAACCGTCGCCAGTTCGAGCTCGATGCCGCTCATGCGCGCCGCCTCGAACAGCCGGTCCTCGTCCGCATGCGAGCGCAGCGCGCGCACACCCTGCAACACGTCCACGCAAAGCTGCAGCCGGTGGAACTTGTGCCCGCCCGCGGCATGCACGATGGCGATGGTCAGCAGCGCCGCCGGTGTGTCGGCCTCGCCACTGTCGATGATCTGCAATTCGCGAAAGCCTAGTGACAGCCGCCGCCGCATGCCGGAATCATGCACCAGATTGCCGTGCAGTTCGATCAGCAGGCTGGTATTCTCCTTCTCCAGCCATTTGAACTCCTGCAAATCCTGCGACTGCGCCTCGCCGCTCCAGAGCTCGAAGCCGCATCCGGCAATCACGGCATTGGCCTCGACGATGCTGGCCGGCTCGACCAGAATGTCGATGTCGGTGAAAGGCCGGTCGGCGGCGTGGCGGTAAAGTTTGCGCGCGAAGACCGGCCCTTTGACGATGCGGGCCGGAACGCCTTTCGCCGCCAATGCCTTCATGATGCGATCGCCATGATACTGCAACAGCATCGACTGGCCGGTCGCCAGCGTCGACTGGTCGCGCAGTTCCGACAATTTTTGCTGCAAGGCGGCGTCTGCCGGCAGTCGCGCGTCGCCGATTTCCCGAAGCTTGCGCAGCATGATCGGCAGCACGCCGTGGAACTCGGCATTGGCGAGCAGTGCCAGCAAGGTTTTGGCAGCAACGTCACTGCCAACAGCAGCCGACGCCTCCGGATCGGCGAAGGTCAGCAGCAGTTTTTCATCGGTAGGCGCGAGAGATGGCAGCATTAACCTGGATGACGTTAGCCCACTGGAGCGATTCCAGGAAAAGTGTGAAGCGGTTTTCCGTCCGGAATTGCGTCAAAACAAGAAGCCAGAGCAGTTCGTCGTTTCGGTGAACTGCTCTGGGAGGGCGTATGTTGCAGAAAAGCATGCATGAAGCCAGCGCATGGTGGCAGAACCGGCTCATGAATTGACTTTCCGAGGTTTCCGTCCATTCTTTTGCATTGGAATCTGGAGGATATTGGAATGACCAAGAAAAAGTATGAGGCGCCTGTGCTGCGCAAGGCGGGAAAATTATCCAGTCTGGTGGCCGGCGGGGCGTCAAAGGCGCTTTAAGACTTCTGAGACTTCGGCTTGGCTAAGGCCAGATGCCGGTGTCCTTGTCGGGGCCACCACTGGACTTGCCGACAAAGGGGGAAATGATATGACCAAGAAGCAATACGAGGCGCCGGTGCTGCGCAAGGCGGGCGAGCTGTCCAGCGTGACCGCGGGTAACGGTGCGTCCGGCCCGAACGGTCCGGCGGGCTAAGCGGCAAGTTCATAACGCCGCCTGATTGGAGTATCAGGCAAAGCCTCTCCGTCACATTCCCCAACGCAGCGCCGCCGTATGCACCGGCGCGTCCCACAAGCCCGTCGTTTCGCCGTCCAGCATGGAAAGCGTGATCGAGCAGCCAGCCATGTCGAGCGACGTCACATAGGACCCAACCAGCGAGCGGGTCACTGTCACGCCGCTGTTTTCGAAGATTTTGCGGGCGCTGTTGTACATCAGATAAAGCTCCATCAGCGGCGTACCGCCAAAGCCGTTGATGAACAGCAGGGCGGGGCCATTCGCCTTGTCGCCGAGATCGCCCAGGATCGCGGCGCAAATCTCCCCAGCGATCGCATCGGCGCTCTTCAACGTGTCGCGACGCCGGCCGGGCTCACCATGGATGCCGACGCCGAATTCCATCTCGCCATCGCCAATGTCGAAGGTCGGCTTGCCCGCCGCCGGCACGGTGCAGCTGGTCAGCGCCACGCCCATTGAACGCGTCGCACCGTTGACGCGGTCGCCGAGCGCCTTGAGATCCGCCAGCGCCATGCCTTGCTCGGCGGCGGCGCCGATGATCTTTTCGACCACCAGCGTGCCGGCAACGCCGCGCCGGCCGGTCGTATAGGACGAGTTTTCGACCGCGACGTCGTCATTCGTCACCACCTGCAGGACGCCGTCGGCCATCTCGGCGGCCATGTCGAAATTCATCACGTCGCCTTCATAGTTCTTGACGATGAACAGGCAGCCAGCACCGGTGTCGACGGCCGCGGCGGCCGCCAGCATCTGGTCCGGCGTCGGCGAGGTGAACACCTGGCCGGGGCAGGCGGCGTCCAGCATGCCGTGGCCGACAAAGCCGGCGTGCAGCGGCTCGTGGCCGGAGCCGCCGCCCGAGATCAGTGCTACTTTCCCCGGCTTCAGCACCTTGCGGTGGATGAATTTGTGCTCGTCACCCAGCACCAGGATGTCGGCATGGGCAGCAACCAAGCCGTCGAGGCTTTCGGTCAGCACCGTGTCGACTGAATTCAGAAATTTCTTCATGTGTCCTCCCGAACACCAGGAAACGCTCAGCCCCCGCTTTTACCGGTGATGCTAGTGATCTTCTGGATGAAATCATTGACCGCCCTGTCGAGCGCCGCATTCTGCCTGTCGTCGCCGAAATCCGGCACGATCAGCGAGACATGCCGCGTCTTGCGCATGCCTGCGGCGATCGACATCTTGCCGGGATGCGCCAGATGATAGGCGGCGAGAAAATGATCGCGCTCGGCCGGGCTGAAATGGCAGACAGAAAAAATAGCCGGCAAATGTTTCGATGGGATCGGGATCGAATAGGCTGGGCTGGAGATTTGCGTCACGAAGCTGCGGTGCTTGCCCAGCGCATCGGCAAGGCGCTGGCGCATGCCCGACGGGCGCTGGTCGATGACCTGCGACAGGATCGTCTTATAGGCGCGGATCGCCTCGTCGGAGCCGGGTTCTGGTGTCTTGTCGACCATCTCAGCCACGCCTAGATCGCAACATCTGCTATAGTCGCCTTGGCCATGGCAAGTTGTGCAGGAGCGACGGAAAGATCGCGCAGCCCGGCCTCAATCAGGGCCGGTATCGCTGCGGGGTCGCCGCCGGCATCGCCGCACAGGCTGACCGGGATCTTTGCGCGCAAGCCGAAAGCGGCGACTTCAGCAATCAGCCGCAATACGGCCGGATGGCGGACCGAATTGAGGTGTGCCACCGCAGCGTTGTCGCGGGCTGCCGCCATCACATACTGGGTCAGATCGTTGGAGCCGATCGAGAAGAAGGCGACATCGGCAAACGCCTCCGGCGCGATCGCCACCGACGGCACCTCGACCATGATGCCGAGCGGCGGCATTTTTTGCGCGACGCCGCGCGTGACGAGCCCAGCCTGCTCTTCCGCGAACAGAGCGGCGGCACGTTGGTATTCTTCTCTAACGGCAATCATTGGAAACATCACCTTCAGACTGCCGTGCACGGCGGCGCGCAGCAACGCCCGGATTTGCACACGAAACACGTCCGGCCTTGCCAGTGACAGCCTGATGCCGCGCAGGCCGAGGAACGGGTTGCCCTCCACGATGGTGAAGCCCGGCACCGGTTTGTCGCCGCCGGCGTCGACGGTGCGGATGGTCACCGGCTTGTCGCCGGCCCATTCCAGCACTTTGCGATAGCAGCTGTATTGCGTCTCCTCGTCCGGCGGCGCCTTGCCGAACAGGAATTCGGTGCGCATCAGCCCGATGCCGTCGCAGGTTGCGATGTCGATGCTGTCGACCTCTGAGGGATCGGCGATGTTGACCTGCACGCGCACTGTCGTGCCGGCTTTGGTCACCGCCGGCCTCGCCAGATAGGCTTCGGCCTTGCCGCGGCGTGCCGCAAACGAAGACGACGAACGGCGAAAGGTTTCGATCTCGGCCCTTGAGGGCGCCAATACAATGCCGCCATGTTCGGCATCGAGCAGGGCCAGGCCATCGGGATTAGCCGGCGAAGAGCCAAGCGCCACCACCATCGGCACACCGCGTGAGCGCGCGAGCATCGCAACATGACTGGCGGTGCTGCCAGCTCGCAGCGCGATGCCGCCACCGGCGCTCCAGTCGGTCTCGAGAAAGCGCGTCGGCGCAATGTCCTCGCCATAGAGAATGGCGCCCGCTGGCGCAGCGCTCTCCTGCTCCTCGGTCAGCGCGCGCAGCACGCGGTCGCGGATATCGCGCATGTCGGCAGCGCGCGCCCGGAAATAGTCCTGGTCTGACGTTTCATAGCCGGCGATCTCAGCGTCCAACGCCTGCCGCCAGGCTAGGTCAGCCGGCATGCCAGACGGGATCGCGGCGAAGGCCGGCCCGGTCAGCGCCTCGTCCTCCAGCATGGCAAGCTGAAACTCGAGAATGCCGGCGGCCTCTTCATCGGCGGTTTCGATCAGGGTCGCAAGCCGGTCCGTCGCGCTGGCGAGTGCTGCTTCCAGTGCAGCTTTCTCCTCGCCGGCTGTCGCCTTGCCCGTGTAGCGCGCAGGGCCCCGGTCGAGATTGAACAGCGGCCCTTCGGCATAGCCGGCCGAAGCCGAAATACCTTGCAGCCTAAGCGGTTCGGGCATGGCCCGCGCCCTCGTCGAAATCGCGCCGCACCAGTTCAGCCAACGCGCTGACCGCCTCAGCAGCGGCCTCGCCGCTGGCCCTGATGTGCAGCATGGTGCCTTTCGGCGCCCTGGTTGCCATCACCTTGACGATGCTCTTGGCGTCGAACCACGGACCGTTGGCGGCGAGTGCTATTTCCACCTCGGCGGCAAAGCTCTTGGCGAGCTTGGTGAACTTCACCGAAGGGCGCGCATGCAGACCCACCTCGTGGGTGATCAGGACGGTTGCCTCGGCAAATGCGGACATGCGCTCAAAATTCCCGTTCACTCACGACGGCGACAATTCATGCGCCGTCGCCACCACTTCCTTCAGCGAGGCGCCGCCGGACGCCTCGGTCGCCGCCATCACCGCACCTTCGACGATCGGCGCGTTGCAGACGACAATCTTCTGCGCCCGCGGCTCGCCGATCATTTCCACCGCCATCTCCGAGTTGGTCTCGGCGCCGCCGAGATCGACGAGGATGGCGACGCCGGCCTCCGACCACGCCTTTTCGATGGCGCCCATGATTGCCTCGACACTGGTGCCGAGCCCGCCATGACCGTTTCCGCCGCACCATGCAAGCGGCACTTCGTCGCCCACCATCTGGCGCACCATGTCAGCGGTGCCTTCGGCGACCAGCGGCGAATGCGAGACGATGACGATGCCGACATTGCTCATGGCTGACCTTCCAGCGCTTCGCCGATCGCCCGCACCAGCAACGCGACCGAGCGTCCGCCGGCATCCATGTGACCGATAGAACGGTCGCCAAGGAACGAGGCGCGGCCGCGCAGGGCCTTCATCGGAATGGTCGCGTCGGCCGCCCGATCAGCGATATCGGCGATCTCCGCCGCCGTCTTTCCACCCGCAAGCGCGTCATGCACCGGCTGCAGCACGTCGAGCATCGTCTTCTGGCCGACCTGCGACTTGCCTCTGGCGGCCACCGCTTCGATCGCCTTGCCGAAGGCAGCCGTCAGGTTGGCGCGATCCGGCTGTGCCGAAATCTCCTTGCCGAGCGCCAGGAACAGCGTGCCGAACAGCGGCCCGGACGCGCCGCCCACCGTCATCACCAGCTTGGTGCCGATCGCTTTCAGGGCCTCGGGCACCGGTTTGGCCGAAAACGCCTCTGCCTCGGCCCGCACGGCTTCAAAGCCGCGCTTCATGTTCAGCCCGTGGTCGCCGTCGCCGATCGCCTGGTCGAGCGCGGTCAACTCCTCGGCGTGGGCGGCAATCGTTTCCGCAGCGGCCGTGATCAGCCTGGCAAGATCAAAGACCGCCATATCCAAATTCCCGGTTTCGGTCCTGCCGGCAGTATCGAAAGAATTTTCATTCGACAACTGAAGCATGCCGTCAGGCCGCTGCATACAGGGCGGCGGCGGCCGCGAACACTTCGGCAACCGCATGCGCGCCGGGGTCGACCACGCCCTGCAATTTGGTGCCGACATAGGCGGAGCGCCCGGCTTTCGCCTTCTCCATGGCGGCAGTGGCGTCGGCGCCATGTCGGGCCGCTGTCGCCGCAGTGTCCAGGTCCCTGGCGTCGAGCGCTTTCAGCGCCGGTTCCAGCGCATCGACCATGGTGCGGTCGCCGATCTTGGCGCCGCCGTAGAAGGTCATCCGGTCAAGGCCGGCAAGCAGCGCCTTGGACAGGGTCGCACCCGTATTCGTAGCGTGCGCTGCCGCCGTGAAGAAGATCGAGAGCAGCACGCCCGAGGAACCGCCCATGGCGACACCCAGGAGATCGCCCACCGCCGCCAGCGTGGCGGCCGGATCGGCCAGCGGCAGCGCATCGAGCTTTTCCAGCACACTGCGCGCCCCGGTCGCTACGGTCGAACCGGTGTCACCGTCGCCTGCCTTGGCATCCAGCCCGTTCAATGTCTCTTCGAGCCCGATAAGCCGCTCGCAGACCGTGACGACAAGCCGCCTTGTCCGCGCATCCTCGCTCGTCTTGCGCGTCGTGCTTTGTCCGGCCGCTTTCGCCATAGGCACGATGGCCGGCGCGACTACAGATTTGGCCGGCATCCAGGCGTGGGGACCCACGGGCGCCAGCAAGGCCGCCTCGCGCGCGGCATCGAGCTTGATCAGCGACAGCGAGAAGCCGTTCATGTTGAGCGCCGTCATTAGCGGTCCGGGGCCGATGGCAAGCTTCACGGTCCTGGCCAGCGGCGAGGCCAGCACCGCATTGGCGACCAGCGACATTTCGAGCGGCGGCACAGAACCGAGATTGTTGATCAGCAGCGCGTGGTTGGCCTTCGGGTCGAGCCTTGCCGCGAGCCGCTCCGCCATGATTGCCACAAGCTTGTCGGCGCTTTGCACCGCGATGCGCTCGACGCCTGGCTCGCCATGGATGCCGAGGCCGAGTTCGCCATCATTTTCGCCAAACCGCTCTTCATGCGGCAGGCCGGGGATCGAGCAGGATGACAGCGACATGCCGAGCGAGATGATATCCTTCGCCACCGTGCGCGCCGCCGTTGCGATCGCTGTCAGATCGCTTCCCGTCTCCGACAGATGGCCGGCTATCTTGTGCACGAACAGGGTGCCGGCAACGCCGCGCGGCTGGTTGATATCTGGCAAGGCGATGTCGTCGGCGACGATCGCCATCTCGACGCGAAACCCTTCGGCGCGTGCCTTCTCGGCCGCCAGGCCGAAATTGAGCCGGTCGCCGGTGTAGTTCTTGACGATCAGCAGGCAGCCGGCCGGTCCTGTCACTGCGCGGATCGCCGCAAGCACTGCCTCGACGCTGGGCGAGGCAAAGATCTCGCCCGAGACCGCCGCCGTCAGCATGCCCTTGCCGACAAAGCCGGCATGCGAAGGCTCGTGCCCGGCGCCGCCACCGGAGACAACGGCGACCCTGGTCTTGTCCCAGTCGGCGCGCAACACGACCTTGATTTCGGGATAGCCGTCGAGACGCGCGAGATCGCCCGAACCGATGGTCCGCAACAGACCGTCCAGCGCCTCGGTGACGATCGTTTCCCTGCGGTTGAAAAAGTGCTTCATCGAATTCGTCCCGTATTCGCAATCGTCAATCAGAAGCCAGCGTGTAAACCGCCGAAAACCTCACATCAGTCTCTGCCCATCAGCGCCGAAATAGAGCGGCGAGCGGTAGCGGATCACCACTTTGTCGCCTTGCGCCAGATCCGTGTCGGGGTCGGTCAGCGTCACCAGCTTCTTGGCCCCCACCGTCACATGCAGATGGTTCTGGTCGCCGAGATGCTCGACCCAATCGACGACGCCGTCGGCGTGGCCGTTCGCGGCCTTCTCGATCGACAGATGTTCGGTGCGTGCGCCGATCGTCCTGGTGCCGGTCGGAGCGCCGCCATCGGGCAGCAGTCCGGCAGGCAGAAGATTGATCGCCGGCTGGCCGAGCCGTGCCGCGACATGAAGATTTGCCGGCTCGGAATAGATCGTGCGCGGCGTGCCGATCTGCACCAGCACGCCATCGGCGAGGATGCCGATGCGGTCGGCCATGGTCATCGCCTCGATCTGGTCATGCGTGACATAGAGCATGGTAGCGCCGAGCTCGGCCTGGATGCGTTTTAGCTCGAGCCTGAGATCGGCGCGGAGCTTGGCGTCCAGCGACGACAGCGGTTCGTCCATCAGATAGATCGAGGGCTTGCGCACCAGCGCGCGGCCGATGGCGACGCGCTGCATTTCACCGCCGGACAGCTTGGTCGAGCGGTTGTTCAGCTTGTGGTGGATACGCACCATCCTGGCCACCTCTTCGACGCGGCGGCGGATCTGGTCCTCCGGCATTTTCCGCGCCGGCGAGCGCAGCGGGAAGGCGAGGTTGTCGTAGACCGACAGATGCGGATAGAGCGAATACTGCTGGAACACGAAGGCCGTGTCGCGCTCGGCCGGCGACAGCGCCGTCGCATTGTGCCCGCCAATATGGATCGTGCCGGCGTCCGGCTGCTCCAGCCCGGCGATCAGGCGCAGCGTGGTCGTTTTGCCGGCGCCTGTGGGACCAAGCAGCACGACGAACTCGCCGTCCTTGATCTGGAGGTCGAGATTGCTGACGGCGGCGTGGTCGCCAAAAGTCTTGGTCACGCCTTTGATGTGCACGTCAGCCATGCTGCGCTCTCCCTTGAGAGGCCGTGTCGTGGATCGCGGTGCGCACCGCGCGGCCCGATCCCTTGTCGAACAGCGACAGCCGCGCGCTGTTCAAGGTCAGGCCGACATGATCACCGGCAGCGAGCCGGATTTCGGCCGGCACCCGCGCCTTGATGATGCCGTCGGCAGTTTCGACCGCCACGATCTGCGTGGTGCCGAGATATTCGGTGCCGTAGATCGCGCCGCGCAGTTTCGACGCATCGTCGAAGCGGATGTGTTCGGGGCGGATGCCAAGCGCCATGTCTGCGGGCGCGATGTCCTCGCGCACCTCTGGCACCGCGACCTTCGCGCCCTGAACGACAATTTCCTTCGCCCCCTTGGCCAGTCCGCCGCCAAACCCCAAAAAGTTCATCGGCGGCGAGCCGATGAAGTCGGCAACGAACATGGTTGCCGGGCGGTCGTAGATTTCGCGTGGGCTGCCGAACTGTTCGATGACGCCATGGTTCATGACAGCGATCTTGTCGGCCATCGACATCGCTTCCATCTGGTCGTGGGTGACATAGACGGTGGTGGCGTGGATGCGGTTGTGCAGCTCGCGAAGCTCATGGACCATCAGGTCACGGAACTCTGTGTCGAGCGTGCCGAGCGGCTCGTCCATCAAAAAGCATTTTGGCCGCCGCACGATGGCGCGGCCGAGCGCGACGCGCTGGCGGTCGCCGCCGGCAAGCCCTGAGACCGATTTGTTCAGCAGATGGTCGATGCGCAGCAGCTTTGCGGTCTCTTCGACGCGTTGACGGATTTCGGCCGACGGCATGCCTTGGGCCAAAAGCGGGAAGCCGATGTTCTTGCGCACATTCATGTGCGGGTAGAGCGCGAACAGCTGGAAGACGAAAGCGATGTCGCGCTCCCGCGCCCGGCGCATGGTGACATCCTCGCCGCCGAGCAGGATCTGGCCGCCGGTCGGCAATTCGAGGCCTGCGATCATGCGCAATGTCGTCGTCTTGCCGCAGCCCGACGGCCCGAGCATGACGAAGAACTCACCATCCTCGACGACGAAGCTGGAATCCTGCACGGCGACGAAATCGCCGAAGGCCTTTCTCAGGTGTTGGACGCGGATTTCGGCCATGACTATTCCGGAAATTTCGAGACGATGATGAACATCACCGTGCCGGCGAGCATGGTGATGAAGGAGTAGGTGTAGAGCGCCAGCGCGAAGGGCTGGAACAGCATCAGGAAGCCGATGGCGATGATCGCGGTCGCGATGTTTTCCAGCAAGCCGCGCCGAGCCCAGCGCGGCCACCGCGATTTGCGTTTGGTGGGTTGGGTCAGGCTCATTTGCGCACCGCGCCGAAGGTGATGCCGCGCAGCAATTGCTTGCGGAGCAGAATGGTGAAGACCAGGATCGGTACCAGGAAGATCGTCGTGCCCGCCGCCACCGCCGGCCAGTCCTGGCCGCCTTCGCCGATGATGGTCGGGATAAAGGGCGGCGCGGTCTGCGCCGTGCCCGAGGTCAAAAGAGCGGCGAAGGCATACTCGTTCCAGGCGAAGATCAGGCAGAAGATGGCGGTCGCGGCAATGCCGGTGGTGGCCTGCGGCAGCACGGTGCGCCAGAAGGCCTGCAACCTGGTGTAGCCGTCGATCATCGCCGCTTCCTCATACTCGCGCGGGATCTCGTCGATGAAGCCCTTGAGCAGCCACACCGCCAGCGAGACATTGACCGCCGTGTAGAGCAGGATCATGCCGAGCGCGGTGTCGGAGAGGCCGAGCTCTCGGTACATCAGGTAGATGGGAATGGCGACGGCGATCGGCGGCATGAAGCGCGTCGACAGGATGAAGAACAGAAGGTCATCCGCCAGCGGCACCTTGAAGCGCGAGAAGCCGTAGGCCGACAGCGTGCCGAGGAAGACGGCGCAGAAGGTCGAACCGAAGGCGATGATCAGCGAGTTGACGAAGCGCGGCAGGAAGTTGGACGGGCCGGCAATCACCATGTTGCGCTTGCGCACCGTCTCGTCGCAGAAGCCGGTCGCCGGCCCCAGCGAGTTGATGTATTCCGGCGTCTGCCGGGTGCGGGTCGTGAACAAGTTGCAATAGCCCTCGATGCTCGGCTGGAAAACGATCTTCGGCGGATAGGCGATCGAATCCGGCGGCGTCTTGAAGCTGGTGGCAAAAATCCACAACAGCGGCACGATCGAGATCAGCGCGTAGGCGACGATGATCGTGCCGGCGATGCCTTTTGCCGTTCCCGACGGGGCGACGACGGAGTGGGCGGTGGTCAGGCTCATCTCTGCTTCACCTTGTTGAGCGCCTTGACGTAGATGTTTGCGAGGCCAAACACCGCGACGAACAGGATGATGGCGAAGGCCGAGGAATAGCCGGTGCGCCAGCTCTCGAACGCCTGCCGCTTCAGCGTGATCGAGGCGACCTCGGTGGTCGAGCCGGGACCTCCGCCGGTCAACAGATTGACCATGTCGAACATCTTGAAGTTCTCGATGCCGCGGAAGAGCACCGCCAGCATGATGAAGGGCAGCGCCATCGGCAGTGTGATCGACCAGAACTGCCGCCAGTTGGAGGCGCGGTCGACCTCGGCCGCCTCATAGATGTATTCGGGGATGGAGCGCAGGCCCGCGAGGCAGATCAGCATCACGTAGGGCGTCCACATCCAGGTGTCGACGATGATGATCGACCAAGGCGCCAGCTCGACGTTGGACAACATCTGGATGTTCGTCGGCGGAATGCCTGACACAAACGAGATGGCGTAGGCGAACAGGCCGATCTGCGGCTCGTAGAGGAAGCGCCAGAAATTGCCGACAACCGCCGGCGACAGCATCATCGGCACCAGGATGATGGTCGTCCAGAAGGCGTGGCCGCGGAATTTGCGGTCGATCAGCCAGGCCAGCGTGAAGCCGATCAGCGTCTGCAAAAGAATGGTCCAGAACACGAAATGTGCCGTCGTCTGCATGGCGATCCAGATGTCCTGGTCGCCAAGGATGCGCTGGTAATTGGCAAAGCCGAGGTTCTTCACTACCTCGTTCGGCCGGTTGGCCCGGAAGTTGGTGAAGGACAGATAGATCGCCCAGAACAGCGGGAAGATATTGATGGCGAGCAGCAACAGGATCGTCGGCGAGATGAACAGCCAGGCGAGGCCCTTGTCGCTGATGCCCCGGACCTTGCGGGCCAACGGCTCCGGGGTCGCCCGGGCAACGTTCTCCGCAGTCCGATTGAGCATGGTGAGTCCTGCTTCGGTCACATCAAGTCTCGACAACTGGAATTTATCTGAACTGCGTCCCGTGCCAAGGGTGGCACGGGACGCGTCGGTCAGGCTCGGGAGGAGCCGTTGGTCCGGTTACATCTTGCCGTCGTCCTGGAAGACCTGTGTCCAGTCCTTGACCAGGCCGTCGAGCGCATCCTTGGCCGAACCCTGGCCAGCGACGACATAATCGTGGAAGCGCTTCTGCGACGCCTGCAGCAGCGGTGCGTAGCTCGGCTCGGCCCAGAAGTCCTTCACGATCGCCATCGAGTCGAGGAAGGTCTGCGCATAGGGCTGGCTGGACGGGAAGGCCGGGTCTTTCACCACCGCGTTCAGGCAGGAGTAGCCGCCGAGCGACCACCACTTGGCCTGCACGTCCTTGTTGGCGAACCACTTGATGTATTTCAGCGCCGATTCCTGCTTGTCGGAATAGGACACAACCGAAATGCCCTGGCCGCCGAGCTGGGCGAACTGGTCGCCGTCCGGACCCTTCGGGTTGACGAAGTAGCCGATCTTGTCGCCGCCGACATTCTCGTCCTTCTGCAGGCCGGGCCAGGTGAAGGCGAAGTTCATGTGCATCGCAACCTGGCCGGATTTGAAGGCGTCGACGCCTTCGCCCATGTAGCTGTTCGACGCGCCGGGCGGCGTGCAGCAATCATAGAGCGCCTTGTAGAATTCCAGCCCCTTCACCGATTTCTCGGAGTTGACGAAGCCTTCCATTTCGTAGGGCTTCTTCGGGTTTTCGTACTGGAAACCGAAGCTGTAAAGCACGTCCATGGCGCCCATGGTGATGCCTTCCGAGCCACGCTCGGTGTAGATCGAGGCGCCATAGACGGTCTTGCCGTCGATCTCGCGCTTCTGGAAGAATTCGGCGATCTGCTTCAACTGGTCGAAGGTGGTCGGCGGGCCGAGGTCCCAGCCGTACTTTTCCTTGAACTCCTTCTGCAGTTCCGGCTTGGAGAACCAATCCTTGCGATAGGTCCAGCCGACAACGTCGCCCATGGCCGGCAGCGCCCAGTAGTTCGGCGTGTTCTTCGGCCATTCGGAATAGCCGACAACGGTTGCCGGCACGAAATCGTCCATGCTGATCTTCTCCTTGTCGAAGAAGTCGTTCAGCTTGACGTAGTGGCCGTTCTCGGCCGAGCCACCGATCCACTGGCTGTCGCCGATGATCAGGTCGCAGAGCTTGCCGTGCGAGTTGAGCTCGTTGAGGAAACGGTCGGCATAGTTGGTCCACGGCACGAACTCGAATTTCATGCCGATGCCGGTTTCCTTGGTAAAGTCCTTGGACAGTTCGACAAGTGCGTTGGCCGGGTCCCAGGCGGCCCAGCACAGCGTCAGGTCTTCAGCGTGCGCAACGTTCGAGACGGCTGTCGACGCGGTAATCGCCGAGGCCAGTCCCAACGCCAGTTTCAAGCTCGATTTCATGCCTTCCTCCCATTTGCGAAACGCGCCCGGATGGCGGTTTCAAGAGCCCCTCAACCCTCGCTCCTCCGAGGGCCCAAACATGGCGGCGCGGTGCGTCGCAGATGTTTAGTAATTTGTTTAGTGATGCAATTTTTACTAAACAAGGCAAGCGAATTCGTTGCTGCGCCGCAGCATTTCGAAACGAGGATTGAAATCGTTGGGAAATGATTGCCGGAGGGTTCGCCTGGAGGTTGCTTAGCCGGCGTCGCGTACAATTTTCGTCTGTGGCGTGACCGGGCGGACAGGTGGCGCGGGGGGCAGCAGTGCGCGAATATCGGCAAAGGGAAATGTCGGCTCGAAGCGGAAGGCCTCGGCCAGTGAACCGGCGACGCCGTTGCACTGCCCGGCACGAAACTCATTCTGGACGCGCGCCCTCTCAACATATTGCTCCGGCCTTTGCGATCGGTGCGCGCGGATCGCCTGTGCTTTGACATCCCGGTAGGCGGAAATGTCGACATAGTGCGTCGGCGAAAATCCGGTGCCACCCATCGTATCGGCATGCAGCACCGGCACGGCGAACGAGGCCGCGATGCGCACCCCGTCCGACAGCACGCGGTGGTCGGCATGATAATCGTTGGGCGCATGCGTGATCACCAGATCCGCTGCTGTCTCACGTATCAGCGTTTTCAGCGTTCCGATCAGCGCCGCATCGGCCACCAGTCCGCCGTCGGGAAAGTCGAGGAAGCGCGGGGTCGCGCCGAGCAAAGCCGCAGCGGCAGCCGCTTCCTCGCGCCGGACACGAGCCAAAACGCTTGGGTCGCCCTTGCCGCCCTTGGCGCCATCGGTGGCTATGGCAAAAGTGAGTTCTGCGCCTTGCGCCGCATAGGCGGCCAGCGTACCGAACATGAATATCTCGATGTCGTCCGGATGCGCGCCGAGCGCCAATACCTTCACCGCACTCTCCCCGGAAATGGAAAAACGTGACGAACGGAATCCTGCTCGCCCTCATCGCCTATGCAAGCTATTCGTGCAGCGATGCCGTCATCAAGAGCCTTGGCGGACAGTTCACCGTCTTCGAGATCGCCTTCTTCGTGACGCTGTTTGCCGGCTGCTTCCTGTTTTTCAGCCGGCCGGCCGATGAGCGCTGGCGTGGTTTCTGGCGCACGAAGCGGCCATGGGCGGTGCACGCCCGCGCCTGGGCCGGCATGGCATCGGGCCTGCTCAGCGTCTATGCCTTCACAACCATTCCGCTGGCTGAGGTCTATGCACTGGTCTTCCTGGCGCCGCTCTGCGTCACCATTCTCTCGACGCTGGTGCTCAAGGAAAAGGTCGGCCCATGGCGTTGGCTGGCGGTGGTCGCGGGCTTTGCCGGCGTCATGCTGGTGGTGCGGCCGGGTTTTCGCGAATTGCATCTCGGCCACCTTGCCGCCTTCGCTGTCGCCTTCCTGGCCGCTTCCAACATCATCCTGACCCGCTCGCTGGCGCAGCAGGAAAAGCGCACCACCATGCTGGGCGTGCTGGTTGGCTATGGCCTGGTGTTCAACGGCATAGGCGTCGCCGTCACATCGTTTACCCTTCCCAACGCGATGCAGCTGCTGTGGCTGGTGATGGCGGGCGCGTTCGCCGCTTGCGGACAGTTGCTGCAGCTGCTGGCCGCCAGATACGCGCCCGCCAACCGCATCGCGCCGACACATTATTCGCAGATCGTCTGGGCAGTGATCCTCGGCGCGCTGTTCTTCCAGGAATATCCCGACTGGCTGTCCCTGGTAGGCCTCGCCGTCGTTGGCGCTTCCGGCCTGCTGACCATGGTGCGCGAGGAAGTGCGGTTGGGTACGGTGCGCTGGAACCCGCTTTCGCGGACAAGACTGTGAGCGAGCGCCGGTTGCACGGCTATAGTGACCGCTGATATGCGGACGCGATGACGACAAGACCCTTGCCGGAGCTTCCGGTGTCCGCCGTACTGCCGGCGCTGAGCGAGGCGCTCGGCGCTGGCAACAGCGCCGTGCTGGTGGCGCCGCCCGGCGCCGGCAAGACGACGCTGGTGCCGCTGGTGCTGCTCGATGCGCCTTGGCTCGGCGCCGGCAAGATCATCCTGTTAGAACCGCGCCGGCTCGCCGCCCGCGCAGCCGCCCGCCGCATGGCCGAGGTGCTGGGCGAGGAACCCGGCGCCACAGTCGGCTATGCCATGCGCATGGAAAACCGCACCTCGGCCCGGACAAAAATACTGGTCGTCACCGAAGGCGTGCTGGCGCGCATGATCCTCGACGATCCGGAGTTGCCCGGCGTCTCGGCGGTGATTTTCGACGAGTTCCATGAGCGTTCGCTCGACGGCGATTTCGGCCTGGCGCTGGCGCTCGATGTGCAGGGCGCGTTGCAGCCCGACCTGCGGTTGCTGGTTATGTCGGCGACGCTCGACGGCGCGCGCGTGGCAAAACTCCTATCCGGCGCGCCGGTGATCGAAAGCGCGGGTCGCGCCTTTCCCGTCGACATCCGTTACGACGAGCGGCCGGCGAGCGTTCCCGTCGAAGATGCCATGGCCAAGGCAATCCGTTCGGCGCTTGCCGAGGAGAGCGGCAGCGTCCTCGCCTTCCTGCCCGGGCAGCGCGAGATCGAGCGCACCGCCGAGCGACTGCAGGACCGCCTCGGCGCCGACACCGACATCGTGCCGCTCTACGGCCAGCTCGACAACAGGGCGCAGGACGCCGCCATCAAGCCGCCGCCGCCCGGCCGCCGCAAGGTGGTGCTGGCGACGTCGATCGCCGAGACCTCGATCACCATCGACGGCGTGCGCGTCGTCATCGATTCCGGCCTGTCGCGGCTGCCGCGCTACGAGCCGGCAAGCGGCCTGACCCGGCTGGAGACGGTGCGGGTTTCCAGGGCATCGGCCGACCAGCGCGCCGGCCGCGCCGGGCGCACGCAGCCCGGTATCGCCATCCGCCTGTGGCGGGCCGAACAGACGGCGGCACTTCCTGCCTTCACGCCGCCCGAGATCCTCGAAGCCGATCTGTCCGGCCTGCTGCTCGACTGCGCCGCCTTTGGCGTCGCCGATCCGGTGAGCCTGTCCTTCCTCGATCCGCCCCCTACGCCGGCGCTCAACGAGGCGCGGACACTGCTCGGCGCGCTGCACGCCATTGATGACGCCGGCCGGCTGACGGAGCAGGGTGGCGCGATGCGCAAGCTGGCGCTGCCGGTACGGTTGGCGCACATGGTCGCCGAAGCTGCTGGAACCGGCCATGCGACGGAGGCTGCGATGCTGGCCGTGCTGCTGACCGAGCGTGGTCTCGGCGGCGACGGCGCCGACCTCGAGCGTCGATTGATGCGCTTTCGCGCCGAGAAATCGCCGCGCGCCATTGCGGCAAGACAGCTTGCCGAGCGGCTGGCGAAGCAGGCCTCTTCACCCTCCCCTTTGTGGGGGTCCGAAGGACGGGCGAGACCCGCGGCTCGCCCAGGCACGTCGATCCGCAAAGCGGAGCGGGGTGGGGGTAGGTCGAGCGCGGCACCCCCACCCCGTCTCCCTCGCCTTGCTGCGCAAGGCGCGCTCGCCGACCCTCCCCACAAGGGGGAGGGTAGCAGCGCCGGCGCTTTGCTCATCCACGCCTGGCCGGACCGGGTCGCCAAGGCGCGCGGCGAGCGCGGACGCTTTGTGCTCGCCAATGGCTCCGGCGCCATGCTCGACGCCGCCGACCCGCTGGCGGGCGAAAGCTGGCTGGTCGTCGCCGATTTGCAAGGCAAGGCGCAGAATGCCCGAATCACCGCAGCGGCCGCCGTCGACGAGGCCGACATCCGCGCAGCACTCTCAGACCGGATCGAGACCCGCCGCGACGTGAGCTTCGACCGCGAGAGGCGCGCGGTGCGCGTGCGCGAGACCGCCCGGCTCGGCGCCATCACTTTGTCCGAGCGCATGCTGCCGGCGCCTTCGGGCACTGACGCCGACCGCGCCATCCTGGATGCCTTGCGCGAACACGGGCTCTCTCTGCTGGAGTGGGGCAAGGAGGGGGAGACGCTGCGCCAGCGCCTTGGCTGGCTGCACCGCGGCCTCGGTGCGCCCTGGCCCGATGTTTCGGACGCGGCCCTCATCGAACGCCTCGACGACTGGCTGCTGCCGTTCCTCACAGGCAAGGCGTCCTTCGCCGCGATCGATCCGGGCACGCTGTCTTCGGGCCTGATGGCCCTGGTGCCGCACGATTTGCAGCGCAAGATCAGCACACTGGCGCCGACCCATTTCGATGCGCCGTCCGGCAGCCATGTGCCGATCCGCTATGACGGCGAATGGCCGGTGCTGGCGATCCGCGTGCAGGAGCTGTTCGGCCTTGACCGCCATCCCGCTATCGCCAACGGCACCGTGCCGCTGACGCTCGAACTTCTGTCGCCGGCGCACCGGCCGATCCAGACGACGCGCGACCTGCCCGGCTTCTGGCGCGGCTCCTGGGCCGATGTGCGCACCGACATGCGCGGGCGCTACCCCCGCCATGTCTGGCCGGAAAATCCGCTGCTCGCCGCTGCCACAGCGCGGGCAAAACCGCGCGGCACCTAGCGTTTCTGCTTTCCCGGCTATAATCCTTGGCCATGATCAAAATCCTGCATGCGCCCGACTTCCAGCAAAGCCAGCGGCTGCGCCTCAACACGCTGATCCGGCTGCGCTGGCTGGCCATTGTCGGCCAGAGCCTGACCGTCCTGGTCGTCGCCTATGGGCTGAAATTCCCGCTGCCGGTCAGCCTCTGCTTCGCGCTGATCGCCTGTTCGGCCTGGCTGAACCTGGTTCTGACCTTCCGCTACCCGGCGGCGCACCGGCTGACTCCGTTCCCAGCCTTTTTCATCCTGACCTTCGACAGCCTGCAGCTTGCCGGCCTGCTCTATATGACCGGCGGCCTCACCAATCCGTTCTCGCTGCTGATGACTGTGCCTGTCGTCGTCTCGGCGACATCGTTGCCACTGCGGCTGACCGCCATTCTCGGCGGGCTGGTGATAGTGGGGGCAAGCTTGCTGGTGTTCTTCCATCTGCCGCTGCCCTGGTACGAGGGCGCGCCGCTGCCAATGCCATTCATCTATGTCGCCGGCATCTGGATGGCGGTGTTCTCGTCGATCGCCTTCACCGCCATCTATGCCTTCCGCGTCGCCGAGGAAGCTCGCCTGCTTGCCAATGCGCTTGCCGCCACCGAACTGGTGCTGCAGCGCGAGCAGCATCTGTCGGCGCTGGATGGCCTCGCCGCCGCGGCCGCGCACGAGCTCGGCACGCCGCTTGCCACCATCGCCCTTGTCTCCAAGGAGATGGAAAAGGCGCTTGGCGACGACCCGAAATACGGTGAGGACGTCAAACTTCTGCGGTCGCAGAGCGAGCGCTGCCGCGAGATCTTGAAACGGCTGACCAGCCTGTCCTCCGAAGGCGAGGCGCATCTGTCGCGTCTGCCGCTCACCTCGCTGGTCGAGGAGGTGACGGCGCCGCACCGCGATTTCGGCATCTCGATCAAGCTTCGGCCGGGCGAGCGCATCGGCCCCGAACCCGTGGGACGGCGCAATCCCGGCGTCATCTATGGCCTCGGCAATCTGGTCGAGAACGCCGTCGACTTCGCCCGCAACACCGTCACCGTACGCTGGAGCTGGGACGAGCTCGACGTCACCTTCTCGATCATTGACGACGGGCCGGGCTTTCCGCCCGAAATCATCGACCGCATCGGCGAGCCCTATATGTCGACGCGCCAGGGCAACGAAGCCGGCGGTGGCCTGGGTCTCGGGCTGTTCATCGCCAAGACCTTGCTCGAACGCTCCGGCGCCACGCTCGACTTCCGCAATTCGAGCGGACTGGGCGAGGGCGCCATCGTCCAGATATCGTGGCCGCGAACCGTCTTCCTCAACCCGGAATCGGTGGGAACCTCGATGTTCGACACCGCCTGAGGCATTTCGATTTGGCGCATGATCCTTTCCGAAAATCGATGACGATTTTCAGGGTCATGCACTGGCTGAGACCGGCAAAATTGGACAATGGCGTTCAGGAACTATATCTGCGTAAAATTAAGGCAGCAGGATTTTTTGAAGACGATGACTGGCGAAGAAACAATTGGCGCAATGGTTGAAGGCGAGGACACCTCGCTGCTGATCGTCGACGACGACAAGCCGTTCCTGACGCGGCTGGCGCGGGCCATGGAAACCAGGGGTTTCGTGGTCGAGACGGCCGAGAGCGTCGAGGAAGCGGTGGCCAAGGCGCGCGCCCATCCGCCGGCCTATGCGGTGGTCGACATGCGGCTTGGCGACGGCAATGGCCTCGACGTCGTCGCCGCCATCCGCGAGAAGCGCGACGACGCCCGCACGGTCATCCTCACCGGCTACGGCAACATCGCCACCGCGGTGACGGCGGTGAAGCTCGGCGCCATCGACTATCTGTCGAAGCCCGCCGATGCCGACGATGTGTTTGCAGCACTGACCCGCACCGCCGGCGAACGCGCCGCTCCGCCCGAAAACCCGATGTCGGCCGACCGCGTGCGCTGGGAACACATCCAGCGCGTCTACGAAATGTGCGACCGCAACGTCTCCGAAACCGCGCGGAGGCTGAACATGCACCGCCGCACGCTGCAGCGGATACTGGCCAAGCGCGCACCGCGCTGAGGTTCACGCGGCGCAGGCCGCCAATTGCCGAACCTCAGCGCTGCACCTCACCTGCCTGCCGGCATCCTCTCCCCGTATAGAGACGGGGAGAGGGGCGCCCTCATCGCTGGTTTCGCCAATCGCCGGCGTTGCAGGAAACGACGGCTAGGCTGAAGCTGCCCCTTTCTCCCCGTCGCTATACGGGGAGTTGAGGAATGGTCCGCGAAGCGGACGAAAAGCCAACTGCTTGGCTTTTCGAATGACGAACGTCCGGCAGGACAATGAGGGGCGGCGCCAACGCTGGAAAGAGTTGCGCTTGCCCTGCCATCGACCTTTGCGCATCATCGCTAACGCCACCGGGAAACCCGGCAACGGAGGAAACATGCGCGACGAGCGGCCGAAATCCATCCTTCGCGAATTCCTCGATGGCGAGGCAGCGGGCGGCATCATCCTGATGGTGGCGGCCGCCCTGGCCCTGATCGTCGCCAATTCGCCGCTGGCCGAAACCTATTTCGCCGCACTCCACGCCTATCTCGGTCCGCTCAGCCTCTCGCACTGGATCAATGACGGGCTGATGGCGGTGTTCTTCCTGCTGGTCGGGCTGGAGATCAAGCGCGAGATGCTGGATGGCCAGCTCTCGACCTGGCCGCGCCGCGTGCTGCCGGGCGTTGCCGCGGCCGGCGGTATGCTGGTGCCGGCGCTGGTCTATGTGGCGATCAACCGAAACAACGCCGCCGCGCTCTCCGGCTGGGCTATCCCGACGGCCACCGACATCGCCTTTGCGCTCGGCGTGCTGTCGCTGCTCGGCAATCGCGTGCCGGCGTCGCTGAAGATCTTCCTCACCGCGCTCGCCATCATCGACGATCTCGGCGCTGTCATCATCATCGCCATCTTTTACACAAGCGGGCTGTCGCTCGCCTATCTCGGCGCCGCCTTCGCCGTCATCGCCGTGCTCGTCGTGCTCAACCGCATGCGGGTGACGGCGCTGGCGCCCTATCTCGTGCTCGGCGCCATCTTGTGGGTGCTGGTGCTGAAATCGGGCGTGCACGCGACGCTGGCCGGCGTCGCGCTGGCGCTCACCATCCCGCTCAAGGTGTCTCCCGGCAGCGGCCACGATCTCGACCATTCGCCGCTGCACCGGCTCGAACACGGTCTGCACAAGATCGTGCCTTTCATCGTCATCCCGATCTTCGGTTTTGCCAATGCCGGCGTGTCGTTGGCCGGCCTCAGCGCCGCTGCCCTGGTCGAGCCGTTGACGCTCGGCGTTGCCGCCGGCCTCGTGCTGGGCAAACTGGTCGGCGTCTTTGGCTCGTCGGCGCTGGCGATCCGGCTCGGCTTCGCCGATTTGCCGGTCAACGCCGGCTGGCTGCACATGATCGGCATTTCGCTTTTGTGCGGCATCGGCTTCACCATGAGCCTGTTCATCGGCTTGCTCGCCTTCGCCAACGACGTGGCGCTGCAGGACGCGGTCAAGGTCGGCATCCTTGCGGGCTCGTTCATCGCCGCACTGCTCGGCGCCGCCGTGCTGCTGATGGCGCCGGCCGTGGGGGAGATTGACGAAGACTAGATTGGCGGCAGGCCGAAAGCCGCGAACAGTTCGGGTCCGAGCGGCGGCACATAGATCGTCAGCGAGGCGATTTTGCCGTCCGCAGCTTCGATGACATGCAGCGAATGCGGGCGCCATAATAGATCCTGATGGCTGCGTGCGTAGACGCCGACCGCCGGTTGGGCGTTGGCTCCGATGGCCACCGTGCGGTAGCTCGAAAAATTGCCCCAGATGGTCTCGAAGAAAGCATGGATCGCCTGGCGTCCCCGGTACCATTCCCGCCATGGTGGCATGTGATAGGTGGCGTCCTCCTTCAAGAGTTCGATGAGGCTATCGAGCTTGGCCGCCTGCCAGGCCTGCATGTAGCGCTCGAGCAGCAGCGCCTCTTGCCGGTTGGGCCGTGACCGCTGCTGCGGACGCCCCTGAGGATATCGCTCGCCCAGCGTTGCGCGGGCCCGCTGCAAGGCGCTGTTGATCGAAGCGGTCGAGCCGCCCAGCAATTGCGCCGTCTCGACAGCCGACCATCCCAGCACATCGCACAGAAGCAGAATGGCCCGCTGCCTGGGCGGCAGAAGCTGGATCGCCGCCACGAAGGCGAGCTGCACCGCTTCACGGGCTTCGTAGCGCGCTTCCGGACCGGGCTCGTCGTCAACGAGGTCCGGAAGCTCTGTGTCCGGATAGGGCTCCAGCCAGGTGAACTCGGCGGCGGGCCCGCCGGTGGCCCGCCCGTCGGTCTCAGGTCGTCCGGGCTGCTGGAGAATGCGATGCGCCGTCGACCTCGCCTTGATGGCGTTGAGGCAGCTGTGGGTCGCGATCGTATAGAGCCAGCCGCGCACCGAGCCCCGGCCGTCGAATTGCGACCTGCCGCGCCATGCCCTCAGGAAAGTGTCCTGGACAAGGTCGTCTGCCTCATGCAGCGAGCCCATCATCCGATAGCAATGGAGTTTGAGCTCGCGGCGGTGGGCCGCCGTCAAACGCTCGAAGGCCGGTCGATCGAGGATCGGCCGGCCCAGGGGCTCAACGGGGCCAGGAGCGTCTGTCATGGAGGAGCCTGCGGTGCTGAACCTTCCTGGCATCGTGCGCGCCTCACGCCGCTGCCGCAAGTCCGCTGCCGCTGACGGCGAAGGAGCTGCCTTCCGATTTGCCGGTGGCGAGCGCGACCACCGCGCGGCCGACATCGGCCGGCGTCTGCATGTCGGTCATGCTCGCGAGGACGTCTGCAGGCCGGATGCCCAAATAGGCCGCAAAGCCATCGAGCCCGGCATCGCCTATGCCGGTCCCTGGCATGATGCGAGCCGGTGCGAGCGCCATAAACCGCAGGTCCAGTCCAAGCCGATCCGATTCCTTTTGGCAATGACCGGACAGGAACATCTGCATCCGTTTTGCGCCTGCATACCCGCCGGCGAACGGCGGTCCGCCGGTCAAGGCTGCGCCACTGGAGATCAGCACAACCCGGCTGCCTGGCTTCAGCCGGCCCTGGAGCGCGGCCTTGCAGAACAGGAACGACGCCTTGACGTCCACTTCCCAGTTCACCGAGAAGTCCTCCCAGCTCTGATCCTGGACGGGCGCGGACGGAGCAAGGGCGCCGGCGCAGATCACCAGCACGTCCGGCGCGAGCGCGGCGAAAACCGCATCGGGTGCGGTCTCGTCGGTGGCGTCGACCGCAAGCGTCTTCACACCTGATGTCTCCCAGGAGAGTTCCTTCAGCGCCGCTGCGCCACGGGCAACGGCAAGCACTGTCGCGCCCTCGCCAAGCGCAGCCTCCACGATTGAGCGGCCGACACCTCGGCTGCCTCCGACGACGACGACATTCTGACCTTGTAACGATCGCATGGATCACCTCTCTTTCCGGCCGCCGGACCATCCAGCGCCTATTGATCAGGACAATCGAGGTGATCGGAAATCATCGGTGCAGGTCAAAAATTGTCTCGATGGATCGGCGGGCTCGCGCGAAGCCATGGTCGGACACAAGCGGGACGCGCCACCGTCGGCCCGGCGCACTGTTATTCGCTCTCCCCCTCCAGCGCCGGCACCGCCACGCCCGCAAGCTCCGCCGCCAGCAGGCGCGCTGCACCCGCCCGCGCAATGCGCAGCATCAGCGCCTTGCGCGTTGCCGCCGCCATGCGGTGCTCCGGCGCATCGCGCAGGACCTCGGCGCCGTAGCCGTCGGAAAGGATGAAGCCGCATTCCTCCGGGAAGATCTCCGCCGGCACGCCGGGATGGGTGGCGAAGAAGAAGCGGTCGGAATGCAGCCGGTAATCCGGCCATTTGCGGTCGACGCGAAAATCCTCGATCGAGGATTTGATCTCGATGATCCAGATGTCGCCTTGCCGGGTCAGCGCCACCAGATCGGCGCGCCGGCCTGTGGCCAGCGACAGTTCAGGCAGCACATGCATGCCCATCTGCATCAACAGCCGCTGCACGCCACGCCGCACCAGCATGGCGCGTTCCGACTGGCGGCCGTCGATCAGGGGATTGAGGGGAATCGGCGAAATGATCGGCATGGCAGCCACCATGCCAGATTTTGTTCACGGTTTGAACCTGTTTTTGGAAGGTGATTATCCGGTTGACAAACCCAAAGTGAATAGGAACGTCGTCCTCGACGGGCCGATAATCATTCGGAGCTTTCTCTATTAGTTAGCGAGGACTAATATGCTGACTTCTCCGGGTGGGGAGGGCCGCGTGCATGTCGGATCGAGATGCTTCAGCTCCCGCTACAATCGTGCCAACCACGATGCCGACCCCCATTTGCCTTGGCGTCATGCCTGAAGGGCTTTGGGTGGAAGCATTCCAAACCGATGAGGATGTCCGCCAGTATTGGCGAGGTTATGCCATTGGGGGCGCGGTGTGCGCCTTTCTGCTGATCATCGAGCTTCTGGCAATTCACCTGCTGCTCTGAGCTAGCCCGCCCTTCCATAAGGCGGGCCGCTCGCGTTAGGATTGCAGTTCCTGCTTGGGGAAGGGGGGACTATGTATTCGCGAGGTGTCACGGTTGATCTAATTTTCACCGCTGCAGCGGGCGTCGCTACTGTCGTATGCGTGCTCTTGACTCAAAGGTACAAGGTCAAGCGGTCACTTCTAATCCGCTTGTTTTTCCTGATTATGATTGGGACAATTTTGCTGGAAATGAAGGTGGCAGTCGCTTTCGGATTTTGATCCAGCAACAGCGCTTCGTTGGTTGGCAAACCTGGATTGACGGCTTGATCCGGGCGCCTTCCGCGATCGCACCATATTTGGTCTGGGTGCAGTCTGGTATTAACCTGGGGCGGCCCTATGTCGCGCCAATCAACTTCCGCTCTTAACTATAAGACGGCAGGACTAAAGTCTTGCGCCGTAAACGCAAAGGTCTGATGTAACCGCTTTGGTTCCGTTCTTGTCCATTGGACGTTCCGTATTTTAGTCAAACGAGATATCAGACCTACGGAAGTCAGCTTTCGTGCGCCACCCCAGCCATGGCGGCCCGAACCGGCCCGTTCCAGACCACAGTGGCACCCTAATCAACCCCTGGGAGCATGCCTTCAGGCCACCTCGACCGTCACCGGCACGCCCCGCCGCAGCGAGTTGCTGATCGCGGAAATCTCACCGGCTTTGTCGATGACCTTCCGGGGATCTGAGCCGTCCAGTGTTTCGCAGGAAACGGTCATCGTGGCTGAGGTCGCCAGCAACGGCTTGCCGTCGAGGTTCACGGTCACGCTGACGGCGATCTTTCCCAGACCAACGCCCATCTCCTCGGCGACATAGCGCAGGTCGTTGCAGAAGCAGCCGCCGATCGCCAGCGCCAGCATCTGGGCGCCGTTGAAGCCCAGCCCCATGCCGCCGGCCTTGCCTTCGGGCCGGTCGACGACCACCGTATGTCCGCCGGCCCAGCCCATCGCGGCCTGCGTGCCCTCGACAGTGCGCAGTTCAACGGTTGCCGACATCATCGCTGGATCGCCCTCCCTGCGAAGCGCCGAAAGCGTCCGGCGCCCGGTCCTTCAAGCCGTGGCCGAAGACGGCCTGTCTCCGGCCGGCGCCGATCCCGCAATGTCGTCCAGGATCGGGCAGTCCGGCCGGTCGTCGCCATGGCAGGCGTGGATCAGCTTCTGCAAGGTCGCGCGCATCGACTGCAGCTCGCGCACCTTCTCCTCGATCGCACTGACATGGGCGGCGGCGATCTCGCGCACATCGTGGCTGGCGCGGCTGCGATCGCGGTAGAGCGCCATCAACTGGCGGCAATCGTCGATTGAAAAGCCGAGGTTGCGGGCGCGGCGCAGGAAAGCCAGCCGGTGGACGTCGTCGCTGGAATAATCGCGATAGCCATTGCCGGCGCGCGCCGGCGCGATCAGGCCGATCTCTTCATAGTAGCGGATGGTCTTGGCCGGCAGGCCGGACCGCGCCGCGGCATCGCCAACATTCATAGTGGTTCCTCGATGTGGTTCCCTGAATCTGGGCCATCCGACAGGACCGCCCATTGTTTTTCCTTCACAATCCCGTGACCCCTGTTGCCGAAATGCCATAGTTGACGGCTTACCAGCGGGTAAGGTCTCGCATATAGGCATCGCGCGCTTGGCAAGCAAAGCAAATGCCAGCATGAATGATTTCAGGAAAAGCGGCCGCAACGTGCCGCTCGATTCTGGGCGGGGCATCGGACCATTTCATGCGCATGAAGTCATTTGCAATCGTCGCTGCACTTGCGTTGTCGACCGCGATCTCGGGTTGCAGCACGATCGGCTCGCAGCTCTTCTCCAACAACTACGGTGCGGTGAACGATGCAGGCTATCAGCTGCCGCGCATCCCGATCGAGAAGGTGCCGTTGAAGTACCACCGGCAGGAGGTGAATTACGACACCTCGGAAAAGCCGGGCACCATTGTCGTCGATACGCAGAACAAGTTTCTCTACTTCGTCGAAGGCGACGGCCGGGCGATCCGCTACGGCATCGGCGTCGGCCGCGAAGGTTTTGAATGGCACGGCACCGCCCACATCGCGCTGAAGCGCGAATGGCCAACCTGGACCCCGCCGCGGCAGATGATCCAGCGCCAGCCGGAACTGGCCAAGTTTGCCGGCGGCATGGAGCCGGGCTTGAAGAACCCGCTCGGCGCGCGCGCCATGTACCTGTTCAACAAGGGCGGCGACATGGGCTACCGCCTGCATGGCAGCCCGGAGTGGAATTCGATCGGCAAGGCGATGTCGTCGGGCTGCATCCGGCTGATGAACCAGGACATTATTGACCTCTACGACCGCACGTCGGTCGGCGCCAAGGTCATTGTGATGTGATTACAGTTCGTGCGCGGACCGTCTAGGCAACAACGGACGTCCCAAACAGAAAACCGGGCAATTTGGCCCGGTTTTTTGTTTTTGGAAGTATCGGTGTGAAGTGGTTAGGAAACCTGTTCGACCTGCTGCACTTCCGGAACAAAGTGGCGGAGCAGGTTCTGGATGCCGTGCTTCAGCGTCGCCGTCGAAGACGGGCAGCCGGCGCAGGCACCCTTCATGTGCAGGAACACGGTGCCGTTCTCGAAGCCGCGGAAGGTGATGTCGCCGCCATCCTGGGCAACCGCCGGGCGCACCCTTGTGTCGAGCAGTTCCTTGATGGTGATGACCAGTTCCTCGTCGGCCTTGTCGTAGAATTCGCCGGTCTGGCTGGTCTCGGCGGCGGGGCCGGCGTTGACCATGACGGGCGCGCCCGACATGAAATGCTCCATGATGGCGCCGAGGATGGCCGGCTTCAGATGCTGCCAGTCGGGACCGTCCTTGGTCACGGTGATGAAGTCATAGCCGAAGAAGACGCCGGTAACGCCGGGAATCTCGAACAGGCGGCCGGCCAGCGGCGAGGCGCTCGCTGCACTGTCGGCATCGCGGAAATCGGCGGTGCCTTCAACAAGCACTTCCTTGCCGGGCAGGAATTTCAGCGTTGCCGGGTTCGGCGTCGATTCGGTCTGGATGAACATGGCCGTCTCCGTGCCCCATTCGGGCAGCTAGTTTGGAATAATTCTAAATAGGCTCAATTGGCTGGACATTCAAGCGAAACGCATCGCTCAAACGGCTGGCTGGCGGAATGTTTTTGCTGGCCCTTACCGCAAACCGAGGTGCGTTGAGATTCAGGTCAGGCCGCGCTGAAAATGGTGGCTTTCGAGAACCGGAGCGGAGCGTACTTGAAGTACGTGAGCACCGGAAGCGCAGAAAGCTGCTATTTGCAGGCCGGCCTCACCTGAATATCAGCTCACCTCAGGCGAGGCTGTCGATCTCCTCATCGGACAAATTCTGCGGCACCACTGTGACCGGAATAGGGAAGGCAGCGCCCTTGCCGGCGACAGCACCGACCAGCGGTCCAGGCCCTTCCTTGCCGGCGCCTGCCGCCAGCACAAGGATGGCGATGTCCTGGTCTTCCTCGATCAGTTTGTGGATCTCCTCGGTCGGCTTGCCTTCGCGCACCACCATTTCGGGCTCTATGCCAAGCTTCTGGCGCACCTTGTTGGCATAGCCGTCGAGCGCCGCGCGCGCTGTGGCGTTGGCTTCCTCGCGCATGATCTTCTCAACACCCAGCCAGTGCTGAAAGTCGTCCGGCGTGATGATGTAGAGCAGCACCAGCGTGCCACTGGTGCTCTGCGCCCGCTTCGAGGCGTAGGCGACGGCGCGCTCGCACTCGGGCGTGTCATCGATGATCGTCAGGAATTTCCTGCGATGGCCGGCTTCGCGACTGAGGCGTTTGGAGACCATGTCTATCTACCTAGTGTCGTGATTTCGAAGTTCGCCTGATTTCGACATCGCGCTGTGAGCGAACTTCGAAATCACGACACCAGAAATCAATAGGTTACGAGTGTGTTTCCGGCCGCAATCTGCCACCGCGGCAGACCGGCGGCAAGCCGCCGGCCTTGTGCCAGTGTGGTGCAGTGCACTGTGACGGCCGGGCTCAGCCCTGCAGCAGGCCGATAATGTCGCGCACCGTCTTCATGGTGGTCTCGGCCAGCACGCCGGCGCGTTCGCCGCCGTCCTTCAGCACCGCATCGACATAGGCGCGGTCCCCCTCGATGCGGCGCATCTCGCCTGCGATCGGCGCCAGTTTTTCCACGGCAAGGTCGGCCAGCGCCGGCTTGAACACCGAAAACTGCTGGCCGCCGAATTCCTTCAGCACGTCGGCCTTCGACATTTCGGCCAGCCCGGCATAGATGCCGACCAGGTTTTCCGCCTCGGGTCGGCTTTCCAGTCCGTCGACCTCACTCGGCAAGGCCTCCGGGTCGGTCTTGGCCTTGCGGATCTTCTTCGAGATGGTGTCGGCATCGTCGGTCAAATTGATGCGCGACAGGTCGGACGGATCCGATTTCGACATTTTCTTGGAGCCGTCGCGCAGGCTCATGATGCGCGCTGCTGGGCCGCCGATGACCGGTTCGGTGATCGGGAAAAAGCCGTTCACGGTCTCTTCGCCGACCTGCATCTCGACGCCGACGCCAAGGCTGGCGATGCGGCTCGAAAAGTCGTTGTTGAACTTTTGCGCGATGTCGCGGGTCAGCTCCAGATGCTGCTTCTGGTCCTCGCCCACCGGCACATGGGTGGCGCGATAGAGCAGGATGTCGGCCGCCATCAGCGAGGGATAGGCGAGCAGGCCCAGCGAGGCATTCTCGCGGTCCTTGCCGGCCTTGTCCTTGAACTGCGTCATCTTGTTCATCCAGCCGATGCGCGCCACGCAGTTGAAGATCCAGGCCAGCTCGGCATGTTGCATCACCCGCGATTGGTTGAAGACGATGTGCTTCTTCGGGTCGATGCCGGAGGCAAGGAAGGCAGCGGTGATCGAGCGGGTCTGGTCGGCAAGGTCGTTATAAACGAGCTGTGCGGTCAGCGAGTGCAGGTCGACGACGCAATAGATGCAGTCGGACGTGTCCTGCAGGGCGACGAATTTCTTGATGGCGCCGAGATAGTTGCCGAGATGCAGATTGCCGGTCGGCTGGACGCCGGAAAAGACGAGCTGTTTGAAGGCGGTCATGATGTCCTCATGGCTTGTGGAGGGCCGTTTCGCACGCGGCGAAAGTCTTGCGACGGCGCGCTTATGGACGAAGACGCAACCGCGATCAAGACGGCGCCATTGCTGGAACGAAGCTCTATTCGTCCAGATCGGCCTTTGGCGCTGGCGCCGCTGCCTTGCCCGATCCGCGCTTCACATTGCGACGGATCATGCCGAAATCGGCGCCGCCGGTGGCAAAGGCGGTGACGAAATAGAGCAGCGCGCCGCCGGCCACCAGCGCCAGCAATGTCGTTGCCTTGATCACCAAGGGCGAGCCGGGGCCGAGCCTGACAGCCAGCCAGTGTTCGGCGAAATAGAGCGCCACCGCCATCACCGCCGCCGACAGCACCAGGCGCGGGATGCGCTTGAGCAGTGGCACGTCGCGCCCCCAATGGCCGCGCCGGATCAACACCGCAAGCAGCATCATAGCGTTGACCCAGCCGGCGACGGCCGATGCCACGGCAATGCCGGGCGCGCCCATCCTGGGAAACAGCGTCAGCGCTGTCGCGACGTTCACGCCCACCGAAATGGCGGCGAACATCATCGGCGTGCGCGTATCCTCGCGCGCGAAATAGCCGGGGGTGAAGGCCTTGATCAGCACGAAGGCCGGCAGTCCGAGGCCGAAGATCGCCAGGATCGCGGCAACCGTCGGCGTCGAGCCGTTGGCGGCGAAGGCGCCGCGCTCATAGACCAGCCGCACGATCGGCTCGGACATGACCCAGAGGGCTGCCGCCGCTGGCAAGGTCATGAACAAAGTGAACTCCACCGAGCGGTTCTGCAGATTGGCCGCCTCGACCAGATTGCCCGATTTCAGCGCCCGCGACAGTTCCGGCAACAGCACGATTGCCACCGCGACGCCGACGACACCGAGCGGCAGCTGGTAGATGCGGTCGGCGTAGGCCAGCGAGGACACGGCGCTGTCCTGCGCCGAGGCGATCGCCGTGCCGATCAACTGGTTGATCTGGGTGATGCCGCCGGTGATCGCCGCCGGCAGCGCCAGGATCAGCAGCCGCTTGACGTTGGGCGTCATCTTCGGCCGGCGAAAACCGATGGCGATACCGGCATTGCGCACCGCCACCCAGACGATGGCGAGCTGCACCAGGCCGGCCGCCAGCACGCCCCAGGACAGGCTGAAGCCGACATCATGCGCATCCATGCCGTGGTACCAGGCATAACCGAGAACGCTGATCAGGATGATGTTGAGGAAGGCGGGCGCAACGGCCGCCGCGAAGTAGCGGCGCAGCGAATTCAGCATGCCGGCCATCATGGCGGCCAGCGACATGCAGATGAGATAGGGGAACATGATCGTCGCAAGCAGGACGGTCGTCTCGAACTTGCCCGGCGTGTCGGCAAAGCCCGGCGCCACCAGATAGCGCACGATCAGCGGCATCGCCAGTTCCATGACGATGGTCAGCGCCAGCAGCGCCGAGAACAGCACGCCGAACACTTCCTCCGAAAAGCGCTTGGCGCCGTCGGTGCCGTGGGTCTCGATCTCCTTGGCAAACAGCGGCACGAAGGCGGCGTTGAACGCGCCCTCGGCAAACAGCCGGCGGAACGTGTTGGGAAACTGGAACGCGGCGTTGAAGGCGTCCGCCACCGGCCCGGTGCCGAGTGCGGCCGCCATCAGCATTTCGCGACCAAAGCCGAGCGCGCGGCTCATCAGCGTGCCGGATGCAACTGTGGCGAATTTCTTGACGAGGCTCATGCGCGCGGAGATTGCCTGGATGATTGGGAAAAAGGGGGTGATTGGGACAAAGTGATGGTCACTCGGCCGCCGCCTTGGCCTTGCCGCCGCGTTCGGGGGCCACGCCCTCGAGCGCTGTGATAAGCCTGGTGTGGATGGCGGCGGTGCGCGCCGGGCTGTCGATCTTCTGTCCCGTCAGGTCGGTGACATAGAAAGTGTCGATGACCTTCTCGCCGAAGGTGGTGATGTGGGCCGAGGCGATGTCGAGCGACAGGTCCGACAGCGCGCTGGTGATCTCCGACAACAGGCCCGGCCGGTCCAGCCCCTCGACCTCGATCACCGAAAACCGGTTCGACAGCGTGTTGCGGATCTCGGCGCGCGGCGGAATCTTGAACACCTTGGCGCCGCGCCGCGGCTTGGTGCGCTTCTCGATCATCTCCGGCAGCCAGCTCTTGCCCGACAGCACGTCCTCGATCAGCCTGCCGACGCGTTCGGCGCGGCGGCGCTCGTCCTCGTCGCGGTCGAACTCCCTGGAGATCAGGATGATGTCCAGCGCGCGGCCGTCGGATGTGGTGAAGATCTGCGCGTCGACGATGTTGCCGCCGGCCCCCGCACAGGCGCCGGCAATGACCGAAAGCAGGCGCGGATGGTCCTGCGCCAGGACGGTGATCTCGGTCACCGCTTCGAACTGGTGTGTCCTGACCACGGTGGCCAGCTTCTTGCCCGCCGCGTCCGCCTCGCGGATGAATTCGGCATGGCGCAGCTGATCGGCAAGATCGACGGTCAAGAGGTAATTCTCATAGTGCAGGCCGACATAGCGCTTGCGCGCCCTGTCCGGCCAGTCGGCAAGCGCCTCGGCCAGCCGTTCGCGTGATGCCGCCGTGCGCTTGGCGCGCGACACTTCCGAAAAACCGCCGGTCAACAAGAGTTCGGTCTCGTAGTAGAGCGTGCGCAGGAGCTGGCCTTTCCAGCCGTTCCAGACACCCGGTCCGACGCCTCTGATGTCGCAGACGGTGAGGATCAGCAGCATTTTCAGCCGTTCGACCGACTGCACGATTGCGGCAAAATCCTCGATCGTCTTGCGGTCGTTGAGGTCGCGCGTCTGCGCCGTCATCGACATGACGAGATGGTTCTCGACCAGCCAGGCGACGGTCTCGGTGTCGGCGGCCGACAGCCCCATATGCGGGCAGATGCGCCGCGCGATCCTTGCGCCGGCCTCGGAGTGATCCTCCGGCCGCCCCTTGGCGATATCATGCAAGAGCACGGCGACATAAAGCGCCTCGCGGCTCTTCTTCAGCCCCGGCATCAGCGTGTGCGACAGCGGATGCACCTTTTCGCCGTCGCCACGCTCGATCTCGGCCAGCACGCCGATGCAACGGATCAGGTGCTCGTCCACCGTATAGTGGTGGTACATCGAGAACTGCATCATGGCGACGATCTTGCCGAAGTCGGGGATCAGCTTGCCGAGCAGGCCGGCCTCGTTCATGCGCCGCAGATTGAGCTCGGCATTGCGGTCCGAGGTCAGGATGTCGAGAAACAGCCGGTTGGCCTCCTCGTCGCGCCGTAGCGACTTGTTGACGAGACCGAGCGAACGCGTGAGCAGCTTCAGCGCATCGGGATGGAATTCCAGCCCGTGCTTGTCGGCGAACCAGAACAGCCTGAGCAGATTGACCGGGTCGCGCTCGAACACCGTGTCGTCGGCGACGTTGATGCGATGGTTGTCGACGATGAAATCGGACGTGCCGGCCAGCTTGCGCTTGCGGCGCTGGAAGGTGAGGAAGATGCGGTTGAAGCCCGGCACGTGCTTGGCCTGCTCTTCCTCGAGCGCGGCGCAGAAGATGCGGGTCAGGTCGCCGACATCCTTGGCGACGAGAAAATAGTGCTTCATGAAGCGCTCGACCGCCGACAGGCCGGGATGGGTGGTGTAACCGAGACGCTCGGCGATTTCGCGCTGGATGTCGAAATGCAGCCGTTCCTCGGGCTTGCCGGTGAGGAAATGCATGTGGCAGCGCACCGCCCACAGAAAGTCCTCGGCCTTGAGGAACTCCCTGTATTCGGCCTCGGTGAAAACGGCCTTGTCGACCAACTCCTCGCCGGTGCGCACGCGATAGAAGTATTTCGCTATCCAGAACAGCGTCTGCAGATCGCGCAGGCCGCCCTTGCCGTCCTTGACGTTGGGCTCGACCAGATAGCGGCTTTCGCCGGCCTTGGCATGGCGCTCGTCGCGTTCGGCGAGCTTGGCCTGCACATATTCGGGTCCGGTGGTGCGTACCACTTCATGGTCGAAGCGGGTCAGCAATTCGTCAAAGAGCTTCTGCTCTCCCCATAGGAACCGGGCCTCCAGGATCGAGGTGCGGATGGTGATGTCGCTGCGCGACAGCCTCAGGCACTCATCGATGTTGCGGGTGGCGTGGCCGACCTTCAGCCCGAGGTCCCACAGCATATAGAGCATGTATTCGACGATCTGTTCGCCCCACGGCGTCTGCTTGTAGGGCAGCAGGAACAAGAGGTCGATGTCGGAACCCGGCGCCAGCGTGCCGCGGCCATAGCCGCCGACGGCAACGACGGCCATGCGTTCGGCGGTCGAGGGGTTTTTCACCCGATAGACATGGGTCGCGGCGAACTCGTAGAGGGCGCGGATGATCTCGTCCATGAGATGCGACAGCCGGGCAGCACAGGCCGCGCCGCTGCCATCGTCCATCAGCATGCGCTCGGCGACCTTGCGACCCTCGGTCAGGCGTCCCTTCAACAGCTTGAGCGCACCGACGCGCGCGCCGGACTCGGCGCCGTTGCCGGCCGAGGTCAGCGCCGTCATCTCGCGGCGTAGGGCGTCGCCGTCGATCAGCTCGTCGAGTTTGAGGGAGATTTTTGCCATAAGTTACCGGTTGGCCTCGCCTTTCGGCGGCGTCTATAGCGCGTTTTCACGGCGCTGTGTATGGGGCCGCCGGACGCGCCGGCCGCGATACTCGAACGGAATGACCTTCTCCTGCCGGAGCCGGAAGAGATCGGCGATTTGCCTCGCCAGTCGCCTTATCTCGATGCCTACCTTGGCTGCAATCGGCTTGTGGCGCCTTTTGCCCATCCCGCTTGCCACCCGTTCCTCCGCGCGCTCCTGCTTGAGCAGGCTCGGCAATTGCACTGGTCCTTCGCCAAGGTACTGAGCCTGCAGGCACAAAGCCGGCACAAGCTGATAAATGATCTTGTCGGACGAGGTCGCAAAACGCGGATTGAAGACGAGATGATCAACGGGAATGGCGATCTCATTCGCCGCGTCGATGAGGTCTCGGGCAGCCTGTCTCGACAGGATGTACCCGGCCGCGCCGATATGGACGGCGTGCAGCCTGCTCGCGGAAAAACCGTGGCCACAGGCAACCCCCTTGCGTGAAATCACTGTTCGATTGAAGAACGTTTCCAGCTTGACGATGTCCGCATCGGCGGGAATCCAGTCCGCACCGGCAAGCAGTGGGCCAGCCTTGTCGGCGAAGACGACATCGTCCTCGAAGATGGCGCCATAGGCGTCATCGCCCGCCGCGATCATCGACCAGCACTGTTTGTGACTGAGCAGGCAAGCGATCTCGGTGTCGGCCATACGCAAACGCTTTTTTCTTTGCGGCATTTCGGCCAGATCCGGCCGATCGCGCGCGTCGACGGCGACGACCCGTTCAAAGGCGACGCCGACGCGGGCGAACTCGGCCGACACATGGGCGAGGCGGTCGCGGGACCGATCGAGATTGATAACCAGGCATTTCATGTGGGTGGGTTCGATGCAGCGGATGCAGGTGGTCGCGTCCATAACATAGGAAAGAAATTGCGTAAGCGATTTTTCCCTCGATGCCGTCCGATGGCGGCCATGATCGAAAAGTGGAAATCGCCTCTTGACCTTCCAGTTACTGGAAGCACTACCTCCGCACCCAGACAGACATGAAGGCATTTATTCGATGGCGCATTCCGAGCATCACCACCACGCGCACACGGCCGATGGCGGCTGCTGTGCGGCAAAGGCGGCTGCGCCGACCGCCGAGGCCGTGGTGCGCGATCCCGTCTGCGGCATGAGCGTCGATCCGGCAGCGGGCAAGCCGTCGGTCGAGCATGGCGGTCGCCTCTTTCACTTCTGCAGCGAGAACTGCCGCACGAAATTCGTCGCTGAGCCTGAAAAATACCTGACCGCCACGGACCCGGTCTGCGGCATGAGCGTGGATCGTGCCACAGCCAGGCATTTCTTCCGCCACGAAGGCCAGGGTTTCTATTTCTGCTCGGCCGGATGCCAGGCGAAGTTTGAGGCCGAGCCGCAAAAATATCTCGGCGACAGGCTGGCACTGCTGCCAATGCCGAAAGGCACGCAATACACCTGCCCGATGCATCCCGAGATCATTCGCGACAAGCCCGGCTCGTGCCCGATCTGCGGCATGGCGCTGGAGCCGATGGGCGTTCCCACCGGCGATGAGGGCCCGAACCCTGAACTGGTCGACTTCACCAGGCGGTTCTGGGTCAGTACGGTGCTGTCCGTGCCGCTGCTGATCGTCGCCATGGCGCCGATGCTCGGCCTGACTTTCCAGGCCTTTGTCGACGAGCGCACGATGGTTTGGCTCGAACTGGCGCTGGCGAGCCCCGTCGTGCTGTGGGCGGCCTTCCCGTTCTTCCATCGCGGCTGGGATTCACTGGTCAATCGCAGCCCCAACATGTGGACGCTGATTTCGCTCGGTGTGGGTGCCGCCTATCTCTACAGCGTCGTGGCCACGCTGTTTCCGGACATCTTTCCGCATCAGTTCCGCGGGCATGGCGGCACCGTGCCGGTCTATTTCGAGGCCGCCGCCGTCATCGTCGCGCTGGTGTTCCTCGGCCAGGTCCTCGAACTGCGGGCCCGCGAAAAGACCGGCTCGGCCATTCGCGCGCTGCTCGACCTGGCGCCGAAGACGGCGCGGCTGCTGGGCGTGGATGGTTCCGAGACCGACGTGCCGCTCGACGCCGTCAAGGTCGGCGACAGGCTGCGCATCCGTCCAGGCGATGCCGTGCCGGTCGACGGCATCGTGCTTGAGGGTCGCTCCTCGGTCGACGAATCGATGATCTCGGGCGAGCCGCTGCCGGTCGAAAAGACCGAAGGCGATGCCCTGACCGGCGGCACGCTCAACAAAAACGGTTCGCTGATCATGCGCGCCGAAAAGGTCGGCGCCGAGACCACGCTTTCGCGCATCGTCGAGCTGGTGGCCAAGGCGCAGCGTTCGCGCGCGCCGATTCAAGGGTTGGCCGACCGCGTCTCCTTCTACTTCGTCCCCGCCGTCGTGCTGGTCGCGCTTGCTGCCTTTGCCGCATGGGCGGTCTTCGGCCCCGAGCCCAGCCTGATCTTCGCCATCGTCTCGGCGGTCTCGGTGCTGATCATCGCCTGTCCCTGTGCACTCGGCCTGGCGACGCCGATGTCGATCATGACCGCCACCGGCCGCGGGGCACATGCCGGCGTGCTGATCAAGGAAGCGGCCGCGCTCGAACGCTTTGCCTCGGTCGACACGCTGATTGTCGACAAGACCGGCACCTTGACCGAAGGCAAGCCTCGGCTGACCGATGTCGTCGCTGCCGAAGGCTCTTCGGAGAACGAATTGCTGGCGCTCGCCGCTGGCCTCGAAAAAGGCTCGGAGCATCCTTTGGCCGAAGCAATCGTCGGCGGCGCCGGTGAGCGTGGCCTGACAATCGAAGAGGCCAGTGGCTTCGAAGCCGTCACCGGCAAGGGCGTCTCCGGCACTGTGTCAACCCGCGAGGTCGCGCTCGGCAATGCCGCCATGATGGCCGATCTTGGTATCGATACCGCGTCCCTGTCGGCCAGGGCCGAGGCGCTGCAGGCCGAAGGCAACACCGTCATGTTCGTTGCCGTCGACAAAAAACTGGCCGGCATCGTCGCCGTCGCCGACCCGATCAAGGCAACGACGGCCGAGGCGATCCGGGCACTGCACGACAGGGGACTGAAGATCATCATGGCGACCGGCGACAATGAGCGCACGGCGCGCGCCATCGCCAAAAGCCTCGGCATCGACGAGGTGCGCGCCGGGCTGCTGCCGGAACAGAAGGCGGCATTGGTCGAGGAACTGCGCGCCAAGGGCGCTGGCATCGCCATGGCCGGCGACGGCGTCAACGATGCGCCGGCCTTGGCCGCCGCCGACGTCGGCATCGCCATGGGCACCGGCGCCGATGTCGCGGTCGAAAGCGCCGGCATTACGCTGGTCAAGGGCGATCTCAACGGCATCGTCAGGGCGCGAACGCTGGCCCAGGCGACGATCCGCAATATCCGCCAGAACCTGTTCTTCGCCTTCCTCTACAATGTGCTCGGCGTGCCGGTCGCCGCCGGCGTGCTCTATCCGCTCACCGGGACGTTGTTGTCGCCGATGCTGGCGGCGGCGGCGATGAGCCTGTCTTCGGTTTCGGTCATCGCCAACGCATTGCGGCTGAGGACATTGAAACTCTGAACTCAACCCCCAAATACGAAATCCAATCAACAGGAGATCATGGATGACCTTGGCTAAAAAGATCGTGCTTTTGCTGATGGCGGCGGGAATGCTGCTGGCCGTTTTCCTCGAAAGCGTTCCGGCGCAATCCGAGGAAATGAAACACGATATGGGCGCGATGGCGACAGACGCGACCGGTCCGTCGACCGAAGGCTACAAGGCGGCGATGGACAAGATGCATGCCGACATGATGGCCTCGCAATATACCGGCAATGCCGATGTCGATTTCGTGCGCGGCATGATCCCGCATCATCAGGGCGCGATCGACATGGCCAAGGTGGAACTCGCCAACGGCAAGGATCCTGAAATCCGCAAGCTGGCCGAAGGCGTCATCGCCGCGCAGGAAGCCGAGATCAAGCAAATGCAGGCCTGGCTCGCCGCCCATCCGGTCAAGTAGGGTATCGGCGGCCGCAGCGGAATATCCTTTCTGGATGTCTCCCGCTCGCTATAGTGCCGGCGTTAGGACTCAGGCATGTCGTCAAGACGGTCGAGGCGTCGAAGAAATGTGGCAAGAGGGCCAGAATCATGGATAGCGCCAGGCAGTTGCCATCTTGCCCGTGATCCTGGCCTTTAAGCTTGCCACTGCGCCGGTTCTTATCCTTTGCCTTACGCTGCTGAGTCGCAAATACGGCCCCGCTGTAGGCGGAATGCTTATGGGCGTTCCGCTGATAACCGGACCGATCTCGGTCTTTACGGCGCTGGAGCATGGCGCTTCGTTTGCGCAGCACGCAGCGGTGGCAAATTTCGTCGGCCAGGTTTCGACGTGCATCTTCTGTTTTACCTATGCGCTGCTGGCAAAGCGGCTCAATGTGGCCATGACCGTTCTGTGCAGCGCAGGCGCGTTTTTTGCAGCGACATTGATCTGGAATGAATTCGAATGGACTGTCGCATCCGGATTGGGGTTGCTTCTGGCAGCGATCCTGCTTTTCATGGCCATATTGAAGCCTGTGAACATTGACGCCGCTGCAAAGGTCACGATCCGTTTTGATCTCACTCTGCGGATGCTGGTATCAGCTGCCTTCGTGCTTCTGATCACTTTCTTGACAGGGCATGTCGGCGCAAAGCTAAGCGGCCTGCTTGCGCCATTTCCGGTTTTCGTTCTGATCCTGAGCGTTTTTACCCACCATCAGATGGGAGCGGGTGCCGCATCAAATCTTGTTCGAGGGGTGATCACTGGCTCGTTTTCGTTTGCCGCGTTCTTCGCCGTGGTGGCAGTCTGGCTGGACAACCTTGGCATTGCTGTCACCTATTCAGCGGCGGCACTCGCGAGTGCGATGGTAAGTGGATTGGTCCATCTGATCCTCCACCGTTCAACCGCATCTGCCGCATAGGAGGCTTTGTCGAACAATCGCCTGGACGAAGATGAGGAGCTTCAGTCTGGATTTCCCACGGCGGCTATGCCGCGATCTGACTTCACACGGAGGTGGCCATGTCATCTAAAATCAGAACCACCACGCTGCCTTCGGGCGAGGCTGTCCAGGTGCTGGGACAAGGTACGTGGAAGACGGGCGAGGATTCCCGCCGCCGTGCCGGCGAGGTCAACGCCCTGAAGCTCGGGCTGGACCTCGGCATGACGCTGATCGACACCGCCGAAATGTATGCCAGCGGCGGTGCCGAGGAAGTGGTGGCCGAGGCCATTGCCGGACGGCGCGACGAGCTGTTTCTCGTCTCCAAGGTGCTGCCGTCCAATGCTTCGCGCGCAGGCGTGACGCGGGCCTGCGAAGACAGCCTGAAGCGCCTGGGCACCGACCGCATCGATCTCTATCTCCTGCATTGGCCGGGCAGCGTGCCTCTGTCTGAAACGGTCGGCGCTTTCGAGGCGTTGAAAAAAGCCGGCAAGATCCGCCATTGGGGCGTCAGCAATTTCGACACCGACGACATGGAGGAGCTGACCGAGCTGTCGTCCGGAGATCATGTCCAGACCAATCAGGTGCTCTACAATCTGTCGCGGCGCGGCCCCGAATTCGACCTTGCGCCATGGAGCCGGCGGCGTGGCATTCCGCTGATGGCCTATTCGCCGGTCGAGCAGGGCGCGCTGGCGCGCAATGCCAGGCTGGAAACCATTGCCGCACGCCACAACGCCACCGCAGCGCAGATCGCGCTGGCCTGGGTGATTGCACAACCAGGCGTCATCGCCATTCCGAAAGCCAGCAGCCAGGACCATGTTCGCCTCAATGTCGCCGCGCTCGACATCAAGCTGACAGCTGAGGATTTCACCGAGCTCGACCGCGCCTTTCCGCCGCCGACGCGCAAGCGCGGGCTGGAGATGATCTAGATTGGAACGGATTTCGGCCGGCCATCTTCATACGGCGTATAGAGTCGGAGCAATGACGGTCACGTCACTGCGCGACGGCTATGTCGACATGCCGGTAAGGCGACTGCGCCAGCCGGGAGACATTGCATTCGGCAATGACCTGCCGTCGCAGGTATCACTCGTCGACGGTGCGCTCAGGCTATCGGTCAACGCGTTTGCCATCGATGACGGCAACGACATCACGCTCATCGACACGGGCTCCTCGAACGCCTGGCACTCGACAATGGGGCATCTGCCCGAGGCGCTGCGCGAGGCGAAGATCGCCACTGGGCGGATACGGACCGTTGCTTTCACCCATACCCATCTCGACCATATCCACGGGCTGATCCTTGCCGATGGTGGCGACGGCTTCCCGCAACTCTCTCGTCTGCTTGTCCCGCGAGCTGAACTCGACATGTTCCGGGAAGTGGCGAGGCTGGAACGCTTCCACGACCGAGCACAGCCCTTCGACGCCGGACAGCGTCTGGGCGCGAACATCGAGACCATCGCCGCCGCCGGCCATGAAGCGGGGCACACGTGCTTTCGCGTGACGAGCGCCGGCGAAACACTGTTGATTTGGGGCGACACCGTGCATGTGCCGTCGCTTCAGTTCGATCGCCCGGAGATCGCCTGGGAATTCGACGCCGACCGGGAGCAGGCGCGCGCAAGCCGATTGCGACTGTTGGCCCTTGCCGCCGACAACGCCTGCTTCGTTGCGGGAGCGCATCTCGATTCACCGGGAGTCGGCCGGGTTTTTCGAACCGAGACAGGCTTCCGCTTCGAACCTGTCTAGATATCGTCGCCTGCTGTCAGCCCCAACCGCATGCGCGTCCTACGCAGCGCGCGCGAAAACATGCCGGCATCGTCGACGGCGCGGGCAAGCGTGAGCGCGCCCTGGATGGCGGCGACGGCTTCTTCGGCAAGCTCGGCCGCCTCGGTCGTTCCGTGCCCATCTCGCGCCAGCGCATCGGCGAGGTGCCCGACCCAGCGGCCGAAATAGTTCCTGATCTGGCTGGCGAAGAGATCGCGCGATTCCTCCAGCGCGAAGGCGCCGATAAGGCACACCCGGCGCCCCGAGCGGAAATAGCTGTCGGTCGCCTCGAACATATGCTCGATCCCGGCTCGTGGATCGGTGCCGTCGCGCAAGGGTGCGAAGACATTGTCCTCGAACCAGCCGTCGATATGGGCGATGACGGCCCCTGCCATCTCTTCCTTGCCGCTGGGGAAGAAGTGGTAAAGGCTTCCCTTGCCCAGCCCCGTCGCCGCGCCGATCAGCGCGATGCTCGCGCCCTTATAGCCGTGTTCGCGAAAGACCTCAGCCACCATCGCCAGCAGCTGGTCGCGGTTGGGTGCGATGCGCCGCATTAGCGACTTTACAGCCCGAGTTCGGTCAGGCCCGGATGGTCGTCGGGCCGGCGGCCGAGCGGCCAGTGATATTTGCGATCGGCCTCAGTGATCGGCAGGTCATTGATGCTGGCGACGCGGCGGCGCATCAGCCCGGCTTCGTCGAATTCCCAGTTCTCATTGCCGTAGGAGCGGAACCAGTGGCCGCTGTCGTCGCGCCATTCACAGGCAAAGCGCACCGCGATGCGGTTGTCGTTCCAGGTCCACACTTCCTTGATCAGACGGTAGTCGAGCTCACGCGCCCATTTGCGCTTGAGGAAGCCGACGATCTCGCTTCTGCCGGAAACAAACTCGGCGCGGTTGCGCCAGGTGCTGTCCTCGGTATAGGCGAGCGAAACCCGCTCGGGGTCGCGGCTGTTCCAGGCGTCCTCCGCAAGGCGCGCCTTCTGCGCTGCCGTTTCGGCCGTGAATGGCGGCAAGGGCGGACGGCTCATGGAAATCTCCTGTCGGTTTCGATCCTCGATAGCCGACATTGTACCGATCGGTACAATCAGTCAACACAGCTGTGCCCTTTGCGACGGCCTCAGGTGGCTGGACTTATCGAACCTCGGCTTTCAGCGTTTCAAAGGCATCCCGGACATATCCGGTCAGCGGCTGCCTGGCGTTTTGCTGCTGAAATGTTTCGATGGCCAGGCGAAACGCGGCGACTGCCACCAGGGAGACCAGTCGCAGACTGTTGCGTGCCTGGTCCGGCCGCAACTCGCATAACCCATCGAAAATGGCTTGCTCGAACTGCAGGTAGCCCGTGTGCCTGCGCGAGCGCAGCGTCTTGCTTTCCCGCATGACCTTGGCCGTCGCCATCATTTCTGCACCCTGGAAGCTGCCGACAAGATTGAGCAATGCGTCACGGGCGATGTCGATTGCCATTCCGGTTGGTGGCTCGGCAAGGACCGACGCTTTGACCACGCTTGCGTAGTGGCTCAAAGACGCAAACAGAACCTCATCCTTGCTCTTGAAATAGTGGAAGAACGTCCGGCGCGAGATGCCGGCGGCTGCAGCTATCTCGTCAAGCGTGGTCGCGTCGTAGCCATTGGCCAGGAAAGCGTCAAGGCCGGCTTCGGCGATGCGGTGGGACGTTTCTCGCCGCTTCCGCTCGCGCAGGCCTTCTGATTTTGGCGCGTCGTTCATGGAGCGCTCCTGCCATGATCGTTCCTCAAATGCGACAAGAAATTTGGTGCACATTCAAGCCCCGTCATCACACCTCGCCATAATGGCGCCATCAATTTATTGCACTGAGTGCAATTATTGCCGCTCCCCACACACGCCCCGCCGGGCGCACCCATGCAGAGGCATCCATGGCAGCTTGCTTGCGTTCCTGTCGCGAGGCTCACATCAGTCGTGGTTCGGGCGATCCGCGCGCATGCCGCGCGGACCACCGCATAATATGGCCGTTTGTGCTGACCTTGAGCCTGCTCGCAGTAGGCTGCGCGTCTGCGCCCCTGGATCAGGTAGGCTCACTGCAATCCTATGACGAGTTGAAACCGTCGGATGGCTTGTTAGTCCGCTCACTAATGCGGGTTAGCAAGGACGACGTGCTTGCGGGAAAAACCGTTCGGATCATTCCGACGGGCTTTTCGCAACCCGCCGCCGGGAAATCGACATTGTCCCAAGCGCAGCGCAGCCTTGTCGCCAACGCTGTGGACAGGACGCTCTGCTTGGGCTTGAGCCAGCGCTTCCGGGTGGTCGATCTGACCGAGCCCGCTGACCTGACGGTCCACGCCACGGTGACGCACGTGACGCCGACGAACGCTTTGGCGGTCGGCGTTTCGAAAGTTGCCTCGACGGCGGTTTCCGTCGCACTGCCTGATATGCGGGTTCCGCTTCCTCGTCTGCCGATCGGATTGGGCAGCCTGTCACTCGAAGCCGAAGCGATTGGTGACAACGGCAAACAGGCGGCGGCCATGATCTGGGGGCGCGGCGCGAACGCCTTGTTGGATTCCGGCCGGGTCGCCCGCGAGGGCGACGCCTACAACCTGGCGGCGAAGTTCGGCGACGATTTCAGCAAGCTCCTGGTCACCGGCAAGACGCCGCTGAACAAGCTGCCCTCGCTGCCGACCAGGGCGGAGTTGCGCGCCATGTTCGGCGGCGGGCCGAAATATCCGGCCTGCAAGGCATTCGGCAAATCGCCCGGACTGGTCGGCTTCCTCGGCGATCGGATGGGATTGCCGCCAGCCTGGACCGACAAGGGAGCCGCGGTGCGTGACGACTGAGGCGGTGACGCAAATGCAGAGGAAGTCCCCGATGCCGGTTCCCCCAACGGCTTTTCAACAAGGCAGAAGGATGCGCTTCCTTTGGCTGGTTGCTCCCGTTGTCCTGGCGCCGGCCCTGCTTGCGGAGAGTGGGTGGCCGCAAGGCAGCACCTCTCGCGAAATGCTGGAATTTGTAGGTACCGTGCTGGTCCTCATCTGTATCGGCGGCCGCTGTTGGGCATCGCTGTATGTTGGCGGACGCAAGAACCGTGAACTCGTCACAACCGGCCCCTATGCCTATACGCGCAACCCCCTCTATTTCTTCTCGGCCCTTGGACTGGCTGGCGTTGGGCTGACATTCGGATCGCTGATCCTTTCGGCGTTTCTCTTTGCCTTCACCTGGCTGGTCTTTTCCTATGTCGCGGCGCGCGAAGTGGTCGCGCTGGATGCGATCTTTGGCGAGGCCTATCGGCGCTATCGTCGAAGCGTGCCGGCCTTCTTTCCCCGGCTGCGGCGCGATTACGACGGCGTCTTGGATCCGTCTCCCATCACGTTCGACTCGGTGGTGCTGAAGCGGACCGCTATCGACAGCTCTTACTTCCTTGTGGCGATACTGGCGGTCGAATTGCTCGGCTGGCTCCATTCGGCAAGGCTGGTGACGCCGATCTTCCGATTGCTTTGATTACCGGCCCGCCAGCCCCTTCAGCCGGTAGAGCGCCTCCAGAGCCTCGCGCGGCGTCATCTCGTCGGGGTTGATCTCGCCGATTGCAGCGCCCAGAGCATCGCTCTTCGCCGGCTTGGGCGCTTCCCGCCTCGCCGCCACCGAAAACAGCGGCAGATCGTCTACAAGCCGGTTGGCCTTGCCCGAAACCTCGCCTTCTTCCAACTGGTGCAGCACCTCTTTGGCGCGACCGACGACTGCCTCGGGCAGTCCGGCCAAGCGGGCCACTTGCACGCCGTAGGAACGGTCGGCGGCACCCTTGCCGACCTCGTGCAGGAAGACCACGTCGCCTTCCCATTCCTTGACCCGCATGGTGACATTGGAGAGGCGCGGCAGTTTGCCGGATAGCGCCGTCATCTCATGGAAATGGGTGGCAAAGATCGCCCGGCAGCGGTTCTTTTCGTGCAGGTACTCGACCGCCGCCCAGGCAATCGACAGGCCATCGAACGTCGCGGTGCCGCGGCCGATTTCATCCAGGATCACCAGCGCTCGTTCGCCGGCCTGGTTGAGGATCGCCGCCGTCTCGACCATCTCGACCATGAAGGTCGAGCGACCGCGCGCCAGATCGTCCGAGGCACCGACGCGCGAGAACAGCCGGTCGACAACGCCGATATGGGCTGACGTTGCCGGCACGAAGGAGCCGGTCTGAGCGAGGATTGCGATCAGCGCATTTTGCCGCAGGAAGGTCGACTTGCCGCCCATGTTCGGGCCGGTCAAGAGCCAGATGGCGCCGGCTTTGGCGCCGCCTTGCGGCGACAGATCGCAATCATTGGCGACGAACGGCCCTTCGCCTGAACGCCGCAGCGCCTGTTCCACCACTGGATGGCGTCCGCCCGAGATGTCGAAGGCAAGGCTGGAGTCGACCAGCGGCCGGCACCAGGCTTCGCTCTCCGACAACAGCGCAAGGGCTGCCGACACGTCGAGCACGGCGAGCGCATCGGCGCCGGCGCGGATCTTTTGCGCCTCGCCGACCGCCTCGGTCGTCAGTGTGTCGAAGGCGGCAAGCTCGATGCTCAGGGCCCGGTCGGCGGCATTGGCGATCTTGGTCTCGAGCTCTGCAAGCTCGGTCGTCGTGAAGCGCATGGCGTTGGCCATGGTCTGGCGATGGATGAAGCGCGCCTTGGCGCCGTCGCTGCCGGTCATGATCGAGTGGTGGTTGGCGGTCACCTCGATGTAATAGCCCAGCACATTGTTGTGCCGGATTTTAAGTGAGCGGATGCCGGTCTCCTCGATCAGCGAGCGCTCCAGCCCTGCTATGACCTTGCGTGATTCGTCGCGCAGGGCCCGCATTTCGTCGAGTTCGGCATGGTAGCCGCCGCGCACGAAGCCGCCGTCGCGTCGGAGCAGCGGCAGTTCCTCGCCGAGCGCCTGGGTCAAATGCTGGGCCAGCGATCCAGGCAACGCTTGAATAGCAGCAAGGGCTTCCGCCAATTCATGTGGCAAAGTGGTGGTCGCGAAGATTTCGGCGATCGCGCCCGCCGCCTCGAAACCGGCGCGCAGCGCGTCGAGGTCGCGCGGCCCGCCGCGGTTGAGCGCCAGCCGCGACAGCGCGCGCGGCATATCGGCGACGCCCTTGAGGCTTGACCGTACCGCCTGGCAAACCTGAGTCTCCGCACGGAAGAACGACACCGAATCGAGCCTGGCCGCAATCGCCGCCGGATCGGTCAGCGGCGCCATCAGCCGGTCGGCCAGCAGTCTGGCGCCGCCGCCGGTCACCGTGCGGTCGATCGCCTTGAACAGCGAGCCGTCGCGGCTGCCGGACAGCGTGCGCAACAGTTCCAGATTGCCGCGCGTCGCCGGATCTATGAACAGCGTCGAGCCCTGCTCCTCGCGTTCGGGGCGTGAAAGCGGCGGCCGCTCGGCCTTCTGCGTCTTTTCGACATAGGCGATCGCTCCGGAGATCGCCGACAGTTCGGCGCGCGAGAAGGCGCCGAAACTGTCCGGCGTCGCCACCTCGAAGAAACGCGCGATGCGCCCCGCGGCGGAAGCCGAATCGAACAGCGAAGGCGGCTGCGGACTGGCAACACGGCCGATGACGTCGAACACCGCCTTCAGCTCGGGATCGTAAAACACTGGCTCGGCGACAATCAGCTCGCGCGGATCGACGCGGAAAATATCGGCCAGCAGGCGGTCGGCCGTGGTCTCGGCAACGCGAAAAACGCCGGTCGAGATATCGATCCAGGCCAGCGCAAAGGCGTGTTCGCTGCTGCCGCCCTTCACCCGTCCCAGCGCCATCAGGAAGCTTGATTCCGATGGCGCCAGCAGTTTGTCCTCGGTGATGGTGCCGGGCGTGACCAGCCGCACCACGTCGCGGCGCACCACCGACTTGCCGCCGCGCTTTCTCGCTTCCGCCGGGTCCTCGATCTGCTCGCAGACGGCAACGCGAAAACCTTGGCCGATCAGCTTCTGCAGATAGTCGTCGGCCGCATGCACCGGCACACCGCACATAGGAATGTCATGGCCCTGGTGCTTGCCGCGCTTGGTCAAAACGATGCCCAGCGCCCGGCTCGCCTTCTCGGCATCGTCGAAGAACAGCTCGTAGAAATCGCCCATGCGGTAGAACAGCAGCGAATCCGGGTTCGCCGCCTTGATCTCGATATACTGCTCCATCATCGGCGTGACGCTGCCGGAGGCGGGCGCCGACGGTGTCACCTCGGGGGCGTCGGTTTCTGCTGAAGTGTGCATGTTCATGCCGGCACGCTAGCAGATGTGGCCGAGCGGTTTAATGCCGGCGGCACGAAAAGCAGGGGACGACCGGGCCTCTCTCGCCATTGACAGGCAGCGCCGCCGGCATTGCAAGACGCTGGTGGTCGGCATAATCATCCATCGGGGTTGGTGAGGCGGATTATGGACGGGGTTGGCCGGAAATCGTTTGAGGAAACGTTCGGGGCGACCGGCTCGCCGACCGATCGCATGAGGCAGCATGCCGGCCGGGCGCTTGACCGCCTCAAGCGTTCGGCACGCAAGCGCTTGCCTTTTCTGCTTCCGCGAAGCGGCCCTCTGTCCGATCTCGATGGTGACATGCAGGTGGCCATTCATCTGGTCAGCCACGATCCACTGATCATCTACACACCGATCGGCGGACAGCGGCCGCTCGCAACCATCGCCGCCATCGGCCGGCGGCTGGCCTCGCGGCGGGCCGCATTCCTCATGATGCCGAGTTGGACACTCGAACGACCGCATATCGTTGAACAAATAGGCGGAGATCTCGCTTGGTATCGCCAGCGCTTCCCGCTGCATGAGCTGATTTTTCTGTGCAACACCGAGGAGGAACGCCGACGTGTCATCGCGGTCGGAGGCACGGCGATCTTTTCCAATCACAATCTGATGGTCTCGGAGGACATTTTCCGACCTTTGCCTGAGGTTCCGGTCGAATTCGACGCCGTCTACAATGCCCGCATCTCGTACACCAAGCGTCATTATCTCGCCTTCGACGTCGAAAGATTGCTCCATATCACTGTATCGATCGGCGAATTGCCCGCCTCCGGCGATCGCGCCTTCATTCGACGCCTGCAGGCTCAGTCGCCTCTGCATCATATTGCCAACCCGATCGTCGATGGCCTCACCGACCGGCTGACGCCGCAGCAGGTCAATCGCGCCTACAACCAGGCCGCGGTTGGGCTGTGCCTGTCGGCGGCGGAAGGGGCGATGTGTTCCAGCATGGAGTATATGATGGCCGGACTGCCGGTGGTGAGCACGCCAAGCCTTGGCGGCCGCGATGTCTATTTCGACCCAGACTATTGCATCATCGCCGAGCCTGAGCCGGCGGCGATCCGGCGCGCGGTCGAAGAATTGCGTGACCGCGCCATTCCGCGCGAAGAGATCCGTGCACGCACAATGGCGAAGGTGTGGCCTCAGCGGGGGGAACTCATGGCTTTCCTGTCGGCGTTGCGCGAACGCATGGGAAGCACGGAGCCGCCGCTTTCCGAATGGCCCTTCCCCGGGACCAGAACGCTGCGTCGGTGGGCGACGGTGCGCCAGCATGCCCGGGAGATCGCAGCGCTGTAGAAACGCGGCATCGGCATCGAGCGATCTGGTGCGCGTTGAAGCAGCTTCGCCGCGCTTGGCGGTTTACAGCGGTGGCGTGTAGCCTTAATCCGGAAGTTCAAAAACACGCACCCGTCTCAAGGGTCCGGCACCGGCGAGGAAATCAAAAGCATCATGGCCAAGAAAACCGAAAACAGCGGCCCGTCCGTCAGCGCCCAGGAGGCGCTGGAATTCCACGCCATGGGCCGCCCCGGCAAGCTGGAGGTCGTCGCCACCAAGCCGATGGCCACGCAGCGCGATTTGAGCCTCGCCTATTCGCCTGGCGTCGCGGTTCCGGTCCTGGCCATCGCCGAGGACCCCAGCCGCGCCTTCGATTACACGACGCGCGGCAACATGGTCGCCGTCATCTCCAACGGCACCGCCATTCTCGGCCTCGGCAATCTCGGCGCATTGGCCTCCAAGCCGGTCATGGAGGGCAAGGCGGTGCTGTTCAAGCGCTTCGCCGATGTCGATTCCATCGATCTCGAGGTCGACACCGAGGATGCCGACGAATTCATCAATTGCGTGCGTTTCCTCGGACCGTCCTTCGGCGGCATCAACCTCGAGGACATCAAGGCGCCGGAATGCTTCATCATCGAGCAGCGGCTGCGCGAACTGATGGACATCCCGGTCTTCCACGACGACCAGCACGGCACCGCCATCATCTCCGCCGCCGGACTGATCAACGCGCTGGAGATCACCGGCCGCGACATGAAGACCACGAAAATGGTCTGCAACGGCGCCGGTGCCGCCGGCATCGCCTGCATCGAGCTGATGAAGGCGATGGGCTTTGCGCCGGAAAACATCATTCTGTGCGACACCAAAGGCGTGGTCTTCCAGGGCCGCACCGAGGGCATGAACCAGTGGAAGTCGGCGCATGCGGTGAAGACCGAGGCGCGCAGCCTGGCCGAAGCACTTGATGGCGCCGATGTCTTCCTCGGCCTGTCGGCCAAGGGCGCGTTGACCACCAAGATGGTGCAGTCGATGGCCAAGAACCCGATCATCTTCGCCATGGCCAATCCCGATCCGGAGATCACGCCGGAGGAAGTAGCCGAGATCCGCACCGACGCCATCATGGCCACCGGGCGTTCCGACTATCCGAACCAGGTCAACAATGTGCTGGGCTTCCCCTACATCTTCCGCGGCGCGCTGGATGTCAGGGCCACCACCATCAATGACGACATGAAGATCGCCGCAGCCCGGGCGCTAGCCGAGCTGGCGCGCAAGGACGTGCCGGACGACGTCGCCGCCGCCTATCAGGGCAATCGGCCGAAATTCGGCCCCAACTACATCATTCCGGTGCCATTCGATCCGCGCCTGATCTCGGCCATTCCGCTGGCGGTGGCCAAAGCGGCGATGGAGTCCGGCGTCGCCCGCAAGCCGATCCTCGATCTCGACCGCTATGCGCAGGAACTGTCCGCCCGCCGCGACCCGATCGCCTCGACCTTGCAGCGCATCTACGACCGCGTCCGCCGCCAGCCCAAGCGCATCGTCTTTGCCGAGGGCGAGGAAGAGCAGGTAATGCGCGCCGCCGTGTCCTATGTGAACCAGAAGCTTGGCACCGCCATCCTGCTCGGCCGCGACGACATCATCAAGGAAAACGCCAGGCACGCCGGCATCGACCTCAACAAGCAGGGCATCGAGATCATCAATGCCCGCCTGTCGCGCCGCAACGGCATCTACACCGACTTTCTCTATGAGCGCATGCAGCGCAAAGGCTTCCTGTTTCGCGACTGCCAGCGGCTGATCAACAATGATCGCAACCATTTTGCCGCCTGCATGGTAGCGCTGGGCGATGCCGACGGCATCGTCACCGGTGTCACCCGCAATTACTCGACCGCGCTCGACGACATCCGCCGCATCATCGACGCCAAGCCCGGTCACCGCGTCATCGGCGTGTCGATCGTGCTGGCGCGCGGCAAGACCGTGCTGGTCGCCGACACCGCCGTGCACGACATGCCCAATGCCGAGCAGATCGCCGACATCGCCGAAGAGGCGGCAGGCTTCGCACGCCGCATGGGTTACGAACCGCGGCTCGCCATGCTGGCCTATTCGACCTTCGGCCACCCGCAGGGCGAACGCTCCGAGCGGGTGCAGGAAGCGGTGCGCATCCTCGACAAGCGCCGCGTCGATTTCGAATATGATGGCGAGATGGCCGCCGACGTCGCGCTCAACGCCCGCGCCATGGCGCAATATCCGTTCATCCGGCTGACCGGCCCGGCCAACGTGCTGATCATGCCGGCGTTCCACTCGGCCTCGATCTCGACCAAGATGCTGCAGGAGCTCGGCGGCTCCACCGTCATCGGCCCGCTACTGGTCGGCTTGAACAAACCGGTGCAGATCGTCTCGCTGAACGCCAAGGATTCGGACATCGTCAACATGGCGGCGATTGCCGCGTATACGGCGGGGACTTGACGAGCGGTCCGCACCGCGGACTGTCTTTTTCTTGCTTGGGCAGAGTCGCTGGCGTTGGCAGCGGCTCGTGTCGCCGAACGCTTGCACCGATGGCTTATTCGCGCCGCACCATAAGAGATTGATAATATTCAGCTGATATAAAACCCCTCTCGCCGACTTGCCGCCACGGCATCTACGGCGCGCTCAGACCGCTAACGGGGGTGCGGCCATGAAGCATGACGGGGTTTCTGCATCCGCGGTTGGCCAGGGGGTCTACCACGACGAGCGGCTGGACGCGCTGCTCAGCATCACCGGCCGCATGGACGGCTATCTCTACCGTTGCCGCAACGATGCGTCCTACACCATGCTCTATATCAGCGACGGCATCTTCACCGTCAGCGGTTATCGGCCGAGCGATTTCATCCACAACGCGGTGCGCGACTACGTCTCGGCCATCCATCCGGATGATCTTGCCGCCGTCTATGCCACCGTCGACACCGCGCTCGAGGCGCGCTGCAACTGGAACGTCGACTACCGCATCGTGCCGCAGGTCGGCGAGCCGCTCTGGGTCCGCGAGATCGGCGGCGGCGTCTGGGACGAGGCCGGCGAACTCGAATTCCTGGAAGGCTTCGTCGTCGACATTAGCGACCGCAAGGTCGTCGAGGATCTCAACGCCGAGCTGCTTTTGGAGCTGAAGGCCGCCAATGAGGAGCTCTCCGCGCAAAAGCGCGAGATCGAGCTCGCGAAGCAGCAGAGCGACCATTCGGCCAACCACGACGCGTTGACCGACCTGCCCAACCGGCGCGCCTTCCACAACGAGCTGAAATCGGTGATCGACCGTTGCGCCGGCTCCGGCGACGCGGCGGGCCTTCTGTTCATCGACCTCGACCGGTTCAAGGAGGTCAACGACACGCTCGGCCACGAGGCCGGTGATGCGTTGCTGCAGCGCGTGTCGGACAAGCTTCGCGCCACCCTGCGCAGCGCCGATTTCGTGGCGCGCCTCGGTGGCGACGAGTTCGCGTTCCTGTTCTCGGGCGAGACGGAGCTGGCCCGGCAAAAGGCGGTGCGGGTCGCCGAGCGCATCCTGGAACGGCTGCGTATCAAGGTGCCGACGCCGGACGGCGCAATCCAGGTCGGCTGCACCGTTGGCGTTGCCATCTATCCGACCGAGGCCGCCGATGCGGACGCGCTGGTCGCGCTCGCCGACCGGCTCATGTACATCGGCAAGAAAAGCGGTCGTGACCGGCTGGTCACCACCGACGCTTTGGGGTCCGAAGCCGGCGAGCTTCGCCAGTCCGCCTGAGCGAAGCGCTCATAGCGACGACACAGCAACGCCCGGTGCTTGGATGAAAAAGGCCCGCAGCGTGCGCTGCGGGCCCTTTTTTGTCGAGATAGATCGATCAGAACGAGCGCTGGAAGCGGACGATACCGCCGACGCTGTTCTTCTTGTCGGCCTTCGTCCAGTTGAAGTCGTCGGCGTCGCCGAACTTGCCATCATGGACATAGTCAACTTCGGTCGTGACCGTGAAGCCGGGAACGACCGTATAGGCGATGTTTGCCGCAATGGCGAAGTTCTTGTCGTCGTCAGCCGAAACCTGAGTGTTGAACGAGGCCTTGTCGGTGAACTTATAGGTGCCGCCGCCCCAGACAGCCCAGTTGCCGCCCCAAGGCTTGTAAAAGCCCCGACCGCGACCCGGGATGGCGTAGGACGGATCCGACAGGTTGTCGTCGGTGCCATAGCCGCCCATGATGAACAGCGACAGCTCCTTGCTGACATTGACGTCCAGGCGAACCTTGCCGGCCACTTCCTCGTAGTTGCTGTCATAGGCGACGACACCGGTGATCGCACCCCATTCACCCTTGTATTTCAAGCCGCCGACGACATGCGGGACATAGCTGTCGATTGTGCCGTGAATGGCCGTAGAGCCAGTCGAATCGGAACCCTCTTCGAGCGAGATAACGCCGGTGAAGCCGCTGCCAGCGTCGAAATAGTAGCTGACAACATTGGTGTCCTTCTGGCCGTAATGGATCAGCGTGTCCTGGATGACATTGCCGGCATAGCCGATGAACGCGTCATAAGGCGTTTCATCCTTACCGACACGCAGTCCGCCGAGCTGGATCCAGGCGAAGCTCATCGACACGCTCGTAGGGCCGCCATTCGGATAGTTGAACTTGGTCTCGGTATAGGTTTTCAACGTTCCGAGTTCGGTTTCCTGGCCGGTCCACGTCTTCAGGTTGAAGCGGGCGTTCTTCTTCCATGTGTCTTGCGAGTCGCCGTCCTCGACGTCGGTGGCCGTGCGGCCGTCGAAGGAGCCGACATCACCAACGCCGGCGTCATAGCGGATGTAGCCGCCGATGCGCAGGCAGGTTTCGGTGCCGGGGATGTAGAAATAGCCAGCGCCGTAGACATCGCAGATCTTGACGTATTCGGCCGGTTCCGGCTCGGCGACGACGACCGCGTCAGCGGCGCGCGCGCCCGAGACCGCGACCAGGGCCGCGGCGGAGCCGAGAAGAAGGCTCTTGATGTTCATTTTCTTGAATCTCCAGTCAAAGGTTCAAATTCAGGTCGGACACGGCGCTTGGGCCTGCCGCTTCACCCCATATTGAGAGCCGCGCATCGCGCCGTGCTCTCGCCTTCGACATGGCCCATGCAGCGGCGGCGATCAACAGAGATTGTGTCCCAAAAGCGGCTTTCTGACTCTTCAAAAAGTATTGTTGCGCAATTATCACGTCATATATTTGACAAAATGGCACAAATGGCACAAACGGTACATAAGAGACGGAGATGTATGGAGATATATGGCAAAGAATGCCGTACAAACCAGATTATGACTGTTTTGTGAAATCTATTTACCTGGCTTAGCAGTGCCAAAGGCGCGAACAGCCGACCGTTCTCGATCGAGATGGAAACTCAGGTCGTCGGAAATCCGCGCGCGGCCTGCACGACGTCCTGCACCATGTCCTGCTTGAGCATCTCGATCGGGATGCGGCCGCCAAGTTCCGGCGAGACGTGGGTCAGCCAGAACCAGGCAAGCCTCGGATTGACCATCTCCGACAGCACTTCTCTGATACCTGCCGCCGGCCTGCCATCGACGAACTGGGCCAGCGGGAAGACATGCTTGCGACCGCCCTTGCGCAGCGCAATGACCTCGCTGCGCCGCTGCCAGCGATGCAATGTCGAGCGCGGGATGCGAAATTTCTCCTCCAGATAGGTCGACCCGGCGACTTCGCCCGCCCAGTCCTCGATCAGCATCGACTGAAGCATGCGCTCGCCCGGCGGGTAGGGTGCTGCCTTGCCGGGTTCGGCCGCCGTCGTCGGCTCGTCAATCGCGACGATTGCCGTGTCGCGGCGGCGCGTCGCCTTTTCCGCCATCGACCGGACGAATTCGGTGGCGAGCGCAGTCCATTCGCCTCTGAAGGTCTCGACGGCGAGCCGCTGTGTCTGCGAAAGGAAAGTCAGGGCAGCCGCAACGCTGCCCGCAATAGCGCCGGCTGAAGCCAGCGCCTGGGTGTCCGGGGCGATGCCGTGCTGGACCAGCGCCTGCTGAACCGCCTCGGCGACCAGGCTTGCCAGCGCTTCTTGCGAGATCCCGTCCGTCGGGTTGTGAAATCTGGTCATGCATCTGTCTTGCTGGCCACGCGCTCTCCTCCCAGGCTGCGGCCGGTTGTTGAATGGCTACAACGGAAAGCGGAAAGCGCGGTAACGACAGGCGCAGCGACGTGACCGGTTGCTGTCTTGCATTTGGACACCCCAACTGTCTGCGGGCGTCCCGAATGTCAGTCGCGAGACGCCTCACTGTGCATGTAGGAGGCCTCTGTGACGGGCGCACGACAGAGACGTCGTTTAACGCCTCGCCAGAGGTGACGCAGCGGGATTACAGCAGCCCGGCCAGTTGGGCCGCGCTGCGCAGATTCTGCCGCGGCCGCGGCCCGAGCTGCTGGATCACCAGCCCGGCGGCGAGCGAGCCGAGATCGCCGCAATCCTTCAGGCTGCGCCCGGCCGTGTAGCCGTAGAGGAAGCCGGCGGCGTAGAGGTCGCCGGCGCCGGTGGTGTCGACCAGTTCGCGGATCGTCGTCGCCTGGATGGTGACGGTCTCCTCGCCGCGCACGATCACCGAGCCTTTTTCAGAGCGGGTGACGGCGGCAATCTTGCAGTCCTTGCGGATGGCCGCCAGCGCCTCGTCGAAGGATTTGGTCTGGTAGAGCGACTTGATCTCGTGGCTGTTGGCAAAGACGATGTCGACGGTGCCCGAGCGCATCAGCTCGAGGAACTCGTCCCGGTAGCGGTCGACGCAGAACGAATCCGACAGTGTCATCGACACTTCGCGTCCGGCCTCGTGTGCGAGCCTCGCCGTCTGCCGGATCGCCTCCTTGGCGCGCGGCGGATCCCACAGATAGCCCTCGAAATAGGTCACCTTGGCGCCGGATGCCTTGTCGGCCTCGACGTCTTCCGGCCCGAGTTCGACGCAGGCGCCGAGATAGGTGTTCATCGAACGCTCGCCGTCGGGGGTGACAAAGATCATCGAGCGCGCCGTCGGCGGCTGACCTTCGAGCGGCTTGGTGTCGAAGGCAACGCCCTGGGCATGGATGTCATGGGCATAGATCTCGCCGAGCGGATCGTTCGACACCTTGCCGAAGAAGGCGGCGCGGCCGCCGAAACTGGCGACGCCCGCCGCCGTGTTGCCGGCGCTGCCGCCGGAGGCCTCGATCGCCGGGCCCATGCGGCTGTAGAGCAGCTCGGCGCGCCTGGTGTCGATGAGGTTCATCGCACCCTTGATGATGCCGTTGGTTTCGAGAAAAGCGTCGTCGCACTGGGCGATGATGTCGACAATGGCATTGCCGATGCAAAGCACGTCATAATCCGGCATCAATGTCTCCGCCTTGGAATCTGCCGGCTTTCTGCCACGCCGGCCGGGCGCGGGTCTAGACCATGATCCGGAAAAGTGAAACCCGGTTTTCGGACAAGATCATGGTCAAACAAAAATAGAGCCCCGTCCCGATGTAATCGGGACGGATCAGGCTCTCGATTTGGAAGGGTTTTGCCTAGCCGTCAAATCGAACTGGACCATGCGCACTGCCGTGATGTGCGGCTACAGTTGTGTCGTCATCGAAGCATTTCCTCCCCTCAGCGGACTAGAGGGACTTCGATCACAGCAGCTGAAGGCGCTCACAGACATGCAAGCAAAGACCGACATGACCACCGAACTGGCGCTGCTTGGCGCGCTGGCCGCTCTGTGGGGCGCGTCCTATACGTTCATCAAGATCGGTGTCGAGACGATCCCGCCGATCACCTTCATAGCGGCCAGAACCTTGATCGCCGGCGGCATCCTGCTCGCGCTGATCCGCTGGCGCGGCCTCGCCATGCCGAAGGACGGTGCGACCTGGTGGCGTTTCATGGTCCAGGCCTGCCTCAACAGCGTCGTGCCGTTCACGCTGATCGCCGCCGCCGAGCGCTCCATTGATGCCGGCCTTGCCACCATTCTCAACGCGACGTCGCCGATCTTCACCTTCCTGCTGACCGCGCTCATCACCCGCCACGAGCAGGTCACCGCACGCAAGCTGTTCGGCGTCGGCGCCGGCATTGCCGGCATTTGCCTGATCGTCGGCACCCAGGCGCTTGGCGGGCTCGGCCATCAGTTGTGGGCTCAGCTTGCGGTTGTCGCGGCGACCGTCTGCTATGCCGGTGCCGCCATTTTCGGCCGCGGCTTTAGGGGACTCGACCCGATGCTGCCGGCCGCCGGTTCGATGCTGTGCGGCGCGGTCATCCTGGTACCCTTGAGCCTGGTGGTTGACCGCCCGTGGACGCTGTCGCCGTCGACGGCGTCGATCCTGGCCTTGTTGGCCTTGTCGGTTTTTTCGACGGCGCTGGCCTTCTGCATCTTCTTCCGCCTCATCCACACGCTGGGTTCGGTCGGCACCACGTCACAGGCCTATCTGCGCGTGCCAATCGGCGTCGGCATCGGCGTCGTGTTCCTCGGCGAAAGCCTTGGGCCGACGGCGTTCTGGGGCATGGGCTGCGTCGTCGCCGGCGTTGCGGCGATGACCATCCCCGCCCGTTCGCCGGCGCTGGCGCGCTAGTTTCTGGTCGGAATTGCGTCCGCTCCAGCAGACTTGCGGCTGACCGGGTCTCCGCCTATGTCGGAGATATCAGTTTGTTCCCGGGGGGTGGAAACGCCGTGATCTCCAACGCTGCCCGCGCCGCCTTCAGCCGCCTGTTCTTTCCCGAATTCCGCGCGGTTTTCCTGAAGACGCTGGGCTTGACCGTGCTGGCGCTCGTGGCCGTGTGGTTTGCTCTCACCGGGCTTGTCGATTGGCTGGCCCTGCCGTGGGTTCACTCCCTATTGCCCGGCCTGCCGTCCTGGGCCGGATGGCTGAGCGGCATCATCGCGGCCATCGCGCTTGCCTTCGGGATGGCGCTGCTGATCGCGCCGGTGACGGCAATCGTAGCCGGCCTGTTTCTCGACGACATCGCCGAAGTGGTCGAGCGCACCGACTTTCCTGGCGACCCGGCCGGCAGGGCCATGCCGGCGCTGCGCTCGCTGGTGCTGTCGGTGAAGTTCCTCGGCGTCGTCATCCTGGGCAACATCGTCGCCCTGCTGCTTCTGCTGGTGCCGGGCATCAACATCGCCGCCTTCTTCATCGTCAACGGCTACCTGCTAGGCCGCGAATTCTTCGAATTCGCCGCCATGCGCTTTCGCCCGGAAGACGAGGCGAGGGTGTTGCGCAGGAAATATGCCGGCACGGTGTTTCTGGCCGGCCTCCTCATCGCCGCCTTCCTCGCCGTGCCGCTGCTCAATCTGCTGACGCCGCTCTTCGCCGCCGCTATGATGGTGCACCTGCACAAGGCGATCGGCGCGAAGGAAGCGGCCCGCATCGTGCGGAGCTAAGCGCCTTCAGCGCAATAAGAAGCCGCGCCCGAGGTCATCATCCGGCTCGACGGTGAATTCTGCCCAGCCCGAATAATAGGCGCGGCCGCCGACACGGGCGATGATGGCCTCATGCGGCCCGGCCTTGGTTGTGCGCGCCACGGCGCCGGAGAAGCGCGAGCCGGCGATGCTTTCGAAGGTCCGCTCCCGGCCAATCTCGATATCGCCCCTGGCGCACATCGCCGCCAGCCGCGCGGTGACGCCGGAGCCGGTCGGCGAACGGTCGACCTCGGCATCGGCAAAGACGCAGACATTTTTCGTCGCCTCGCCGGAAAACGCATCGCCCCCGTCGGTCAGGATGGTGCCGTAAAGGAAAGCGAGATCGGGATGATCGGGATGCGATAGAGGGAACTCCGTCTTCAGCCGCTCCGTCAGCGCGGTCGCCGCATCGACGAAATCGCGCACCCGGCTGCGGCCGAATTCCAGCCCGAATTGATGGCAATCGGCCAGCGCATAGAAGGCGCCGCCATAGGCGATGTCGAAGATAATCTTGCCGTATCCTGCCAAGTCGATTTGTTGGTCGCGGGCAAACAGGAAGGCCGGCACGCTCTCAAACGACACGGCGCCGGCCTTGCCGTCCCTGACTTCCACCGAAGCCACGACCAGGCCGCATGGCGCCTCGATGTTGACGGTCGTGATTGGCTCCTGTTTCGCCACCAGGCCTTGGTCGACAGCATAGCGGCCGAGCGCGATGATGGCGTGGCCGCACATTGTCGAATAGCCCTCATTGTGCATGAACAGCACGGCGAGGTCGGCGCCGGGCAGGTCGGGCTCCACCAGCAGCGCGCCATACATGTCGTAGTGGCCGCGCGGCTCGAAGATCAGCAGCTTGCGCAAATGGTCGAGATGGTCGCGCACATAGGCGCGCTTCTCCAGGATCGTGCCCTTGGGGATATCGGGATAGCCGCTGGTGATGATCCTGAGCGGCTCGCCGCCGGTGTGCATGTCGACGACGGTGAGCGTCATGCCCTTCTTAGCCTGAGGACTCGGCAAACAGCGCCTGCAGCTTGCTGAACGGCATGGCGGCGCGGGTGAAGCCGAACGTGCCGTCCTGCTGAATCTCGCGCGCCGCTGTTTCCAGCATGCCGAAGGCAAAATTGGTCAGCCACGGCCCAAGCGAGATGCGCTTGACCCCGGCCATGGCGAGGTCGGCGATGGTGAAACCAGGCAGTGCCATGACGTTGACCGGCCGGCTCACCGCCGAGCAGACTTTCCGGATCGTTTCGACATCACTGAGGCCAGGCGCATAGAGCACATCGGCGCCGGCCTTCTCGAAGGCCTGCAACCGCTTGATCGTGTCGTCGAGGTCCGGCTTGTCCCACAGGAAATTCTCGGCCCGGGCGGTGAAGACGAAATCGTGCTTGAGCGCGCGCGCCGCCTCCGCTGCCGCTGAGACGCGCTCGACGGCGTGCGAAAACTCATAGATCGGCTTGTCCGGATCGCCCGTATGGTCCTCGATCGAGCAGCCGGCGAGGCCGGCGGCCTCAGCGGCGAAAATGGTCTCGGCGGCACTGGTTGCGCTGTCGCCCTTGCCTTTCTCGAGATCGGCCGAGACAGGCAGGCTGGTTGCCGCCGTCAGCTCGCGGCAATGGTGGATCATCGCCTCGAATGTCACCGCGCCGTCGGGCAGGCCACGCGAAAAGGCAAAGCCGGCGCTGGTCGTCGCCAGCGCCTTGAAGCCGAAGGACGCCAGAAGCTTGGTCGTGCCGACGTCCCAGGGATTGGGCATCACGAAGGTCGAGGCGTGCAGGTCGCGAAAGATCTTGCCCTTGTCCATGGTGCTTCCCTTCAGATGCGGAGATGTCGGCTAGATTCTATCGTGCCGATTTGCGCCGGGCAAACGAATGCGGTTGGCTCAGAAGCGTTTGGCGTTGTCTCCTGCCAATTTGTCCAGCGCGTCGGAATCCTTAACGTAGTGCGACGTCTTCTTGTCCCAGTGATAGGTGACGGAAATCGCGTGAGATTCAGGCTCGGGCGACTGGTCGTCGCAGCTTTCACCGTTCGGCACGGTGGCGTCGGTGACCATCACCTTGATCGCGGCATACGGCTGCCCGTCAGCGATCGTCTGGAAAGCAACGTCCTGCTTGCGGCTGTAGGCGCATAGGTTCTCATCAAATGTGTAGATCATGTCGATCAGTTCGAACTTGTCGTCCTGCACCATGATCAGCGGCGTGATCACATAGCCCTGGCTCGAATTGAAATGCGTGCTCATGGTGGTGAGGACGTCGTCGTTTGCATCGACGGAAAGCTTGCCCGGATCGCGAAAGTAGGTGCTGCGGTCGACGGCGACATTGACCGCGTCGAGCAGTTTCGGCTTTCCGGTGACGTCGTAGAGCGCCAGCACGGCATAGCCTTCGGTGCTGTCGGGAGAGTCGCCGAGGTCATAGAGCATCACCAGCCGGTCCTTGCCGCCGGCTTTGACCGCAAGCACGCCGGCGTTGGAGAGGCCTGACGTCTCGGGTGGCGAGCCGCCGCTATCCGGGCCCTCGATGTGGCGCATGTCGATCGGCAATCCGCCCCGGTGAAAGCCGTTGCTGTCCGCCGCGAGGTCGGGGATGACCATCCTGGCGAGATCAAGATAGGTCACATCCGTATGGCCGGGGACGGCGCTGCGGAACTCCGGGAAGCTTACGGCCTGCGCGCCCGCTGCCGTCCACAGCCATGGCAGCAACACTAGGGCGAGGATGAAGCGAAGCAGGTTGGTTGGCATGGGCGCCTCAGGGTGTCGGGCGCGCGGACCGTAGCACAGCCTCCCAAAGCGTCCAGCCTGGCAAACTGCCCGCATCAGTGGATCGGCACCAGCCCCGCCAGTGCGCGCATGTCATCGAACAGGACGCCGCCGGCGTCGGCCAGGCCATCGCGGTCGGAATAGGGATCGCCATGATAGGAATAGACGCGCATGCCGGCGGCAATGCCTGCCTGGGTCCCGGCGACGCTGTCCTCGATGACGATGCAGTCGGCCGGCGCAAAACCCATTGTCTTTGCCGCATGCAGGAACAGGTCCGGGAACGGCTTGCCGCGGCTGACCATGGTCGAAGAAAACATCGCATGCTCGAACAGCGGCAGCAGTCCGGTCTGGCCGAGCGTGATGTGCATCTTCGAGATGCGTGCCGACGTGGCGACGCAGTAGGCGATGCCGGCCGTGCGCACCACTTCGATGAAGTCGCTGATATAAGGGATCGCCTCGACGCCGTGGGAGAACAGATCCGGCAGACCGGCGTTCCAGCGATCGACGAAATCGGCGCCAAGCCTGACTTCGGTCGTCTCTTCGATTTCCTTCTGGACCGAAGCCATGCTGCGGCCGGAAAAATATTTGCGGCAATATTCGAATGTGGTGGTGAAGCCGGCCTCGCTCAGCCACTCGGCAAGCCGCCGGTTCGCAAGGTTCTCGGTGTCGACGAGTATCCCGTCGCAGTCGAAGATGACCAGTTTTGGTATGCTCATTCAGGCGGTGCCGGTCGATCCGAATCCGCCCGCGCCGCGCGCTGTGCCGCCGGCCAGGCTGCGCTCCTCGACCGTCGCCTGCGTTACCGTGGCAAACACGATCTGGGCAATGCGCATGCCGCGCGTGACCGCGAAATCCTCGTCGCCAAGGTTGACCAGCAGCACCTTGACCTCGCCGCGATAATCGCTGTCGACCGTGCCCGGTGAATTGAGGACGGTCAGCCCGTGCTTGAAGGCAAGGCCGGAACGCGGCCGCACCTGGCCTTCCATCCCCTCGGGTATCTCCAGGATCAGCCCGGTTGGCACCAAGGCGCGCTTGCCCGGCAGGATCAGCAGCGGCCGGTCATCCGGCACTGCGGCGCGCAAATCCATGCCGGCGGCACCGGTGCTTTCATAGGCGGGGAGGGGAAGTCCTTCACCATGCGGCAACCGAACGAAGCCGACAGTGGGACCAATGACGGAGGAGGTGTGGAGGGCTGCGCGCATAAAATCGATCCTATCGGCGCGAACCGCGATTCGGTCAACTCGCCCGCCACGCTATCAACGGCTTTCTTTGCGGCGTCACGATGACCTAGCGCAGTTCCACGGCCACGACCGTCGTTTCCTTGATCTCTTCCATCACGAAGGAGGCGGAGACGTCTGAAAGCGCCACCTTGGCGATCAGCCGCTGGTAGAGCCGGTCATAGGCCTTCACATCGGCGACGCGGGCGCGCAGCACATAGTCGAGATCGCCGGACATACGGTAGACCCCGGTGATTTCGGGAAAGCCGGTCACCGCCGCCCGGAATTTCTGCAGCCAGTCCGGATCGTGGTTGGAGGTGCGGATCAGGATGAACACCGAAAGCCCGAGCCCGAGCTTGTCGGCATCGACCAACGCCACCCGGCCGGTGATGACGCCGTCCTCTTCCATCCGCTTGACCCGCCGCCAGCAGGCGTTGCGCGACAGCGATACTTTTTCCGAGAGCTGGTCGACCGACAGCGTGCCGTCGCGTTGCAGCTCAGCCAGCAATCTTCGGTCTATTTCATCGAATTCAAGCGCCATGTTGGGATGAATGTCCCGAACTACAGCGTTAGGCAAGGACAAATTGAGACCGATGAACCTTTCCCCTGTGGCAAGATACCCAGCATCGGGGCTTATCCCGGCTGGAGGGATCACCATGACGACGCTGTTTTCGAAGCTTTTCACCTCGCACCCGGCCAAGGTCGGCGAAACCTATTTCAGCCACATGGCTTTTGCCGCCTGGTTCTCCTCGCGCCTCCTGATGGCTGCCGGAGCCGCGCTTGTTCACGCTTTCTTGCCATTTCTCTTCGAGACTACGGCAAGCCGAATCGTTCGCGAACTCTATGAGCGGACGCACAACAGAGGCTCACACGCGGTCAAAGAGCCCCAGGCTCTCTTGGATCGCGCCTAAGGAACGGTCAAAGCGATGTGCCGTTGGGCGGCCTATCTTGGTGAAGCAGTCTTTCTCGAAGACATCGTCACCGCGCCCTGTCATTCGCTGATTGCCCAGAGCCATTGCGCCCAAGAAGCCAAGTCGCCGACCAATGGCGACGGCTTCGGTCTTGCCTGGTATGGCGAGCGGCCCGAGCCCGGCCTTTACCGCGACATCCTGCCGGCCTGGTCGGACCCCAATCTGAAAAGCCTGTGCCGGCAGATCAAATCCGGCCTGTTCCTCGCCCATGTCAGGGCATCGACCGGCAGCGCCACCAGCCGCATGAACTGCCATCCCTTCATCTCCGGCAACTGGTCGTTCATGCACAACGGCCAGATCGGCGGCTTCGAGAAAATCCGCCGCGCGCTGGAAAATTCGCTTTCCGATGCCGTCTTCGACCAGCGCGAAGGCACCACCGATTCCGAACTGTTTTTCCTGCTGATGATCGACGAGGATCTCACCAGTGACCCGCAAGGTGCCGTGTCGCGCGCAACCGCCCGCGTCATTGAGGCTTCACGCCGCGCGGGTCTGGAGCTGGCCTTGAAGCTCACCGCCGCCTTTGCGGATGGGCATACGCTTTATGCCGTGCGCTACGCCAGCGACGCCCACGCACCGACGCTCTACACTTCGGTTCGCAATGGCGGCCGTTGCATCGTGTCCGAACCCTTCGACCGCGAAGGCGGCGACTGGCAGGCCATTCCGCCGGCGAGTTTCGTCACCATTACAGGTGATGGCATGGCGATTCGGCCGTTTGTTCCGACGTCGGCAAGGTTAGCGCTGGTCGTCTAAGCCAATCTAGGCCGCATTCCTTCGCGCCCCCCTCGGCCGAACCGGCAAGCGCAATTTCGATCAAGCGCCACCTGTCCTCGAATGCTGAACTCCACTTGAAGCTGCGCCGCCGTCCGCCATCTCAGTGACCGGAGCAGCCAAGCCGGAGCATTCGTCATGGACCTCGTCTTCTCCTCGACCATCGACCTTGCCGCCGCAATCGCTGCGCGAAAAATATCCGCCGTCGAAGCGTTTGACGCGCATTTGGCGCAGATCGACCGGCACAACGAAGCTGTCAACGCCGTCATAAATCTCGACCGTGAAGGGGCTCGTGAGCGCGCAAAAGAGGCCGACGCGGCATTGGCACGCGACGACGCGCTCGGCCCGCTGCATGGCGTGCCTTTCACTTTGAAGGACATGCACGAGACGGCAGGAATGACGACAACAGTCGGCTTCCCAGCCTTTGCCGACTATGTGGCAAAAGCGGACAGCCCGGTCGTTGCCCGATTGAAGGCTGCCGGCGGCATTCTCACGGCCAAGACCAATGTCGCAACCATGCTGGGCGACTGGCAGTCGGGCAATCCGCTGTTCGGCCGCACCAACAATCCGTGGAATCTCGCGCGCACATCTGGCGGCTCCAGTGGCGGCGCCGCGGCAGCGGTGGCCACGGGCATGACACCGTTCGACGTCGGCACGGACATGCAGGCTTCGATTCGCCTGCCTGCTGCCTTCTGCGGCGTCTATGGGCTGAAGCCGACCGAGCACCGTGTGTCGCTGGCCGGCGCCTTCCCCGACCCTGGCGGCACACCACGCAGCGTGCGGCTGATGTCCTGCCTCGGCCCGCTGGCCCGCTCGGTGGACGATCTGGCGCTGATCTACAAGATCATCGCCGGCCCCGATGGAGCCGACACCGACCTCGCGCCGGTGCCGGTCGAGGCCATGCTGGAGGTCAATCTCAAGTCGCTCCGCATCGCCGTCGCGCCATCCTTTGCCGGCTTTCCGGTGGCCGGCGAGATCAGTGTTTCCGTCGACATTCTGGCTAAGCAGCTTGAGGCGGCAGGTTCGACTGTCGAGCAGGCAAAACTGCCGAAGCTCGACCTGCATGACGATCTCGAGCAAGGCGGAAACCTGATCGGCAAGATGCTGGAGGCTGCGCAGCCAGAACCGCCTGAACAGCCGACGCCGGTCTCCAGCTGGTTCGAGGCGCTCGCCCGCCGTGACAGGTCCATCCTCGCCTGGGACAGGTTCTTCGAAAATTGCGATGCCTTGCTGTGCCCGGTCGCCATGACCACGGCCTTTCCGCATTGCGAACCCGGCAAATCGATCACGGTCGATGGCAAGGAGCAAAGCTACTGGATGCTGCCGGCCTATGGCGCGGTCTTCAATTACTCAGGCCATCCGGCCCTTTCGCTGCCTTGCGGGCAGGACCGCGACGGCCTGCCCATTGGCCTGCAGCTGGTCGGCGCGCGCTGGTCGGAAGCGCGGCTGCTCGGTATCGCCAGAGCAATCGAACCGCTCACCGGTGGCTTTCGCCGGCCGCCGGGCTATTGAGCGAAACGCTCCAGCCCGTAGGGGGCCAGCAGCGGGTCGCGCTCGCCATCGAGGATTTCGCGTGTGGCGAAAAGTCCAACCGCCGGCGCCAGCGTGATGCCCGAATGCATGACCGCGACGTAAAGGCCATCCATGCCCTCGGCGCGGCTGATGATCGGAAAGCCATCGGTCGGCGTCGGCCGGTAACCGACCGTGTGGAAATCAAGCTCCAGCCCGTCGGCGCCGCGCAACGCCGCCTTCGCCGCCGCAAACAGGTCGCGCGCCGTGGCGTCAGGGTTGTCGCCAGGATCGCCGCCCGCGAAATCCGAGCCGGCGATGATGCGACCCTCGGCGGTCTGGCGCATATGCAGCTTTTCGGCATGCACCAGCCCGTTGAGCAGCTTTTTGTATGGCCGCGAGTGGACAATCAGGCCAGGCGGCGTTTCGATCGGCAGGTTGACGCCGGCGGTAGCGGCAATAGCCGGGGCGCCGGTGCCGGCGGCGATCACCACCTCGTCGGCGGCAATCCGCCGGCCGGAAATCTCCACGCCGGAGACCTTGCCATTGGAATGCACCAAGGCCGTGACAGCTCCGGTGATGATTTTCGCTCCCTGCCGTTCCGCATCGGCCAGCAGCGCCTTGGCCGCCGCAACCGGTTCGGCCACACCTTCCTCAGCGACATAGACAGCGAATTCCGGAGGCTCGACGAGGTTGGGCTCGATTTGCGTCGCCCGCTTAGCGTCAACGCGCTCGATGCCGTAGCCCCATGAAGAGTGCTCGGCCGCGTAGGCTTCGAGCCTGTCGGCCGGCAGATCCCAGCACAGCCCGCCGCACCAGGCGAGCGGCAGGCCGGGCAACTCGTTTGCCAGCCGTTTCCACTCGGCCATGGCGCGGGTTCGCAGCCGGAAATATACCTCGGGGTTGCCCCAGCTGGCGTTGATCCAGGCAAAGGAATTGGGCGTCGCGACGCCACCGGCGCCGCTCTCGGAAACGATGGTTACTCGTGCGCCGGCCTTTGTCAGATGCCAGGCGATCGAGGCGCCGATAATGCCCGCGCCGATGACGACGACTTGCTTCGCCACGCTATTCTCCATCCTGTTGCCGATGAGTGCCATTTTGTGGTGGCTTCTGCCAATGCAAACTTGCGTGCTTGACATAAATACGTACGTACGTATTATTTCGCCATGGCTAGACAATCACTCCGCGAAAAACTCCTCCATGCTGGTTTCCAGACCATCTGGAATTCCGGTTACGCCGCCGCCGGCGTGCGTGACATCGTTGCAGCCGCCGATGCCCGCCCGGGCTCCTTCACCAACCATTTTGGTTCCAAGGAGGAGTTCGCCGGCGAGGTGCTCGACCGTTACTTCGCCTATGTCGGCGGGTTGGTGGAAGCAGCCCTGGCACAGGACGGCACGCCACCCATCGGCAGGCTACGCCGCTACCTCGACCTCATCACCTCGAAGCTCGAAGCGCATGATTGGGCCCGTGGCTGCATGATCGGCAATCTCAGCCTGGAGACTGCGGTGCACAGCGAGCCGCTGCGCCTCCAGCTCGTCTCTATCTTCGAGCGCTGGCGCCAGCCCTTCGCTGCCTGCATCGCCGAGGGTCAGGCAACCGGCGACATCACCAACGCATTCGATCCTGAGGACCTCGCCGATTTCCTGCTGTCGTCCTGGCAGGGCGCCATGCTGCGCATGAAGGTCGAGCGCAGCCCCGCACCGCTCGACCGGTTCAAGAAAATCATCTTCAACACAGTGTTCGCAAAGGAGACGACCCCATGAGTTCGAAAACCGACCTGCCTCAAGCTGGCGTCGCCGCAGCGCGACGTTCGCAGATCGCGGTGCTCGATTCGACCATGTCCTATGTCGAGGCCGGCGCACCCGGTCCTACCGTTCTGTTCCTGCACGGCAACCCGACCTCATCCCATATCTGGCGCAACATTATCCCGCATATCGCGCCGTTTGGCCGTTGCATCGCGCCCGACCTGATCGGCTACGGTCAGTCCGGCAAGCCCGATATCGACTATCGCTTCTTCGATCACGTCCGCTATCTCGACGCCTTCCTTGAGGCGCTCGACATCAGGGATGTGGTGGTTGTCGCGCAGGACTGGGGCACGGCACTGGCCTTCCATCTCGCGGCACGGCGGCCGCAGCGCATTCTGGGCCTCGCTTTCATGGAGTTCATCCGGCCTTTCGAGCGCTGGGAGGATTTTCACCAGCGCCCGCAGGCCCGCGAGCTGTTCAAGGCGCTGCGCACGCCCGGTGTCGGCGAAAAACTGGTCCTGGACGACAATGTCTTCGTCGAAAAAGTGCTGCCGGCCTCGGTGTTGCGCACAATGAGCGACGAGGAGATGGCCGGCTACCGAGCGCCGTTCCCGACGCCGCAGTCGCGCAAACCCGTGCTGCGTTTACCCAGGGAATTGCCGATCGAGGGCCAGCCCGCCGACGTTGCCGCCATCAACGAGCACGACCATCGCGCGTTGCGGCTGTCCACTTACCCGAAACTCCTGTTTGCTGGCGATCCCGGCGCGCTGATTGCGCCGCAGGCTGCACGCGAATTCGCGGCCAGTTTGAAGAACTGCCGGTTCATCAATCTCGGGCCTGGCGCGCACTATTTGCAGGAAGACCATGCCGACGCGATAGGCGCCGCCATTGCCGGCTGGCTTCCCGAGGTCGTTCGGGCGAGCCGCATGAGCGAGCTGGCCTGAAGCAATGCGGCGGCGTCCGCGCCGCCGCACCGGTCGACAGCCCGACACTGCGCTGCTAGAAGCCCGGCCTGTCACACGGAAATCCCAGAGAATGCCTGAAGCAATACACGAGGAAGTGGCGCGCCGCCGCACTTTCGCGATCATCGCCCACCCCGACGCCGGCAAGACGACGCTCACCGAAAAGCTTCTGCTGTTCGGCGGCGCCATTCAGCTTGCCGGCGAAGTCAAGGCCAAGAAGGATCGCATCCAGACCCGGTCCGACTGGATGAAGATCGAGCGCGAGCGCGGCATTTCGGTCGTCACCTCGGTGATGACCTTCGAGTATGAAGACAATGTCTTCAACCTGCTCGACACGCCCGGCCACGAGGATTTCGCCGACGATACCTATCGCACGCTCTCGGCGGTGGACTCGGCGGTCATGGTCATCGACGCCGCCAAGGGCATCGAGCCGCGCACGCTGAAACTGTTCGAGGTCTGCCGGCTGCGTGACATCCCGATTATCACCTTCATCAACAAGATGGACCGCGAAAGCCGCGACCCGTTCGAGATTCTAGACGAGATCGAGCAGAAGCTGGCGCTGGACACGGCCCCCATTACCTGGCCGATCGGCCGCGGCAAGACGTTTGCCGGCACCTATCACCTGGCGCTGAACGCTGTGCGCAAGGGCGATGCGGAGAAAGAGCGCACGCCGGTCAACGGTCCCGATTCCAACCGCGTCGCCGGCCTTTTGCCGGAAAACGAGCGCGAAGCCTTCATCGAGGAACTGGAGCTGGCGCGGGAGGCTTGCCGACCTCTTGATATTGACGCGTTCCGCGAAGGCCATCTGACGCCGGTCTATTTCGGCTCGGCGCTGCGCAATTATGGCGTGCGCGACCTCATCGAGGCGCTCGGCGCCTTCGGGCCGCCGCCGCGCGCGCAGGAGGCCGACACCCGCAAGGTCGAGGCGACCGAGGAGAAGATGACCTCGTTCGTCTTCAAGATCCAGGCCAACATGGACCCCAACCACCGCGACCGCATCGCTTTCGTGCGTGTCTGCTCCGGCAAGCTCGAGCGCGGCATGAAGGCCAAGCTGGTGCGCACCGGCAAGCCGATGAGCCTGTCGGCGCCGCAATTCTTCTTCGCCCGCACCCGTGTCACCGCCGACGAGGCTTTTGCCGGCGACGTCGTCGGCATCCCCAACCACGGCACGCTGCGCATCGGTGATACGCTGACCGAAGGCGAGGAAATCCTTTTTCGCGGCGTGCCGAACTTCGCCCCGGAAATCCTGCGCCGCGTCCGCCTGGGCGACGCGATGAAGGCCAAGAAGCTCAAGGAAGCGCTGCACCAGATGGCCGAGGAGGGCGTCGTGCAGCTGTTTTCGCCCGAGGACGGTTCACCGGCCATCGTCGGCGTCGTCGGCGCTCTGCAGCTCGATGTTTTGAAGGAGCGGCTGAACTTCGAATACACGCTGCCGGTCGAGTTCGAGATGTCGCGCTTTTCCGTCTGCCGCTGGATCTCGGCCGACGACAAGGCCGAGACGCTTCGCTTCATCGAGGCCCATCGCGGCGATATCGCCCGCGACCTCGACAATGATCCGGTGTTTCTGGCCCAGCACGCCTTCTCGCTGAACTACGAAGCCGAACGCTGGAAAGCGATCCGCTTCGCCACGATCAAGGACTATCAGGTCCGCGACAAGGCGGCGTGAGCTCTTCCTTCTCCCCGTTCACGGGGAGAAGGTGCCCGAAGGGCGGATGAGGGGCGGCGCCGACCTCAATGGCCGCCCGGCCCTTCGCACGGCTCAGGGCGTTCGAAGCTCGAAAAGCCAAGCACTTTTCGTCCGCTACGCGGACCGCTTCTCACCCCTTGGCCGCCGCTTCGATCTTCGCAATGTCGATCTTGCCCATCTGCATCATCGCCGACATCACCCGCCCGGCCTTGGCCCGGTCCGGATCCAGAAGCAGGCGCGGCAGTTGCTCCGGCACGACCTGCCAGGAGACGCCGAACTTGTCTTTCAGCCAGCTGCAGACGCCGGGTTCGCCGCCCTCGGTGAGCTTCTCCCAGAAATAATCGACCTCTTCCTGGGTCTTGCAGTCGATCGACTGCGACATCGCCTCGTTGAACTTGAATTGCGGTCCGCCATTGAGCGCCTGGAACGGAACGCCGTCGAGCTCGAACGTGGTCAACAGCACTTTGCCCGCATCGGCGTGACCCTCGGGCCAACGCAGAACGCTCAGCACCTTCGAATTCTTGAAGATGGAGACGTAGAAATTCATCGCCTCTTCGGCCTGGCCGTCGAACCACAGGCAGGTGGTGATCTTTTGCATGTCGAGCTCCTCGGGATGTTTTGGTTGCGGTTACGGATGAAACGGCTGACTCTAGAAATGGTGCCATTCCCCTGCCGTTGACCAAAGGACGCGCGCCCAGCAGGCGATCCGACACTGGCCGCAATTTTTTTCGCAAACTCCGATTTTTACGAGAATCTGGCGCATTGCAAAAATGTGGCCAGACCATACTTGGCGGTCTATAAACCCTGCGATCCAAATTCAGCGCTGCCACGCTCCGCACTGGGCGCAGCCAGCCAGCTAAGGAAAGTTCATGCCCGCCTATCGTTCCCGCACCACCACTCATGGCCGCAACATGGCCGGCGCCCGCGGCCTGTGGCGCGCTACAGGCATGAAGGATTCGGATTTCGGCAAACCGATCATTGCGGTGGTCAACTCCTTCACCCAGTTCGTGCCCGGCCATGTCCATCTGAAGGATCTCGGCCAGCTGGTGGCGCGCGAGATCGAGAAGGCCGGAGGCGTCGCCAAGGAATTCAACACCATCGCGGTCGATGACGGCATCGCCATGGGCCATGACGGCATGCTCTACTCGCTGCCGTCACGCGAGCTGATCGCCGATTCCGTCGAATACATGGTCAATGCGCACTGCGCCGACGCCATGGTCTGCATCTCCAATTGCGACAAGATCACGCCTGGCATGCTAATGGCCTCGCTGCGCCTCAACATCCCGACCGTCTTTGTTTCCGGCGGCCCGATGGAGGCCGGCAAGGTGGTGCTGGCCGGCAAGACGCAGGCGCTCGACCTGGTCGACGCCATGGTTGCCGCCGCCGACGACAAGATCTCCGACGAGGACGTCAAGGTCATCGAACGCTCGGCCTGCCCGACCTGCGGCTCATGCTCCGGCATGTTCACAGCCAATTCGATGAATTGTTTGACCGAGGCGCTCGGCCTGTCGCTGCCGGGCAACGGCTCGACGCTGGCGACCCACGCCGACCGCAAGCGCCTGTTCGTCGAGGCGGGCCATCTCATCGTCGATCTCGCCCAGCGCTATTATGAGCAGGATGACGAGACGGCATTGCCGCGCAGCATCGCCTCCAAGGGCGCCTTCGAAAACGCCATGACGCTCGACATCGCCATGGGCGGCTCGACCAACACCGTGCTGCACATCCTGGCGGCCGCGCATGAGGGCGAGGTCGACTTCACCATGGAAGACATCGAACGGCTGTCGCGGCGGGTTCCGGTGCTGTGCAAGGTGGCGCCGGCCAAATCCGACGTGCATATGGAAGACGTCCACCGCGCCGGCGGCATCATGGCCATCCTCGGCCAGCTCGACAATGCCGGGCTGCTCAACCGCGACCTGCCGACCGTGCATACGGCGAGCCTTGGCGAAGCGCTCGACCATTGGGATATTTCCCGCACGACAAGCCAGAACGTTCGCGACTTCTTCCTCGCCGCACCCGGTGGCGTGCCGACGCAGATCGCCTTCAGCCAGGATCGCCGCTGGGACGAGCTCGATCTCGACCGCGAGAAGGGTGTCATCCGCTCGGCGAAGACGCCGTTCTCGAAAGACGGCGGCCTTGCCGTGCTGAAAGGCAATCTGGCGCTCGACGGCTGCATCGTGAAGACCGCCGGCGTCGACGAATCGATCCTGAAATTCACCGGTCCCGCGCGGGTGTTCGAAAGCCAGGACGCTTCGGTCAAGGCGATCCTGTCCAACGAAATCAAGGCCGGCGACGTTGTCGTCATCCGCTATGAGGGACCGCGTGGCGGCCCCGGCATGCAGGAAATGCTCTATCCCACGAGCTATCTGAAGTCGAAGGGCCTCGGCAAAGCCTGCGCGCTGGTCACCGACGGCCGCTTCTCCGGCGGCACGTCAGGCCTGTCGATCGGCCATGCCTCGCCGGAAGCTGCGGAAGGCGGCACGATCGGGCTGGTTCAGGAAGGCGATACGATCGAGATCGACATTCCCAACCGCACCATCCGCCTGGCGGTGAGTGACGCTGAACTCGATGCTCGGCGTACCGCGATGGAGGCCAAGGGCGCCTTGGCCTGGAAGCCCGAGGAAAAGCGCAAGCGCAAGGTGACGACCGCACTGCGCGCCTACGCCGCCTTCGCCACCAGCGCCGACAAGGGCGCGGTGCGGCACGTGCCGGAGTGAGGTCTGCGCAAGCCCCCTCATCCGGCCGCTTCGCGGCCACCTTCTCCCCGCTGGGGAGAAGAGGCTGGCGCAAGCGTCGACGATCTCTTCTCCCCTCGGGGAGAAGGTGGCCCGAAGGGCCGGATGAGGGGGCATGGCACCGACATCCGGAAATCCTCACGGCATCAACTGATACTCATAAAGCTTCTGATAGAGCCCGCCCTGGTTGAGCAGCGTGCGATGCGCGCCGCTTTCAACCACCTTGCCGGCTTCCAGCACTACGATCGTGTCGGCCTGGTGCACGGTCGACAGGCGGTGGGCGATGACGATGGTGGTGCGCCCGACCGTCAGCTGCTGCAGCGCGTCGCGGAACAGCGCTTCCGACTCGGCGTCGAGCGCGCTGGTCGCCTCGTCCAGCAGCAGGATCTCCGCATTGCGCAGCATGGCGCGCGCGATCGAGATGCGCTGGCGCTGGCCGCCTGACAGCAGCGCGCCATTCTCGCCGACCTCCGTCTCATAACCCTTGGCCATGGCGCTGATGAAGTCATGCGCATTGGCGGCCTTGGCGGCGGCGATCACCTCTTCGTCGGTCGCGTCCTGGCGGCCGAGGCGGATGTTGTGCATCACCGTGCCGGCAAACAGGAACGTGTCCTGGCTGACATAGGCGATCTTCTCCCGGACCGAGGCGAGCGTGGCGTCGGAGATGTCCTGGCCATCGAACATCACCCTGCCGATCTGCGGGTCGTACATGCGCATGATCAGGTTGAGGATGGTTGACTTGCCGCTGCCCGAGGGCCCTACAAGAGCCGTCATCTGGCCGGCAGCAAGCGTCAGGTCCAGTCCCTCGAACACCGGCGGGCTTTCGGGGTAGGCGAAGCTCACATTGTCGAAACGGATCTCGCCCGGCCCCGTCTGCAGCGGCCTTGCATCGGGCTTCTCGGCCAGCGTCAGCGGCCTGTCGGCAAGCTGGAACATCATGCGCACGCCGACAATACCGGTTTCCAGCGAGATGCGCACGCGCGCCAGGCGCTTGGCCGGTTCGTATGCCAAGAGCAGCGCTGCGATGAAGGCCATGATGTTGCCCGGCATCTGGCCTCCACCCAGAACCAGAAACCCGCTGACCAGGACCGAGCCGGAAATTGCCAGCCCGGCGAGCGTCTCCATCACCGGGCTGGTGGCGGCCTCCAGGGTCGCGATGTTGTTGGCGCGATTCTCCACGTCCGACACGGCCTTGTACATGCGCTTGCGCATCGCGCCTTCGAGGCCGAAGGACTTTACCACGCGCACGCCCACTGCCGTTTCCTGCATCACTTGCACGATCTGGCCGAGCGAGCGGAATTCCTGCGCGGCGATCTTGCGTACGCGCTTCAGGATGTGATTGACGCCGTAAATGGCTATGGGACCGATAACGAAACAGATCAGGGACAGCGCCGGCTGCTGCCAGACCATCACCCCCACCAGCACAACCATCGTCACCAGATCGCGCACATAGGACGTGACGACGAGATCGAGCACGCTGCGCGCCGCCTGCGCATTGTTGGTCATGCGCGTGATCAGCTCCGACGACGAGGTCGAATGATAGAACTCGATGCCTTGCGCCAGGATGCGGTCGTAGATCTTGCGTTGCCGGTCGGCAATGATGCTGTTGCCGACGCGGCTCATAAAGTAGGCCTGCACGAAGTTGGCGATGCCCTTGAAGACGAAGATCGCGGCAACCCCTCCGGCAATCAGGTTGACGCGGTCCAGCCTCTTGTAGATCACGAATTCATTGGTGATTTCGCGCAGGATCCAGGCGCTGGCGCCCGTCATGGCGGCCACCACCAGCATCGACGCGATCGCGGCGGCATAGCCAAACTTGTGCTCTTGGAAGGATTCCCTGACCAGCCTCGCGATGAGGCGCTGGTTTTCCGTCGAACGGAAGAAGCGAAACAATGGTTGATCCCATGCCTGACTGAGACGAATTTCGGATTCGCCACGGGGGCGACTGGCGGCTTATAGAGCGAGTTGCCGCCGGATGGAACCTTTGGAAAAGAGGGGTGCCCATCACGACGATAGGGCGCTCAATCTGCAGGGAGATGACGACAGATGGATTTCGACCTTGTTGTGCGCGGCGGAACGCTGCCTGATGGCACTATCGCCGATCTCGGCATTGTCGGCGAGACGATCGTCGCCATCGAGCCAAAGTTGAACGTCAGCGCCGGCACGGCGATCGACGCTCACGGCAATCTGATCTCGCCACCCTTCGTCGACCCGCATTTCCATATGGATGCGACGCTGTCCTACGGCATTCCGCGCATCAACGCCTCGGGCACGCTGCTCGAAGGCATTTCGCTGTGGGGCGAGCTGAAGCCGCTGCTGACGCATGATGCCGTGCGTGAGCGGGCGCTCGCCTATTGCGACTGGGCGGTCTCGATGGGGCTGCTCGCCATCCGCACTCATGTCGATGTCTGCGACGACCGGCTGCTGGCGGTCGAGGCGCTGCTCGACGTCAAGAAGATTGTCGCGCCCTATATCGACCTGCAACTGGTCGCCTTTCCGCAGGACGGGTTTTATCGCTCGCCGACGGCGCGGCAGAACACGCTGCGCGCGCTCGACATGGGTGTCGACATCGTCGGCGGCATCCCGCATTTCGAACGCACCATGGCCGACGGCACGCGCTCGGTGACCGAACTTTGCGAAATCGCGGCAAAGCGCGGGCTGATGGTCGACCTGCATTGCGACGAGACCGACGATCCGCTGTCACGCCATATCGAGCAGCTTGCCTATGAGACGCAGCGCCTCGGCCTGCACGGCAGAGTGGCCGGCTCGCACCTCACCTCCATGCATTCGATGGACAATTATTACGTCTCAAAGCTCCTGCCGCTCATCGCCGAGGCCGGTGTGTCGGCGATCCCCAATCCGCTGATCAACATCATGCTGCAGGGCCGCCACGATACGTTTCCCAAGCGCCGTGGCCTGACCCGGGTCAAGGAGATGCTGGCGCTCGGCATCCGTGTCGGCTGGGGCCAGGATTGCGTGCTCGACCCTTGGTATTCGCTGGGCACCGCCGACATGCTCGACGTAGCCTTCATGGGCCTGCACGTCGCGCAAATGTCGAGCCCGGCCGACATGGCACGCTGCTTCGACATGGTCACCAATGTCAACGCGGCCATCATGGGCCTCGATCATCTCGGCCTTGCCGCGGGCAAGCGCGCCAGCTTCGTCATTCTCGACGCCGGCAACCCGATAGAGGCCTTGCGCCTGCGCGCCGAACGGCTCTGCGTCGTTGCCAGGGGCAAGGTGGTGGCCGAGCGCACGAAGCAGGAGACGCGGCTGTCGATCGCCGGGCGGCCGGGCCAGGTGAACCGCCGGCATAATGCCGCAAGTGCGTCGGCGTCGTAGGCAATCAGGCCGGCCCAACAGCCCATTGCATCTGCTTCACCAAGAAGAACGACGCCTTTGCCGAGTGCCTGCAGCGCATCGACCTCGATCGGCGCGCCGAATTCAGAAGGGTTTCGGCTTTCGATCCCTGGGACAGGCCGACCATCTATCGCCCGATCATCATCCGCCCGCGGCCTCAATAGCCCGGCTTTCGCAGCAAGGTTACGGATAGCCAGGAAAGGCATAGCGACAGCCGATTTCCGCCGCTGGTCTTACCGATTTGCCTCGTCAAAGCGGCGACTTGGAGCTAGGGAGCCGCATGGCCCAGTCACTCGCTCGCAACTTTACGATCAGGAACGTGCTTCTGGCCGGCATTCTCTTGATGCTGGCCGGCGACTTCATGTTTGCGCTGAACGACGCGATGGGCAAATGGCTGGTCGCCTCTTTCTCGGTTGGCCAGGTGGTGTTTATCCGCTCGATCGGCGCGTTTATCGTGCTTGGCCCGATGATCGCCAACCAGGGCACTGCGAAGCTGTTCCAGATGGAGCGGCCTGTCCTCCAGTCTCTGCGCGTGGTTGCGACAACGGTCGATACCGCTCTGTTCTATGCCGCCGTTGTCTATCTGCCGCTTGCCGACGTGATGAGTTTCTACATGGCCGGGCCGATCTATGTGGCGGCGCTGTCGCATTTCCTGCTCGGCGAAAAGGTCGGATGGCGCCGCTGGGCTGCCATCCTGGTCGGCTTCTGCGGCGTGCTGATCATACTGAAGCCGTCCTCGGCAGCGTTTTCGCTCTCCTCGATGTTCGCGCTGGTCGGCAGCATTGCCTTCGCTTTCGCCATCATTCTCAGCCGCCGCCTGCGCGGCACCAGCGACACCACGCTGGTCACCTGGCAGACGATCGGCACTCTGCTGGTCGGCGCCGTGATGACCATCGGTGCCTGGCGCACGCCCTCGGCGCTCGATTTCGGCGCCATGCTCTTGCTCGGCATCGTCTCCTGCAGCGCCCATCTGATGATCACCAGGGCGCTGAAGCTGGCGCCTGCCTCGACGCTGGCGCCGCTGCACTACAGCCTGCTTTTGTGGGCGGTGATCTTCGGCCTGGCTTTCTTCGGCGATGTGCCGGGCCCGCGCATCCTGATCGGCTCGGCCATCGTCGTCCTCGCCGGCTTGTTCATCTTCCACCGCCAGAAGGTGGTGGAGACCGTGGTGCCGCCTGAGAACGTGCCGAAGGGCGTGAACTGAAGCGGCAAGCGTAAAGCGCTTCGAACGGTACCGTTTTGAAGCGACACGCTTTAGCATTTGATAATAGTACGATTATCGCCAGAATCACTGAAGTGTTCTGTCAAAAATTTTCGGTATTTACATCGATATCTTGCGGAGTAGATTTCCTGCCGGGCGCAATCCCGGATTGATTCTTGGCGGGAATAGGCCAAGACCAATATCTCCGGGGAACTGTGATTGGGGGGATAATGGGTAGCTTTTCAATATGGCATTGGCTGATCGTTTTGGTCCTTATCGGCCTGCCATTGATATTTGTTTTAAGAGCCCCGCCAGCTGGTAGCAATCGTTTCGGAGACATACCGCCTCCTATGAGTTTTACGGAAGCTATTTCAAGCTTTTCCAGAACTATGCGAATTTTTCGGGCAGAGCCAGCCGCTCGGAGTTCTGGTATTCCTACCTCTTCATTTTCATAGTCGGCATCGTTGTGGTCATAGTCGATGCCGTGTTGAACAATGAAATTATCTCATCGATTTGGAATCTTGCCATCCTTCTGCCGACACTCGCCATGACCACACGCCGGCTGCATGACATCAATAGAAGCGGTTGGCATCAGCTCCTTGCACCATTATTCCCCATCGGCACCATCGCGCTGATCGTCTGGTACTGCAAAAAGTCCGACGATACAGTGACGATGAGTGAAATAGAGCGGGTCTTCAAATAGAGGTCGACGTCTAGCCCGCGCGCACAGCTGCAAGATGGCGTGAAAACTCAGGCGTCTCCATCAGCGCCTTGCAGCGGGCGAAACGGCCGTCGGCATAGGCACGGAAATCCTCGACCGGATTGTTGTTGGCAAGCTGGATCAACCCCCACAGCGTCCACAACAGGTCGCACATCGCCTTGTAGATGACGACGCGGCCGCGTTCGGCCGGCTTTGCCTCGCCGCCGAAATAGGCGCGCATCATCTCTTCTTCTTGCGCAGTGTCGAATTTGCCTTCAACGCTGAGGTCGCCGAGATCCCAGAGCGGATCGTTCATCCCCGAATATTCCCAGTCGACGATCCACATCCGCTCGCCCGTATCGAGAAAATTCTCGCACAGCGGGTCGCAATGACAGGCGGCAAGCGGCAGCTTGTGAGCGGCAAGGGCAGCACGCACGGTTTCGGATTCGCGCACGACGTCGTGGTAGCCGGGAGGCAAGGCCACGTCCTTGGTCGACAAGACCTTGAGGTAGTCGTCGATCATCGCAAACAGCTCGAAGCGGAACGGAAACACCGCGCCGGACGTGTGCAGCTTGCGAAAGGCTTCGCCGGCGCGGGCCGGGCTACCGGCGCGCAGCTTGAACTTCTCCGGCGACATCGTCTCGGCGCCGGCAACGAAGCGGCTCGCCATCACGCCCGTCTTGGGGTCGACATGCAGCACCTCGGGACTGACGCCGGCTTTGGCCGCCTCACGCGCCGCCACCGCTTCATTGGCGCGGTTGATGTACTCGTCGGTGCCTTTGCCGGGGATACGCAGGCAGATATCGCCGGCCCGGAAGACGAGATTGGTCATCCCGCCCAGCCGCTCCAGCGGTCCGTCATAGCCTGCCAGTGCCGGAATCGCCGCAAGTGTTACGCGTACCTCGTCCATCCCCATGCCTGTTGCCCCTGGCGTGTTATTTCTTTCGATAACGGTTCCACAGTTTTCGCCGTTTGGCTATCATCGGTTCGAGGGTGAGCATCGAGCTGGCGGAGAAACAGCGATGGCGGGAAACAAGGATCATGGCGGGCTCGGCGCCGCCTATGCGGCGCAACGGCCCGAGGACGTGGCCGCGATCTATGACAACTGGTCGGAAACCTACGATGCCGACATGTCGGCCGCCGGCTACCGCCATCCAACGATCTGCCTGGCCCTGCTCGCCCGCCATCTGCCGCGTGGCGCCGCCCCGCTGCTCGATGCCGGCGCCGGCACCGGGCTGATCGGCGAATGGCTGGCCATTACCGGCTACCCCCAGGTCGAGGCGCTCGACATTTCGCAGGGCATGCTCACCAAGGCGGCGGCAAAGGGCGTCTATTCGGCGCTGCATTGCCTGGCGCTCGGCGGCCCGCTGCCCTTTGCCGACAATGCTTATGCCGGCATCGTCTCGGCCGGCGTCTTCACCTCCGGCCATGTCGGCGCCGACGGGCTGGACGAACTGATCCGCGTCTGCCGGCCGGGCGGCGTCATCGTGCTGACGGTCAAGAACACGCTGTGGAACGCCGGCTTTGCCGAACGCATCGCTGCGCTCGAGGCTGAGGGCAGGGTCGTTCGCGCCGAGGAGACTGCGCCCTATGTCTCGATGCCCGGCGAGGCGGATACGGTGCCCAGCCGCGGCCTCGTGCTGCGCATGAGCTGATCCAGGATCTATGCCTTGATCTTGCTCATCGCCGGATCGTACATCGGCTCGAGATGGATCTTGGCCCGCGTCCGCTCCATCGCCACCACCAGCTCATAGTCGCCTGAGCTGAGGAAATCGTCGCTGACGCCGTCGGCATTGCGCACATAGCCATAGCCGATGTTCTTAGCCAGCGTGTAGCCATAACCGCCGCTGGTGAGGTAACCGACCGGTTCGCCATTGCGCAAAATCGTCTCGCGCCCGACCAGCACGATATCGGGATCGTCGACGGTGAAGCCGGCAAAGCGCTTCTTCAACGCCGTGCCATTGACTTTTTCGAGTGCCCGGCGGCCGACGAAATCGGTGTTCTTCCTCAGCTTCACCGCCCAGCCGAGGCCGGCTTCCTGCGGCGTGTCGTTGGGCGTGATGTCGGAACCCCAGGCGCGATAGCCCTTCTCCAGCCGGAGCGACTCCAGCGCCCGGTAGCCGATCGGGCGGATGCCATGCGGCTCGCCCGCCGCCATCAGCGCATCGAAGATTTCGCCGGTGGCCGCGATCGGCACATGCAGCTCCCAGCCAAGCTCGCCGACATAGGTGACGCGCAGCGCCCGGATTGTGTGATCAGCGATCCCGATCTCGCGCACATGGCCGAATGGGAAGGCGGCATTCGAGACATCCGTCTCGGTGACCGCCGCAAGCACGTCGCGGGCGCGCGGCCCCATCAGCGACAGCGTGCCGAAATCCTCGGTGACATCTTTCAACGTCACGTCGAGCTCCTTGCCGACATGGTCGCCGATCCAGGAAAGGTCGTGCGTGCGGAAGCCGGTGCCGGTGACGATGTAGAATTTGTCCTCGGCGAGCCTTGCCACCGTCAGGTCGGCCTCGATGCCGCCGCGCGTGTTGAGCAGCTGCGTGTAGGTCAGCCGTCCCATCGGCTTGGCGACATCGTTGGCGCAGATCCAGCCCAGCGCCTTTTGTGCGTCCGCACCCGTCATCTCGTATTTGGCGAAGGAAGACTGGTCGAAAATACCGACCTTTTCGCGCACATGCCGGTGCTCATCACCGACGGGGGCGAACCAGTTTTGACGGCCCATCGAATAGATGTCTTCAGGCTCGGTGCCCTCGGGCGCGAACCAGTTCGGACGCTCCCAGCCGAGTTTGGAGCCGAACACGGCGCGATGCTGCTTCAACCGCTCATAGAGCGGCGAGACGATGCGCGGCCGGCCCGATAGGTACTCCTCATGCGGAAAGCCGATCGTGTAGTGCTTGCCATAGGCTTCCAGCGTGCGGTCGCTGACCCATTGCCGGTCGCGGTGCAGGCCGGAAAAGCGCCTGATGTCGACCACCCAGAGGTCGAGCGGCGCCTCGCCGTCGACCACCCATTGCGCCAGCACCCAGCCGGCACCGCCACCCGACGCAATACCGAAGGCGTTGAAGCCGGCGCCGACGAACATGTTGGCGCATTCGGGCGCGACGCCGAGGATGAAATTGCCATCCGGCGTAAAACTTTCCGGTCCGTTGATCATCTGCTTGACGCCGGCCCGCTCCAGCGCCGGCACGCGCGCGATCGCCTGGCTCATATGCTGTTCGAAATGATCGTAATCGTCGTCGAACAGCCGGAACTCCCAGTCATCGGGGACGTCGCCGCCAGGCAAGCCGGTTGCCCAGGCCTGCGGGTTCGGCTCATAGCCGCCCATCACCAGGCCGCCAACCTCTTCCTTGAAATAGGTGCGTCGGTCGGGGTCGCGGATGGTCGGCGCGTCGGTCGCCAAGCCGTCGATCTTCTCGGTGATGATGTACTGGTGCTTGACCGGCTGCAGCGGCACGGAAATGCCGGCCATCGCGCCAACCTGGCGCGCCCATTGCCCGGCGCAGTTCACCACCTTGTCGCAGGCGATGTCGCCCTTGTTGGTCTTCACAGTGGTGATGCGCCCTTCCTTCATGTCGAAGCCGGTGACGCGAACATCCTCGAACAGCTTGGCGCCATGCATGCGCGCGCCCTTGGCCAGCGACTGCGTGATGTCGGAGGGGCTGGCCTGGCCGTCGGTCGGCAGCCAACTCGCGCCGACGAGGTCGCTGGTCTCCAGCAGCGGCCACATCTTTTTCACCTCAGTCGGTGACAGCAACTGCATGTCCATGCCGAAGCTTTTTGCTGTCGTCGCCAGCCTTTTGTATTCGGTCCAGCGGTCGGCGTTGGTGGCAAGCCTGAGGCACCCGGTCATCTTCCAGCCGGTGGCGAGCCCGGTCTCGGCCTCCAGCCCCTTGTAGAGCTCGACCGAATATTTGAGCACCCGGGTGATCGAGGCCGACGAGCGCAGCTGTCCGACCAGCCCGGCCGCATGCCAGGTCGAGCCGGAGGTCAGCTTGCCCTGCTCCAGCAGCACGACATCGGCCTTGTGGTCGCGCGCCAGATGATAGGCCGTCGAACAGCCGATAATGCCACCGCCGATGACGACCATGCCGGCTTGCGTTGGCAAGGTCATGGCCGTGTTCCGTATTTCGTGCGGTAATTGTCCAGCGCTGCGTCGAGCCGCGTCAGGTTCTCTTCGGTATAGGCGACGTAGTCGATGCCGGGCGCATCGAGATAAAGCTCGGAAACCATGCTCCACATCGCCTCGCGCAACAGTGATGCGCATTGCATGGCCGCATGAGAACGACGGATAGCCTCATCCGGCTCGCGCATGAAATAGGCGGTGAGGAAGGCGAAGGACTCGGCGTCGCTCATCTCGGCATTGGAGGCAACACCGGCAAGATCGAACATCGCGGTGTTGAAGCCGGCATATTCGAAGTCGATCAGCCATAGCCTGTCACCGTCGTCAAGAATATTCGCCGGCAAAAGATCGTTATGGCCGAACACGATCGGCAGCAGTTTCTGCGCCCGCTCCAACTCGTCGGCCAGCGCCAAAAGCCGTGGCAGCTCGTCGCGCTTGCGGCTGCCGCCTTCGCTCAGTGTGCGCGCATAGTCGCGGATGACATGGAAGACCCAGAACATGAAGCCGGCGCCGGAGATGTGATTGGGCATCTCGCGATGGAACCCGCGCATGAGCGCGGCCACCCGGCCGATATTGGCGCGCACGTCTTCTGCGACATAGGTTTTTGCGCCGAGGAATTCCGTGACCATGATGCCAGGTTCAGAATATCGAACCGCCGGCGCGAAGCCCGCTTCATGCGCAGCCCGCGATGTCATCACCTCGCGGTCGCGAAAGACGTGGTGGAACGGATAGTCCTGGCCGAGACGCACGACGTGCCGCCCGGCCGCGTCCTTGACTAGGTAGTTTGCGTTGCTGAGGCCGCCCGGCAGCGGTGCAATGTCGACGCTGCCGTTCCAGCAGGGCAGGGCCCGGATGCGATCTTCAGCAGTCACGGGCCACCCCTGATTTGTAATTTGGCGGAGCTTCGACAACGCGGCGCGCCGCGCAAAGAGGGTTGGGGGAACGCAAAAATCTCGTCGGTGCGGGACGCCGGGACTCTCCCGTCCCGCGCCGCACCGACGAGCCCCTTTGGCCAGGTTTTGATACCCGGTCTCCGCCCCCGCGGATTTGAAAAGCCTTTGTGCCAGATCAATCCCAGACGGTCTGGCCAGACGGTCCGGTCCGTGAATTGCGGCTCTGCCATCACCCTCCCGTGGCAGTTCCGAAGCCTGTCACGCGATCAATGTCACGCCAGTGCCGCTCGGGTGTCAATCAAATGTTGTGACTTTTTTTGGGTGTTTTGCCCGAAACCGCCTGCAATTCTTTCAAAAACGTCTGTATTGCCCTAAAACCGGGCAGATCGCAGAATTCGAGAGGCCACATGATCCATTCGAAACGGCATGGCGAAATCCTCCGTCTCCTGAAGGAAGAGGGTACCGTCACCATCGCCAGCCTGGCGGACCGGCTGGGGGTCTCGCTTGAAACCGTGCGCCGTGATGTCAAGCCGCTCACCGGCAATGGCTCGGTGCTGAAGATGCATGGCGCCATCGGCCTCCCGTCGATGACCGGCGAGGCGCCGTTCGAACGGCGCATGCGCGACAATGCCGAGGCCAAGCGGCTGATTGCCTGCATGGTCGCCGCCACTATCCGGGACGGCGAGTCGGTGATGCTGGACACCGGCACCACGACCTCGTTCCTGGCCCGCGAACTGCTTGGCCACCGACGACTGACGGTGGTCACCAACTCGTCCGACATCGCCCGCACGCTGGCCACGGTCAACGGCAACAAGGTCTATATGGCAGGCGGCGAGCTGCGCAGCGATTCCGGTGCAGCCTTCGGCGCCTCGGCCATCGACTTCGTCAGCCGCTTCTCGGTCAGCCACGCGGTGATTTCGATCGGCGCGGTGGACGCCGCCGCAGGGCTGGCGGACTATGATCTGGAAGAGGCGGAATTCGCCCGCATGGTGCTGTCGCGCGGCCAGCGCTCGCTGGTCATCACCGACCACACCAAATTCGGCCGCCAGGGTCTGGTTCAGGTCTGCGGCTTCGACGGTTTTTCCGAACTCGCCACAGACCAGCCGCCGCCGCGCGACATTGCCGCTGCCCTGGCGGAGGCTGGTGCACGCCTTAGCATCGCAGCCGCTTAGGGAATTCTGATCCCCCGAGCACCGGAGAGCGGAGCGCGTTTCCCGACAAATCTTTCGCTCAAGCCTGCGCCTCGCAATGTTCATGCAATCCGGTCGCGGCAAACAGCGCCTCATCGAAAGGCGGGTCAGGCGAATCGCCCGCATCAGCAGTGAGGTCACCATGTCTGCAAACGACGCTTTGTCTTTCCTGATGGCGTGGACGCTGGCGCCGCTCCGCAGCGGTTCGGTCACACCTTCCAGTTCCAGTCTCGCTGCGCTGATCACACGTGAGATCGGCCCTGAGACCGGTCACGTGCTGGAGCTTGGACCGGGCACCGGCCCGTTCACCCGGGCGTTGCTGGAGCGCGGTGTCAGGGAGCAGGATCTAATGCTGGTCGAAGCCGACCCAGACTTTGCCTCGCTTCTGACGCGGCGCTTTCCCGCCGCGCGCATCTTCGAGATGGATGCGGTTGGTATGCGCCATCCGCCTCTGTTCGACGGCTCGGTGGCCGGCGCCGCCATCAGCAGTCTGCCGTTTCGGCTGATGTCACCGCGCAAGGCTTTCGCTATACTGGAAGGCGTGTTCGATGCTCTGCGGCCGGGCGCGGCCCTTTACCAATACACATTGGGCAGCCGCTGCCCTTTCGATCAGACATTGCTCGACAGGCTCGATCTGGAAGCGACCCGGCTTGGCCGCACCTTCCGCAACTTCCCGCCAGCGACGGTGTACAAGGTGTCCAGGATCAAGAACCTCAAAACCTATGACTGGCGTTTCTCATGACCGATCCGCTGTCGGCGATCCTGGGCCTCGGCCTGCTCGGCGTCGCCTGCCTCGCCTTTACCGAAAAGATCCTGCCGCTGCCGCCCTCGCATGTGCTGCTGCTGTTCCTCGGCATGACGGCAGCCCCTGAACTATCGAGGCTGGCGGTCCTGCTCCTTGTGACCACGCTGTCCGCCATCACGGGCTGCCTTGTCTGGTATGCGGTGGGACGGCGGATTGGATTGGATCGCGCTGACAGGCTGGTAGAGCGTTTCGGCAAATATGTCTGCCTGCGCTATGCGACCTACTCCAGGCTCGGCGAGGCCTATCGCCGCCATCATGTCAGGGTCTCCTTGCTGGCGCAGTTCATTCCGACGGTTCGCAACTACCTGCCGATCGCTGCCGGCGCGCTTCGCCTGCCGCTCTTGCCCTTCGCGGCGACGACGCTCCTCGGCGCCACTTTGTGGAACACCGGCTTTCTCATCACCGGCTACCTCATGCGCGGCAGCGGCAGGGATTCCTATGCCATCGGCTTTCGCATCATCGTCATCGTGGTGGCGCTGGAAGCGACCTTCATGCTCGCCTTGCGTTATGGCCCGGCGTGGCGGCGGCGCATCAGGCTGTTGTTCGGCTGAGCGCACCGCGCCGGATATCCTGCCAGGGATAAGCCCGGCGCCGGCTTTCCTTCCCTGCCGCGCCGGTGTTTAGTCCGGCCATGGCCTTCACCATCCGCCAGTTGCAGTTCTTCATTGCCGTCGCCGAGCAGGGCACGGTGTCAGGCGCAGCACAAAACCTCTCCATCTCGCAATCCTCGGTCACCGAAGCGATCAAGGAGCTGGAAAGCGATCTCGGCGTCGAACTGTTCGAGCGGCATCCGCGCGGCCTCAACATCACCCACAAAGGCCACCAGTTCCTGCGCCATGCCACCAAGATCCTTGCCGACGTGTCCGACGCGCGCCGCGCTTTCTCCGACGAGCAGGTGGTGGCCGGCGGGCGTCTGCAGCTCGGCGTCACCTCGCTGGTCGCCGGCTATGTGCTGTCCGATCTTCTGGCGCGCTACCGCCGCGCCTATCCCGGCGTCGATGTCTCGGCCATTGAGGACAATGGCGACTATCTCGAGCACCTGCTGATCGGCGGCAAGCTCGATATCGCCGTCATGGTCACCTCTAATTTGCGCGACCGCACGGCGCTGCAGTCGGAAATCCTCGAAGTCTCGGCCTACCGGCTGTGGGTGCCGCTCAGCCACAAGCTGGCCAGCGCCGACATTATCGGCATTGGCGACATTGCCGGCGAACCGCTGATCATGCTCACCGTCGACGAGATCGAGGAAAGCACCGGCAAGCTTCTGGCGGCGATCGGCGCCAAGCCGCATGTCGCCTTCCGCACCCGCTCGGTCGAAGCGGTGCGCAGCCTCGTCGCCACAGGCGCCGGCGTGGCACTGCTGCCCGACCTCGTCTATCGGCCCTGGTCGCTGGAAGGCGACCGCATAGAATCGCGTGATATTTCAGGCACTTTGCCGGTCGTCCAGGTCGGCATGGTCTGGCGCCGCGGCTCCGGCCTGCCGCAGGCGGCACGCGACTTCATCGGCCTTGCCCAATCGCAGCGTACAGTACGTCAGCAGCGTTGATCGGATGTGCAGCTATCTATCGGAAAAACCGATATCGTGTTTCTGATAAATCAATTTGCGAAACCGGAATTTTCCAAGCACTTTTCATTTCAGGGACCGAACCGCCGCTAGAGCGGTAAGTGTCCATCGGACGAACTGACACTTTTCAGCCTGCGGCTGACCGCAGCGGAGACCGGCTTCGCAGTCAGGCGCCAAATGGGAGATTGACGATGAATTCATTTCTGAAGACGTGCACGGCTTTGACGGTCGCGCTGACCTTTTCCGGTCAAGCCGTCGCCCAGGTCAAGGAGCTTGGCAAGGGCGAAGGCGAGGTCAGCATCGTTGCCTGGCCCGGCTATATCGAGCGCGGCGAAACCGACAAGGGCTATGACTGGGTGACCTCCTTCGAGAAGGAGAGCGGCTGCAAGGTCAACGTCAAGACCGCCAACACGTCCGACGAGATGGTCTCGCTGATGAATGAGGGCGGCTTCGATCTGGTCACCGCTTCGGGTGACGCCTCGCTGCGCCTCGTCGCCGGCAAGCGCGTGCAGCCGATCAACACCGATCTCATCCCGAGCTGGAAGGCTGTCGACGACCGGCTGAAGGACGCGCCCTGGTTCACCGTCGACAAGGTGCATTACGGCGTCCCCTATCAGTGGGGCCCGAACGTCCTGATGTACAACACCGATGTCTTCAAGGAAGCGCCCAAGAGCTGGAACATCGTCTTCGAGGAAATGAACCTGCCGGACGGCAAGTCCAACAAGGGCCGCGTCCAGGCCTATGACGGCCCGATCCACATTGCCGATGCCGCCAACTATCTGATGTTCCACAAGCCGGAACTCGGCATCAAGGATCCCTACGAGCTGAACGAAGACCAGTACAAGGCGGCGCTCGAGCTGCTGCGCGTCCAGCGCACGCTGGTCGGCCGCTATTGGCATGACGCCGCTATCCAGGTCGACGACTTCCAGAACGAAGGCGTCGTCGCCTCGGGTTCCTGGCCATACCAGGTCAACACGCTGGTCGCCGCCAAGAAGCCGGTCGCCTCGACCGTGCCGGAAGAAGGCGTCACCGGCTGGGCCGACACCACCATGATGGAGGCCGACGCCGCGCACCCGAACTGCGCCTATATGTGGCTCGAACATTCGCTGTCGCCCAAGGTGCAGGGCGATGTCTCGGCCTGGTTTGGTTCGTTGCCGGTCGTTCCCGCCGCCTGCAAGGGCAACGAGCTTCTGACCGACGAAGGCTGCAAGACCAACGGCTACGACAATTTCGACAAGATCAAGTTCTGGAAGACCCCGGTCTCGAAGTGCGCCACGCAGAACGACCAGTGCGTGCCCTATTACCGCTGGGTGTCGGACTATATCGGCGTCATCGGCGGACGGTAATTTCGCCTTTACCCTCCCCCTTGTGGGGAGGGACGACGCGCAGCGTCGGGGTGGGGGGCGCGGCGGTTCGTGCCAGGCATCCCCCCGCCGCTTCGCCGCGACCTCCCCACAAGGGGGAGGTAGGGCGGCGCGCGACATCAACACATCAAACTTGCAACAGACTGGCAACCCATGACCTCGGCCGTTTCCTTCCAGAAAGTGTCTCGCCATTTCGGCAGCGTGCGTGCCGTCGATGCGGTCGATCTCGACATCGTGCCGGGCGAGTTCTTCGCCATGCTCGGCCCCTCAGGGTCCGGCAAGACCACATGCCTGCGCCTCATCGCCGGTTTCGAGCAGCCGACCTCGGGTTCGATCTCCATCTTCGGCGAGCGCGCCGAGGGCGTGCCGCCCTATCGCCGCAACGTCAACACGGTGTTTCAGGATTACGCGCTGTTCCCGCATCTGAACGTGCTCGACAACGTTGCCTACGGGCTGATGGTCAAGGGCGTAGGCAAGGCCGAACGGCAGAAGGCGGCGGAAGAGGCGCTGTCGCTGGTACGGCTTCCCGGCTATGGCGCCCGCCGCCCCGGCCAGCTCTCTGGCGGGCAGCGCCAGCGCGTCGCGCTTGCCCGTGCGCTGGTCAACCAGCCCAAGGTGCTGTTGCTCGACGAGCCGCTTGGCGCGCTCGACCTCAAGCTGCGCGAGAACATGCAGGAAGAGCTGAAGTCGCTGCAAAAGGCGCTCGGCATCACCTTCGTCTTCGTCACCCACGACCAGGGCGAGGCGCTGTCGATGGCGGATCGCGTCGCCGTTTTCAATGACGGCAAGATCATGCAGATCGGCACGCCGGAAGACATCTACCAGCGTCCGAAGACACGTTTCGTCGCCGATTTCGTCGGCTCGTCCAACGTGCTGCCGCCGGATTTTGTCCAGCGTTACTCCGGCCAGCACCGCTGGGGCAGCTTGCGCCCTGAATCCATCCGCATAGGCCGCGCTGCGAAAGGCGATGGCGTTGCCGCGCGCCTGGTCGGAACCAACTATCTCGGCGCCACCACAAAGCTGGCGCTCGACGCAGACGGGCTGCGGCTGCACGCCATCGTGCCGGCCGGCACAAAATTGCCGGCGGAAGGCGAAGCGGTGGTGCTCACCTTCAACCGCGAGCATCTGCATTTGATGGACGAGCCGGCATGAGCCTCGACGCCGCCATGCCACGCGCCACTGCTCCCGCCATCCTGCCCGGCAGCGGTGGCATGCGTGGTGCGCTCTCCGACCTGTTCTGGCGCCGGCCGCAGCTCCTGCTCTTCCTCATGCTGCTGCCGCCGGTTCTGTGGCTGGGCGTCGTCTATATCGGCTCTCTGTTCGCGCTGCTGGCACAGAGCTTTTTCTCGATCGACGAATTCTCCGGCCTCATCAACCATGAGTTCACCCTGAAGACCTATGGCGACCTGTTCCAGGCCGCCAATCTCGACATCATCCTGCGCACGGTGACGATGGCGGCGCTGGTCACGCTGGCCTCGGCCATCATCGCCTTCCCAATCGCCTACTACGCGGCGCGCTATGCCCGTGGCCGCTGGAAGGCGCTGTTCTATCTCGGCGTCATGCTGCCGCTGTGGTCGAGCTACCTGGTCAAGATCTATGCCTGGAAACTGATCCTCGCCAAGGAAGGCATTCTGACCTGGCTGCTCGCCAAATTGCATCTGCTCTGGGTGCTCGATGGCTGGCTGTCGCTGCCGGTCGTGGGCGGCAATTCGCTGTCGGTCTCCGCCACCGGCACCTTCATCGTTTTCGTTTATGTCTGGCTGCCCTTCATGATCCTGCCGGTGCAGGCGGCATTGGAGCGCGTGCCCGGCAATCTGGTCGAGGCCTCTTCCGATCTTGGGGCGTCGCCGGGCCAGACCTTCCGCAACGTGCTCTTCCCGCTGGCACTGCCCGGCATCGTCGCCGGCTCGATCTTCACCTTCTCGCTGACGCTGGGCGACTACATCATCCCGCAGATCATCGGCACGTCGCGGCTGTTCATCGGCCAGGCCGTCTATTCGCAGCAGGGCACCGCCGGCAACATCCCGCTCGCCGCAGCCTTCACGGTGGTGCCCATCATCATCATGGGTTTCTACCTCTGGGGCGCCAAGCGCATGGGGGCCTTCGATGCGCTCTGACCGTTCGCAATCCGCCCCGCTCGGCCTCAAGATCGCAGCCGCCTGCGGCCTGCTCTTCCTGCATCTGCCGATCCTCTTGATCTTCGTCTACGCCTTCACCACGGAAGAGAAGAGCTTCGTCTGGCCGCCGCCGGGGCTGACCACGCAATGGTTCGCCGTCACCTGGAACCGGCCGGATGTCTGGCAGGCGCTGTCGCTTTCGGTCCGCGTCGCCGCCATCTCGACGGCGATTGCCTTGATACTGGGCACGCTGTGCGCCGCCGCCGTGTCGCGGACAAAATTCTTCGGCCGCGAGACCATCTCGCTGCTGGTCATCCTGCCGATAGCGCTGCCCGGCATCATCACCGGCATCGCGCTGCGCTCGGCCTTCTCGCTGGCCGATATCCCGTTCTCGTTCTGGACGATCGTGCTCGGCCACGCCACCTTCTGCGTCGTCGTCGTCTACAACAATGCGGTTGCCCGCTTCCGCCGCACCTCGAGCTCGATGATCGAGGCCTCGATGGATCTCGGTGCTGACGGTTTCCAGACCTTCCGGCATGTCGTGCTGCCCAACATCGCCACCGCACTGCTTGCCGGCGGCATGCTGGCCTTCGCGCTGTCCTTCGACGAGGTCATCGTCACCACCTTCACCGCCGGCCAGCAGCAGACCGTGCCGATCTGGATGCTGGAGGAACTGATCCGTCCGCGCCAGCGCCCGGTCACCAATGTCGTGGCCATGGTCGTGGTGCTGGTGACGCTGCTGCCCATCCTGTTTGCCTATTACCTCACCCGCGACGGCGACCAGATCGCCGGTTCGGGCAAATAACGTCAGTTCGTAAGGGAGAGACGTCCATGGACACACAGATGCTGATCGGCTCGAAATTCGAGAACGGCGCCGAGACCGAGGAGCCGATCCTCAATCCAAAGACCGGGGCGACCATTCTCAACCTGCCGGAAGCAAGCCCGGCGCAGATCGAGGCTGCTGTCGCGGCGGCGGAAAAGGCGTTCATCACCTGGTCGCGCGCCACGCCGGCGCAGCGCTCGGCCTATCTTCTCAAGATCGCCAACCGCATCGAGGCCGAGGCCAAGGAGTTCGCCGCTCTCGAGGCGCTGAACTGCGGCAAGCCGATCAATGCCGTGCTCAATGACGAAATCCCGGCGATCGTCGACTGCTACCGCTTCTTTGCCGGTGCGGTGCGTTCGATGCCCGGCGTAGTCGCCGGCGAATATCTGCCCGGCCACACCTCCATGGTGCGGCGCGACCCGATCGGCATCGTCGCCTCCATCGCGCCCTGGAACTATCCGCTGATGATGATGGCTTGGAAGCTGGCGCCGGCGATTGCCGGCGGCAACACCGTCGTCTTCAAGCCGTCGGAACAGACGCCGCTGACGGCGCTGAAACTGGCCAGGATCCTGGCCGAGGTGCTGCCCGAAGGCGTCGTGAACGTCGTGCTCGGCCGTGGCGACAGCGTCGGCAACGCGCTGATCAATCACGCTAAGGTCAACATGATCTCGATCACCGGCGATGTCGCCACCGGCAAGAAGGTGCTGCAGGCGGCCGCCAAATCGGTCAAGCGCACCCATCTGGAGCTCGGCGGCAAGGCGCCGGTCATCGTCTTCGACGATGCCGACCTTGGCGCGGTGGTCAACGGCCTGCGCGCCTTCGGCTATTACAATGCCGGCCAGGACTGCACCGCCGCCTGTCGCATCTATGCCGGCAAGAAGATCTACGACAAGCTCGTTGCCGATCTGTCCTCCGCGGTCTCGACCATCAAGTACAACCAGCCGGACGACACCGACAACGAGATCGGTCCGCTGATCTCGCGCCGCCAGCGCGACCGCGTCTCAAGCTTCGTCGAGCGCGCTTCGGAATTGAAGCACATCGAGATCACCACAGGCGGCAAGCCGGGCGAGGGCTCCGGCTTTTACTACCAGCCGACCGTCGTTGCCGGCGCGCTGCAGGAGGACGAAATCGTGCGCCGCGAAGTCTTCGGCCCGGTCGTCTCGATCACCCGCTTCTCCGAGGTCGATGAAGCGGTGACCTGGGCGAACGACAGCGACTACGGCCTCGCCTCGTCGGTGTGGACGAAGGACGTCTCGCGCGCCATGGCGACCGCCGCCCGCCTGCAATATGGCTGCACCTGGATCAACACCCACTTCATGCTGACCAACGAGATGCCGCATGGCGGATTGAAGCAGTCCGGCTACGGCAAGGACATGTCGCTCTACGCGCTGGAGGATTATACCGCCGTTCGCCACGTGATGGTGGCTCACGGGTGAGGAGTGGTCCGCGCAGCGAACGAAAAGCCAACGACTTGGCTTTTCGAACGACGAACGCCCGGAGCCATAGCGGAGGGCCGGAAGCCGGTCGAGACTAGCCCGCTTCGCTCTTGCAGATTGTTCAAACCAGGGAGGAAAGAACCATGCATCGCCGCCAGTTTCTGACAACCGCAGCCATCGCCGCGACGCTCTTCGTCGCGGCGCCATCCTTTGCCGCCGATACTGCGCAATCGGTGGTCGAAGCCTACCTCGCCGCCTGGAATGCGCATGACTCGGCCAAGGCCGCCGGCTACTTCGCCGACGACGTGACCTATTACGACGCCTCGGTCGGCAAGCCGGTCAAGGGCAAGGAGGCCGCCAAGACCGGCGTCATCGACAATTTCCTCAAGGCCGTCCCAGATGCCGTCTGGACGATGAAGGGTGCGCCCGTCGTGGAGGGCGACCGTGTCTCGTTCGAATGGGAGTTTTCCGGCACCAATACCGGCGCCTGGGCCGACGGCACCGCCGCCACCGGCAAGAAGTTCTCCTTCACCGGCGCCTCGATGTTCTCGGTCAAGTACGGCAAGATCGCGACCCAGAGCGACTACTACGACGCGCTCGGTTTCTACAAACAGCTTGGCCTGATGTAGCAGAGCCGCTTCCCTTCTCCCCGTTGCCGGCGGGGCGATCGCATATGGATTCTTACGAAGATAGACCCCCACCCTAACCCTCCCCACAAGGGGGAGGGAATGCTGCCGTGCTCTTACTCGGCGTCAAAACGTCAGCAATCTTCCGATGTCAGCGCCAACGGAAGTCTCCCTCCCCCTTCTGGGGAGGGGTTAGGGGTGGGGGTAAATCGCAGAGCGAAAGCCCCGGCCCCCTATGTGCGATCACCCTTCCGTTGCCCGGGAGAAGGACGTCAGCCATTATTCCACGATGCGGTAGATGTTCCAGAGGCTGGTGCCTGACACGACATAGGGCTCCATCTCCTTGCCCCATTTGGCGTGCGCATCGATCTTGCCGATCTTGGCGAAGAACGCCTCCAACTGGGCCAGGCTCTCGACCTGGTGATGCGACTCGACCGTCGCCTCCCGCGCGCCGATCGAGCCGGTCATGATCTGGAACTTGAGGTCGGCGATGCCGACCTGAGAGCCGATTTCGCGCTCCCATTTCTTGAGCAGTTCAAGCACGGTCTGCTTGTGCCCGAATTTGGCGTCGATCTGCCATCTGGCGCTGAACATGTCGGCCTCCTTACTCGTCCCAGGCTTGCACGACGGTCTGTCGTGCAATGCGGCCGTTCTTCAACTCCAGCATCGCTGCGCAGAACACTTTCGTCCCGTCCGGATAGGCGCAGGCCTGGGTGAAGGCGAGGTTGTCGCCATCGGCGATGGTGGTGTCGACCTTGTGGGTCATTGCCCGGCTGCAGATATCGTCCCAGAACGTGCTGATCGCCGCCCGGCCGCGGATCTCGCGCGGCTTGCTCGGCGGGTTGTTGCGATCGATCACCCGCACCAGCGCATCGTCGGCATAGAAGCTCGCCAGCATCCTGCCGTCCCGTCCTTCGATCGCTTTCTTGATCGCCGCGCCGTCCACGCTTTGCGTCTTGGTCAGCATTTTTTCCTCCATGGCCCGTCGACGGGCGGTTGATGATCAGAAGCACCGCCCGGCGCCCATCGCCGGGCAGGGTCTTTCACTGCGACTTCGCTTTAACGGCCGCGAACACGCCGTCGGTCTGCTGTTTGAAGGTCGCGAAATCGACCTGGCTGCCGTTGAGCATCGTCGACCAGTGGCGCACGATGGCCGCCATCGCGATCGCCTCCTTGATCTCCTCATCGGTCGCGCCATTGAGCTTGGCCGCCTCGGTGTGGAAATAGATGCAGTACTGGCACGGGATCTGCGAGGCGACGGCCAGCCCCATCAGCTCCTTGGTCTTGCCGTCGAGCGCGGTCTTGGGGTTGAGTTGAACGCCCTTGATCTCGGCCCAGGCGCCGGCAACCGCGACATCCGGCAGCGTCTTGAACATGTCCGGCACCGAGCCGAGCGTCGCCTCGATGTCCTTGTAAGCAGCGGTCGCCGCGGCATCCTCGGCCTTGGCAGGGGCGATGGTGAACAGCGCGCCAACGCTTGCCGCTATCATCAGCGATTTGATCGACCTGTTTGACTTCAGCATTGCATCCTCCGTTCGCAGCGCCTTCCCGGCGACATCCGCCTGGGCTGCATGGAGAGAATTGGTAGCGCCTGCGCGCCCTTGGCCGCTTCGCCCGAAAGCGCCATGGCTCCTATGGCCCGTCCGGGCCAGTATGCCTGGCGGAAAATGCCGCTGCCGCCGCCCGTGACGGTAGGTCGAGCTTCAGCAATATGTTGGCGACATGACGCTTCACCGTATGCTCGCTCAGCCTCAGCTCGGCAGCGATTGCGGCATTGCTCTTGCCGTCGGCAATCAGGCTCACCACCTCGCTTTCGCGCGCCGTCAATTGAGCCGGCTCGGCAGGCCTGGCCTTGGGACGGCAAGCAGGCTCGAGATGCTGTTCCGACGTCGCCTGGACCAGCGCCAGCGGCTCGTCCAGCTCATCCACCGTGACACGCCCGGCATCGATGAAATGCAGGCCGGAACCGGCCGCCAGATCAGCGACCAGCCGCGACGCCAGAATATCGCCGCGGCCGGCATGGGCGGCGATCTGCATCGTCACCCGTGCCATCAGCCCCATCGGCGGCCCGCGCATTTCGACCTCGCCGACATGCGCGCCCTGGGCGCTTGCAATGCCCATCTGTTGCGCCGCATCGCGAAGTGCCGCCGCGCAGCGTATGGCACGCGCCGGCCCGTCGAAGCGCGAGATCATCAATTCGCCATGGATGCCGGCGACGCGTCCGCCATGACGGCCGACCAACTGCCGCCAGCTCTCCTGGAAGCGCTCGCTGCGTTCGCTCCACATGCGGTCGCCCACTCGCGCCGTGTCGTAGACGCGTGTCACCAGAAGGGCGGCAAGCACGCGCTCCGCTTCGGTCACGGCGCGCTCGCCGGTCAGGAATTCCTCGACCAGGTCTGCCACCCGGTCGACATCGCCGGTCCAGATCGGGTGATCGCGGCCGGGGATTTCGACCAGTCGCGCATTGGCGATCTTCTTGGCCAGGAAGCGGCTGGCGTCGGGGTCGACCCGCACATCGTTACGGCGATGGATGAGCAGTGTCGGCGCGCCGATCGCCGAAAGCACGCCGCGCACGTCGATATCGGCATTCATCCGTGCCAGGGCCGCCGCCGCCGTCGGGCTGGCCGACAGCCGTTCGAAGCGCGCCCACCACTGGGTGAAATGCGCGTCATCGACGCGGCCCGGCGCAAAGTTGGGCAGAGTGGCGCCGGTGCCCCAGGCCGTGCCGGCGGTCGCAATGAAGGCCTCGAGGCGTTCGGGCGGCATCACCCATTTGTGGAAATGCGCGTAGCCGCCATAAAGCGCCAGCGCCCGTGTCCGCTCCGGATAGGTGGCGGCGAACAGCATTGCCATCGGCGCGCCTTCCGAGGCCCCAAGCAGGGCGGCGCGGCCGCTGCCAGTGGCATCCATCACCGCGCGCACATCGTCCATGCGGGTCTCTAAGCTGGGCAGATGGCGTGGGTCGACGCGGTCGGACAGGCCGGTGCCGCGCTTGTCGAACAGGATCAGTCGCGAGAACGCCGAGAGCCGTTTCAACAGCCTGGTATAACCCTCGTCTTCCCAATGCAGGTCGAGATTGGAGATGAAGCCGGGCACGAAAACCAGGTCGAACGATCCCTGGCCGACCACCTGATAGGCGATCCGCACGTCGCCGCTGAGGGCATATCGCGTCTCGATCGGCCTCACGACTGCATCCCGCCCGGCCAGACGATTTCTGATCGCCGACCATAGCAGACGCCTGCCGGATGCGGCAGTCAAACTTTAGAAAACAGGAATATAGCCTTGCGGTCCGAACCGCTCGCCCGGCCCCTTCTGGGGAGAGCCTATTTCTGGGGAGCAGCGCTCTCTGCACCACTGGGTTGGACGTAGCCGATGCTCATATCGGCCTGCTCCTCGGTCTTTGGCCGCTTGATCCGGGCAGAGGCCTCGACGACTAGCTCGTCGAAATTTTCGCCGCCGCTGTCCAGCATCTCGAAGAACTGGCGCCGCATCCTCGGCTCCCAGAACTTGTTGATGTGCTCGGCCACACCCACCACGCCCTCCTCGCGCGGCCTGGAATGGAAGAAGGCGGCGATCTGATTGGCCATCCGCACCAGCTTTTCCCTGGTGTTCGTGATGTGGTCTTCGTCATGCGACATGCTGGGCAACTCCCAAGACCACCCGTTCCGGGTGGGTGAAAACATCGAAATCGTCGCCGCGCACCAGCGCCACCAGCGTCATGCCTGCCTCTTCCGCTGTGCGGATGGCAAGCGCGGTCGGCGCCGAGACAGCCATGATGAAAGCCGAGCCGATGGCCGCCGTCTTCTGCACCATCTCGACCGAGACGCGTGACGTCACGACCACGGCGCCCGAGGCACCCTTAATGCCGGCCTTCGCCAGCGCGCCGGCCAGCTTGTCCAGCGCATTGTGGCGGCCGACATCCTCGCGCGCCATGACAATGCCCTTGCCCGGTACATAGAAGCCCGCGGCGTGCACGGCGCCGGTTTCGGAATGCAGCGGCTGTACCTTCGACAACAGCCTCACCGAGCGAACAATGTCGTCGGCTTCAAGGGTAAGCTTGGACGCACCGACCTTGTCGACCGAGCGCATCGCTTCCTCGATGGATTCGATGCCGCACAGTCCGCAGCCAACCGGGCCGGCCAAGCGCCTGCGTCGCGCCTCGAAGCGCGTATTGGCCTGGTCTTTCAACCGGATCTGGATGTCGATCCCGGCGCCATGGTCCTCGACCTCGATCGCCTCGATCTCCTGGGGATCTGCGATGATGCCTTCGGTCAGCGAGAAGCCGAGCGCGAAATCCTCGAAATCAGACGGGCTCGCCATCATCACCGCATGGGTGGTGCCAGCAAAGGAGAACGCCACCGGCGTCTCCTCCGGCACCATTCGGTTGGCCGAGGTCGTGCCGCTGGCGCGGTGCGCCAGCCGCGAGGTCTGCGTCGTCGCTTTGCGGCGCGCGGCCAAGACTACTCGGCCGCCTGCAGCCGAGCGATGCGGCGGCTCTGCTCGGCCTGCTCGTTGTAGTCGCGCTGCCAGTCCGAAGGCCCGTTCGACGCGCCGACCTGCACCGCGGTCACCTTGTACTCCGGACAATTGGTCGCCCAGTCGGAGAAGTCGGTGGTGATGACGTTGGCCTGCGTGTCCGGATGGTGGAAGGTGGTGTAGACCACACCCGGCGACACACGGTCGGTGATCAGCGCACGCAGCGTCGTCTCACCCGAGCGGCTGGTCAACCGCACCCAGTCGCCATCGCGCAGGCCGCGGTTCTCGGCGTCGTGCGGATGGATTTCCAGCCGGTCTTCCGAGTGCCACATGACGTTTTCGGTACGCCTTGTCTGTGCGCCGACATTGTACTGGCTGAGGATGCGGCCGGTGGTCAGCAGCAACGGGAAACGCGGCCCGGTCCGCTCGTCGGTCGCCACATATTCGGTGCGGATGAACTTGCCCTTGCCGCGCACGAAGCCGTCGATATGCATGATCGGCGTACCGAGTGGGGCCTTCTCGTTGCAGGGCCATTGCACCGATCCGACACGGTCGAGCAGATCGAAGGAGACGCCGGCGAAGCTTGGCGTCGTCTTGGCGATCTCGTCCATGATCTCGGAGGGATGCTGGTAGTTCCAGTCAAGCCCGATCGCACGGGCAAGCTCCTGCGTCGCTTCCCAGTCGGCGTAGCGCGCCTTCGGCTCCAGCACCTTGCGCACCATGTTGATGCGGCGCTCGGCATTGGTGAAGGTGCCGTCCTTCTCCAGGAAGGTCGAGCCCGGCAGGAAGACATGCGCGTAGTTCGCTGTCTCGTTGAGGAACAGGTCGTGCACGACCACGCATTCCATCGCCGCCAGGCCGGCCGCGACGTGCTTGGTATCAGGATCGGACTGCAGGATGTCCTCGCCCTGGATGTAGATGCCTTTGAAGGAGCCGTCGACAGCGGCATCCAGCATGTTGGGGATGCGCAGGCCCGGTTCGTCGTCGAGCTTCACGCCCCACAAAGTCTCATAGATGTCGCGCACCGCCTCGCCGGAGATGTGGCGGTAGCCCGGCAGTTCATGCGGGAACGAGCCCATGTCGCATGAGCCCTGCACATTGTTCTGGCCGCGCAGCGGATTCACGCCGACACCCGGGCGGCCGATATTGCCGGTCGCCATGGCAAGGTTGGCGATAGCCATAACCGTAGTCGACCCCTGGCTGTGTTCGGTGACGCCGAGGCCGTAATAAATCGCGCCGTTGCCGCCCTTGGCATAGAGCCGCGCAGCACCCCGGATCAGCTCCGGGTCGACGCCGGAAAGCTTGCCGACGGTCTCGGGGCTGTTCTCCGGCAAGGCGACGAAGGAGGCCCAGTCCTGGAACTCCGTCCAGTCGCAGCGTTCGCGGATGAAGGCTTCGTCGAAAAGTCCTTCGGTGACGATGACATGCGCGAGCGACGTCAGCACCGCCACGTTGGTGCCGGGCTTCAGCGGCAGGTGGTAGTCGGCCTCGACATGCGCCGACTTGACCATTTCGGTGCGGCGCGGATCGAGCACGATCAGCTTGGCGCCCTGGCGCAGCCGCTTCTTCAGTCGTGAAGCAAACACGGGATGCGCGGAAACCGGATTGGCGCCGATGATAACGGCGACATCGGTGAACTCGACGGAATCGAAATCCTGGGTGCCGGCCGAGGTGCCATAGGTCTGGCCGAGGCCGTAGCCGGTCGGCGAGTGGCAGACGCGGGCGCAGGTGTCGACATTGTTGTTGCGGAAGCCCTGGCGCACCAGCTTCTGCACCAGATAGGTCTCCTCATTCGTGCAGCGCGAGGACGTGATACCGCCGATCGAGGTGCGTCCGTATTGATATTGGATACGGCGGAATTCCTTGGCCGTATGGGCGATCGCCTCTTCCCAGCTCACCTCGCGCCAGGGATCGCTGACCTTTTCCCGGATCATCGGCGACAGGATGCGGTCCTTGTGGGTCGCGTAGCCATAGGCGAAACGGCCCTTCACGCAGGAGTGGCCGTGGTTCGCCTTGCCGTCCTTGTAAGGCATCATGCGAATGACTTCGTCGCCCTTCACTTCGGCCTTGAAAGAGCAGCCGACGCCGCAATAGGCACAGGTGGTGACGGCCGAGCGCTCGGGCATGCCTTTCTCAAGCACGGTCTTTTCACGCAGCGCATCGGTCGGACAGGCCTGCACGCAGGCGCCGCAGGACACGCATTCGGAGGCAATAAAATCCTCATGCATGCCGGCGACCATGCGCGATTCGAAACCGCGGCCCTCGATCGTCAGCGCGAAGGTGCCCTGCACCTCCTCGCAGGCCCGCACGCAGCGCGAGCAGACGATACATTGCGCCGGATCATAGGTGAAATAGGGGTTGGACTCATCGCGGGCGATGTAGTCGACCGTCAGCGAGCCATGGCCCGGCGCGACGCCGTTTTCCTGCTTGACGTGGTTGCGGCCCTCGACGCCGAAGCGGTTCTCGGTCAGGCCAACCGACTTCGCCACAACGTCGAACTCGCTGGCGCCGGTACCGGCCTTCTCGTTCCAGCCGGTCGGATGGTCGGAGACGTAAAGCTCCATGACACCGCGGCGGATGGCGTCGAGCCGCTCGGATTGCGTGCGCACCACCATGCCTTCGCCGACCGGCGTCGTGCAGGATGCCGGCGTGCCGCCGCGCCCTTCGATCTCAACGAGGCAGACGCGGCAGGAGCCGAACGAGTCCAACATGTCCGTGGCGCAGAGTTTTGGGATCTCGACCCCGCCTTCCATCGCCGCGCGCATGATCGACGTACCCTCAGGCACACTGATACTGCGGCCGTCGACGATCAGCGTGACCTGCTTCTGCGCCTTCGATTCCGGGGTTCCGTAGTCGAGTTCTTCGATGAGTGTCGGGAAGTCGGCCTTGATATTCATCTGCCAGCTCCTATTCAGCAGCCACGCGCGCCGGCGCGGGCTTGAAATCTTCGGGGAAATGGGTGATCGAGCTCATCACCGGGTAGGGCGTGAAGCCGCCCAGCGCGCAGAGCGATCCGAACTTCATCGTGTTGCAGAGATCGGTGACCAGAGCCAGGTTCTTTTCCGGCTCGATGCCGGCGGCAAGCCTGTCGATGGTCTCCACCCCGCGTGTCGAGCCGATGCGGCAGGGCGTGCACTTGCCGCAGCTCTCGATGGCACAGAATTCCATGGCGAAGCGCGCCTGCTTCAGCATGTCAGCGGTGTCGTCGAACACGGTGATGCCGGCATGACCGATCAGCCCGTCACGCTTCGCGAACTCTTCGTAGTCGAACGGCGTGTCGAACAGCGCGCGCGGGAAATAGGCGCCGAGCGGCCCGCCGACCTGCACTGCCTTCACCGGCCGGCCAGTCGCTGTGCCGCCGCCGATGTCGTCGACGATTTCGCCGAGCGTCAGGCCGAACGCCGTCTCGAACAGGCCGCCATGCTTGACGTTGCCGGCGATCTGGATCGGGATGGTGCCGCGCGAGCGGCCCATGCCGAAATCCTTGTAGAAGGCGGCACCCTTGTCCATGATGATCGGTACCGAAGCCAGCGAGATGACGTTGTTGATCACCGTCGGCTTGCCGAACAAGCCCTGGATCGCCGGCAGCGGCGGCTTGGGGCGAACCACGCCGCGCTTGCCTTCAAGGCTGTTCAGCAGCGAGGTTTCCTCACCGCAGACATAGGCGCCGGCGCCGACGCGAATTTCCATGTCGAAGGCGTTGGGCGAACCCAGCACATTGACGCCGAGCACGCCGGCTTTGCGGGCGACCTCGACAGCCTTGTTCATGACAGCCACCGCATGCGGATATTCCGAGCGGATATAGACAAAACCCTTGGTCGCGCCGGTGGCGATGCCGGCGATCGCCATGCCTTCAATCAGCACGAAGGGATCGCCTTCCATGATCATGCGGTCGGCGAAAGTGGCGCTGTCGCCTTCGTCGGCGTTGCAGACGATGTACTTGCGCTCACCGGCCGTATCAAGCACCGTCTTCCACTTGATGCCGGTCGGGAAGCCAGCGCCGCCGCGACCGCGCAAGCCCGATTCGGTGACCTGCTTGACGATGTCGAGCGGCGCCATAGCCACGGCGTTCTGCAGGCCCTTCAGTCCGCCGAGCGACTTGTAGGCGTCGAGCGACAGCGGGTCGTTGATGCCGCAACGCGCGAAGGTCAGGCGCGTCTGCTTGGCCAGGAACGGGATTTTGTCAGGCGCGCCCAGCCAGCGCTTGTGATGGCCACCCTTGAGGAAGCCGCTGTCGAACAGGCTCTTGACATCGGAAGGCTTCACCGGCCCGTAAGCGACGCGGCCCTCGGCGGTCGCGACCTCGACCATCGGTTCGAGGAAATAGGCACCGCGCGAGCCGTTGCGCACGATCTTGGCCTCGATGCCTCGTTCGGCCAGTTCTGCACGAATCGCCTTGGCGACCTTTTCGGCGCCGAGCGCCAGCGCGCCGGAGTCACCTGGAATGTAGATGCGCGGGATCATGAGCGTACCTCCGCGACGATCTCTTCGATCTTCTCGTCATCGAGCCGCCCGATCACCTCACCATCCAGCATCGCCGACGGTGAACAGGCGCAAAGCCCGAGGCAATAGACAGGCTCAAGTGTAACCGATCCGTCGCGGGTGGTCTCATGGAAATCGATGCCGAGCAGCTGCTTGACCTTTGCCGCGATCGCATCCGAACCCATCGACTGGCAGGCTTCCGCCTGGCAGAGCTTGAGCACGTGCCGGCCGGCCGGGCGGGCGCGAAAATCATGATAGAAGGTCACGACACCGTGCACCTCGGCCCTCGACAGGTTCAGCCCATCGGCGATGACGGGCACGGCGTCCTGCGGTACGTGGCCAAATTCTTCCTGGATGCCGTGGAGGATCGGCAGCAGTGGACCCTCGAGGTCCTTCAGCTCCTGGATGATCGCGGCCGTGCGCGACTGGATCTCGGTACTTGCAGGCTGCATCGTCATGCAGCGCCCTCCCTGGTCGATAGCGGTCTCGCGCTAAGTGCTTACGAAATCAGAGGAAACCCCCGAAATCAATAAAGCTGATCCGTTGCTTGATAGAAATTTTCTATCGAAACCCGTCAGCCTGCATTGTCTAGCCTAGCGGTGGTTGCGGAAATCGTCTGCCAGCGCCATCGCCTCGTCCAGCAGCGCCTGTACCAGCGGCGTGTGCGGCTCGCGCGGTGCGGCCACCAGCCCGACGGTGTGGCTGGCATCCGGCTCGACGATCGGGATGGCTCGGATCGGCTCGGAAAAGCCGAATGTTTCCGCGAGGTTGAGCGGCATGATCGACGACCATTTGCCGGTCCTTATATGCGAGAACAGCACGATCATCGAATTGGATTCCAGCGTTGGCCGCATCTCGACGCCGGCCTCGGCCAGATGCTGGTCGATGATGCGGCGGTTCTGCATGTCCGGCGTCAACAGGCAGAGCGGCAGCTGGCTGAGTTCGGCCCACGTCACTTTGTCGCGGTCGGAGTACGGATTTCCGACAGCGGTGATCAGCTGGTAGCGCTCGTCATAGAGCGGCACGCTGGTGACGCGGCCGAGCGGCTCGTTGTCGAGATAGGTGATGCCGGCATCGACGTCGAAATTGCCAAGCAGCGACAGCACCTCGATCGAGGTGCGCGACAGGATCGAGAAGGTGACGCCGGGGTGCTTTGCCCGGAATGGCGTCGTCAGCCGCGCCACCATCGCTAAAGCGGTGGGGATCGCCGCGATGCGGATGCGCCCCGAAAGGCCGTGGCGTGCCGCCCGCATCTCTTCCTTCATGGCACGGCTGTCGCCGACGATGCGGCGCGCCCACGCCAGCACCTGCTTGCCTTCCGGCGTCAGCCCCTGAAAGCGCGAGCCGCGATTGACCAGCATAACACCGAGCTGGCCCTCCAGCTGCTTGATCCCGGCCGATAGCGTCGGCTGGGTGACCCCGCACACCTCCGCCGCCCGGCCGAAATGCTCCTCCTTGGCCAGCGCAATGAAGAATTCCAGCTTGTCGATCATTGGCGCAAGCTAACCGGCGCCGGGCGGCGGCGCCAGACGCAGTTGGGCACCTCAGCTATTCAGCCGATTTCCGGGCAGAGCACGCCGGCTGTTGCGCCACGACTTGGTTCTGCCGGGAAACTGCATTATCTCAGGCGCAAGCTTGCATAAGGAAGACCTGATGTCCGTCACCAAGGAAATCGTCACCGAGCGCCTGAAGACGGTCAACGGGCCGGACTTCACCGGCAACATCGTTGATCTCGGCATGGTTTCGGAGATTTTCATCGCCGATTCGAAAGTATTCTTCTCGATCACCGTTCCCGCTGCCCGCGCGCAGGAGATGGAACCGTTGCGCGCCGCCGCCGAGCGCGTCGTCAAGGCGATTCCCGGCGTCGCCGGCGCCGTCGTCGCGCTGACGGCGGAAAAGAAGGGCGGCGGAATGGAGGCGCCGGTTCCGGCGCGCCCCGCACCCAGACCGGCACCGCCAGCTCCGCCAACGGCGCCACGCGCGGCTCCGCACGCCCCGGCCTCGCATAGCTCGGGCAAGCGTGGCGTGCCCGGCATCGAGGCGATTATCGCGGTTGCGTCCGGCAAGGGCGGCGTCGGCAAGTCGACCACCGCCGTCAACATCGCCCTCGGGCTCGCCGCCAATGGCCTACGGGTCGGCGTGCTCGATGCCGACATTTACGGGCCGTCCATGCCAAGGCTGCTCAACATCCATGGCCGGCCGCAGACGGTCGACGGCAAGATCCTGAAACCGATGGAGAATTACGGCCTCAAGGTGATGTCGATGGGTTTTCTCGTCGATGAGGAGACGCCGATGATCTGGCGTGGCCCGATGGTGATGTCGGCGTTGACGCAGATGCTGCGCGAAGTCGAATGGGGCCGGCTCGACGTGCTCGTCGTCGACATGCCGCCTGGCACCGGCGACGCCCAGTTGACCATGGCCCAGCAGGTGCCGCTGGCCGGCGCAGTCATCGTCTCGACGCCGCAGGACCTGGCCCTGATCGACGCCCGCAAGGGGTTGAACATGTTCAAGAAGGTCGACGTGCCGCTGCTCGGCATTGTCGAGAATATGAGCTATTTCGTCGCCCCGGACACCGGCAAGCGCTACGACATTTTCGGCCATGGTGGCGCCCGGCGCGAAGCCGAACGTCTCGGCGTGACCTTCCTTGGCGAAGTGCCGCTGGAAATGGGCATTCGCGAAAGCTCGGACGAAGGCTCGCCGGTGGTGGCGTCGAAGCCCGATAGCGCCGAGGCGAAGATCTACCGCGATATTGCTTCGAAGGTCTGGGACCGGGTCAACGAAGAACGTGGCGCGGCCGCAGCGGCGGTGCCGAGCATCGTGTTCGAGTAATTTTCGTTAGGTCGACGCTGCCCCTCATCCGCCTGCCGGTGTCCAGCCGATAGATGGGTAACAGTTTGAACCGGATACATAGGTAACAGTTTTCGCCTTATGTTGAGTTCGCCGCAGCGCCAAGCGGTTTGGTTGGCGCGGCGCTTCGGCGAACCAGTTTCCCGTGCTTCTGGTCGATAAACCCGAGCGGATGGGCATAGAAGCGTATCGCCCATTCGCCGCTCTCAGTTTCTTCGATGGCAACCGGTTCGCCTGCCAGCGTGGCCGAGACGTAGATTTCGGCGCCCTGCCATTTGACGGCTCCGTTCTGGCGCACACTGCGCACCGCTGCCTCGGCCGGATAGTCCGGCTCAGGGGTAGTCTTGGGCATGGACCGGGTCGAGGGCCGGTAATGCTGTGCTGGGGTTCCCATGCCAAGTGCCTCGTGCGGGCGCTCCTCATTGTAGCTGCGCCGGAAGGCCTCGAAAGCCTGGGCTTGGGCCGTTCTGTCGGCTTCCGGTGCCTTGGCCATCGGCAGCATGGTCAGATGGAAACGTTCATGGCGTCCGTTCTGCTGCGGCTTTCCCGGCTGGATGCGCTCAAGGACGATGCCGAGTTTGACGAAGCGCGCCGCGAGTGGCGTCAGCCCCGTGACGCCGGCCGATGCAAATGGTGAACCATTGTCGCTTCTGAACCGATCCGGCAGGCCATTCTCCTCAAACAACCGCTCAAACACCGGCCAGGCCTCTTCATCCGCCGTCGAGTTCGTTGCCTCCAGCCCCAACAGATAGCGGCTCGCCACATCCATCACCGTCAGCGGTTCGCAACGCCACCCGTCTCGGGTCCGGAACCAGCCCTTGTGGTCCCCGGTCCACACCGTGTTCGGCTCCGAAGCCTCCGGCCATGGGCCATTGCCTGCCGCCTTCCAGCGCCTGCGCTTGCGCCCCACAAGTCCATGTCGCTTCAGAAGTTCACCAGCCGTCGAGACCGCGGGCCAGCCGCAGCAAGGCTCCGCATGCTTGAGCCTGGCCATGATCTTCTTGGGACCCCACAGCGGGTGCGCCTCTTTCATGGCAACGATCCGCTCCACCACATCCAAAGGCGTAGCCCGGCCGTGATTGAGTGGCGCACGCGGAAAATCATGCAGACCTGCCGGCCCAAACTTCCGGTAGCGTTCAAGCCATTTGTAGCCAGTCTTGCGAGAGATACCGAACGTCGCACACAGCTGCGTCATCGTCTCCTCGCCGGTCAGGCACCCCACCACAAACCGAAGCCGCTCATCCATGATGCCAGTCTCTCGCCAAACCATCGCCGGTCCTCCCGGCGAGGGAGAAAACTGTCACCCATCTAATCGGTCCATTCTGTTACCTATCTATCCGGTTCGGACACCGGCCCCTTCTCCCCGTATAGTGCCGGGGAGAAGGGGGGCTGTCGCGACCTCGCCGCTTGTCCTGCACCGTTGACGATTATTGGCGAAACCGTCGGCACGGCGTCTTTCTCCCCGTCACTATACGGGGAGAAATGTCCGGCAGGACAATGAGGGGCGGCGCCAGCGCCGGATAACTAGGCGTAGTTCTAGCGGCGCAACTTAAGCTGCGCCCACCTTCTCGCCAAATGTCGAAAAGAACTGCCCGGCCAATTTCTTCGACGTCGATTCGATCAGCCGGCTGCCGAGTTGGGCGATCTTGCCGCCGACATCGGCCTTGGCGGCGTATTTGAGCACCGTCGCATCCGGCCCGTCCGCTGTCAGCGTGACATCGGCGCCGCCCTTGGCGAAGCCGGCAATGCCGCCCTTGCCTTCGCCCTGGATGGTGTAGGCGTGCGGCGGCTTCAAATTCTTCAACGTCACCTCGCCGTTGAAGGTCGCCTTGATCGGCCCGATCTTCACCACCACCGTCGCCGCCATTTCGGTCGGCGATTTCATCTCCAGGTTCTGGCAGCCGGGAATGCTTTCCCGCAGCACGTCAGGATCGTTCAGCGCTTCCCATACTTTCTGCAGGGGGGCGGCAATGCGTTCCTCGCCTTCGATCACCAAAGCCATCGATACCCTCCCGCGTTGCTCCGAAAAGGCCTAACGCAGGGTCCGACGCCTGTCTATCGCACCAAAGTCTGGGTGCGCTTGTGTGACCTCTTGCCTGCCAAGGCGCGTTGCCATATCGATTTGTCTTACAAATACGGAGACCACGATGGCAGGCGCCCCCACCAAGAAGAAGAAATTTCGCTCGCAGGAGTGGTTCGACAATCCCGACAATCCGGGCATGACCGCGCTCTATCTCGAACGCTACCTGAACTACGGCCTGACGCGAGCCGAACTGATGTCGGGCAAGCCGCTGATCGGCATCGCCCAGACCGGCTCGGATCTGTCGCCCTGCAACCGCCACCATATCGAGCTGGCCAAGCGCGTGCGCGAAGGCATCGTCTCGATGGGCGGCATTCCCTTCGAATTCCCTTGCCATCCGATCCAGGAAACCGGCAAGCGCCCGACGGCGGCGCTCGACCGCAACCTCGCCTATCTCGGCCTCGTCGAGGTGCTCTACGGCTACCCGCTCGACGGCGTCGTGCTGACCATCGGTTGCGACAAGACCACGCCGGCGCTTTTGATGGCGGCGGCCACCGTCAACATTCCGGCCATCGCGCTCTCGGTCGGCCCGATGCTCAATGGCTGGCATAAGGGCAAGCGCACGGGCTCCGGCACCATCGTCTGGGAATCGCGCCAGCGGCTGTCGGCCGGCGAGATCGACTATGACGAGTTTATGGACATCGTTGCCTCCTCGGCGCCGTCCACCGGCTATTGCAACACCATGGGCACCGCCACCACGATGAACTCGCTGGCCGAGGCGCTCGGCATGCAACTGCCGGGCTCGGCCGCCATCCCCGCACCCTACCGCGAGCGTGGCCAGATTTCCTACGAGACGGGCAAGCGCATCGTCGAGATGGTGCATGAGGATCTGAAGCCCTCTGACATCATGACGCGTCAGGCGTTCGAGAATGCCATCGTCGTCAATTCGGCGATAGGCGGCTCGACCAATGCGCCGATCCACCTCAATGCGATCGCCCGCCATCTCGGCGTGCCGCTCAACAATGACGACTGGCAGAAAATCGGCCTCAACGTGCCGCTGCTCGTCAATCTGCAGCCGACCGGCGAGTATCTCGGCGAGGACTACCACCATGCTGGTGGCGTGCCGGCGGTGGTGGCCGAGCTTTTGAAGGCCGGGCTTTTGCCGCATCCCGACGCCGTCACCGTCAACGGCAAGGCGATCGGCGACAATTGCCGCGGCGTGGCCAACGAGAACCAGGATGTCATCCGCAGCGTCGACAAGCCGCTCAAGGTCAATGCCGGTTTCATCAACCTCAGCGGCAATCTGTTCGATTCGGCGATCATGAAGACCAGCGGCATCTCGCCGGAATTCCGCGAACGCTATCTGTCCAACCCGAAGGACCCGGAAGCCTTTGAAGGCAATGCCATGGTCTTCGACGGCCCGGAAGACTATCACGCCCGCATCGACGATCCGGCGCAAGGCATCGACGAGCATACCATCCTGTTTATGCGTGGCGCCGGCCCGGTCGGCTATCCCGGCGGCGCCGAAGTCGTCAACATGCAGCCTCCCGCCTATCTCATCAAGAAGGGTATCCACGCTCTGGCCTGCATCGGCGACGGCCGCCAGTCGGGCACATCGGGCTCGCCGTCCATCCTCAACGCCTCGCCGGAAGCGGCAATAGGCGGCGGTCTGGCGCTGCTCAAGACCGGCGACCGCGTGCGCATCGACTTACGCAAAGGCACCGCCAACATCCTCGTCACCGACGAGGAAATCACGCGCCGCCGCGCTGAACTGCAGAACGATGGCGGCTATCACTACCCCAAGCACCAGACGCCATGGCAGGAAATCCAGCGCTCCATGGTCGACCAGTTCTCGGAAGGCATGGTACTGAAGCCGGCAGTGAAATACCAGGATGTCGCGCACACCAGAGGCGTGCCGAGGGACAATCACTGAGCGTCGAAGCGCTTACGCAAAACGACAGCGGCGGCTTGATTTCGATCAGGCCGCTGTTGATGTGTTCGCCCTACAGATAGGCGGTGATCTCCGGACGCTGGTCCTGTCGGTTGCGTTTGCCGTCCTCGTAGACGACCGGCGCCGCGGCAAGCTCCTCTTCACTGGCGTCGTCCAGGCAGGCGACATTCACTGCCCAGAAATTGCCGCCCATGATGTCGAGATAGCCACGAGAGAAGACGTTGGCGCCGCAGTTCGGGCACATATAGTGGTTGATATTGCCGTCCGGCCAGTTCGACGGCGACGCCTTGTATTCCCGCATCTTGTCCCTGCCATCCGTCACCCGCAACGCTTCGAAGGGCGCGAAGGACTTTCGGTAACCGAGTTTCCAGCAGAAGCTGCAGTTGCATTTGCGGATGCCCTCGGCGAGGTCCAGATCAGCCTCGAAATGCACTGCGCCGCAATGGCAGCTGCCGTGATAGGTCCTTTTCATGGCTCTCCTCCGTAGCATCGCTTAGTCGTCTACAGCCGCCAAATAGTCTGCCGATCGTTCCAGGCAACCCGGCTCTTATGTGCAACAGCGAGCGCGTGACACCATATGGATTGAAATCGAACAGGAACCATCATGGCGAAACGGCGCTCTTCCCTCGGTTTCCTCGGCATCTTCGGCCGCTCGGGTGATTTGCGGGAACTCGACAACGCGCTGCGCGGGGCCGACCTTCATCCGGCGCTTGTTCCCGAGGGCGTCAAGCTCACCATCGTCAACCTGACGAAAGACCATTGGCCGGACGAACCGCCGGAGGCCTATCGGTCCGTGGCGCAGCTGTTCGGCTATTGTATCGCTGGGCCGCAAACGTTCGAGCAGGCCAACGGCCCGGAGCGACGGCTGGACGCGGAGCGTCGCATCGAAGCAGCGCTTGAAACCGGCGACAGTCTGGATGCGCAGATCGTGCTGATGGCGCTGCATGCCAAGCTGATCAGCGCCGAGGTCGTCGAGCGATTTGGGCTAAGCGCGGACTGACTTCGTAAGGTTGGGCTTACCCACCCATGCCGCTGCGTGGCAGCTTGATCATCTCGCCGAAGCGAGCGCGCAATTTGTCGTCGAGCAGCTTCGGCACATGGCGGGGGAAACGCTCGGCAAGCACACGCTTCTTCTCGATGATCGCCCGCTGCAAGATGTCGGGCCGACCCTTCTCGTTCCATTCCTTCGGCGAAAAGCGGTCGCCGACGGCCGGATAGAAATATTCGGTCTGCATCAACCGCAGCGTCTGCTCGTTGCCGAGATAATGGCCCGGGCCATTCATGCAGACTTCAGTGATGGTGTCGATCGACAGCGCTTCGTCTGTCACCTCGATGCCGCGCACGCAGCGCAGGCAATGGCCCAGCATGTCGTTGTCGATGATCAGGCTTTCCAGGCAGAAGCCGAGCAGCGAGGCATGCATGCCGGCCGATTCATAGACGAGGTTGAGGCCGGCCAGGCCAGCCATCACATCGGTGATGCCCTTTTCATAGCCGGACTGGATGTCGGGCAGTTTCGAATCCGTCATCCCGGCAGCCGAACCGCCCGGCAGATCGTAGAATTGCGCCATCTGCGCGCAGGCCGAAGTCAGCACCGCCTGCTCGGCCGAGCCGCCCGACATGGCACCGGTCCTGAGGTCGGATACGAACGGCCAGGTGCCGAAGATCGCCGGATGCCCCGGCTTGATGGCGTTGACATAGATGAGACCGACGAGCACTTCGGCCACAGCCTGGACCACTGCGCCGGCAATCGCCGCCGGCGCGGTGGCGCCGGCCTGGCCGGCCGACAAAAGCAGGATCGGAATGCCGCCTTCGACACATGCCTCGAGCACGCCGCAAGCGTCCTCGGCGAATTTCATCGGCGGCACGACGAAGCAGTTGGAGTTGGAGACGAAGGGCCGGGCGCGGAAATTCTCCTCGCCGCCGGCGATCGCATACAGCATTTCCAGCGCCGGCTGCACGTTCTCGCGCACCGTGAACGAGGTGCCGACATGCTTGGACGTTCCCATCACGCAGGCGTAGAGCGTGTTGAAGTCCATTTCGAGCGGATCGGGAATGTCGCGCGGCACCATCGGCCGCTGGAAGAAATGGATGTTGTCGAGCCCTTCGACGAGGCGGGCGGCGTCGTAAATGTCCTGCACCAGCGACTCGCGGTATTCGCGCTTTTCGACATCGACCAGATGCACCGCGGCACCCGCGGTCCCGTAATGCACGCGCTTACCCTGGATCAGCATGTCGTGCTTCGGGTCCTGGCCGTGCAGGGTGAAATTCCGCGCCGCTTTCTTGATCGTGTCCAGCACCAGGCCGCGCGGAAAGCGGATGCGGCCGTCATCGCCATAGACGGCGCCGACCCCGGTCAGCGCTTCGATACAGGAGGGAATGGCATTGGCGAAGCCGACGGTTTCCAGCAGCGTCAGCACCGCTTCATGGATGCGCTCCTGGTCGTTCCTGTTGAGCGGGCCGTAGCTGCCGCCTTCGAGGCCGGCGCGCACCGGCCTGATATCGTCGGCCAGCGGTGCGGCCCGCATGGCGCGGCGCGCTTCGCGCCCGCCGGATCGCCGCGAACGCTGATCACCCAAAGCTTCTTGCTTAAGAGCTGCATCCTTAAGAGCCGCATCCTGCTTCTCAAGAGCCACTGACATGGGAGGCACTCCACCTTTAGCTTGCGAAACCGGACGCGGTGATTGGTCCACCGTCGGCCTGCTTCGTCCCCTTTGTCCGCCGACTATGCCGCCGGCATTGGCACAGCCTATGGGCCAGTGGGCCCCGTCGCATATGCCAGGGAACTAAAGAACAGTGCTGGGAAGGATGTCGGGAACCGGGACCGTTCAAGGCCCCGGCGCGAGGAAATCAGGCGGCTGCCGGCCTGCGGCCGGCCGCGGTCGCCAGCTCGCGGATGCCCGGCTCGATGTGCTGAAGCGCGATCGAGGAAATGCCCAAGCGCATGAAACGCGACGGCTTTTCGGTGCGGTCGAAGAAGCGGTCGCCGGGCTCGATGATGACGCTGCGCGAGGCGGCGGCCTCGGCCAGTCCGCGTGAATCGGTGCCACGCGGCCCTTCCAGCCAGAGCGATGTGCCGCCGGCCGAATCGGTCGAGCGCCATTCCGGCAGGAATGCGGAAATCGCATGGACCAGACGCTTGCGCCGCTCATCGAAGGCCGACGACAGCCGCCGCACCAGGGCCTCGTGATGGCCGAGCGACAGGAACAGCGCGACGGCGCGCTGGTTGTTGGCCGGCGGGTGCCGCAGCATGAAGCGGCGCAGCGCCCTGAGTTCCGCGATTAGTCCAGCCGAAGCCACGATGTAGCCAAGCCGCAAGCCTGGAGCCAGCGTCTTCGACATCGAGCCGACATAGATGACGCGGCCTGAACGATCGAGGCTCTTCAGCGCCTGCTGCGGTGCCTCGTCGAGAAGCTGGCTGTCATAGCCGTCCTCGATGATGATCTGGTTGTGCCGGTTGGCGCGCGCCAGAAGATCCTGCCGCCGCTCCGCCGACAGCGGCACCATGGTCGGGCAATGGTGGCTGGGGGTGACGAAGACGAACCCGGAATCGTTGGGGATGGAAGAGGTTACGATGCCGGACTGGTCGACCGGAACCGGCTGGATGTCGGCGCCGGCCAGCCGGAAGATCGAGCGCGCGTCGGGATAGCCGGGGTCTTCCATCGCCACCTTCGAGCCCTTGGTCATCAGCAGCGTCGCCAGCATATAGAGCGCGTTCTGCGCGCCGAGCGTCACGATGATCTCGTCCGGATTGGCGAAGATACCGCGCCGCGGCAGCAGTCGCGCCTGGATCTGCTCGATCAAGAGCGGATCGTCGCGATCGACCATGTCGGAGGCCCAGTTGCGGATCTCCAGCACCGCCAGCGCCATGCGGTTGCACTCGCGCCATTCGGCGGTCGGGAACAGCGCCGGGTCGAACTGGCCGTAGACGAAGGGGTAGGACGACTTGATCCAGTTGTCGTGCTTGGCCGGCGGCGGCATGTCGCTGGCGGCGATCTGCCGGCGTGCCTTCCAGTCGATCTCGTTCTGCTGGTCCGGCGCCTTCTGGTGCGGCTTGGCGGGGGTGGCCAGCACATCCGGGTTGACGAAATGGCCACGCCGTTCGCGCGCCACCAGGAAACCCTGGTCGACCAGCTGCTGGAACGCCAGCACCACGGTGCCGCGCGCGACGCCGAGTTTTTCGGCCAGGATGCGGCAGGACGGAAGCGGCATCGAAGCGGCGATCTGCCGGTCGAGGATAGCGGCGACGATCGCCTGGCGAATCTGCGCCTGCAGGGTCTGGCCCGATTCCGCCGAAATCCGGAACAGGCCGGACCATATGGCCGTGTCGTTACGCTGTGGCATGGGAGATGTTCCTCGATGGCCAAACTTTTTTGCTTGGCTGGACCAGCGGAAGGTAACCGTGGCACAAGGGGTTGCGCCAATCAATTTTTCTGATCGCTGGGATTTATGCCAGTGATCCTTCGCGACGCGCAGTGTCGTCGCGACGCGTTTTTTCCGGGTGACGCTTGCGTTCATCCCGCCCGCGCGACGCGCAGCGTCGTCGCGTTATGCTGCACCACCGCAATACTGCGCCACACGGCCGCTATGTTGCACTGCGTCATCCCCACGCATTGAAAGAAATGGAATTCGGCTCAATAACTTCACCGCGACACGCGCCGGAAACATCCGGTCTGATAAGATGTCATGAAAAAGTATCAGGAGCCGGCAGTGGATCATTCCTCCTTCGACAAACAGCTTGTCGCCTTGCGTGCTGCGCGCGGGGCGGCATCGGGCACGATGCGCGAGGCTTTTGCCGCCGACCCCAAGCGCTTCGAGACATTCTCGGCCAGCGACGGCGACCTTCTGCTCGACTGGTCGAAATGCGCGGTTGGTCAGCGCACCATGGAGCTGCTCGAAAAGCTCGCCGGCGCCGCCGACCTCGAAGGGCGCCGCGCAGCAATGTTTTTCGGCAAGAAGATCAACATCACCGAGGACCGCGCCGTGCTGCACACGGCGCTGCGCAACCTCTCGGGGAAGGGCGTCACCGTCGACGGCCAGGACGTCAAGGCGGATGTGCTTGCCGTTCTCGACGCCATGGGCGCCTTTGCCGACGCCATTCGCTCGGGTAAGGCCGCCGGCGCCACCGGCAAAAAGATCACCGACATCGTCAACATCGGCATTGGCGGCTCAGATCTCGGCCCGGCCATGGCGACGCTGGCACTGGCGCCCTATCACGACGGCCCGCGCGCGCACTACGTCTCCAACATCGACGGCGCCCATATCCACGACACGCTGAAGGGCCTGTCCGCCGAAACCACCTTGTTCATAATCGCCTCAAAAACCTTCACCACGGTCGAGACGATGACCAATGCCGAGACGGCACGCAAATGGGTGCAGAAGGCGCTCGGCAAGGAAGCGGTCGGCAAGCATTTCGCCGCCGTCTCGACCGCGCTCGATCTGGTGGCGAAGTTCGGCATTGAGGCCGATCGCGTGTTCGGCTTCTGGGACTGGGTCGGCGGCCGCTATTCGTTGTGGGGCGCGATCGGCCTGCCGGTGATGATCGCCATCGGCCCGCGCAATTTCCGCGCTTTCCTCGACGGCGCGCATGAGATGGACGAGCACTTCCGCACCGCCCCCCTGCAGAAGAATCTGCCGACGCTGCTGGGGCTGGTCGGCTGGTGGCATCGCGTGATCTGCGGTTATCCCGCCCGTGCGGTCATTCCTTATGACCAGCGTCTGTCGAGGCTTCCGGCCTATCTGCAGCAGCTCGACATGGAATCGAACGGCAAGGGCGTCACCCTCGACGGCACGGCGGTGACGACGCCGACCGGGCCGCTGGTCTGGGGCGAGCCCGGTACCAATGGCCAGCACGCCTTCTTCCAGTTGCTGCACCAGGGCACCGATTTCATCCCGGTCGAATTCCTTGCCGCCGCCGTCGGCCATGAGCCTGATCTCAAGCATCAGCACGATCTGCTGCTCGCCAATTGCCTGGCGCAGTCGGAAGCATTGATGAAGGGCCGCACGCTCGAAGAGGCGCGCACCCAGATGCTGGCCAAGGGCATGAAGCCAGCCGATGTCGACAAGATCGCTCCGCACCGCGTCTTCTCCGGCAATCGTCCATCGGTGACCATCCTTTATCGCAAGCTCGACCCACGCACCTTCGGCCGGCTGATCGCGCTCTATGAGCATCGCGTCTTCGTCGAAGGCACTCTGTTCAACATCAATTCCTTCGACCAATGGGGCGTCGAGCTCGGCAAGGAACTGGCGACCGGCCTCTTGCCTGTCGTCGAAGGCAAGGAGAGCGCCGCCAAGCGCGACGCATCGACGGCCGGGCTGGTGGCGCGCATCCAGGAATTGCGGGGTGCGGCATGAAAACCCCGGCCGACATCAAGGGCATATTGTTCGACAAGGACGGCACGCTTGTCGATTTCAACGCGACCTGGCTTGGCATTGCCGATTTCATGGCCATGGACGCCGCCGAGGGCGATCGCTGGAAGGCCGACAGGCTGCTTTCGGCGGCAGGCTTCGATTTTGTCGCCAAGCGCTTCAAGCCGGATTCCATCTTCGCTTCCGGCACCAACATGGATGTCGTCGAATTGTGGTTCCCGCGCCTGTCCGACGAGGACCAGATGCTGGCCGTCGCCCGCTTCAACGAAATCACCTCCGTGCAGGGCTCGTCATTGGCCGTGGGTCTGCCGGGCATCGTCGAAGCGCTGACGGCGCTGCACAAACGATCCTACCGGCTCGGCGTCGCCACCAACGATTCCACTGCCGGCGCGGAGAAGACCATGGTCACGCTCGGCGTCGCCCAGCTCTTCGACGCCGCCTATGGCTATGACGCGGTTGCCAATCCGAAGCCGGCGCCGGACACCATCCTCGCTTTTTGCGACCTGACCGGGCTGAGGCCGGCCGAGATCGCCATGGTCGGCGACAACCGTCACGATTTGGAGATGGCACGCGCCGGCGGCTGCGGGCTGGCGATCGGCGTGCTCTCCGGCACCGGCACGCGTGAATCGCTGTCAACGATCGCCGATGTCGTTTTGGATTCCGTTGCCGACTTGCCGGACTTTCTGTCGGCGCGGGTCAAGGAGACGGTCTGACGGGAAGTTTGGGGGGCAAAACGGCACTTTGCGCTAACGGGGCCGGAAGCGGAATGGCGGCTTTTGGCGTCGGAAGAACGATAGCGGACGCAACTGTCAGAAGGACTGAAGCCTTGGCCGACCCAAAGCGGTCATTCCGGCAAGCCCGCTTTGCGCATGCCTTCAGCTAGATGCTGGCGGTCTTCGATGCGAAACAGCGGCTCCTTGGCCACGTATCTGGCAGTGGAGAATTCTGGGATCCGGCGCAGCAAACCAGCAACGCAATCTCTCGCAAGATCGGGCTTGCCAGCCATTGCGTAGCTTGCGGCGAACCAAACCWGTTTCGAGAACGACAAAGAACTTGATCGGCGCATGTTGGCAATGGCGTCGTCATAGCGGCGCGCGTTGAAGTAGACGGCGSCRAGYTCGCCCCARTACCAAGAAGGGTTGAAGAATGGGTCGAGGCGCTTCGCCTCCAGCATCCCCTCAATGGCTCTCTCGGTTTCGCCGCGATAGTTATAGAACATCGCCAAGTCGGTGTGATTGACCGGATGGTTTGGATTTAGCGAAATGGCCTTGGCGAAATGCTGTTCGCCCACTTCGTAGGCGCCGCGATCGACCTGTGCCCAAGCCATTACTAGTTGGCAAAGGTGGTCGTTTTCGTCGAGCGCGACAGCTTTCCGCGCCATCTCGAACGCCTCGTCGCGCAAGCGGTTCGAATCACTCATATCGAGAAACCACTCTCGCTCGATAGCTGACGACAATAGTGCGTAGGCACGAGCGTAGCTGGGGTCGAGTTCGATGGCCCTTTCGAAGTAATGCCGTGCCTCTGCCTCAATCTCTGGCGTACCCATTGGCAACGCATCGCCGCGCAGGACACATTCAAAGGCCGCCAGGCTGGCTGGCGGCTTGCGCAGGACTAAGTCGGTGCGCGCGGCCGTCATTCGTCCTACAAGTGTTCCGACGATAGTGCGAACGATGCGATCCTGGACATCGAATATCTCGTCTTGCGCACTGTCATAACGCTCTGCCCAGACGTGATTGCCCGTCGTGGCATCGATCAATTGGGCCGTTATCCGGATGCGCGTTCCCATACGGCGGACACTGCCCTCGACGAGGTACTGCACGCTGAGTTCGCGTCCTGCTCGTATCATGTCAACGTCAGCTCCGCGGAAGCGGGAGGACGAATTGCGCGACGCAACCTGCATCTGCCGGAAGCGTGAAAGCTCCGTGATCAGGTCCTCTGTAAGCCCGTCGCAGAGGTATTGCTGCTCGACATCGCCACTCATGTTCTGGAAGGGGAGTACGGCGATCGAAGGCTTGTCTTGCTGGACTAGTCTCCCTCGTGCGACTTCCGGTTCCGTCGATGCGGCACCGGACAGCATGTGATAGGCGCGCACTGGCCTGGCGATGTTTTTCAAGGTTTGCTCGCCCAGATCGACAAACTGTTCCTTGAGCTTTTCACGCACCTGCTCGTAGGCCGAACCCGACAAGCAGATTCCGTTCGGCTTCGCCAAGCCTTCCAGGCGGGCGGCGATGTTTATTCCGTCACCCATCAGGTCTCCGTCACTCTCCTCGACGACATCGCCGACGTGGATGCCGATGCGGAATTCAATGCGCTCATCGTGAGGCAGTCCTGTGTTCCATTCGACCATGCCTTCCTGCATCTCAGCAGCGCAACGCACGGCCTCGACAACGCTGCGGAATTCCACGAGAGCGCCGTCTCCAGTACGCTTGACCACTCGTCCATCGTGTGCGGCGATCGTCGGATCGAGCAAGTCGTTCCGCAGAACCCGCAGCCTCGCAAGTGTCCGATCCTCATCCGCTTCTGCGAGGCGGCTATAGCCAACCACATCCGCGACCAGAATCGCTGCGATCTTCCGCATTTGGTTCATCACCTCACTTCGAACAAGAAAGATAGCATGTAACTCGATTTTTGGGCGTAGCTCACGTCTCAGGAATTGTGCTGCAATGGAGCGGCGGAGCCAATGTCAGCTTGTGGCGCCAAGCTGCCTGTGGCCTCTGCAATAGCGATGACCGCTTTGGGTGTATGGACGGGATCGCAGGAATGACTGCCATGAGGCGCAAAGCAGTTCACGTCAGGCCGGCGCAAATCAGCGTTGAGTCGAACCTGGCCATTCAGCGATCGGGCTTGCCGCGTCAGCGCTCTCCCGCCTCAAACGAAAACACCCCGCTCGGCTTGGTCGCAACACTCTTTGCGTCGCCGAAATCCGGCACCTGATATTCGGCCAGCAGCCGCAGCCGCGACAGTGGCAGGTCGGCGCGGCGGGGATCGCCGACCAGAACTTCGATGCCGGCTGCCAGGCAGCGGTCGAGGAATGGGATAACCCGCAGGGCAACCTCGCGATCGTAGAACACGTCGCCTGCGAGCACGACGTCGACCGCCGGCGGCGGCCCCGTGGTGATGTCCTTGCCGACAATGGTCATCTCGACACCGTTGGCCGCCGCGTTGAGGCCGATTGCGGCGACGCCGTTGCGATCGATCTCGGCCGCCATCACCGCGCTGGCGCCGGCCTTCGCGGCGGCGATGCCGACGAGGCCGGAGCCGGCGCCGAGGTCGAGGACGCGGCGGCCGGCCACGCTTTGCGGATGGTCGAGTACATAGCGCGCCAGCACCGCGCCGCCGGCCCAGGCATAGGCCCAGTATGGCGGCTGTGGTTCAGCGTCTTCCGGCTCGCCCGCATCATCGCCCGCGTCGGCGCCTTGGTGTGGATCGACAAGCCGCCTCAGGCCGCTGCCGGGATGTGCCGTATAAAGCCGAATCTCAGGAAGCGCGGGAACGGGCGCTAGCCGCAGGTTCGCCTTGATGAACGCTGCCGGGTCGGGACGTCGAACCACGTCCGCGATCCCGCCATCGCCCAGGCCGTCGTGCAGATCACCCACTATTCCCGCAACGCCCGGCGCAAAATCTTGCCCACCGGCGTCTTCGGCAGTTCGGTCCTGAACTCTATGTATCTCGGCCGCTTGTAGCCGGTCAGGTTCTCGCGGCAATAGGCGGTCAGTGCCTCGACGGTCAGCGCCGGGTCCTTCTTGACTACGAACAATTTTGGTACTTCGCCCGAATGCTCGTCCGGCACGCCGATTGCCGCCACTTCCAGCACGCCCGGATGCTGGGCGACGACTTCCTCGAGTTCGTTCGGATAGACGTTGAAGCCGGAGACCAGGATCATGTCTTTCTTGCGGTCGACGATCTTGGTGTAGCCGCGCTCGTCCATGAAGCCCATGTCGCCGGATTTGAAGAAACCGTCCTTGGTCATCACCTTGGCGGTCTCATCCGGCCGGTTCCAGTAACCGGCCATCACTTGCGGCCCGCGGATGCAGATCTCACCGACCTCGCCCAGCGGCAGATTGTTGCCGTCATCGTCGCGGATGGCGATCTCGGTCGAAGGCAGCGGCAGGCCGATCGTGCCGGTGAAATTGCTGTCGCTGAACCTGTTGGCGGTGGCCACGGGCGAGGTCTCCGACAGCCCGTAGCCCTCGGTGATCGAGTTGCCGGTCAACGCCTTCCAGCGCTCGGCAACCCCCTTCTGCACCGCCATGCCGCCGCCAAGCGTCATGATCAGCGGTTTGAAGTCGAGCTTGCGGAAATCCTCATTGTTGAGCAGTGCGTTGAACAGCGTGTTGAGGCCGGGGAAAATGTGCATCGGGTATTTCTGCAGTTCCTTGACGAAGCCGGGTATGTCGCGCGGGTTGGGAACCAGCACGTTCTGGGCGCCCTGCTGCATACCCATCAGCGCGTTCACCGTCAGCGCGAAGATATGGTAGAGCGGCAGCGCGCAAATGAAGTTGAGATGCGCCGGCTTCGGCTTGATTGCGTAGGCGTCCTGCAGCCACAGCGTGTTCTGCGCGACATTGGACAGCACATTGGAGTGCAGCAGCACAGCACCTTTGGAAATCCCCGTGGTGCCGCCGGTATATTGCAGGAAGGCGACGTCGCTTGCTTCCATCTTGGCTGGCTTGAAGGCGATACCGGCGCCGGCCTTCACGGCTGCATTGAACTTGACATGGCCGGGCAGCGACCAGGCCGGCACCATCTTCTTCACCCGCCGCACGACGAGGTTGACGATCGTGCCCTTGAGGCCGCCGAGCATGTCGCCCATCGCCGCGACCACCACATGCTTGACATCAGTCCTGGCGATCACCGCGTCCAGGGTGCTGGCGAAATTCTCGAGAATGACGATCGCCTGCGCGCCGGAATCCTTGAGCTGGTGTTCGAGCTCGCGTGGCGTGTAGAGCGGATTGATGTTCACCACGACATAGCCGGCGCGAAGCACCGCCATCATCGCCACCGGATATTGCAGCACATTCGGCATCATCAGCGCCACGCGGTCGCCCTTCTGCAGGCCCTTCGATTGCAGATAGGCGCCAAAGGCGGCCGAGTGCCGCTCGAGCTCGGCATAGGAGATCGACTTGCCCATGCACACGAATGCCGGCTGGCCGGAAAACTGCTTGCAGGCGCCGACCAGGAAGTCGCCGATCGAACTGTAGGGCAGGGTGCCGATCTCGGCCGGAACGACTTTCGAATAGCTTTTGAGCCACGGCTTGTCCGGCAGGCCTGCGGCAAGCGCCGTCAGTGTCTTCGGCAGTTTTTTGGCCGGGCTCGGCGCCGGCTTTGCCGCCGCCGTTTTCGATGCAGGGTTGGCGGCGGGCTTTGCAACAGGTGCTGTCTTCGCGGCCGTGGGCTTCGCCGCAGGTTTTGCTGCCGGCTTGGCGCTTGCCTTCGCCGGCGCACTGGCTGCCTTAGGCTTGGCGGTGGCTTTGGCCGAAGGCGCTTTCGGCTTGACGGCAGCGGCGGTGGGTTTTGAAGCGGTTGCCCCTTTTGCTTTCGCCGGGGCCGTTGTCTTTGTTGCTTTTGCCACCTCTAGCCTCCCTCAGTCGTTCGTTGCCTGCTCCACGCTGCACCGCCTCTATATGGTGAGGCGTCCTCCGCTGCAGCGATGTCGCGTATTCCCGGGAAATCCGGTGTATCGTCTATCTATTGCGACTATCGGCGGCCGTGCAAGTCTTGCCCCAGCGGCAGGACGGCAAAGATTTGCCGTCAAAATCTGTCCCGCGCTGCTGCCTTAGGCACCAGCTTGTCGCGATGGGCTTGAGGAACCCCAGCCCCGTGGATCATTGTTCCAGCGATATCGGTCATCAATGAAAAAATGCGGTCGTTAACAATCCCGTGATTAGCAGATTTTGCTATTTCTTTCTGAAATCGAGCAAAAGCCGAGAAATATTTTCTGCTTACGGTGGGGTAGGCAAACAGGGTGTTCCAAAGCCGGAAAAACGGTGCTTATATGCGCGCTTCGCGAGCCTGATAGAGGGGCTTGGAAGAACATCAGGGAGTGCTCAATGAAAAAGAAACTGGCTTTTGCAGCCGCGTTGCTGGCTGCAAGCGTCCTCGGCGGCGTGGCCAATGCCAAGACGCTGGTCTACTGCTCGGAGGCCTCGCCGGCCAACTTCGACCCGGGTACCACGACGGGCGGCAACGACTTCGACGCCTCGTCGCGCACCGTTTATTCGCGGCTGGTCGAATTCAAGCATGGCGGCACCGAGATCGAGCCCGGCCTCGCCGACAAATGGGAAATCTCCGACGACGGCCTGGTCTATACTTTCCATCTGCATCCGGGCGTGAAGTTCCAAACCACCGACTATTTCAAGCCGACCCGTGACTTCAATGCGGACGACGTCGTCTTCTCCTTCGATCGCCAGTTCAACAAGGAAAACCCCTGGAACGGCGAAAAGTACCTGCCGAACCTGACCTGGGATTACTACACCGGCATGGACATGCCGAAATACGTCGCCAAGTGGGAAAAGGTCGACGACCTGACCGTGAAGCTGACGCTGACCGAGCCGAACGCGCCGATGCTGGCCAATCTCGGCATGGACTTCGCCTCGATCGTGTCGAAGGAATATGCCGACCAGCTCGAGAAGGAAGGCAAGATGGCCGACTTCTCGACCAAGCCGATCGGCACCGGTCCGTTCCAGTTCGTCGACTATCAGCTGGATTCGGTCATCCGCTATGCGGCCAACCCCGACTACTTCAAGGGCAAGGAAAAGATCGACGATCTCGTCTTCGCCATCACGCCTGACGCGACCGCCCGCATCCAGAAGGTGCTCGCCGGCGAATGCGACATCGCGCCCTATCCGAATCCTGCCGACATCGGCACGATCAAGGCCAACGCCGACGTGACCCTGATGGATCAGGCCGGCCTCAACATCGGCTATATGAGCTACAACACCACCGTCCCGCCGCTCGACAAGCCTGAGGTGCGCCACGCACTCAACCAGGCGATCGACCGGGCATCGCTCATCAAGTCGCTGTTCCAGGACGCCGGCGCCACGCCGGCCGAAAACCTGATCCCGCCGACCATGTGGTCGTGGGACAAGGACGTGAAGTCCGACGCCTATGATCCGGAAGCGGCCAAGAAGGTGCTGGCCGATGCCGGTCTGAAGGAGATCCAGCTCTGGGCCTCCGATCGCGTCCGTCCCTACAACCCGAACTTCCAGCGCGCCGCCGAACTGATCCAGGCCGACTGGGCCAAGGTCGGCGTCAAGGCGGAGATCGTCAGCTACGAGTGGACGAAGTACCGCGAGGAAGGCAAGAAGAAGGAACGCCCCGGCGCCTTCCAGATCGGCTGGACCGGTGACAATGGCGATCCGGACAACTTCTTCGCCACGCTATTCGCCTGCTCGGCCATCGGCGTGTCGAACTACTCCAGCTGGTGCGACAAGGACTTCGAGGACCTGATCCAGAAGGCCAAGAAGACCAGCGACCAGGCCGAACGCACCAAGCTCTATGAGCAGGCGCAGGTGGTCTTTGCCAAGCAGGCTCCGGCCTTCCTCATGGCACACAGCCAGGTTTACGCAGTCGTACGCAAGAATGTCAGCGGTTACATGATGGATCCGCTCGGCATTCATCGCTTCGACGGCGTCGACAAGGCCGAATAGAACTGTTAGGCGGGCGGCGCGCAATCAAGCGCCGCCCCCTTTTCAAGATGCTCCGATATCTCCTCAACAAAATCGTCTTGGTGCTCCCGACGCTGATCGGCATCACCATCTGTGCCTTCGCTTTCGTCAGGCTGCTGCCCGGCGATCCCATTCTTGCCATGGCCGGCGAGCATGGCGTGTCGCCCGAGCGCTACGCGGAACTGAAGGAACAGTTCGGCTACAATCTGCCGATCTGGCAGCAATACGCGCATTATGTTCGCGATGCCGCGACCGGTAATTTCGGCGTGTCGATTTCGTCCAAGCGCCCGGTCATCGAAGATTTCATGACGCTCTTCCCGGCGACCATCGAGCTCTCTGTCTTCGCCATGATCTTCGCCATGCTGCTGGGCATTCCCGCGGGCATCTTCGCCGCGGTCAAGCGCGGCTCCTGGTTCGACCAGGGGCTGATGGGCACCGCCCTTGTCGGCTATTCCATGCCGATCTTCTGGTGGGGCCTGCTGCTGATCATCTTTTTCTCCGGCTATCTCGGCTGGACCCCGGTTTCCGGCCGCATCGGCCTGCAGTTCTTCATCAAGCCGATCACCGGCTTCCTGACCCTCGACAGCCTGCTCTACGGCAAATGGGATGCTTTCCGTTCGGCATTGAGCCATCTGGTGCTGCCTACAATTGTGCTCGGCACCATCCCGCTGGCGGTGATCGCCCGCCAGACGCGCTCGGCCATGCTCGAAGTGCTGGGCGAAGACTATGTCCGGACCGCCCGCGCCAAGGGGCTGTCGTCGTCCCGCGTCATCGGCGTGCACGCGCTGCGCAATGCGCTGATCCCGGTGGTCACCACCATCGGCCTGCAGGTCAGTACGCTGCTCGCCGGGGCCATTCTCACCGAAACCATCTTCGCCTGGCCGGGCATCGGCAAGTGGATGGTCGATTCGATATCCAAGCGCGACTATGTCGTCGTACAGTCGGGCTTGCTGTTGATCGCCCTTATCGTCATGGCCGTGAACCTGATCGTCGACGTGCTTTATGCCGTCATCAACCCGCGCATCAGGGCAGCGTGATGAGCCAGTCGACCGAAATCGCCCCGATGGCCGCCGGCAATCCTGATCGCCTGACCGGCTTCAGGACCTTCTGGCACTATTTCTCGGTGAACCGCGGCGCCGTCATCGGCCTGTTCGTCTTCATCCTGCTGGTGCTGGCTGCGCTGTTTGCGCCGCTGCTGGCGCCCTACGCGCCCGACATCCAGGACAAGACCGCGTTCCTACGGCCACCCTCCTGGCAGGCGGGCGGCAGCGCGCAATATCTGCTTGGCACCGACGCGGTCGGCCGCGACATGCTCTCGCGCCTGCTCTATGGCGCGCGTTTCTCGCTGCTGATCGGCGCCGTCGTCGTCACGCTGGCACTTACCGGCGGCATCACGCTCGGCCTGCTGGCCGGCTATTTCCGCGGCTGGGTCGACGTGGCGATCATGCGCGTCATGGATTTGATCCTGTCCTTCCCGTCGCTGCTGCTGGCGCTGGTTCTGGTCACTATCCTCGGCCCCGGCCTGTTCAACGCCATGCTGGCCATTGCGCTTGTCCTGCAGCCGCATTTCGCGCGCCTGGTGCGCGCCGCTGTCATGGCCGAAAAGAGCCGTGAATATGTGGTCGCTGCCAAGGTTGCCGGCGCGGGACATATCCGGCTGATGCTGCGCACCATCCTGCCCAACTGCCTGGCGCCGCTGATCGTCCAGGGCACGCTGTCCTTCTCCAACGCCATCCTCGAGGCGGCCGCCCTCGGCTTCCTCGGCCTCGGCGCCCAGCCGCCGACGCCGGAATGGGGCACCATGCTCGCCTCGGCGCGTGAATTCATCCTGCGCGCCTGGTGGGTGGTGACCTTCCCTGGCCTCGCCATCCTCATCACGGTTCTGGCCATCAACCTGATCGGCGACGGCCTGCGCGATGCGCTCGATCCGAAGCTGAGGAGGTCGTGATGCCGCTGCTCAACATCCGCAATCTCGTCGTCGAGTTCCAGACCGCATCCGGTCCGTTCCGCGCGGTCGACGGCGTCTCGCTCCATGTCAACGAACGTGAAGTGCTGGCCATCGTCGGCGAATCCGGCTCCGGCAAGTCGGTGTCCATGCTGGCGGTGATGGGCCTTTTGCCGTGGACCGCGACGGTCACTGCCGACGAGATGAGCTTCAATGGCCGCGACCTCCTGAAGATGAGCCCGGCCGAGCGCCGCAAGATCGTCGGCAAGGACATGTCGATGATCTTCCAGGAACCGATGGCCAGCCTCAATCCTTGCTTCACCGTCGGCTTCCAGATCGAGGAAGTGCTGCGCTTTCATATGGGCATGGACAAGGCCCAGCGCCGCGAGCGCGCCATCGAACTGCTGACGCAGGTCGGCATTGCCGAGCCTGCGGAACGGCTGAACTCGTTCCCGCACCAGATGTCGGGCGGCCAGTGCCAGCGCGTCATGATCGCCATCGCCATTGCCTGCAATCCGAAGCTATTGATCGCCGACGAGCCGACCACCGCGCTCGACGTCACCATCCAGAAGCAGATCCTCGATTTGCTGGTCTCGCTGCAGGTCAAATACGGCATGGGTCTGATCATGATCACCCACAATATGGGCGTCGTGGCCGAGACCGCCGACCGCGTCATCGTCCAGTACAAGGGCCGCAAGATGGAAGAGGCCGACGTGCTGTCGCTGTTTGAATCGCCGAAGAGCAACTACACCCGAGCGCTGTTGTCGGCGCTGCCGGACAACGCCGTCGGCGACAGGCTGCCGACCGTCTCAGACATGCTGTTCGAACCGGCCGCCGGAGTCGCCTGATGAGCATCAAGGTCGTCGAAGGCAAGAACATCAAGCGCGACTATCACGTCGGCGGCGGCCTGTTTCGCGGCGCGCGCACCGTGCATGCGGTCAAGGGCGTCTCGTTCAGCGTCGACAAGGGCAAGACGCTGGCCATCGTCGGTGAAAGCGGCTGCGGCAAGTCCACGCTGGCGCGCATCATCACGCTGATCGATCCGGCAACGTCGGGAGAGCTGTTCATCGACGGCAACAAGGTCGACATCGCCAGGAGCGGGTTGACCAAGGAGATGCGCCGCAAGGTGCAGATCGTCTTCCAGAACCCTTATGGCTCGCTCAATCCGCGCCAGAAGATCGGTGATGTTCTGGGCGAACCGCTGCTGATCAACACCGACAAGCCGGCCGAAGAGCGGCGCGACCTCGCCATGAAGATGCTGAAGAAGGTCGGCCTCGGAACCGAGCACTACAATCGCTACCCGCATATGTTCTCCGGCGGCCAGCGCCAGCGCATCGCCATCGCCCGCGCGCTGATGCTGAACCCGAGCCTTCTGGTGCTCGACGAGCCGGTTTCCGCGCTCGATCTGTCGGTGCAGGCGCAGGTGCTCAATCTGCTCGCCGACCTGCAGGACGAGTTCCAGCTGACCTATGTCTTCATCAGCCACGATCTGTCTGTCGTGCGCTACATCGCCGACGACGTGATGGTGATGTATTTCGGCGAGGCGGTCGAATACGGCTCGCGCGAAGAGGTCTTTGCCGACCCCAAGCACAACTACACCAGGACGCTATTCGCCGCGACGCCGCGTGCCGACGTCGCCTCGATCAAGGCCAGGTTGGCGAAGAAAAAGGCCGCCTGACCTCCCTGGCAATTGCTTTTGCACAATCGGGAATGCGTCACGGCGGTGGTTTGCCGGCACGATTGATCGCAATCCGCGAGCTGCCGGGCGCAAGCTGCGTCGCAGATTCGGGTGCGTCCCATCACTCACCCGCTCCGTGTTGGTAAAGCTCGTCCATGCTGAGCTTTGCCAGCGTTGCGAAGGGGGCCTGTTTCTTCACCCGACCGCGGCTCAAGATCACCACGTCGTCGCAGAACGAGATGGTGCTGTGGTGATGGCTGATGACAATGGTGGTGCGGCGGCCGGCCCGCGACTTTAGCGTCTCGACAATAGCGGCTTCCGACAACCCATCCACCGCACTGGTGGCTTCGTCGAGGATGAGAATATCGGGATCGCGCACCAGCGCCCGCGCCAAGGCGATCCTTTGCCTTTGTCCGGCTGACAGGTTGATGCCCCGGTATCCGACAAGTGTCGCGTAACCCTGCGGCAGGTGCTCGATGAATTCATGTGCCTCGGCCAGCCTTGCGGCGTGCATGGCGTCGCTGGCCGACGCCGTGTCGTGGCCGTAGACAATGTTTTCAAAAATGGTGCCGTCGACCAGCTCCAGCTCCTGACTGGCCAGGGCAATGTTCCGCAGCCACTGCCTTGGGTCGATTTCACCAAGCGGTGCCCCATCGACGAGGATCCTGCCGCTGTCGGGTTCGACGAAGCGGCACAGGAGATTGACGATCGTCGTCTTGCCCGCGCCTGAGCGGCCGATCAGCGCCGTCGAGCGGCCGCTGCGGATGTCGAACACCGCCTGATGCAGCACCGCCTCGCGCGCGTCGGGGCCGGACAGGGCACCGGAATAGGCGAAGCTCACATCATCGAAGCTGATCCCTTGGCGCAAGCCCTCGAACGGCAGGCTGCCCTGCGGCGCCTCGGGCTTGTCGGAAGGATCGAGCAGCCATTGCACCTCCTCCAGCGAGCCGCTCATGCCTTGCAGCTGACTCCACGACATCTGCAAGGCGCGCATATGCGGCTGCAGCCGGTAGAGCAGGATGAGGAAGGCAACGGTCAGCGGGAAGCTCACATTCGCCAGCCAGGCTCCGATCACCACCGCCAGGAACAGCATCGCGTGCAACACCTCGGTCAGCGGCGGCAAGACGCCCTGGCGGATTGAAAGCACGAAAGCCGCCCGCCGCACCCCGTCGGACGCTTTGGCGAAAATCGCCTTTTCGCGGCTCTCCTGCCCGAAGATGCGGATCAGGCGCCCAGCATGCACCAGATGCAGCATCTGCGACGCGAGTGCGCTGTTGCGCGAGACGACGCTGCGGCTCGGCGCCTTCAGATTGGACGACAAAATCCCGTGCGCCAGCTGGACAAGTGCCAGCCCCAGCGTCACCAGCAGCGTCATCTGCCAGGACAGGAGCAGGAGGAAGGTGAGCAGGATGACGGCGGCCGAGGCACTGACGATCGCGCCGAGCAGGGCCTGGATAGCGTCGGACGCTCGCCAGGATTCGTTGGAGATGATGTTGAGCAGCCGCCCGGGGCTTTGCTGCAGGAAAAAAGGGTAGCCGACCCTGAGCAACTGCTCCGACAGTGCGCTGCGGATCGAATAACCTGCCTTGCCGTAGATGAAGCTGGTCAGCAGCGTGTTGGCGAAGGCAAAGATATTCTTCAGCACGATCGAACCGAGGATCGCGGCCGAAATGGCGATCAGCCGCTCGCGCTCGCCGAGGTCCGCTCCAACCTGCTGGAGGAGGGCGGAGAAACCGGCCATGCCTGATGTTTCGCCACGCCCCATAATGATGCCGAGCAGCGGAATGATGAGGCCGATGCCGAGGCCTTCCAGCGCGGCGCCCGCAAGCCCGAGCCCCACCACGATGGGAACGAGCCGCAACAGCCTGCCACCAAGCGCGCGGCGCAGCATTGGCAGGGCTGACGGAATCCGTGACATTATCGCGCTCTGGCCTCCGCATTGGCTTCGCTGGCTTGCCGGTCCTGGCGCAACGGCAACCGTTTTGGCCATCCCATCATCACGAGCAGCGCAAATCTGGCGGCACCTGCCAGATTCATGACGACAATAGGCCAGTGCGACAGATCGAGGTCGCGGTCGAAGCGAGGACGGCCCGCCAGTTCCTTGAACGCGGCCCGCGCGGACCAATAGACATGGCGAAGCAGCCAAGGGGCGTGGCGGACATGTTTCAGGCACAGCGCACCATTACCGAAGCTATAGTCGCGGTGCAGCCTGTCGATCGATTTGCGGTCTCGCCTGCCGTGATGATGCAAGACCGTCATGTCGGGCACATACTCGACCGGCATGCCGAGCAGCATCGCCCGCACGAGATAATCCGTATCCTCAGCCGAGCGTAGCGGGCCGCCAGCGCCGAAGCGTTCGTCGAACGGCCCGATGCGGGCCGCGACGTCGCGGTGCATGGTCATGTTGCAGCCGAGCACGAAGCCGCCCGGGTGGACCGCCGGGGTCAGCCGCTCGCGCGCCTCCCAACGCTTGATGGTGAAAGGCAGGTCCCGGGCATCACCGAGCTCGACGCGGCCGCCGCGGATCAGCCACTTCTCGCCGCTCCGGTAGTGCCGTTCAAGGTCGCGGAGATAGTCGCGATCGAGCTTGCAGTCATCGTCGATGAAGACCAGTACGCGGCCTCGCGCTCGCGCCAGTCCGGCATTGCGGGCAGCGGCTAGTCCGGGACGGGGCTCCGAGACGGCTGTGACTGGGATGTCTGACGTTTCGGCGATACCGGCCAGCCGCTTTGACGTGCTGTCCCGTGAACCATTGTCGACCACCACCAACTCAGCCGCGAAGGCGGCGTGCGCCCGGCATGCAGTCTGGATCGACGCTATGCAGGCCTCCAGCACAGCGGCGCGGTCGCGCGTGCAGACGATGAAGCTGACCTCGAACGACGGCCGCTCCGATCGGGGAGTTGTCGGGACAGGCGCTTTCGCAAACGGGTGATCGCGCAGGAGCGGGTGGGGCCTGTCGGTCATACTATTCCCCGCTGATAACGCGCCAGCACCGCTTCGGCCGGCGTAGTTTTGAAGAAGTACTCCAGCGCGTCCGCCCGCTTTCCGGCCGCTATCGAGGCCAGGCTGAGCCAGGGCGCCCAGACGCCGGGACGCAGCGCATATTGTTCGCGGCGCCGGATGAAGTTCCATCTCGCTGTCCGCGTCAGCAATTCATGCGTCAGCGGCGGCTTTCTTTCGTCGCTGACGAGCTGGTAGAGGAAATAGAACAGGTTCAGCGCGCCGGCCTCGAAGCTTGGCCGTGTGCTGGCCGGCAGCGCGGAAATCCGCTCTTCCAGCGCACGGATGAAATCGGCTGCGCGCGCAACCGTGTCGAAAGAGACGGCCCCGCCGATGTCGCGCAGATCCGCAGTGGCTTCCGCGAGCCCCTCACGTTCGAGATTTTCGGCCACGATCCGCAAATGCGTCCTGCGCATTTCCTTGGCATGCCGCATGGTCACGCTTCCCGCATGGATGCGATAGACGAGCAGGTTCTCGGGTGAGATGGTCGCTGGGAAACGGCGAGCAAGCCGCCTGAAGAGATCGAAATCCTCGGCGTGCCTGTATTTCGGATCGTAATAGAGATCGTCGTTCCCTATGACCTTCCTGTTGTAGACCACCGTCGGATGCATGAATATCGTAAAGAACATCGACAATATGTCGAGCCGGCCGGATCGGAACGCCGGGTCGAGCCTGCCCTTGGCGATACGGCCGTGAAGCAAGGTATCGACGCAGGCGCCGCAGAAGCCGAGCTCGGGCCGCCGCTCGAACAGTGCCACCTGGCGCGAGAGGCGCCAGGGATAGGCGACATCGTCCGCATCCATTCGCGCAACCAGCTCGCCCTGGGCCAGTCGGAGCCCTTCATTGAGGGTGGCGACGAGGCCGCGGTTTTCACGTGAGATGACAGAAACGCGATTGTCGGCCCGGCGGTATCGTTCGAGGATCTCGAGCGAACTGTCAGTCGACCCGTCATCGATAGCGATGACCTCCAGGCGATCGTAGTCTTGCCGCAGGATGCTCCCCAGCGCAGCGGCGAGATAAGGCCCGGCATTGTAGACCGGCAGCAGGACGGAGACGAGCGGCGCGGCGGTCATCTCTGCGCATCCCTTCGCGGGAGGTCGAGCGGGGCGCGGCCATCGGGGGATCCGCTGGCATAGGCGTCCGCCGCCCTGCCGAGCCAGCCGGCATCGCCGGCGCGTGCCTGGGAGCGGCGGCGCGCGACATAGGGGAAGCGGCGCTTGAGCCCGTTGAGCGGCTTTTCGAAAACCGTCCACGAGATCGAAGCGACGGCGATCGTGGCGGCGCTCGCGACCAGCAACCGCCCTGGCCCCTGCTCCGAGACATTGAGCGGAATCCAGGGCTGTGACTTGACGGCGAGCGACAGAAGGATCGGATGGTAGAGATAGACGCCGTAGCTGATGCGGCCCAGTGACAGCAGCGGCGGCAGTTCGAAAACCCGGCCGAGGGCGCCGCCAAGGCCGGCTGAACAGGCGGCGACGACGGCCACCAGCGGCACCAAGGGCAGGATCTGCAGCAGCGCCCAGCGGGCCCATTCCAGCATGGGATCGGCCGGTGCCGGGACAAGCCACTCAATCGCCAGGAAGATGGCCGCAAGGGCTGGCCAGCATAGCCGCATCCATTGCGGCAGGCCAGCGCCTCTGGTCCGCCAGCAGGCAAGCAGAGCACCCAAGGCCAGCGCATCCATCGATGCCGGTGGCAGCAGGTCGCGCGCCAGCGCCGGGGTGGCGGTGATCGGCCAGTAGAAGCGATAGGCCAGCGACAACAGGATGACGCCGATAGTGATCGCTTCCACGCGCCGGCGCGGTGCAAGAAGCACGACCAGCGGCCAGGCGATGTAGAACTGCTCCTCGATGCTCAGGCTCCAGAAATGGCAGAGTAGCCAGGGTGTCCATTCGTTGCGCAGCGCGTACCAGAAATTCGACAGGTAAAGCGCATGCCAGGCGAGCGATCCACTGGACTGCTCCAGATCGGTCAGCCAGACGAACCCGAGCACGGCGAAATAGGGCGGGAATATGCGCAGCGCGCGCCTGATGTAGAAGGATCTCAAGGCAGGACCGGCTTCGAATTCGGCCGCGGCGCGGGCTTCGAGCAGCAGTCGGGTGATCAGGAAGCCGCTCAGCACGAAGAACAGCCGCACGCCGATATGGCCCCAAAAGGAGGACCCGTTGGGTGCCAGGAAATGAGAATAGAGGACCATCGTGACAGCGATGGCGCGCAGCGCGTCCAGCTGATTGTCGCGCGCGACCATCAGCCATTTCCGCCGGTCTGATATCTCCGAAGAAGCCGGCGGCCCGCCATTCCGGGTCTCAGGTCTGCCAGCGGTGACAGTACGCCGACAACGTCAAACCCGCGCCTTGTGCGCGAGGCAGTCTCGAAATCGGTAGTGGCCAGCGAAAAACTCAAGCTGGTCACCTTGGCGGAATCCTCCACGGCGCACGTCCTGGTACTGAATCCCCCAGGAAATGGTGTAGCCGGGCAATGGTGCAGTGCAACACAAAATATCTTCCGAACTGTAATATTTATGTGAGTGAATGCTTAAAAATGGATATGATTGGCAAATGCGCGGTGTCGTTGACGGATTTTCTCGCGCGCCATGCCCGTCGGGCGAGTTGTGTCTTATCACGAAGACCTGGTTTAATTGCATGTCTCGAATCTGCATGGCTTGATGTCTTCAGTAGGCTACCAAAATATCTCAAGAAGATAGGTGTTGTATTTTATGAATGAAGTTTATATTGCCGAATAATCGGCAAAATCGAAACTATTGATTTTGCGCGACGCAGCATAATCGATGGCCAAGCGTCTGACGACGCAGTCCTTCCCGCTAGCGCGACAATCCCGGTGCTGGAACAGAGAACCGGAGACATCCGCACCAGTGGCGGCAGCCACATAGGCGGATTTTACGGTGGTTTGTGATAGGTGAAATTTGGGAATTTTGGAGAGGTGGATGCCATGCGCGCCCTCAAGCGGATTGAAGGGTCCACCACGCGCCGAAGCCTGCATTGGATGATGCGCTCTTCGTCGTGACTTCCACGCCGCTTCAGAAAGGACCGGTATTGCACTGGTGGGCTGTTAGCATTGTCTTGGGCCGACAAATGGCCGGACAGTGCCGCCTCACCCCTCACGGTGCGTCTACACTGGCAACGCTTGCAACCACGCGACAGCCCTTTCCAGGTGCATCAAGCTGAGTGGCAGGTGCCATCACGACACGTCATACTGCTGCGCCAGCGAGGCGAAAAGCTGGTCGGCGAAACGGGCAACGGCCACCGGTAGGGTGCGGCCCTTGAGTTGGCCGACATAGAGCATGCCAGCGGGCACGTCGCGCGGGTCGAGCGGCCGGGAGGTCATGTCACCGGTCATCGCCTGGTGGGACAAGCCAATTGGGAAATGGAAGGTGATGATATCCTCCGAGATAGCGTGGTTGCGCAGGAATTCGAAGCTGTCCGACTGAATCACCGGCTCCAGCTGCAGCGATGACGATTGCGCCCCGATGTCGAGCAGGTAGCGCACGCCGTAACTTGATGTGGGAAGCGCGATTGGATAGTCGAGGCAAGCGCGCAACCGCACCGTCTCGTGAGAAGCCAGCGGATGATCGGGCCGCATAACCGCATGCACCGGCTGGTGCACCCGCATCAGCGTCATGAAAGCAGCCAGCCGGGTTGGCTCGTAGACGATGGCGATGTCGGCCGTGTGATCGACCAAGGCGCGCTCGGCCTCCTCCCGGTCGCGCAGGTGCACTCCGAAGGTCACATTCGGATGTTCCTTGCGGTAGAGTGAGATCTGCATCGGCAGATGGTAGGGCAATAGCGCCTGGCTGCAGGCGATCGCCACATGGCCGCGCCGGGCGCCAGCAAGGTCTGCAATCTGCGATTTCACGTGCTCCATATCGGATAACTGGTTGCGCATGTGCTGCACTAGAAGTTCGCCGGCGCTGGACAATCGCACGCCGTGAGGCAGTCGCTCGAAAATCGCAACGCCCAGTTCGGCCTCCATCGCCAATATACGCCGGTTGAGCGCCGTCGACGTTATGGCGAGCAATTCCGCGGCGGCGCGGATCGAACCGGTCTTGGCCACCACATCGATATAGTGAGCGGAGTTCAGGTAACGCATCGGCAGCCCCCGGCATCACTGCTGCAATTCTTGCAGCAGGCTGAACAAAACATAGCACAAGACAGCAGCACCGTCATCGATATAATTAAACCTGTCGACATATAAGTGGAGAAGTATCTTCAAGCGACATTGATCATTCAAAATCAATGAAAGCTGGTGCAATGGATTTGTTTCAGATCCTCCAGTAAATCATTAATCAAAAAGGAGAAATCATGCGCTACATATCGTTTGTAAGCTTAGTTTCTCTCGGTTTTGTTGCCATTATAAATGTATCGGCGATTGCCGCCGAGCAATGCAGCGACGCGAATGAGTCATCGAGCCTACCAGGTTATATTCATCAATGTAGTGTGACTTCCAAGCCCAATATCAACGAAAGCGTCTTAGCAGACGCCGGAGAGCGTAAAAGCTGCGGTTCGGATTGTGCGCAAGTCTACAGTATGTGCACGCCCAGCAGGGGTAGAGACTGTCACCAAGAATACAAAACCTGTTCTTGGAAATGCGTCTTTGGTGCGGAAACAACGATTAGCCAGTAGAGAAAATCTGACATTTGAAATCTTTGTGCGGAATTCTTGTTGGGCGTTTAGTGCGCGAGTCGGGCGGATGCGCGCCGAAATTACCATAACTGTTTCGCCCGCCGACCGCTGCGTGTGCACAAGGAGGCTTCTTCCTTGTCAAAAGAAAGGGCCGCGCCGTTGCTCTGGCCTTGTTCCTCTATGCATTGTTCATCGCGGGAATCACTTTTGCTGCCAGTTGGGAGGGGGCCGGTCCTGATTTGCGGTATGGGAGATAGCGCTTGAGACCAAGGGCAAACAATTGGACAATCTTGATACGGCCTGCAAGCGGGATTGGTTCAATCCGATGACTGATGCCGTCGCCTAGACCGCCATTGTACAGGTGAGACGCGACTCTCATAGGGCTGCCAACGAAGCCTTCTAAGGTGGGTTTTCGGGTGGATGGAAATCCATCCAGTTTTTGTATCCTACTGGGAATAAGCCATTTCCAGTAGAAAATTGGTGCCGCTTAGGTGACTCGAACACCTGACCCCATCATTACGAATGATGTGCTCTACCAACTGAGCTAAAGCGGCCCGGGAAGCGCAGCGCTTCCAAGATCGGCTGGGTGATAGACTCAACCGGCCGCTAATTCAAGATGGGCAACCGCGATTTCAAGGCGGTATCCGGCAATTCATCCCGGCATTTCCAGTTGGCACGGGAATGAGCCACGTCTCGTTTCGTTTTTCGATCGCGTGGGATTATCTCGGCGGTCTGCGCGTAAATTGCCCGGGAAGGTGACGAAACAGGCTGATTTTATTGTTAAAAACCCTGGAAATTGGCCTCCAACGCCCCGCTAAGGCAGAATGCGGGCGCTCGCCCGTTGATTGATTGGTCGCCTGCGGCTAACGATCATGGCAATGTGAGCGAACGGACAGGGGAAATTCGCTTGGACGCGATCGAAAAAGCGATCCGCAACGCCTTCGAGAAAGGCAATGCCGAGGACCGGGCGTTTCGCGAGAGGGTCTATCGATCGGCCTTCGCGGCGCTGGACCGCGTCCTTCAGGCCAATCCCGGCGTGACGGTGGAAGCCGCCATCAAGCGCCGCAAGGCGGTGCAGGAAAAGATCACCGAGATCGAATCGGAATTCCTGCCGGCGGTCCCCGATGTCGCCGCGCAGACGCAAGACGCTGCTCAGACGCAAGGCGCCGCTCAGGCCCAAGATACTGCGGAGACGCAAGGCGCCGCCGAAGCGCCTGCTGTCGATGCCCCGACAGGCGTCGCGGCCGGCCCGTCGCCGGCGATCGTCGTTGATGGGCCGGTTCAGCCCGATGCATCCGACGCGCCGCGCTCGCGCGTGCTGCCGGTCGTCCCCGACATCATGCCCGACGCCGCGCTTCCTGGCGCCCCGGCGATCGACATGGCCGATTCCGCGCCGGCCGAGACCGCGACGGAAGTGGCGCCTGACCGCGACGAAAGGCGGATAAGAGGCCGCCGCCTGCCGCTGACGGCGATCTTCTTTGGCGTCACTTTGCTCGCTGCCGCCGGCATCGGCCTCTATTTCGCCGTCCAGACCGGCGTCTTCAAAACACCGGCGCAACTCGACACGGCCCCGCCCGAGGCGCCGCCGACAGTCGACGATGACGATTTCACGCCGCCCGCCGATACAAACGCGCCGCAGCAGCCTGGCGCGCCGCAACTGCCAGGTGCGGCCGAACAGACGCGTGACTGGATCAACGTGTTTACACCCACCGATCCGACTCATGTGGCGACGCCCTCCGACGCCAAGGCCGATGTCGTGCAGGACGATACCGGCTCCTTCCTGCGCATCCGCTCCGGCGCGTCCGGCTCGGCTATCAGCTTCGATGTCGGGCAAGGCGTGCTCGAGAAGCTTGCCGGCAAGCATGCCGTGTTCGACATCGTCGCCCGTGCCGAGGACGGCAAGGACACGCAAATCTCCATCGACTGCAATTTCGGCGATCTCGGCGATTGCGGACGCAAGCGCTATGCCGTCGGCCAGCAGCGCAACGAATATCTGTTCGACGTGAAGTTCCCCGACAAGCCCCCGGGCGCGGCCGGCAGCATCGCCATCAACTCCGACTTCGACAAGCAGGGCAAGGCGGTCGATATCTACGAGATCCGCGTCTCGATCGAGCCGTAAACTACGCCTATCAATCCAACAGTGCCTGCAGCGTCTCGATGCGGTCGGCTTCGGTCGTCGGCTTGTCCCAGCGCAGCCGCGAAATGCGGGGAAAGCGCATCGCGACGCCGGATTTGTGCCGGCTCGAGCGGTTGAGGCCTTCGAACGCCACCTCCAGCACCAGGCCTTGGTTGCGGTCGGCGCGCACCGAGCGCACTGGGCCGAAACGCTCGACCGTGTTGTCCCGGACAAATTTGTCGATCTGCTTCAGCTCCTCGTCGGTGAAGCCGAAATAGGCTTTGCCGACCGGCACCAGTTCTTCCGCGCCTTCCGGCCCCGACCAGACGCCGAACGTATAGTCGGAATAGAAGCTGGAGCGCTTGCCATGGCCGCGCTGCGCATACATCAGCACCGCATCAACGGTGTGCGGATCGCGCTTCCACTTGAACCACGGGCCTTTCGGCCGTCCCGCGAGATAAGGCGAATCCCAGCGCTTCAGCATCACGCCTTCGATGATCGGGTGCGGCGGCGCCTGGCGCAGTTCCTCCAGCGACGGCCAATCGGCGAAGTCGACCAGCGGCGAGAGATCGAAGCGGCTGGGGTCGAGCGCCTTGATGAAGGCTTCGAGGCGAACTCGTCGCTCGCGGAAGGGCAGCCCGCGCAAATCCTCGCCGCCGATCTGCAGCGCATCGTAGCAGCGCATGAAGGCCGGATACTGTTGCTGTATCTTCGGCGTCACGCTCTTGCGGTTCAGCCGCTGCTGCAGGTCCGAAAACGTGCCCGTCGCGGCGGGTTCGCCGACCAGCAATTCGCCGTCGAGCGCGGCGGAAAAATTCATTGCTTCGGCGAGATCCGGAAAGGCGCCGGACACATCGTCGCCGGTGCGCGAATAGAGCCGGCGCACACCGCCTTCGCACACCGCCTGGACACGGATGCCGTCCCATTTCCATTCCGCCGCATAGTCGGCCGGATCGAGCTTTTCGAGATCGCCGTCGCCGACCGGGTTCGACAGCATCACCGGGCTGAACAGGGCAAGCGCCGTCCGCTCGGGCTTCGCGGCCTTGCCCTCCAGCCAGGCGAACAGTGAGGTGTATGGCGGCGTCAGCCCGTGCCACAACTCTTCGATCTCGGCGACATCGACTTTGCCGAGATCGGCCAGCGCCTGTTTGGCCAGCCGTGCCGAAACGCCGATGCGCAGGCCGCCGGTGACCAGCTTGATGATGGCAAAGCGCGCCGAGATGCCGGCGCTGTCGAGCAGGCCGGCCAGCACCTTGGGCCCGTCGGAGCGGCTTGCCGCTTGCAATTTTGCCACCACATCGCCAAGCGTCGGCTCCCGGTTGGGGATATGCCCCGGCGTTTGCGGCCAGACCAGCGACACGGTTTCGGCGAGGTCGCCGACATAGTCGTAGGAATAGCCGAACAGCACCGGGTCCATGCGCTCGGTGACCAGCGTGCGCAGCATGGCTGGCTTGACCGCTGCGATGTTGAGGTCGCCAGTGATGGCCGCCAGCGCCAGACCACGGTCGGGATCCTCGACGCTGCGGAAATAGTCGACCAGCAGCGTCAGCTTGCCGTTGCGCGACGGCGTCAGCACCAGGCGGTCGAGGAGTTCGGCGAAGCGGTTCAACTCAATCGCCCTCGTCCTCATAGCCGACTAGATGCAGCGGCCGCGCGGCGATGCCTTCCAGCTCACACCAGCGCACCAGCGCTTCCTCGCGGCCATGCGTTACCCAGATTTCGCCGGCGCCCGTTTCCTTGATGGTGGCGGTCAGCTCGTCCCAGTCGGCATGGTCGGAGATGATCAGTGGCAGTTCGACGCCGCCTTGCTTGGCGCGCTGGCGGATGCGCATCCAGCCCGACGCAAAGCACGAGATCGGGTCGGGAAAGCGCCGCGCCCAGCGGTCGGCGAAGGCCGATGGCGGGCCGACGACGATGGCGCCGGCGAAATCTTGCTTGCCGCCGCTGTCCACCGTTGCCGGCTCCAGCGTGCCCAAGTCGATGCCCTGGCTCTGATAATATTCGCTGAGTTTCGCCAGCGCGCCGTGGATGTAGATCGGCCTGTCGTAGCCGGCATCAAGCAGCAGCCGCATCACCCGCTGCGCCTTGCCCAGCGCATAGGCGCCAACCAGATGCGATCGCTCGGGAAATTGCGCCGCCGATTTGAGGAGGCGGGCGATCTCTTCCGTGTCGGGCGGATGGCGAAACACCGGCAGGCCGAAGGTCGCCTCGGTGATGAACACGTCGCATTTCACCGGCTCGAAGGGTGCGCAGGTCGCATCCTTCTGGCGCTTGTAGTCGCCGGAGGCGACGATGCGCCTGCCCTTGTGCTCCACCGCGATCTGCGCCGAGCCCAGCACATGGCCGGCCGGATGAAAGGTAACGGTGACGTCGTTCAGCGCCATTGACTCGCCGAGGGCTGCGGCCTGCGTCGTCCCGGCAAAGTCCTCGCCATAACGCAGTCCCATAATGTCGAGCGTCTGTTGTGTGGCCAGCACCGAGCGGTGGCCGGAGCGGGCATGGTCGGAATGGCCGTGCGTGATCAGGGCCCGATTGACCGGCCGCACCGGGTCGATGAAGAAATCGCCGGGCGGGCAATAGAGGCCTTCAGGCCGGGGATGAAGCAGGTCACTCGCGCGCATCCCGTCAAGATAGTGGCTAATTCCGGTGCGGGAAGCCTGTTGCAAGAGACTGCTGACTCGTCCTAGAGCCAGCCACCGGCCGCATCAGCCGGCGGACCCGTCGCCATGCAAACGCTGAAAACCTCGTCCGGCGACCTGACCGCCGACCGCCGTGCCGACTATGCCGAGATGCTTTTCGGCTCGGGCGACCCTGCGGCAGCAGCGGAATTGCTGCTCGGCGCGCTGGAACTGGCGCCGCAATGGGCGGCGGGCTGGTTCCGCCTCGGCGAGATGCAGGAGACAAACGAGCAGTTCGACCTGGCGGCGCAGGCCTGGGCGATGGCGCTGAAACTCGACCCGGCGGATCGCCTCGGGGCGACACTGAAGCTGCAACTGATCGGCAAGGCGCCTGCTGCCGCGGCGCCACCCAGCGCCTTCGTCGAAACGCTGTTCGACCATTATGCCGAAAGCTTCGAGGGCGAGTTGGTCAACAAGCTCGGCTACCGGCTGCCTGAGTTTCTCGATCGTGCCATTCGAGCGGCAAGGCCGGGCGGCTTCTCGCTTGCTCTCGACCTCGGCTGCGGCACCGGCCTGATGGGAGAAAGATTGCGGCCGATCGCCGATCGACTGGTGGGCTACGATATCTCCGCTGCCATGCTGAAGAAGGCGCGCGCCAAGGGTGTCTACGACCTGCTCGCCAAGGCCGACCTGCAGCACTTTGCCTATGCCGGCCCGAAAGCCGATCTGGTGGTGGCGGCCGACGTGTTCATCTATGTCGGTGCGCTCGACGGCGTGGTGAAGGCCGTCGCCGGCATTCTGGCCGCCAATGGCCTGTTTGCCTTTTCCGTCGAGACGCCAGGCGAAGGCGAGGCGGCCGGTGAAGCCGGTTTTGCGCTGCGGCCATCGCGCCGCTACGCCCATTCTCAAGCCTATGTCGAGGGGGTGCTTACCACCAGCGGCCTGTCGGTGCTGTCCGTGCAGCCCACGGTCATCCGCTTGGATCGCCGCCAGCCGGTCGATGGGCTGGCCGTGCTGGCGACGCTATCGTCCGGCTGATGTCTCGTCCTGTTCGAAAATGTGAATAGGATTTTTTCGGCTGGCGCGGCATCAGATAGGATATCTGCCGAGAGAAGGTCCGCTCGGTTCGGTATTGAGGAGAAACCGATGCGCTGGAATATGATGGTCTTGGCGTCTTGCCTGGCGATGACCGGCTGCATGGGCAATTCGATGTCCGAACGACAGGACCAGGACGTGCAATCGTCGCTGCAGTATGACAGCGTGCCTTGCGATCAATTGCTGGCGCAGCGCAACCGGCTGGCGCAGCAATATCATCTTTCGACGGATGCAAAGCCAAGCTTCTCCAATCCGGCGATGGGCTTTGGCCCGTTCACGCCGGATATGCGCTCCAAAGGCAAGCGCGACACCGATCTGGCAAGCGGCAAGATCGACGCCATGAACCGCTCACTAGAACGCCGCGACTGCGGCAAGTCCAACAAGCAGAAGAAGTTCGCCCTGCCTAGCTGAACCTGGACTTTCTCAGTAACCGGCCTTGCGATCCACCAGATTGTCGAGCTTTTCGCCGCGCTCGAAGGCATCCATCTGGCGAAGCATGATCGGCGCCAGATGAACGGGGTCCGAGGTTGCCGCCGCATGCGGCGTCACGAACACTTTCGGATGGCCCCACAGCGGGCTGGTTTTCGGCAGCGGCTCGACCTCGAACACGTCGAGGCTTGCCTCCTTCAACGTGCCGTCATCCAGCGCGCGCAAAATGTCTGCGTCCTTTTGCAGCCGGCCGCGCCCGGCATTGATCAGCACCGAGCCGCCGAGGCCATTGCGCTTGCGCAGTTCCTTCAGCACGCCGTGGTTGATGATGCCTTGCGTGTCCGGCGTCAGTGGCAACAGCACCACCAATATGTCGGTGGCGTTGAGGAAGGGGATCAGTCCGGCCTCGCCGGCATAGGTCGAGACGCCTTTCATGGTCTTGTCGTTGCGCGACCAGCCATTGACGGCAAAACCGAGCGACAACAGCACCGACGCGGCGGCGCGGCCGAGATTGCCGAGCCCCATAATGCCGACCGAGATATCGCCGGCCGGCCGTTGCGGCGGCTCGTGCCAGATCTTCTTCGGCTGCTGCGAGCGGTAGAGCATGCCCTGGCGATGATGGTCGAGCACCCGCCACACGACATATTCGGTCATATACTGGGTAAGATTGTCGGCGACCACTTTGACGATCGGCACGTCGGGCAGGCCGGGATCGGCGAAGATGTGATCGACGCCGGCGCCGATCGAGAAGATGGCGCGCAGATTGGGCAGCGACTTCAAGAGGTTCGGCTTCTGCTTCCACACCACCGCATAGATGATCGACGGGTCCGAAGCACCGTCCGGCTCCAGCACCACCTCGCGTTCCGCCGACAGCAACTCGCGCCAGCGCTGCGGATGAAAGCCGGTGACGGCAAGCAGGATTTTGCCTTTTTCCATTTGCGGATTTTTCTTCCCTGTTAGTCCAGCCTGAACCCGTTATTCGCTGACGATGCCGACCGGCGCCGTCTCGATCCTGAACGCGGCCGAGATCAGCGCCTTGGTATAGTCGGTCTGCGGCCGCTCGAAAATCTGTTCGGCCGGGCCGGCTTCGACGATCTTGCCATTGCGCATGACGATGACGTCGTTGGCAAGGGCGCGAATGACTTTCAGATCGTGGCTGATGAACAGATAGGCAAGGTCGTGCTTGGCCTGCAGATTGCGCAACAGGTCGACCACTTGCGCCTGCACGCTCATGTCGAGCGCCGAGGTCGGCTCGTCCAGCATGACGAAGCGCGGATTGAGCACCATGGCGCGCGCTATGGCGACGCGCTGGCGCTGGCCGCCTGAGAATTCATGCGGATAGCGGTTCCTGGTTGCGGGATCGAGCCCGACCTCCTTCAGCACGTCGACTATCTTGTCGTCGCGCTGGTCGGGCGAGAGTTTCGGCTCGTGGATCTTCAACCCTTCCTCGATGATTTCCGACACCGACATGCGCGGGCTGAGCGAGCCGAACGGATCCTGGAAGACGATCTGCAATTCGCGCCGCAGCGGCCGCATGGCGTTGAACGACAACTGGTTGATATCGCTGCCGTTGAACTGGATGGTTCCCGTCGACGAGATCATCCGGGCCAGCGCCAGGCCAAGCGTCGTCTTGCCGGAGCCGGATTCGCCGACGACGCCAAGCGTCTGGCCGGCGCGCACGGTGACATCGATGCCGTCGACCGCCTTCACATTGTCGACGGTGGTGCGGAAGAAACCCTTCTTGATGGGAAACCAGACCTTGATGTCCTTGCCTGTCATGACAGGCTTCGCGGCATCGTTGGCGGCCGGCGGCTTGCCTTTCGGCTCGGCCGCCAGGAGGTGCTTCGTATAGGTGTGCTGCGGGTTGGCGAAGATCTCCTTGGTCGGCCCGTTCTCGACGATCTTGCCCTTGGTCATCACGCAGACCCGGTCGGCGATCTTGCGGACGATGCCGAGATCATGGGTGATGAACAGCATCGACATGCCCTTGCGGGCCTTCAGCCCCGCCAGCAATTCGAGGATCTGCGCCTGCACAGTGACGTCGAGCGCCGTCGTCGGCTCGTCGGCGATCAAAAGTTCCGGCTCGTTGGCCAGCGCCATGGCGATCATGACGCGCTGGCGCTGGCCGCCGGACAATTGGTGCGGGTAGGCGTCGAGACGTTTTTCCGGCTCGCGAATGCCGACCTCGTTGAGCAGCGCCAGCGTCCGCGCCTTGGCTTGGCGGTCGCCCATGCCCTGATGCAGCGCCAGGATCTCGGCGATCTGCTGCTCGATCGTGTGCAGCGGATTGAGCGAGGTCATCGGCTCCTGGAAGATCATGGTGATCTTGTTGCCGCGCACGCTGCGCAACTGCTTTTCGTTCATCGCCAGCAGGTCGGCACCCTGGAACAGGATCTTGCCGGAGGGATGGCTGGCCGTTGGATAGGGCAAGAGCTTCAGCACCGACAGCGCCGAGACCGATTTGCCGGATCCGGATTCGCCGACCAGCGCCACCGTCTCGCCCTTGGCGAGGTCGAAGGAAATGTGATCGACGGCGATCGACTCGTTGCCGCCTTGCGTGAAGGCAACGCTTAGATCGCGGACGGAGAGCAGGGGCTCGCTCATCGGAACGCCTTGCGCGGATCGAACGCGTCGCGCGTCGCCTCGCCGATGAACACGAGCAGCGACAGCATCAGCGAGATGACGACGAAGCCGGATATGCCGAGCCAGGGGGCGTTGAGGTTGCTCTGCGCCTGTTTTAGCAGTTCGCCGAGCGAAGCGGTGCCGGGCGGCAGGCCGAAGCCGAGATAATCGAGCGAGGTCAGCGTCGAGATCGAGGCGCTGACCAGGAAAGGCATGAAGGTCAACGTCGCGACCATGGCATTGGGCAGAAGATGGCGCAGCATGATGGTGCGGTTGGACACGCCAAGCGCGCGGGCAGCATTGACATATTCGAAGTTGCGAGCGCGCAGGAATTCGGCGCGCACCACGCTGACCAGCGACGTCCAGGAGAACAGCAGCATCAGCCCGAGCAGGATGAAGAAGCCTGGCGGCAGGATGGCGGCAACGATCAGCAAGAGATAGAGCAGCGGTATCGCCGACCAGATTTCGATGAAGCGCTGAAACAGAAGGTCGGTCCAGCCGCCGAAATAGCCTTGCAGCGCGCCGGCCGCGACGCCGATCACCGACGAGCCTGCGGTCAGAATCAGTCCGAACAGAACGGAAATCCTGAACCCGTAGATGATGCGCGCTAGCACGTCGCGCGCCTGGTCGTCGGTACCCAGCCAGTTCCAGTTGCCGACAATGCAGTCAGGATCGGCAGCGCCCTGCGGATACTGGCTGCATCGCTTCTGCGCGTCGTATTCCCACGACGGTTTTGCAGGAGCGGCGTCGGGGATCGCATTGTTGACGGTACGATAGGAATAGCGGATCGGTGGCCAGATCATCCAGCCATTGGCGTTGATCTCGTCGCGGATGACCGGGTCGCGATAGTCGGTGACGGCGTAGAAACCGCCGAATTTTTCTTCGGGGTAGGCGACCGCCACCGGGAACAGGATCTCGCCCTTGTAGTAGGCGACGATCGGCCTGTCGTTGGCGATCAGTTCGGCAAACAGCGACAGCACGAACAGAGCGAGGAATATCCACAACGACCAGTAGCCGCGCCTGTTGGCCTTGAAGTTCTGCCAGCGCCGCAGGTTGAGCGGTGACAGCCAGGGTCGCGCGATCCTTGTCGGTGTCGTCTCGGCTGCGGCCTGCGTCATTAGACGTCTCTCCGCTCGAAATCGATGCGCGGATCGACCCATGTGTAGATCAGGTCGGACAGCAGCGTCACGAACAGGCCAAGCAGCGAAAATATATAGAGGTTGGCGAACACCACCGGATAATCGCGCGCCAACACGGACCTGAAGCCGAGCAGCCCGAGACCGTCGAGGGAAAAGATGTTCTCGATCAAAAGCGATCCGGTGAAGAAGGCCGAGATGAAGGCAGCGGGAAAGCCGGCAATGACGATCAGCATGGCGTTGCGGAACACATGCCCGTAGAGCACCCGCCGCTCCGACAGGCCCTTGGCGCGGGCGGTCACCACATACTGTTTACGGATCTCTTCCAGGAAGGAGTTCTTGGTCAGCAGCGTCGTCGTGGCGAAGGCCGACAGCACCAGCGCCGTCAGCGGCAAGGTCATGTGCCAGAAATAATCGACGATCTTGTCCGGCCACGACAATTGGTCCCAATTGTCGGAGACGATGCCGCGCAGCGGGAACCAGTCCCAGAACGAGCCGCCCGCGAAAAGCACCATCAGCAATATGCCGAACAGGAAGGCCGGTATGGCATAGCCGATGATGATCACGCCGCTGGTCCAGACGTCGAAGGCGGAGCCGTCCTTGACCGCCTTGCGGATGCCGAGCGGTATCGAGATCAGATAGGACAAAAGTGTGATCCACAATCCGAGCGAGATCGATACCGGCATTTTTTCCAGGATCAGGTTGAGCACCGAGATGTCACGGAAATAGCTGTCGCCGAAATCGAAGCGCGCATAGTTCCACAGCATCATGCCGAAGCGTTCGAGAGGCGGTTTGTCGAAGCCGAACTGCTTTTCCAGCTTCTTGATGAATTCCGGGTCGAGCCCTTGCGCGCCGCGGTATTTCGAGCCGACATCGCCGGCCACATCGAAATTGCCGCCACCTCCCGCATCGCCGCCGCCGCTGCCGAGGCGGTCGCTGCCGCCCTGGTTGGTCAGACTGGCGATGACCTGCTCGACCGGTCCGCCCGGTGCGAATTGAGTGACGACGAATGCGACCGCCATGATGCCGAACAGGGTCGGGATCATCAGCAGGATGCGTCGCAGTATGTAGGCGCCCATCAGGCCGCCAGTCCTGCGCGAACGGTCATGTCAGGCTTTGCCAATTTTTGCCGCCTTGCCCTTGTCGACCCACCACAGCGCTTCGACCGGAAAGCCGAAATCGGGTTTCCGCTCGGGAAAGCCGAACATATCCCAATAGGCGCTTCGGTGATTCGCCAGGAACCAACTTGGAATCCAATCGCGTCGTGCACGCAAGACCCGGTCGAGCGCGCGCATGGCAATTGTCAGGCTTTCGCGATCCTCGGCGGCGCCTGCGGCGTCGACCAGGGCGTCGATGGCCGGGCTCGATGTTCCCGGCAGATTGCGTGTTCCCGACAGGGTGGCGGCTCGCGAATGAAAAAACAGTTCCAGATCGTCACGGGTTGGCGTGGCGCCGAAAATGAAGGCAGCCGAAATGAGGTCGTAATCGAACGAATTCTGTCGCAGCTGATACTGCGCCGCATCGACCAGCCGGATCGAGGCATCGATGCCGACCGCCTTCATGTTTTCGATCCAGGGAGAGTAGACCTGTTCGAAAATCTGGTCGTCGACCAGGAACTCTGCCGATAGCCGCCCGCCCTTGTCGTTCACGACGAAATCGCCGGAGCGTTTCCAGCCGGCCTCGGTTAAAAGCTTGGCCGCCTTGCCAAGCAATCGGCGGTCACGGCCGGAGCCGTTCGATACGTCTTGGATCACGGCTTCGCCAAAAGCCTCAGCGGGGATCTGATCTCGCAGCGGTTCGAGAAGAGCCAGCTCTTGCGGCGACGGCAAGCCTTCGGCACGAAAATCGGATTGCTCGAAGCAGGATTGCGAGCGCTCATAGGAGCCGTAAAAGAAATTGCGCCGTGTCCATTCGAAGTCGAAGCAGAGGCCGATCGCCTGGCGCACGCGCGAATCGCGGAACTGCTCGCGCCGCTGGTTGACGGCAGTGGCCTGCATCGAGGGCATGGTTTCAGCCGGGAATTCGTGCTTCACCACCTTGCCGGCAATGAAAGCGGGGAAGTCGTAGCCAGTCGCCCAAATGCGGGAGACGGCTTCCTCCTTGTAGAGGATTTCTCCCTTCTTGAACGCCTCGAAGGAAGCGTTGCGATCCTGATAGAACTCGACGCGGATGCGACCGAAATTGTTCTGGCCGCGATTGACCGGTAGGTCGTTGCCCCAATAACCAGCCACGCGCTCATATTCGATCCACGCCCCCGCCGACCAGCGGCCGACCTTGTAGGCGCCTGACCCCAGCGGCGGGTTCATCTGCGAGGAATCGAACGGGTTGGCAGTATAGAAAGCCTTTGACAGGATCGGGAACGCGACGACGTTGAGGATGGTGCGGCTTGTCTGCTTGCCGGAGAATTTGAGCTGCAGCGTGTGGGTATCCACGGCGATCGCGTCATCCAGATGCGTCAGTGTCAGCGAAAAGTCCGGATGGCCCTTGTCCTTGAGTAGCTTGAAGGTGAAGGCGGCGTCTTCAGCGGTAAGCGGCGTGCCGTCATGGAAACGGGCTTGCGGGCGCAGCGAGAAGGTGAAACCGTTCCGGTCGTCGGAGATCGTCACCCCGTCGGCGATCAGCCCGTAGACGGCGTCAGGCTCGTCATATGCCCTCACCATCAGCGCGTCGAAGCACATCTCCATGCGCTGCGGCGAATCGCCCTTGGGCACGAAACAATTCAGCGTGTTGAAGGTCAGCGGCGTCTGGTTCCAGCCCCAGGTGCGTGGCAGGAAATTGAAGGTGCCACCTTGCGGCGCATCGACATTGACATAGTCGAAGTGGGTGAAGTCCGGTTTGTACTTGAGGTCACCGAAAGCCGATAGTCCGTGCAGCTTCACGCCGGTCGGGCTGGCGGCGAAAGCCTTGCCCGGAAGCAGCGCAGCAGCGGCCGCGGCGCCACCGAGGGCCAGAAAGTCGCGGCGAGGAAGCACCGCCATCAATTGCTGCCCTTGTACTTGGCGGCCAGCGCCTTTTCCTTGTCCGCATCGATCCACCAGGAATCGATGTCGGCGCCACGGTAGCCGGGCTGCTTTTCCGGGATGCCGAACTTGTTCCAGTACGCGAGCCATACCACGGCGCGGTAGTATTGCGGCACGACATAGTAATTCCACAGCAACACGCGATCGAGCGCATGCGTGGTGGCGACGAGGTCATCGCGGTCCGTGGCAAAAATGATGCGGTCGACAAGGTCATCGACGACCTGGTTCTTGATGCCGGAATAGTTGCGCGATCCCGCTGTGTCGGCTGCTTTCGAACTCCAGAAATCGCGCTGCTCGTTGCCGGGCGATTCCGACTGCTGAAGCTGCCCTGTGATGACGTCGTAATCGAAATTTCTGACGCGGTTCGTGTACTGGCTCGGGTCGACGATGCGCAGTGTCGCATCGACGCCGATCTTGCGCAGATTGGCGATCCAGGGGCTGGAGATGACCTGGTCGGTTTCACCCGAGCCGAGGATTTCAAACTTGAATGGCTCGCCGGTCTTGGCGTTGACCATCTTGCCGCCCTTGATCACCCAGCCGGCCTGGGCGAACAGGTCGACCGCCTGCTTCAGATACTTGCGCTCGGCCTGCGGCGAATCGTAGACCGGCAGCTTGAATTCCTGGGTGAACAGTTCGGGCGGCAGCTTGTCGCGGTACTTCTCCAGGATTTCCAGTTCCTTGCCTTGCGGCAGGCCGCTCGAGGCCAGTTCCGTGCCTTGGAAATAGCTGTGGGTCCGGCTGTTGAAACCGAAGAACAGCGTGCGGTTCATCGATTCGAAATCGAAGGGGTAGGTGAGCGCGGCCCTGACCAGACGATCGGCAAACAGCTTATGTCTCTGGTTGAGCATGAAAGCCTGCATCGGCTCGGGCGAGGTGGTCTTGAATTCTTGCTTGATCACGTCGCCGGCCTTGATCGCCGCGAAATCGTAAAACGTCGCCCAGCGCTTCGAGCTGTTTTCCGGCTTGATGTCGTCGAGGCCACCCTTCTTGAACGCCTCCCAGGACGCGTTGTCGTCAAGAATGTAGGTGAAATGCTGGGTGTCGAAATTCTCGCGGCCGATTTTCACCGCCAGCTTGGCGCCCCAATAGTCGGGCACGCGCTGCCAGACGATTTCCGACCCCGCTTTGAAGCTGGCGATCTTGTAGGCCGCCGAGCCTAGCGGCGGTTCCAGCGTCCCCTTGGTGATGTCTCGCTTCTTGCCGTTGGCGTCGGTGCCTTCCCACCAATGCTTGGGCAGCACGACGAGGTCGCCAAGGATCTTGGGCAATTCGCGATTGCCCTTCTGGTCGAAATGAAACTCGACCTCACGGTCCGAGACCGCGACGGCGTCGGTGACGTTTTCGAAATAGCGGCTGTACATCGGGCTGTTGGCCTTCAGCACCTGGAACGACCAGATCACGTCCTCGGTGGTTATCGGCTGCCCGTCATGCCATTTCGCGCGCGGGTCGAGTCGGTAGGTGGCCGAGGAATAGTCGGTCGGGTATTTGTAGGCATCGGCGATGAGCGGGTGGCTGACGCTGCCTTCGTCAGTCGCCTGATCCATCAGCGTGTCGTAGAGCAGGCCGCCGCCAAATGGCTGCAGGCCGGCCGCCGGCGAGCCCTGCACGATGTAGGGATTGAAGCTGTCAAATGTGCCGGAAACGACCGAATTGTAGGTTCCGCCCTTCGGCGCGTCCGGGTTCACATAGTCGTAGCGTTGGAAATTCTCGCCATATTTGGAGGGACCGATCAGCGAGGAGGTGGTGCGCCACTCGTCCGCCAAGGTCGCCTGCAGGCCGCCTGCGAGGGTGGCCACAACCAGAAAGGACCTCAGAAGCGTACGGCCAACCGTCATGCGTTCTCCTCTTCGCGATGCTGGCAATCCTAGATGATTTGAAGCCGGTGAAAACCGCCATGCGCCGGCTTTGTCGCCGCATATGCGATTTTCCTAACAGAAAAGCCGGGCTGAACCCGGCTTTTCTGAGGTCATCGAGATGACAATTCGGTTATTTGGCAGGCGCCGGAGCCGGTGCTGCGGGAGCGGCACCTTCAGCCGGCTTCGCCGGAGCGGCGCCCTCGGCGGGCTTGGCCGGCGCCGTTGCGTCAGCGGCTGCACCGGGGGTTGGCAGGGGCTTCGGGCTGTCCGACAGCGTGCGCAGATAGGCGATGACGTTGGCGCGGTCTTCGTCCTTGGGCAGGCCGGCAAAGCCCATCGCCGTGCCCTTCACGAACTTCTTCGGCGAGGTGATGAAGTGGTTGATGTTGTCATAGGTCCACTTCTCCGCGCCGCCCTTGGAGAATTCCTTCATGCCGGCCGAGTAGGCAAAGCCCTCATGCTCGGCGACCGGGCGGTCGACGATGTCCCAGAGGTCCGGACCGACCTTATTGGGGCCGCCCTTTTCGCCGGAATGACAGGCCTGGCATTTCTTGAACACAGCCGCACCTTGCTCGACATTGGCGGTGGCCAGAAGGTCGGCGATCGGTTTGGCCTCTACGGCAGGTCCGGCGCCACCGCCTTCGGCCGGCTCGGTCGCCTCGATGGCGTAGCCGGGCTTTTCCGGCGCCGGCGAGGCAAACAGCGCGTCAGACACCAGGCCGACCGAGAAAACGACGAAACAAGTTCCGAGCAATCCGGCGAGCAGCTTGTTGACTTCGTTGGAATCCATGCGCCCCTTGCTCCCTTTTCCGGCGGACCGATCGTCCACTCCGTCCGTCGGTATCGTGACCCGCCCCGTCGAGCCGGCCAAATCGGGCGGAAACTAGGTCTTTTGCTCCAGCGTTGCAACACCTATAAGGGCGCTTCCAGTGAGACCTTTTGCCACTTTTCCCATTGTCTTTTCAAACGCCAGCAGCCCCAATGTCCACGCTCATCCTGATCCCGGCCCGCATGGCCTCGACGCGCCTGCCGGGCAAGCCGCTGGCCGATATAGAAGGCGCGCCGATGATCGTGCATGTCGCCCGCCGCGCCGCCGAGGCCGGGCTTGGCCGGGTGGTGGTGGCAACCGACACGCAAAGCGTGGCCGAGGCGGTGCGCGCGCACGGTTTCGAGGCGGTGATGACGCGGGTCGACCATGAATCCGGCTCCGACCGCATTTTCGAGGCGCTGACCGCGCTCGATCCCGGCCGCAAGGTCGAAACCATCGTCAATGTGCAGGGCGACCTGCCGACCATCGATCCCGAAATCATTGGGGCGGCGCTGCGGCCTTTCGAGGACCCTGCGGTCGACATCGCCACGCTCGGCGTCGAGATTGTCCGCGACGAGGAAAAGACCAATCCCAACGTCGTCAAGATTGTCGGTTCACCGCTGTCGGCGACACGGCTCAAGGCGCTCTATTTTACCCGCGCCACCGCGCCCTGGGGCGAGGGGCCGCTCTATCACCATGTCGGTCTCTACGCCTATCGCCGCGCAGCGCTCGAACGCTTCGTCGCGCTGAAACCGTCGCCGCTGGAGCGGCGCGAGCGGCTTGAGCAGTTGCGAGCGTTGGAAGCGGGGATGCGCATCGATGCCGAGATCGTGCAGTCGCTGCCGCTCGGCGTCGACACGCCGGAAGACCTCGAACGCGCCAGACAAATCCTTTCTTGAGACCACAGATCCTTTCAACCTGAGACATCGGCATGCCTGAAAAGACCAACAGAATATCCTTCCAGGGCGAGCCCGGTGCCAATTCCGACACCGCCAGCCGCAACATGTTCCCGTCGATGGAGCCGTTGCCGTGCCCGACCTTCGAGGATGCCTTCAACGCGGTCGAGACCAACAAGGCCGACCTCGCCATGATCCCGATCGAAAACACTATCGCCGGCCGCGTCGCCGACATCCACCATCTGTTGCCGGAATCGAAACTGCACATCGTCGGCGAGTATTTCCTGCCGATCCATTTCCAGCTGATGGTGCTGCCGGGCGTCAAACGCGAAGAGATCAAGACCGTCCACAGCCACATCCATGCGCTGGGGCAGTGCCGCAAATACATCCGCAAGAACGGCTGGAAGCCGGTGGTCGCGGGCGACACGGCGGGTTCGGCCAAGCTGGTTTCCGAGCTCAAGGACCGCACCATGGCCTCGCTCGCGCCCGCACTTGCCGCGGAGCTCTATGGCCTCGACATCATCGAGAAGAATGTCGAGGACACCGACTCGAACGTCACCCGTTTTGTCGTGCTGACCAAGAACAAGCAGTGGGCCGAGCGGCCCTCGGCCGACACCAAAATGATGACGACCTTCATCTTCCGCGTCCGCAACGTGCCGGCCGCGCTCTACAAGGCGATGGGCGGCTTCGCCACCAACGGCATCAACATGACCAAGCTGGAGAGCTACCAGCTGGGCGCTTTCACGGCGACGCTGTTTTATGCCGACATCGAGGGCCATCCCGACGATCCGCTGGTCAAGCTGGCGCTCGACGAACTGCGCTTCTTCTCGCGTGAAGTGCGCATCCTGGGTGTCTATCCCGCGAGCGAGTCGCGCGAGCAGTGGAAGGTCGCGGACTAGACCAAAAGCGCCAGCGGCACGTAGTCGATTTCCATGAAGGTCGCGACTTCCGGCACCCAGCGGTCGCGCACGAAGGCGACGTGGTCGGGATGCTCATTGTATCTGGTGTAGGCCGCCTGATCCGCGAACTCCATCGAGAAGCCGAAGTGATAGTCGTTCTTGGGACTGACCTGCCGCAGCGGCTCGAAATGGGTAACGCCCTTGATCGCGCTGAGAATGCGCTTGGCGTCGGAGAGGAACCGTTTTTCCTCCAGCGAGTACTGCGGGTGCTTCAGGGTGAAAACCACGGTGTGACGGATCATTTCTTGCTCCCGTTATCCCTACTATTCGCTGTCGACCCAGGCGCGGATCAAATGATGCGCGATGGCGCCTTTCGGCGGCGTCACCAGATTGTCCTTATGCGTCCTCTCCAGCATAGAACGGACCTCGTCGCGGAAAAACCAGCGGCAGTCCTCCAACTCGTTCAGGTCGGCCTGGATGTCCTCGTTGAGCGGTTCGCCGAAACAGCCGATCATCAGTGAATAGGGGAACGGCCAGGGCTGGCTGGCGTGGTAGACGACGCGGCCGAGCCTGATGCCGGCTTCCTCCAGCGTCTCGCGGCGCACCGCCGCCTCGATCGTCTCGCCCGGCTCGATGAAGCCTGCAAGCGCCGAATACATTCCCGGCCCGAAATGCCGGCCACGGCCGAGCAGGCATTTCTCCCTTGTCGCCGTCAGCATGATCGCCACCGGATCGGTGCGCGGAAAATGCTCGGTGCCGCAGTTGGGGCAGTGTCGCTTGTAGCCGCCGGCACGCATTTCGGATTCATGGCCGCATTTGCTGCAGAAGCGATGGCTGGCATGCCAGGCAAGCAGCGCCGCCCCTTGCGCCAGCGCGCCCGCCGCCGCTTCATCGATCAACCCCTGCATGTAGACCGAGCGGTAGTCGATGGCCTTGATGGTCTCCGGCAGCTGTTCAGGATCGAGGCCGACCGGCACGGCAAGCACCGGATTGCTCTCCGCAAAGCCGAGCAGCACGCCTTGCGCGAAGGACGGCTGCAGCAACTCGCTGCCGGCGACATCGAACCAAGGGTCGAAGTTGCCGTCGCTGAGTTTCAGATAAAGCCGGCCACCATGCATCGGCAAAAGCCGTGCCGTCGGGTCGGCCAGCGCCTTTTCGACGGAATCATCGGCACGGGTCTCGGATTGCCGGTCGATCGTGTTGCCGGCAAAACCGACAAACTGGCTCGGCTCGCGCAAGGGCGCGTCAAACAGGCGAAAGGTCATGGAGGCTCGAAGGTTCAGGGATGGACACGAGCGCAGTTTATAGCGCCGCCTTTATCTGTTGCGCAAACCGGCGGATTTCGGAGCGTTGATAGGGTTCGCGCATGCCGTGCCCCCATACCGGACCCGGCCAGCCCGGATCGCCTTCCGACCGGGCGATGACATGGACATGCAGTTGCCGCACGATGTTGCCGAGCGCGCCGGTGTTGATCTTGGTGCAGCCAGTGGTTCTTTTCAGCGCCTGCGCCACCATATTGGTCTCGAAGGTCAGCATCGCCTGGTCGAGCGGCGTCATGTCGTGGATTTCCTCGATGCCGGGCCGCTGCGGCACCAGGACCAGCCATGGCCAGCGGCGGTCGTTCATCACTCTGAGTTCGCACAGGCCGAGCCACATCAACTGCTCGCTGTCCGCCTCCAGCCTGGAGTCGAGCGTGAATCCGGCCTTGAGGCCCGGCAGCATTGGCGTTTCCCTTGCGTTTCTCGCATTATTTCCCAAACTCATGAACGCTAGAGCGGCTGCACGGGGGCTGCAAGCGATTCATTGAGGGGCGGAGCTCAAGGGCGTCCGATTCTCATGCACCCTTGCATTTCATCGCGCAATTGCCGATATGGAACGCGGGAGGTTGGTGGTGGACGATCCACTCGCCAACCGGGTCAGGTCCGGAAGGAAGCAGCCCTAACGAGCCCGGAACGGGTCATTGTTCCAGCCTCCCACCTCATCGGCCCCTCTCGCGACATTGACGACGCATTGCAGCGCGGGCGAGACTATTAGCAGGAATCGGCCACCTCGGACGCGGCCTTTTTGGAGCTTTACGGGCGAATGAGCGAAGCCGGAAATTCGGGCCCAGAAAACCTGGATAAGCAAAAGGCCGCCGCCTATCGTGTGCTGGCGCGCAAATACCGTCCGTCGAATTTCTCCGAACTGATCGGCCAGGAGCCGATGGTCCGCACCCTGACCAACGCTTTCTCCACCGGCCGCATCGCCCAAGCCTGGATGCTGACCGGCGTGCGCGGCGTCGGCAAGACGACCACGGCGCGTATCCTGGCGCGGGCGCTCAACTACAAGACGCCGACAGTCGACCAGCCATCGGTCGACCTTGCCGTCTTGGGCGAGCATTGCCAGGCGATCATGGAAGGCCGCCATGTCGACGTCATCGAGATGGACGCCGCCTCCCACACCGGCATCGACGACATCAGGGACATTATCGAGCGCGTGCGCTACGCCCCGGTGTCGGCGCGCTACAAGGTCTACATCATCGACGAAGTGCATATGCTCTCCACCCAGGCCTTCAACGGCCTGTTGAAGACGCTGGAAGAGCCGCCGCCGCACGTCAAATTCATCTTCGCCACCACCGAAATCCGCAAGGTGCCGATCACCGTCCTGTCGCGCTGCCAGCGCTTCGATTTGAGGCGCATCGACGCCGGCGCGCTGGTCGCGCATCTGTCGTCCATTGCCGGCAAGGAAGGCATATCCGTCGACGACGACGCGCTGGCGATGATCGCGCGCGCCGCCGAAGGCTCGGCCCGCGATTCGCTGTCCATCCTCGACCAGGCGATCGCCCATGGCGGCGGCGCCGTCAGCGCCGAGGCGGTGCGCGCCATGTTGGGGCTCGCCGACCGCGCCCGCATCGTCGACCTGTTCGAACATGTGATGAAGGGCGATGTCGCCGCTGCGCTCGCCGAATTCCGCAACCAGTACGACACCGGCGCCGACCCGGCCGCGGTGCTCATCGATCTGGCCGAATTCAACCATCTCGTCACCCGGCTGCGCTTCGTGCCGACGGCCGCTGACGATGCCTCCCTGTCCGAGGACGAGCGCCGGCGCGGCGCCGACTTCGCCAGCACGCTGTCGGTCAAGGTGTTGTCGCGGACCTGGCAGATGCTGTTGAAAGGCATCCCAGAGGTGCAGTCTTCCAACCGCCCAGTCAGCGCAGGCGAAATGGTGCTGATCCGGCTGGCGCATGCCGCCGACCTGCCAACCCTGGACGAGGCGCTGAAATCGCTGGAGAGCGGCGCTTCCGTCTCGAGTGGCACACCGCGTCCGAACGGTGCGCCGACGAGCCCAGGCAATGGCGGCGGCGCAAGTGCCGTGGCGCAGACGCGGATGCCGTCGCCCGGCAGCGGCGCGCAGACGATGCGCCTGGTCGAGCCCGAACCGCTGCCGGCCAGCTTCGTTGCGCCCCCGGAGCCGGTCGTTGAGACGCCCCCAGTGCCGGTGAAATCGCTGGCCGACATCGTCGCCCTTGCCGACCAGCAGCGCGACATGGCCTTCAAGGTGCAGGTCAAGCGCTGCGTGCGACTGGTGCGCATCGAACCCGGCCGGATCGACGTCAGCCTGACCGACGATGCGCCGAAAATGCTGCTCAACGAGCTGACCGCCAAGCTGCGCGCCTGGACCGGCCGCAACTGGCTGGTGTCGCTGTCGAAGGAAGAAGGCGGCCAGACGCTGGCCGAGATGGAATCGACCAAGCGCGAGACCGCTTTCTCCGATGCGAAAAGCGACCCGACAGTCGCCGCCATCCTGGCGCGCTTTCCCGGCGCCAAGATCATCGACGTGCGCATTCCAGACGCGCCGGACGTCGATACGGACAAGGCCGAAATGCCGGTCGAGCCACCGGGCGACGACGACGAAACCTGACCACAGCACGAATCCGCAAAGGACCCGACCATGAAAGATCTTCTCGGCCTGATGGGCAAGGCGAAGGAAATGCAGGCCAAGTTCCAGGCCATGCAGGACGAGATCGCCACGCTTGAAGCAAGCGGGCAGGCCGGCGGCGGCCTGGTCAGCGTCACGCTGACCGGCAAGTTCGAGATGAAGTCCCTGAAGATCGACCCGTCCCTGTTCAAGGAGGATGATGTCGAGATCCTAGAAGACCTGCTTCTGGCCGCCCACAATGACGCCAAAAATAAGGTCGAGCAGATCATGCAGGAGAAGACCAAGGCGCTGACGGCAGGCTTGCCGATCCCGCCCGGAATGAAATTGCCGTTCTGAGCCGGCTTCACCAGTTAATTGATTATGAACGGAAATCGGCTGCGGGGGCTATTGTTAAGACTTTCTCCGGCTTTGCTCACGCGGACATATCCGGGCATTTATAAAGTTTTACCTGTGCTGCACGAATGCTAATCCTTTAGCCATCTTTTTGCCTTTAAGAGTCTCATTCTTGCCACATCCTGGGACGGGCGGCATCTGGAAAATGAGGCACTTTTGTTGATCGCGACGCGATGGAAGACGCCGCTGTTGCTCGGCATCATCTTCTCCCCTTTGTTCCTGGCGGGTTGCAGCCAGACCACGTCTTCTCACGGCATGTCGGTCGCCAGCCTGACCGACGCCATAACCCCCAGCTTCCTCTCAACGCGCGCCTACCGCAACACGCCGAAGGAGAAGGAATGCCTTGAGCGGGCAATGTTCTTCGAGTCCAACCGGTCGAGTCGCGACGGCATGATCGCCGTCGGCACGGTGGTGATGAACCGGCTGCGCTCCGGCAATCATGGCAGCACCATTTGCCAGGTGGTCGGCGAACCGGGCCAGTTCGCGCCCGGCGTGATGACGCGGCCGATGAATTCCAAGGCGATGCCCGATGTCGAGGAAGCCGCCGAGGCGGTGCTCAAGGGAGAGCGCAAGGCCAAGCTGAAGAACACGATGTACTTCCACACAGCCGGCCTGAAGTTCCCCTACAAGAACATGCACTACACCATGGTTGCCGGCGGCAATGCTTTCTACGAGAAGCGCGGCCGCAACTGGCAGCCGCTGCCGGATGAACCGACGACCATGGTTGCTTCAGTGACGCCGCGCGCGCCCGTGGCTGAAGCGCCCGTGCAGGTGGCTTACGCCGAGCCGGTGGTGAAAACGATCGTCCGTCCGGACCCCGCCAAGCAGGCTGCGGCAGTTCGCGCGGCCAAGGCTAGCCAGGCCCCGGTCGAGCAGACCTATGTGACGGCTGCAGTGGCGCCCGCCAAGGGCGCCCGCGTCGCCACCAAGCAGACGGAAGTGGCGATGCAGGAGCCGATGGCCGAGCCCGATGCCTCGCGGTTCGGTGGCACGCTGAACGCCCGCTACATCACCTCGGTACCTTCGGCGACGCAGGAAGCGTCGATGGGCTTCCAGTCGACGCCCGAGAACACCGACGCCATCGGCGCGATGATCGTCGACCAGACCCGGCCAGCGTCAGCTTACTAAGGTCCGCAGCATTTTCAGAGCCCGCCATGGCAGCGTGGTGGGCTCTGTGCGTTTGGTGCATGTTTCAAAGCGCGCCGAAAAATCCTAGATCAGTGCGATGTCCAAGCGAATCGCCGGTCCCGAGATCGAACGCCTGATCCAGCTCCTGGCCAAGGTGCCGGGGCTCGGGCCGCGTTCGGCGCGGCGCGCGGCACTGCACCTCATCAAGAAGAAGGAGCAGCTTTTGTCGCCGCTCGCCGCAGCCATGGCCGAGGCCGCCGACAAGGTGCGCATCTGCACGACCTGCGGCAATGTCGACACAGCAGATCCCTGCATGATCTGCACCGATCCGCGCCGCGATGCCTCAACGCTGATCGTCGTCGAGGACGTGTCGGATCTATGGGCGCTGGAGCGGGCAGCGGCGATGAACGTGCGCTACCACGTGCTCGGCGGCACGCTGTCGCCGCTCGACGGCATCGGCCCCGAACAACTCAACATCCGCTCGCTGGTCGACCGTGTTGCCGGCGGCGAGGTGAAGGAGGTGATCCTCGCCGTCAACGCCACGGTCGAGGGCCAGACGACGGCGCACTATCTGACCGACCAGCTCTCGGGTTTCGAGGTCAAGGTGACCAGGCTCGCGCATGGCGTGCCGGTTGGCGGCGAGCTGGATTATCTCGATGAGGGCACACTGGCCGCCGCGTTGCGATCGCGGACGGCGTTTTGACGCAATTGGCGGGGAGGGTGCTGCTGAGATGACTGCATCCCTTCGCGCCCTCCTCTGTCCTGCCGGACATCTCCCCCGCAAGGGGGGAGATCAGATGTCATCGCAGCTTTCGCCAATCACCCACGTTGCAAGAAGACCGTCGCCAATGAAGCTGCCAATCTCCCCCCTTGCGGGGGAGATGTCCGGCAGGACAGAGGGGGGTGTGAAGGAACGCAAACCTCTCAGATTGGCCCTACTTTTATTTTTCACAGCCCTCGCCGCTCTCCTCCTCATCTCCCCCGCCCCGGCCGCCAAAATCGACGACCAGTTCCGCGCCTGGCTGCAGACCGACCTTTGGCCCGAAGCAAAAGCCAAAGGCATCTCCAAAGCCACCTTCGATGCCGCCTTCGACGGCGTGAAGCCCAACCTCAAATTGCCCGACCTCGTCCTACCCGGAGAAAAGCCCAAAACCCCGCAAAAGCAGCATCAGGCCGAGTTTGGCTCGCCTGGCGCCTATTTCGCCGAAAAAACGGTGCGCGCCGTCACCGCTGGCGGCCGTACGCGCGAGGCGACCAACGCCAGGACGCTGGCCGCCATCGAGAAACGCTACGGCGTGCCGGGTGAAGTGCTGTTGGCGATCTGGGGCCGAGAGACCGGATTCGGCGCCGCGAAAATGCCTTACGACGCGTTCGAGGTGCTCGGCACCAAGGCGTTCATGTCGACCAAAAAAGACTTCTTCCGTACTGAAGTGCTGGCCGCACTCGAAATCGTCGAGCGCGGTCTGGCGCCGGTCGGCGCCATGAAATCGTCATGGGCCGGCGCGCTCGGCCAGCCGCAATTCATGCCGACCTCGTTCCTGAAGCATGCCGTCGATTTCGACGGTGACGGGCGCCCCGACATCTGGAATTCGACGCCTGATGTGCTGGCCTCGATCGCCAACTATCTCGTCCACTACGGCTGGGTGAAAGGCCGGGGCTGGGGTTTCGAGGTGACGGTGCCGGAGAGCGTCTCCTGCTCGCTCGAAGGTCCCGACCAGGGCAAGAAAATCTCAGCCTGGGCGGCGATGGGCATCAGCCGTGTCGGCGGCAAAGCCTTTCCAGCCCGCGAATTGAAGGCCGAAGGCTTTCTCCTGATGCCCGCCGGGCGCAGCGGCCCGGCCTTCATCGCCACGCCCAATTTCTACGTCCTGAAAGAGTACAACACCAGCGACCTCTACGCCCTGTTTATCGGCCATGGCGCCGACCGCATCGCCGATGGTGACTCAAATTTCGTCGGCAGCTGGGGTCCGGTCGGCGGTCTGCATCGTTCCGACATCGCCGCCTTGCAGCGGGCGCTGGAGGCCAAGGGCTATGATGTCGGCAGTGCCGACGGCCTGCCCGGCTTCAAGACCCGCCGCTCGATCGGCAGCTGGCAGGAAAAGAACGGCCGCGCCGCCACCTGCTTTCCCGACACCGATCTGGTCGCCGCGATCAAGTAGCACAGAGAAGACCAGATTCTGCCCCGTCGGAGGCTGCAATCGGCCGGCCATGCTTCGACAACCGTCGCGCATTCCGCTTCAATATGCCGGCTCATAAAATGCCCGTTGCCGGTTGGAGGGCTGCCGGATAGGGTGTTGACCAACTGGACAAAAACCAACACGGTAAGGGGTGAACGGTCGTCCTACGACCGCGAAAAAGAACGCTGCAGCCCTGAGCCGGGAACTCGGGGTCAACAATCAACAAAACAGGGAACAAATCACCATGATGATGGAAAAGTTTGCTCTACGCTCTCGCGCATTGCTCGCAGGAGCCGCGCTGTCCGCGCTGCTTGTGGCGCCTGCCTTTGCCGTGACGCCTGCCGACACGCTGGTCGAAGGTTTCGCCATCGACGACATCATCTCCATGGATCCGGGCGAGGCGTTCGAGCTGTCGACCGCCGAGGTCACCGGCAACACCTATGACCTGCTGGTCCGCCTCGATCTCAGCGACACCTCCAAGGTCAAGGGCGATCTCGCCGAAAGCTGGACCGTCTCCGACGATGGCCTGGTCTATACGTTCAAGCTGAAGCCCGGCCTGAAATTCGCCTCCGGCAACCCGATCACCGCGGCCGACGTCGCCTATTCGTTCGAGCGCGCCGTCAAGCTGGACAAAAGCCCGGCCTTCATCATCGGCCAGTTCGGCATCAGTGGCGACAACGTCACCGACAAGGCCAAGGCTGTCGACGAAACCACCTTTCAGTTCACCGTCGACAAGGCCTACGCGCCGAGCTTCGTGCTGAACTGCCTGTCGGCAACCGTCGCCTCGGTGGTCGACGCCAAGCTGGTCAAGGAACATGTCGCTGCGGCCACACCGAGCGCCGACTACAAATGGGACAATGACTTCGGCAATGCCTGGTTGAAGACCGGCTATGCCGGCTCCGGCGTCTTCAAGCTGCGCGAATGGCGCGCCAACGAGGCAGTTGTTCTGGAGCGCAACGACAATTATTATGGCGAAAAGGCCAAGCTTGCCCGCGTCATCTATCGCAACATGAAGGAAAGCTCGGCCCAGCGTCTGGCGCTCGAAGCGGGCGACATCGACGTCGCCCGCAACCTCGAGCCGAATGATCTCGACGCCATCGGCAAGAACGCCGACATCACCACGACCAGCGCGCCAAAGGGCACGGTCTACTACATCAGCCTCAACCAGAAGAACCCGAACCTCGCTAAGCCCGAGGTACGTCAGGCGTTCAAATATCTGGTCGACTACGATGCGCTGAGCACGACCATCCTCAAGGGCATCGGCGAAATCCACCAGTCCTTCCTGCCCAAGGGTGACCTCGGCGCCGTCGACGACAATCCCTTCAAGCTCGACGTCGCCAAGGCCAAGGAACTGCTGGCCAAGGCCGGCCTGCCGGACGGTTTCAGCGTCACTATGGACGTACGCACGGGACAGCCGACCACAGGTATGGCGGAATCGATCCAGCAGACGCTGGGCCAGGCCGGCATCAAGCTGGAGATCATCCCCGGCGACGGCAAGCAGACGCTGACCAAGTACCGCGCCCGCAACCATGACATCTATATCGGCAATTGGGGCCAGGATTACTTCGATCCGAACTCCAATGCCCAGACCTTTGCGTCGAACCCCGACAATTCGGATGCCGGCAAGTCGCACACGCTCGCCTGGCGCAACTCCTGGGATATTCCGGAACTCACCAAGGAAACGGAAGCGGCTCTGCTCGAGAAGGATGCCGGCAAGCGCGCCGACATGTACAAGGATCTGCAGCAGAAGATCCTCGACACCAGCCCGTTCGTGATCATTCACCAGCAGCTCGAAGTGGCTGGCCTGCGCAAGAACCTCAAGGGCTTCGCGCTCGGCCCGAGCTTCGATAGCAACTTCGTCGGTCCGGTCTCGAAAGAGTAGTGCCCGCGGGCGCGCCGTATGAGCGCGATCGAAAACCAGGGCGGGCGCGGCGGCGCCCGCGCCGTGGCTATTGCATCGGCGATCGGCCGCTTCCTGGTCATCGCGATCACGACCTATCTTGGCCTGCTCGCGGTGACCTTCTTCATCGGCCGTGTCATCCCGATCGACCCGGTGCTGGCGGTGCTGGGGGACAGGGCGCCTCTCAATGTCGTCGAGCGCACGCGCCGCGAGATGGGGCTCGACCTGCCGTTGATCGAGCAGTTCTACCTCTATGTGAAGGCTGCGCTGAACGGCGATTTCGGCACGTCGGTGCTGACCACCAATCCGGTCATGACCGACATCCGTCGTGCCTTTCCAGCAACTATCGAACTGGCGACTTTGGGAACTCTGATCGGCTCGGTCATCGGTGTGCCGCTTGGTGTGCTGGCAGCGGTTAAACGCGGCAGCCTCATCGACCAGATCGTGCGCGTCATCGGCCTGATCGGCTATTCCGTGCCAATCTTCTGGATCGGTCTTCTGGGGCTTGTCCTGTTCTACGCCAAGCTGCAATGGGTGGCTTTCCCGGCGCGGCTCGATGTCGTCTACGAATACACCTTCACGCCGATCACCGGCTTCTATCTTCTCGATGCCGCGATGCAGGGGCAGTGGGATGTATTCTATGACGCCTACCGCCACATCATCCTGCCGGCAGGGCTGCTCGGTTATTTCTCGCTTGCCTATATCAGCCGCATGACGCGCTCCTTCATGCTGAACGAGCTGTCGCAGGAATACATCGTCGCCGCACGCGCCAAGGGCCTGTCGGAAACGCGCATCATCTGGGGCCATGCGCTGCGCAACGCCGCGGTGCCGATGGTCACTGTTATCGCGCTCTCGTACGCTGGGCTGCTCGAAGGTTCGGTGCTGACCGAGACCGTGTTTTCCTGGCCCGGCATTGGCCTCTACATCACCAATTCGCTGCAGAACGCCGACATGAACGCGGTGCTTGGCGGCACCATCGTCATCGGTTCGGTGTTCATCGGCATCAATCTCCTGTCCGACCTTCTCTACAAGCTGCTCGACCCGAGGACCAAGACAGGATGAGTATCGCGACCGTCCAGACCCGTCGTGACTGGCTGCTCAGCGATCGGCCGGCCTCGCGCATGCAGGCAAGGCTCGGCCGCGCCTATGTCGCCTGGCGGCGCTTTTCCGCCAACCGGCTGGCGTTTCTTGGCCTGCTGATCATCATCGCCTTGCTGGTGGTCGCTGCCTTCGCCGATGTGCTGGCGCCCTATTCGCCGACCGTCGGCGATTTGAAGAACGCGCGGCTTTTAGCGCCGAGCAGCGCGCATTGGTTCGGCACCGACGATCTCGGCCGCGATATCTATTCTCGCATTCTCTTTGGCTCGCGATGGACGCTCTATGTCGTCATCCTCGTCGCCATCATCGCCGCTCCCATCGGCCTTTTGGTCGGCACCGTCGCCGGCTATGCCGGCGGCTGGACCGATGCCATCCTGATGCGCATCACCGATATCTTCCTCGCCTTCCCCAAGCTGATCCTGGCGCTGGCCTTTGTCGCAGCACTTGGACCAGGCATCGAAAACGCCGTGCTCGCCATCGCCATCACCTCCTGGCCGCCTTACGCCCGAATTGCCCGTGCCGAAACGATGACGGTTCGCAACTCGGATTACATCAAGGCGGTGCAGTTGATGGGTGCCTCGCCCTTCCGCATCGTGCTGCGCCACATCATGCCGCTCTGCATCTCCTCGCTGATCATCCGGGTGACGCTCGACATGGCCGGCATCATCCTCACCGCCGCCGGCCTGGGCTTCCTCGGCCTCGGCGCACAGCCGCCGCTGCCGGAATGGGGCACGATGATCGCGTCCGGCCGCCGCTTCGTCCTCGACCAATGGTGGGTGGCCGGCGCGCCGGGCTTCGCCATCCTGATCGTCAGCCTCGGCTTCAACCTGCTCGGCGACGGCCTGCGCGACGCGCTCGATCCAAGGAGCGGAGACCAATGAGCGCTGTGAACGGCACGCTTCTCGATGTCGACGACCTGCGTGTCGATTTTCCAACTCGCACCGGCCTCATCCAGGCGGTGCGCGGCGTCTCCTTCTCGCTCGGCCGCGAGCGGTTGGGCATTGTCGGCGAGAGCGGCTCCGGCAAGTCGCAGACCGGCCGCGCCATCATGGGGCTGACGCCACCACAGGCCCTTGTGTCGGCGAAGAAGCTCGCCCTAGATGGCGCCGACCTTCTGGCTATGCCGGCCCGGCAGCGCCGCGCGCTGCGCGGAAAACGCATTGCCATGATCCTGCAGGATCCGAAATATTCGCTCGATCCGGTGATGAGCATCGGCCGCCAGATCGTAGAGACGCTGCGCACGCATGAGAAGGTCTCCAAGGCCGAGGCGCGCGAGCGGGCGCTGGCCATGCTCGAAGCGGTGCAGATACGCGACCCCGCCCGCGTCTTCGACCTGCATCCGCACGAGGTCTCCGGCGGCATGGGCCAGCGCGCCATGATCGCCATGATGCTGATCGCCGGACCGGAATTGATGATCGCCGATGAGCCGACCTCGGCGCTCGACGTCACCGTGCAGCTCGACGTGCTCGGCATCCTCGACCGGCTGGTCAGCGAGCGCGGCATGGGGCTGATCTTCATCTCGCACGATCTGCGGCTGGTTGCCTCCTTCTGCGACCGCGTCATCGTCATGTATGCCGGCAAGGTGGTCGAGCAGCTCAAGGCGTCGGAACTGCGCGACGCCCAGCATCCCTACACGCGCGGCCTGCTCAACTGCATGCCCAGGATCGGCTACGAACGCCATCCGCTGCCGGTGCTCGACCGCAAGCCGGAGTGGGCGGCATGACTCCAGCCATTTCCATCGAAGGGCTGGAGGTGGTGTTCGATCGGTTTCGCGCGCTGAAAGGTGTCAGCCTGGAGGTGCAATCGGGTGATTCCTTCGGCCTGGTCGGCGAGAGCGGTTCCGGCAAATCGACGCTGCTGAAAGCCATCGCTGGCCTGGTGCCGGCCAAATCTGGCACCATCACCGTCAACGGCAAGACATTGGGAGCGCGCCGCGACAAGGCCTTCTACCGCGAGGTGCAGATGGTCTTCCAGGACCCATATGGCTCGCTGCATCCGCGCCAGACCGTCGATCGCTTGCTGCAGGAGCCGCTCGCCATTCATGGTTTTGCCGATGGCGAGCAGCGCATCCAGCGCGCGTTGGATGAGGTCGGCCTCGGCAACGGCTTCCGCTTCCGCTACGCGCACCAATTATCAGGCGGCCAGCGCCAGCGCGTCGCCATTGCCCGCGCGCTCATCCTCGAGCCCTCGATCCTGCTGCTCGACGAGCCGACCTCGGCGCTCGATGCCTCGGTGCAGGCCGAAGTGCTCAACCTTTTGGAAGAGGTTCGCCGACGGCGCAAGCTGACCTTCCTGATGGTCAGCCACGACCTCGCCATCATCACCCATATGTGCGAACGGCTGATGGTGATGCAGAACGGCGAAGCGGTGGAAAATCTCACCGCGAGCCAGCTGATCGGGCACCGGGTGGAGAAGGATTACACGCGCAATCTGCTCAGGGCGAGTGAGGGGTTTGTGCGCGGGTAGTGCGAAAGGTCGCGATCCGTCGCACCCCCCTCTGTCCTGCTGGACATCTCCCCCGCAAGGGGGGAGATCGGATCCCGCGAATGGTTTCGCCAATCTCCAACGTTGCAAGATATGCGATACGGCGGAAGCTGCTGATCTCCCTCCTTGCGGGGGAGATGGCCGGCAGGCCAGAGGGGGGTGGGCGGGAACTCGGCGATCGAACTTTGCTCAGGCCGCTCCGCCTTCTGTTACCGTCTCACCCGTGTCCAAGCTCGCCCCTCTCCGCTTCCTTCGGCTCCTTGATCCGGAACCACGTCACATAGAGCGCCGGCAGGAACAGCAGCGTGATCGCCGTGCCGGCGATGATGCCGCCCATCATCGCGTAGGCCATCGGCCCCCAGAACACTTCGCGCGCGATCGGGATCAGCGCCAGGCTGGCGGCGGCTGCCGTCAGCGCGATCGGCCGCATCCGGTGCTCGGTGGCCTCGATCACCGCCGCCCAGCGATCCTTGCCTTCGGCGACCAGATCCTCGATCTGCACGATCAGGATCACCGAGTTGCGGATCAGGATGCCGATCAGCGCCAGCACGCCGAGAATGGCGACGAAGCCGAGCGGCGCGCCGCTCGGCACCAGGGCCGCGACCACGCCGATCAGGCCGAGCGGCGCCACCGCTACCACCAGGAACAGGCGCTGGAAGCTTTGCAGCTGGATCATCAGGATGGTCGCCATGACGAACAGCATCAGCGGCACCACCGCTGCGATCGGTCCCTGGCTTTTGGCGCTTTCCTCGACCGAGCCCGCGGTGGCGACCGAATAGCCCGGCGGCAGCTTGGCGATGAAGGCGTCGACCGACGGCTTCAATTCGTTGACGACGGTTGCCGGCAGCACATCGCCGACCAGGCCGGCGCGCACGGTGATCGTCGGAATGCGGTTGCGCCGCCACACCGTCGGCTGTTCGAGGTCGTAGCGGAAGTTGGCCACCGCCGCGAGCGGGATCGCCTCGCCGTTTCCGGTCGGCAACTGCATGTTCTGCAGCGTATCGATCGAGCCGCGTTCGGCCTCGCGAGAGCGGGCGATGACGTTGATCAGGTAGGTGGCGTCGCGCACCTGGGTGATGGTGGCGCCGTCAACCGTGCTGTTCAGTGCGCTGGCAATGTCGGAGGAGGTGATGCCGAGCTGACGTGCCTTGTCCTGCAGCACATCGACCCTCAGCACGCGCTGCGGCTCATTCCAGTCGAAGGTCGGCGCGGCCAGCTTCGTGTTGACCGAGATCAGGCCGGCAAATTGCTGCGCCAGGTCGCGCACCTTTTGGATGTCGGGTCCGCCGACACGGTACTGCACCGGGCGGCCGACCGGCGGCCCGAGTTCCAGCGGCTTGACAAAGGCATCGGTGCCGACGAATTCCTCGCGCAGCAGCTTCTCCAGCACCGGCTTCAGCCGGTTGCGCGCCTCGATGCTCTTGGTGACGATGACGGTCTGGCCGAAATAGGGATTGGCCGGCTGCACGTCGAAGGCAAGCAGGAAGCGCACCGCACCCTGGCCGATATAGGACGAGAAATGGTCTACGTCGGGATTGCCGGCCAGCGCCCGGCCTTCGAAGCGCTCGATCTGGTCGCGCGTCTCGGTGACCGACGAGTTCTGCGGCAGGTTCCAGTCGACAATCAGCTCTGGCCGGTCCGAGGGCGGGAAGAACTGCTGCTGGACGAGGCCGAAGCCGGCTATTGAGCCGGCAAACAACAACACCGTGACGAAGATCGTCAGCCAGTGGTGGCGCACCGAGCCCACCAGCACGCGCCGGAACAGGCTGGTGAAACGTCCGGGCTGTTCATGCTTCTGCTTCATCGTCGCAGGCAGGATGGTGACGCCCAACAGCGGCGCAAACAGCACTGCCACGATCCATGACACCAAAAGCGAGACCGCGATGACGACGAACAGTGTAAACGTGTATTCGCCGGCGGCGCTGTTGTTGAGACCGATCGGGATAAAGCCGGCGACCGTCACCAGCGTGCCGGTCAGCATCGGGAAGGCGGTCGAAGTGTAGACATAGGTCGCCGCCTTGCGCAGATTGTCGCCGACCTCCAGCCGCGCCACCATCATCTCGACCGCGATCATGGCATCGTCGACCAGAAGGCCGAGCGCGATGATCAGCGCCCCCAGCGAAATGCGCTGCAGCGAGATGCCGAGATAGGCCATGACCGTGAAGGTGATGGCCAGAACCAGCGGGATCGACAGCGCCACGACGAAGCCGGCGCGCATGCCGAGGCTGATGAACGACACGGCGAGCACGATGGCGACCGCCTCGGCCAGCGCCCGGGTGAAGCCCGAAACCGCTTCCTCCACGATCACCGGCTGGTCGGCGACCAGATGCACGCCGACGCCGACCGGCAGGTCGGCCAGCACCTCGTCCATCTTCTTCTCAAGCGCCGCGCCGAATTCGAGCAGATTGGCATTGGGCTTCATGCCGATGGCGAGCCCGATAGCATCCTGGCCGTTGAAGCGGAACAGCGCCGTCGGCGGGTCTTCATAGCCGCGCCGGATCGTTGCCACATCGCTCAGCCGGAAGAAGCGGTCATTGACGCGCAGATTGATGCCGCGCAGGCTCTCCTCGGAGGTGAACTGGCCGCCGACCCGCACGCTGACACGCTCGGGTCCGGATTCGACGACGCCCGACGGCGTGATGGCGTTCTGCGCTTGCAGGCTGGCCACGATCGCCTGCTGGTTGAGACCGAGGGCTGCGATCTGGCGGGTCGAGAATTCGAGATAGATGGCTTCGTCCTGGGCGCCGACCAGATCGACCTTGCCGGCATTGGGCACAGTCAGGATCTGGGTCCTGACATCCTCGACATAGTCGCGCAACTGGCGCGGCGTCAGCCCGTCCGAGGTGAAGGCGTAGATATTGCCGAAGACGTCGCCGAAGCGGTCGTTGAAGAACGGCCCCTGCACGCCTTGCGGAAATTGGGGCGCGATGTCGTTGACCATGTTGCGCACCTGGGTCCAGTTCGACACGACATCGCGCGCCTTGGTGGTGTCCTTCAGGTTGACGAAGATGACGGTCTTGCCGGCGGTGGTGACCGAGCGGGTGAAGTCGAGGCTGTCCAGTTCCTCAAGCTTCTTTTCGATGCGGTCGGTGACCTGCCGCACCGTCTCGTTGACCGAGGCGCCCGGCCAATTGGCCTGGACGATCATGGTCTTGATGGTGAAGTTCGGATCTTCCTCGCGGCCGAGATTGAGGTAAGCGAAGATGCCGGCGACGACGAAGACCAGCATGAAGTACCAGACCAGCGAGCGGTGGTTGAGCGCCCAGTCGGAGAGGTTGAACCCCTTCATGACGCGCCTCCTCTAGGAATCTTGACCTTCTGGCCGTCCACCAGGCTGTGGACGCCGGCGGTGACGACGCGCATCCCGGCCTCAAGTCCTTCGGCGACGATGAAGCTGGCGGCGCCCTTCGAGGCGATCTTGATGTCGCGCGTCGAGACGCTCGACGTCTTTTCATCGACGATCCAGACCTTGTCGCCACCATTCTTTTGCAGCAACGCCGACAGCGGCAGCTCGATCGTCGGCGCCACCTTGGCCACCCGTGTCGCCGTCACCGTCGAGCCGAGCCGGAAGGCCTGCGGCGGATCGGTGAGCGTCAGCTTGACGCGGCGGCTGCGGGTCGAACTATCGGCTTGCGGCGCGATCTCGCGCAGCGTGGCCTCGGTCTGGATCGACGGCAGCGACTGCAGGATGACCTCGAACGACGTGCCGACAGCCAGATCGCCGATCAATTGGTCGGGAATGTCGACCACCGCTTCGCGCAAATCCGAGCGCGCCACGGTGACGATGGTCTGGCCGGCCGAAACCGTCTGGCCGACCTCGGCGCCGGTGGCGGTGACGACGCCGTCGAAGTCCGAGAACAGCCTGGCATAGCCAAGCTGCTCCTGCGATTTGGCAAGCGCTGCCTTGGCCCGCTCGACGCCGGCTTCGGCCGCTTGCCTGGCCTGCTGCGCGGCATCGAAGACGGCCTGCGAGGTGTTGGCCGCGGCGAGCAACTGGCGCTGGCGGTCCTCGCTGGCGGCGGCGTTGGCGAATTGCGCCTCGGCATTGGAGAGTTCGGCCTTTGCCGCCTGTACGGCAAGCTCGAGCGCCGTCGGATCGAGCGTGGCGATCGTCGTGCCCTTGCTGACGATATCGCCGACCTTGACGTCGCGCGAGACGACGCGGCCGAGCAGGCGGAAGGCGAGGTCGGCGCTGACCTGCGGCTCGATGGAGCCGGCGAAGCCGAAGGTCCGCGTCGTCTGCGGCTCGATCACCATCGACAGCACCGGCCGGATGATCTCTGGCGGCTTTTCCTCCGACTTCGAACAGGCAGTGAGTGTCGCCAGTGCAACCAGGGCAAGTACAAAAGGCAGGATACGCAGCCGCCTCATTGTGCTGCTCCCGATATCTCGACCGCCTGTCCGGGGCTGAGCAACTGGCCACCGGCGGTGACGACGCTTTGGCCGGCCTCCAGCCCCTTGTCGACGACGACCACGCCGGAATCGAAGGCCAGCACATTGACCAGGGCTGTCGCCACCGCCTTGGTCGAGGGATCGACAATCCAGACAGCCGGCTTGCCCTCGATCGAGGTCAGCGCCTGCCAGGGCAGGATGACGGCTTTCGCCGGTCTGGCGTTGACCGAGCCGATGACGGTGGCGCCGAGCGGCATGTCTTCCGGCGTGTCGGCAATGCCGACCTTGACCCGGACCGACCCCGAAGCCGGATCGACCGCCGGGGAGACTTCGCGCACCTTGCCTATCGCCTTCACCTGCGGGTCGGCCAGCAGCGTGATCGTTACCGAGGGCGATGGCGCCGTTTTGGCGACCAGCGTTTCCTGGACATTGAACACCGCATCGCGGTCACCGTCCTCGGCGACGGTGAAGACCGTCTGTGCCGCCTGCACCACTTGCCCGGCTTCGACCTGCCGAGCGGTGATGACGCCGGCAGCGCCCGCCTTGAGCTCGGTGAAGGACAGGTTCTCCCTGGCGTTGGAAAGCGCGCTCTGCGCCTGATCGACACTGCCTTGCGCCACCTTCTGCGCCTGGTCGGCCGCATCATAGTCCCGCCTGGTGGTAAAACCCTGGGCAAGCAGGGTTTTCTGCCGTTCGAAGGTGGCGGCCGCCTGGGTCAGTTGCGCCTGAGCGGCATCGAGATCGGCCTGCGCCGAGCGCAAATCGGATTCCTGTTCTTGCGGATCGATGCGGGCAAGCACGGCGTCCTTGTCGACATGCTGGCCGACATCGACAAGCCGTTCGGCGACGCGGCCGCCGACACGGAACGACAGATTGTTCAGCGTGCGCGCCGCGATCACTCCGGTCAGCGAGGTCCGCGGCGCATAATCGGCCATGGCCACCGTCTTGGTGCGCACCATGATCGGCAGTTTCTTGGCCGCCGCCTCCTGCTTCTGGCAGCCGGCTAGAATGAACGGCGCGATCGCACAGGCGAAGAGGATGGGAGAAAACGAAAAAAGGCCTGAGGCCGGGGGCTGCGGGGCGGACGATGTCGCGTTTCTGCTCATAGGGTCCCTCACCGATCCGGAACGCTCATGACGGGTGAGCTGTCACAGACATCGGGAGGATAATCGATCCCAAGGAAAAGGAAACCGATCTCGTACGCGTATCGGTCAGCGGGTTAGGACCTGTCGACGTGCCGCGCACCGAGGGCAGGCCCAATCGCCGGGCGACGGTGCCGACTTGAGGAAAACGTGAAATAAGGCCAGAACAGGCTTGAGACCTGTCAAGCAAGAGCGGGCGCCAGCCCGGCGAGGGATGACCATGAAGAACGCAGCCATTTCCGAACGCAAGAACCAGTCGATTTCGCGCGGCGTCGGCATGACGACGCAGATCTATGCCGACCGCGCCGAGAATTCGGAGATCTGGGACGTCGAAGGCCGCCGCTACATCGATTTCTCCTCCGGCATCGCCGTCGTCAACACCGGCCATCGCCACCCCAAGGTGATCGAAGCGGTCAAGGCGCAGCTCGACCGCTTCACCCACACCTGCCACCAGGTGGTGCCCTATGAGAGCTATGTCAGGCTGGCCGAACGGCTGAACGCCATGCTGCCCGGCAAGTTCGAGAAGAAAACCATCTTCGTCACCACCGGCGCCGAGGCGGTCGAGAACGCCATCAAGATCGCCCGCAACGCCACCGGCCGCCAGGCCGTCATCGCCTTTGCCGGCGGCTTCCACGGCCGCACCTTCATGGGCATGGCGCTGACCGGCAAGGTCGTGCCTTACAAGGTCGGTTTCGGCGCCATGCCGGGTGACGTCTACCATGCGCCGTTCCCGGTGCCGCTGCACGGCGTCTCCGTCGCGGATTCGCTGGCGGCGCTCGACAGACTGTTCAAGGCCGATGTCGATCCGGCCCGCGTCGCCGCCATCATCATCGAGCCGGTCCAGGGCGAGGGCGGCTTTTACGACGCGCCACGCGAGTTCCTGACCGCGCTGCGCAAGCTCTGCGACCAGCACGGCATGCTGTTGATCGCCGACGAGGTGCAGACCGGCTTTGCCCGCACCGGCAAGATGTTCGCCATGGACCATCACGAGGTTGCGGCCGACATCACCACCATGGCCAAGAGCCTGGCCGGCGGCTTCCCGCTGGCGGCGGTCACCGGCCGCGCCGAAATCATGGATGCGCCCGGCCCCGGCGGCCTCGGCGGCACCTATGGCGGCAGCCCGATCGGTGTCGCTGCAGCACACGCCGTGCTCGACGTGATCGAGGACGAAAAGCTCTGCGACCGCGCCAACACGCTAGGCGCCAGGCTGAAGCAACGGCTGCAGGCGATCCGTGACGACGTGCCCGAGATTGTCGATATAAGGGGCCTCGGCTTCATGAACGCGGTCGAATTCAACGACGTCAAGAAAGGCCTGCCGTCGGCTGAGATCGCCAACGCCATTCGGCTGAAGGCGCTCGACAAGGGCCTGATCCTGCTGACCTGCGGCGTCTACGGCAACGTCATCCGCTTCCTGGCCCCGATCACCATCCAGGACAATGTCATGAACGAGGCGCTCGACATTCTGGAAAGCTCGATCCGCGAAGTCTGCGCTGCTTAGCGCTTACCCTCCCCCTTGTGGGGAGGGTCGCTGCGAAGCAGCGGGGCGGGGGGCGGCGCCAAGCCCCCCACCCGGACCTGCGGTCCGACCTCCCCACAAGGGGGAGGTAAAGAGGCGTTTAGCCCGCAGCCCTTGCCGGCTCATCCTGCTGAAACGCCGCCAGCGCCGCCTTCAGCCCATCAGGGCCTTCCGCTACCGTCTGCGGCGTCGGCGAGAAGCCGGCGCCGAGCATCTTGCGGCCGAGCATATGGTCGCCGGGGCGATTGACCGATTCGATGCCGAGCAACCGGCTTCCGGCATAGTGGTAGATCGAGAATTTGTTGTCGGCGAGATCGCCCAGCACGACATGGCTGTCGCCGCCTGACGTCAGCCCGACCATCTGCAACTTCATGTCGCCGATGTCCGACCAGAACCAAGGCACGGCCGAATAGCTGTCGGCGTGGCCGGTTATGGTGCGCGCGGCAAGCCGGGCCTGGTCGGTGGCGTTCTGCACCGATTCCAGCCGCACGTCGCCGCCGGTCGACCAGTGGCGGTAGGAAGCGGCGTCGCCGATGGCGAGGATGTCAGGCACCGAGCTGCGCATCTGCTGGTCGACGCGGATGCCATTGGCGACAGTCAGCTCGGCGGCCTGCGCCAGTTCGACATTCGGCACCGCGCCGATGCCGACAATGACCATGCGTGCCGGCAACCTTTCGCCGGTGGAAGTGAGGGCGGCTGAGACATGGCCGTTTTCGCCCTCCAGCCTGGCGATGGTGGTGCCGGTGAGGATGCGCACGCCCAGCGCCTCCAGCCGCTGGCGGACATGGCTCGCCACCACCGGCGCCACGGCGCGGCCGAGCAGCCGGTCGACGGCTTCGACCACGGTGACGTTGCGGCCGGCCACTCGCAGCGTCGCCGCAATTTCCAGCCCGATGAAGCCGCCGCCGAGAATGACTACATCGTCGCTCTGCGCACTGAGTTCGCGGATCAGCCGCGCATCGGCGATCGAGCGCAGCGACAGCACGCCCGAGAGGTCCCCGCCCGGCAGCGGCAGAAGCCGCGGCCGCGAACCGGTGGCCAGGATAAGGCGGTCGAAGGCAAGCGCGCCGCCGCCCACTATGTCCAGCCTGCGGTCTGCCGTATCGATGCGGTCGATTCGGATGCCCGGCCTGAAGTCGATGGTGCTGCCGGTGTAAAACGCCTCGCCGCGCAATGGCTGCGCCTTGGCCTCGGCATCCTTGATGAAGGTCTTCGACAAAGGCGGCTTGTGGTAGGGCAGCTCGTTTTCGTCGCCGATCAGGATGACTGGTCCGTCATAGCCTTCCTCGCGCAGGCTGGCGGCCGCTTGCACGCCCGCATGACCCGCACCGACAATGACGACACCGTTCTTCATCGCAACCCGAATTCCTGTTTCAAATCTGGAGCATGATGCCGAAAAGTGTGAAGCGGTTTGCGGACGACATCATGCTCTCTGATTGTGAGCTGTTCCGCCAGATGGCGATTGTCTGCCGCCGTCGCAAGAGCCCGGGTCCGGGTCGCACCCGGAATGGTCGTCTGTCAATCTCGGTGTCTCTCACCAGGGCTGCTGGGGATACGATTTAAAGTTGATAGTCCTAGTTTAGAATAATTCTAAACTGTTGTTTCAATTGAATTTTCTGGGGTTCGCCAGTTGACTTCCAGCGCCGCCATCGCTTTATGGAGGCTCGCGCGTCAGCGCATCCCTTTGATGTTTGGGCCTTGAACCCGTTCGATTGGAGGCATTTGGTGTCTTTCTACCGTGAGCCGCGCAACGGCGCGGCATCCGTTGTGACGTATGGCATGCCTGTGTCCTGGCACCGTTTGGCACGCGCGCCTTTTAGCGAATTCCCTTTGAACTGGAGAATGATGATGACAGCACGATATGGCGGCAGGCTGGCTGCGATCGGTGCCACGGCAATGTTGACGGCGGCGGTTTTCATCCTGCCGGCCAAGGCGGCGGAGACCGACGCCAAGGCGGTCATCAAAACCTATTCCGACATCGCGCTGGCCAAGTACGAGGATTCGCTGACCACCGCGCAGGCGCTCGACAAGGCAGTCGACGCGCTGCTCGCCAATCCATCGGCCGACACGCTCAACGCCGCCCGCGATGCCTGGAAGGCGTCGCGCGTGCCTTACCAGCAGACCGAGGTATATCGCTTCGGCAACAAGATCGTCGACGACTGGGAAGGCAAGGTGAACTCCTGGCCGCTGGACGAAGGCCTGATCGATTATGTCGCCAAGAGCTATGGCACCGAGTCCGATGCCAACGCGCTCTACACCGCCAATGTGATCGCCAACAAGGAAATCGAGATCAACGGCAAGAAGGTCGACGCCTCGAAGCTGACGCCGGAGTTCCTCTCCGGCACGCTGCAGGAAGCCGGCGGCATCGAAGCCAATGTTGCGACCGGCTATCATGCCATCGAATTCCTGCTCTGGGGCCAGGATCTGCACGGCACCGGCCTGGGCGCCGGCGAGCGGCCCTATACCGACTATGACCTCAAGAATTGCACCGGCGGCAATTGCGACCGCCGCGCGCAGTATCTGAAGTCGGCCAGCGACCTGCTGGTCTCCGACCTGCAGGAGATGGTCGGCAACTGGAAGGAAGACGGCGCCGCCCGCAAGAACCTCCTCGACGGCCAGCCGAACACCGCCATTTCGGTGATCTTCACCGGCATGGGCTCGCTGTCCTACGGCGAACTTGCCGGCGAGCGCATGAAACTCGGCCTGCTGCTGCACGATCCGGAAGAGGAGCACGACTGCTTCTCCGACAACACCTACAACTCGCATCTCTATGACGCGATCGGCATCCGCGCCGCCTATCTCGCCAGCTACGCGCGCCTCGACGGCACCGTCGTTTCGGGCCCGTCGGTGCACGATATGGTCAAGGCGGCCGATCCGGCGATCGACAAGGAACTGTCCGACAAGCTCGACGTCTCGGTCGCCAAGATGGAGGCGATCAAGGCGCGGGCCGTGGCCGGTGAGGCCTATGACCAGCAGATCGCCGAGGGCAACACCGAAGGCAACGCCACGGTGCAGGCGGCAATCGACGCTCTGGTCGACCAGACCAAGTCGATCGAACGCGCCGTTGGTGCCTTGAAGCTCAACGACATTGCTTTTGAGGGTTCCGACAGCCTTGATGCACCGGAGAAGGTGTTCAAGTAACACCCCAACCAACCACCAGCCAAACGGCGCGGAGGAGGCGCCGTCAGCCAGAGCCAATCCATGCTGATCTGCCATTGCAATATCATCACCGAAAAGGAGATTGAGCAGACGATCGTCGATCTGCTGGATCAGGATCCCTGGCAGCTCATCGTGCCGGCGAAAGTCTATCACACGATGCAAAAGCGCGGTCGCTGTTGCGGCTGCTTCCCAAATGTGGTCGAAACGATCATTCGGGTCACCGAAAATTACCACGCCCGCTCGGAGGCGAGCGGCGACATCGTTTCACATCTGGATCGCGTTAGAGGCCTGCGCGTCCAATACGGGAGCAGAACCCATGAAAGGCGAAAAGCAGATCATAGAGCGGCTTAACGAAGCTCTTTTCCTGGAGCTCGGCGCCGTCAATCAGTACTGGGTGCACTTCCGTCTGCTGGAGGACTGGGGATACGCCAAGCTGGCAAAGAAGGAACGCGCCGAATCGATCGAGGAAATGCACCATGCCGATCGGCTGGTGGCCCGTATCATCTTCCTCGAAGGCCACCCCAATCTGCAGTCCGTGGCGCCTTTGCGCATCGGCCAGAATGTCAAGGAAGTGCTCGAATCCGATCTTGCCGGCGAATATGACGCGCGCACCGCCTACAAGCGTTCGCGCGAGATCTGTGAAGAAGCAGGCGACTACGTGACGATGAAGCTGTTCGAGGAATTGCTGGCCGACGAGGAAGGTCATATCGACTTCCTCGAGACGCAGCTCGACCTGCTGGCCTCGATCGGCGAGGAAAAGTACGGCCAGCTCAACGCCGCATCGGCGGATGAGGCGGAATAGGACCATGCGGGAATGCGGCGCCTCCTAGATTTTCCGCGCCGCTTGCGGCGGGCTAACGGCCTGCCGCTCCTCAAAAACCCGCGATACCAGCCGTTTCGCGGGCTTTCGATTGCCATCCTTGCGATTGTTTCGGCCCCGGCGCTGGCTGGTGCTGTGGACCCGGCCGGCCTCGCCACCAGCCGCACCGACCTGACGCCGAAGGATCAGGCCCGCGTCATTGCAGTCACCAGGCCGACCGCCGATTTCTCCAAACCGGAAGCCTTCGAAACGATGCAAGGCGGCGCCGGCACCTCGCGCAAGCAGGTCGACCGCGACGCCTTCTCGCAACCCTCTGAAAACATCACCTTCGAGGAAGAGAGCAATTTCAAGCTCGGCAATGCGCTTTTTCGCAAGAACTGGGTGTCGTCGCCGTCCTCGACCCAGGCCTCGGATGGTCTCGGGCCACTGTTCAACGAGCGTGCCTGCCAGAATTGCCATTTGAAGGACGGCCGCGGCCGTCCGCCGTCAGCCGACAGCCGCACCACCTCGATGTTGCTACGGCTGGCGCGCGATGCCAGCACAGCGGAGGAAAAGGCCGAGATCGCCGGGCACAAAGTGTTGAACTTCCCCGACCCTGTCTACGGCACGCAATTGCAGGAACTGGCGGTTCCCGGCCTCAAGGGCGAAGGCCGCATGCGTGTCGACTATGGCGATGAAAAGGTTGCGCTTGGCGACGGCACCGTCGTTTCGCTGCGCAAACCGAGTTATGCCATCGATGGTCTTGGCTACGGCCCGCTCGATCCGCACACTACAGTGTCGCCGCGGCTGACGCCGCCGATGATCGGCCTTGGCCTGATCGAACAGATCGCACCGGCCGATATTCTTGCCCACGCTGATCCGGACGACCGCGATGGCGACGGCATTTCCGGCAAACCCAACATCGTACGCGACGTCAGCAGCGACGAACTGACACTCGGCCGCTTCGGCTGGAAGGCGCAAACCGCCTCGATCCGCCGGCAGGCGGCAGACGCCTTTGACGGCGATATCGGCATTTCGACGCCGGAAGAGCCCAACCATTGGGGCGATTGTACTACGGCCGAAAAGGCCTGCCTCGCCATGCCGAACGGCGTCCAGAAGCGGCTCGGTACTGTCGAGGCGCCGTCGCCGGTGATGGACCTTGTCACTTTCTATTCGCAGAACCTTGCCGTGCCGGCGCGGCGCGATGTCGGCGATCCCGCCGTGCTCGCCGGCAAGAAACTGTTCTACGACATGGGCTGCATCTCCTGCCACACGCCGAAATTCGTCACCATGCGCGGCACGCCCAACAAAGCGCAAGCCTTCCAGCTGGTCTGGCCTTATTCCGACTTCCTGCTACACGACATGGGTCCCGGTCTCGCCGATGGCCAGGTCGTTGGCGAGGCGACGGGCCGCGAATGGCGCACCCCGCCGCTCTGGGGCGTCGGGCTCACCCAAACGGTCAACGGCAACAGCTTCTTCCTGCATGACGGGCGTGCGCGTACGCTTACCGAAGCTATCCTCTGGCACGGCGGCGAGGGGCAGAAGGCGCGCGACCGCTTTGCCGCTACCGATGCGGCCGACCGCAATGCTCTCATCAAATTCCTGGAGTCACTCTGATGCTGAAGCGCTTTTTGCCTGCCCTCGCGCTAGCGCTGGCCATGTCCTGCCCGGCATCGGCCTCGGTGAAAGCCTCCGACGTCATCCAGCGCGCGATCGACGGCTTTGTCCGTCCCGCCTATGCCAGTCTGCATGATCATGCGGACGGCCTAGCCAAGGCCATGGACGCGCTTTGCCAGGCACCTTCGCAGGGTAATCTCGATGTCGCGCATGCCGAATTCTCGGCCACGGTCGCAGCCTGGTCGTCGGCCGAAATCATCGGCTTCGGGCCGATCAAGGAGAACAACCGGCTGGAGCGCATGCTCTACTGGCCGGACCGCAAGAGCATCGGCCTGAAGCAGGTGCAGGCCGCTCTGGCCGCCAAGGACCCGACCGCCACCGACCCGGCGCAGCTGGCGGGCAAGAGCGTCGCCATGCAGGGGTTAGGGGCGCTGGAGTTCGTGCTCTATGGCGATGGCTCCGAGGCGCTCGCCGGCAAGGACGATCCGTACCGCTGCGCCTACGGCGCGGCGATTGCCAAGAATATCGAGACGATGGCCGCCGACGTCGACGCAGCCTGGAAAAAGCCGGACGGCTTTGCGGCCCTGTGGGCCAATCCGGGACCCGACAACGCGCTCTATCGCGATGGCACCGAAGCGGTGACCGAACTGGTCGGCATCTTCATCAACGAGTTGGAGATGGTCCGAGACGTGCGCCTCAAGGGTTTTCTCGGCGCCAAGCCGGATGCCGACAAGCCAAGGCAGGCGATCTTCTGGCGCTCGCAGAACACCGGCCTGTCATTAGCCGGCAATCTCTCAGGCATCGACACGCTGTTTGAGGCCTCAAAGCTCGGCGACGCGTTGTCGGAGGATGCACGCTGGATGGCGGAATCGATCCATATCCAGCTGGTCAACGGCATCGCCACCGCCAGGTCAGTCCTGGGCCCGATCGACAAGGCGCTGGCCGATCCGGCGCGGCGCGAGAAGCTCGAGCATTTCGCGCTGATCACCTCCAGCCTGTCAGGCTTGATCGGCACCAGGTTGACGGCCGAATTCGGCCTGACCGCCGGCTTCTCCTCGCTCGACGGAGACTGATCATGAGGACGCCACTGATCGATCGCCGTGATTTTCTCAAGGCCGCCGGCGCAGGCTTCATAGCGGCTATGGCGCCTCGGGCCTGGGCGGAAACGCTCAGCAGGGATGCGGTCTTTGCCACCGCCTTCGTCAAGCGCGACGGCAGTTTTGGCGCGGCTATGCTGTCGGAAGCCGGCAAACTACTGCATGCGATCGACCTGCCCGACCGTGGCCACGACGTCACCTTCGATCCGGTATCGAAGCGCTCCGTGGTCTTCGCCAGGCAGCCCGGCACTTTCGCCGTGGTCTTCGACCACACCGGCCGCGAAGCGCCGCAGACCATTGCCAGCATCACCGGTCGGCACTTCTTCGGCCATGGCGTGTTCTCGGCCGATGGGGCGCTGCTCTACGCCACCGAGAATGATTTCGACAATGCCGCCGGCGTTGTCGGAATCTACGACGCACGCACCAAATTCAGCCGCATCGGCGAGTTCCCGACCTATGGCATGGGGCCGCACGAGCTTCTGCTGCTTGGTGACGGCAGGACGATCGCCATCGCCAATGGCGGCATCGAGACCCATCCGGACTATGGCCGCGCCGAACTCAACATCACGACGATGAAGCCGTCTTATGTGCTGGTCGACCGCATCACCGGCGACCTCATCGAAAAACACGAGCTGCCGGCTTCCCTGCACCAGCTGTCGATCCGCCACATGGATGCCGATGCGTCCGGCACCATCTGGTTCGGCTGCCAGTATCGTGGTCCAGACACCGACCGTCCGTTGCTGGTCGGCCGCGCTGCCCGTGGCAAGGACCTGCAGCTGATCGACATGCCGCAGGACGTGCTGTCCGGCTTCAAGAACTATATCGGCTCGGTCGCGGCCAATCCGGCCGCCGGAACGGTCGCGGTGTCGTCGCCGGAAGGCAATTCGCTGGCCGTGATCGATGCCGCCAGCGGCAAGATCGTCACCACCAAGGCGCTGGTCGAGGTCTGCGGCCTGGCGCCCGACGGACCGGGCTTCATGGCGACGACGGGTGCGGGCGAAATCATCGAGGGCAGCGGCACGACGCGCTCCGAACCCGACTATGTCTGGGACAACCACATGCTGCGCATCGCGCCGGCGGCGTAAGCCGTCCGGGCTACGCCGAAGCGAAGCCGCTTAACAATTTACACGCTGGCTCTTGCGGCGGCGAGCCATGGCGGGCAGAGGGAGACTGTTTTTCGAACCGGTCGCCCATGAAACTGCTTGCCATCGACTGTGCCGCCAATCTCTGCGCCGCCTGCGTCTATGACGCGGCGGCCGGGAAGGAGCTCGGCCGTTCCGTGCGCGATCTCGGCAAGGGCCATGCCGAACACTTGATGGCCGTCATCGACGAAGCGCTGAAGGCCGGCGGTACAGACTACGCCGGCCTTGGCGCCGTTGCGGTCTCGATAGGCCCGGGCTCCTTTACCGGCTTGCGCGTCGGTGTGTCGGCGGCCCGCGGCCTGGCGCTGGCGTTGAAGATCCCGGCGATCGGCGTGACGACGCTGGAAGCACTGGCGGCAGAAGCAAGCGCGGCATTTCCCGGCCGCCCGGTCCTGTCGGCGCTCGACGCCGGCCGCGAGGAGATCCATGCCGCGTTTTACGATGCGGAAGCGATTTTGCGCTATGGTCCGGCGGTGACCACACTTGCGCAAGCCGCGGGAATGGCGGCTGACAATCTTCCGGTGCTTGCCGGCACGGCGGCTGAGCAGATCGCCGCGGCGGTCGGACGCATCTTCGATATCGGCCCGCCATCGGCCACTGCCGACATTGCCGTCTACGCCCGGCTGGCAGCGGCAAAAGGCGAGGGCGAAAAACCGAGACCGCTCTATCTGCGCGGCGCCGATGCCAAGCCGCAGGCGGGGTTTATTTTATCGCGGCGGGACAAATAATGCGCATTCCCTTCCTCCAGCCGCGCCGCAGGGACTATGCGCTCGAACCGCTGACCATCGCCGACAGCCCGGCGGTCTCGGTGCTGCATCGCGAGGATTTCGTCAGGCCGTGGACCGACGGCGAATTCGCCGCGCTGCTCGAGCAGGACACCGTGTTCGGCTATGCCGCGCGTGAGATCGGCCAGGGCGCCAAGCCGCCGGTCGGCTTCGTGCTGGCCAGGCTTGCTGCCGGCGAAGGCGAGATCCTGACCGTGGCGGTGGCGCGCTCGCATCGCCGCCAGGGCCTCGGCTGGCAGTTGATGGACGCGGTGCTGCGCGAACTGCACGCGCAGCGCGCCGAGGCGCTGTTCCTCGAAGTCGACGAGACCAATGTCGCCGCGATCGCCCTGTACCGACGGCTCGGCTTCCGCCAGGTCGGCCACCGCGCCAATTATTACCGCTCGACCGAACATGGCCCGACCGGCGCGCTTGTCATGCGCCGCGATCTCCGCTAGCGCAGAACGCGGGATAAGGTCAGGCGCATGATCGGAAAAATCAGGATTTTCCTGGCGCTGAGCCTCGTTGTCGTCGGCTCGCTGGTCCTTGTGCCGCTGCAGCTGCTGTCGATGAAGACCGGCATCTGGCGCGAAACCGTCATTCTGAAGGTCTGGCACAGGCTCATTGTCCGCACACTCGGCTTGCGCATCCACGTCAAAGGCAAATTGTCCAGCCAGCGCCCGCTGCTGGTCGCCTCGAACCACATCTCCTGGACCGACATCATGGTGCTCGGCTCGTTTGCCGATGTGACGTTCATCGCCAGGGCGGACATGGAGGGGTGGCCGCTGATAGGCTGGCTGTCGAAGCTGCAACGCACAGTCTTCATCGAGCGTGAGCGCAAACGCACGGCGGGCGACCAGGCCAGCGAGATCGCCAGCCGCATGGCCAAGGGCGACGCGATGGTTCTGTTTGCCGAGGGCTCGACTGGCGACGGCAACACCATCCTACCGTTCAAGAGCACCCTGTTCGGTGCCGCCTCGATGGCGATTTCGGAAGGTACCACCGAACGGGTCTTCATCCAGCCGGTGGCGATCGCTTATACGCGGGTGCACGGCGTGCCGCTCGGCCGCCGTCACAGGTCGATCGCCGCCTGGATCGGCGATCAGGACCTGATGCCGCATCTCAAGGTGCTGATGGCCGAAGGCGCGCTCGACGTGGAAGTGCATTTCGGCGAGCCAATCGTCTTTTCCAAGGGCTCGAACCGCAAGGAGACATCGAGGCTGATGGAAAGCCAGGTGCGCGCGATGATGCAGGCCGCACTCGCCGACCCCCTCCCGAGCCGCTAGCGCAGGCAGTGCGCCTATCGGCGCATCTCGAGAATCGTCTGTTTTTTGTCACGGAAAGGCGTTAGAAGCCGCCGGATGGATTTGAACACGATAGAGCGGAACGACGCCGACATTGCCGCCGAAAGCAAGGTCATGGCGTCCGCCCCGGCCAAAAAGGTCTTCGTCAAGACCTATGGCTGCCAAATGAATGTCTATGACTCCCAGCGCATGACCGATGCGTTGGCCGCCGACGGCTATACCGCGACCGACACGATTGCCGAGGCCGACCTGGTGCTGCTCAACACCTGCCATATCAGGGAAAAGGCGGCGGAAAAGGTCTATTCCGAACTCGGCCGCATTCGCGACATGAAGGCCGAACGCGCCGCAGCAGGGCGCGAAATGCTGATCGGCGTCGCCGGCTGCGTCGCGCAGGCCGAGGGCGCGGAAATCATCCGCCGTTCGCCCGCCGTCGACCTTGTCATCGGTCCGCAGACCTATCACCGGTTGCCCGACGTGCTGGCGCGGGTGCGCGGCGGCGAGAAGATCGTCGAGACCGAATACGCCATCGAGGACAAGTTCGAGCACCTGCCGCAGCCGAAGCATGCCGAAGTCATCAAGCGCGGCGTCACCGCCTTCCTCACCGTTCAGGAAGGCTGCGACAAATTCTGCACCTTCTGCGTCGTGCCCTATACCAGGGGCTCGGAAGTGTCGCGGCCGGTGGCGCAGATCGTCGCCGAAGCCGAGCGGCTGGCCGAAGCCGGCGTGCGCGAGGTGACGCTGCTTGGCCAGAACGTCAACGCCTGGCACGGCAAGGGCGAAGACGGTGCGGAATGGGGCCTGGGCCGCCTGCTGTTCCGGCTGGCTGAGATTCCCGGCTTGGCGCGGCTGCGCTACACCACCAGCCATCCGCGCGACATGGACGACGAACTGATGGCCGCCCATCGCGACCTGCCGGCGCTGATGCCCTATCTGCATCTGCCGGTGCAGTCGGGGTCCGACCGCATCCTCAAGGCGATGAACCGCAGGCATACGGCAAGCGACTATCTGGCGCTGCTCGAGCGCATTCGCGCCGCCCGCGGCGACATCGCGCTGTCCGGCGACTTCATCGTCGGCTTCCCCGGCGAGACCGACGCCGATTTCGAGGCGACAATGGAACTGGTGCGCCAGGTCAACTACGCCTCGGCCTTCTCGTTCAAATACTCACCGCGCCCCGGCACGCCCGGCGCTGAGATGCCCGATCACGTGCCGGAAGCGGTCAAGGATGAGCGCTTGCAACGGCTGCAGGCCCTGCTGCTCAAGCAGCAGCAGGATTTCGGCCTGAGCCTGGTCGGAACCACCATCGATACGCTGATCGAGAAGCCCGGCCGTCAGGCCGGCCAGAAGGTCGGCCGCTCGCCCTGGCTGCAGCCGGTTATTGTTGATGAAAAGGCCGGCGAAATCGGTGACATTATCCGGGTGCGAATCACGAAGACGGGCTACAATAGCCTGTTCGCCGAATTGGCCTGATGGCCTCGGCAGATGAGGAGAGACGGTTGAGCGCTGCTGAAGTGAAGACTCTGCCCCAGAATCAAGCATCCGGGGCCTCTGACATGGCGCACATCGTTCTGACTTTCGACAACAACAAGCTTGCCAGCGCCCTCTACGGCCAGTTTGACGAGAACCTGGCCCGGATTGAGCAGAAGCTCGGTGTCGACATCCGCTCGCGTGGCAACCAGTTGACCATCAAGGGTTCGGCCTCGGCGGCCGAGCAGGCGCGCCGCGCGCTCGACAATCTCTATGGCATTCTCCAGAAAGGCACCGATATCGGCCAGTCCGACGTGGACGGCGCCGTGCGCATGGCGGTTGCCGCCGACGACCAGCTGACGTTGCCGACGCTGGAGCGCAAGGGCAAGGTCTCGGCCGCCCAGATATCCACCCGCAAGAAGACCATCTATGCCCGTTCGCTCAACCAGGACGCCTATATGCGGGCGCTGGAGCGCTCGGAACTGGTGTTCGGCATCGGTCCCGCCGGCACCGGCAAGACCTATCTGGCGGTGGCGCATGCGGCGATGCTGCTCGAACGCGGCATGGTCGAGCGCATCATCCTGTCGCGACCGGCGGTCGAGGCCGGCGAGCGGCTGGGCTTCCTGCCCGGCGACATGAAGGAAAAGGTCGATCCATATCTGCGGCCGCTTTATGATGCGCTCTACGACATGATGCCGGCCGACAAGGTTGAGCGTGCTATTGCCGCCGAAGTCATCGAAATCGCGCCGCTGGCCTTCATGCGCGGACGAACACTGGCACACGCCGCCGTCATCCTCGACGAGGCGCAGAACACCACGCCGATGCAGATGAAGATGTTTTTGACCCGCCTCGGCGAGAATTCGCGCATGATCGTCACCGGCGATCCGACGCAGATCGACTTGCCCCCAAGCACCAAATCTGGCCTGGTCGAAGCCCTGCGTGTCCTTGACGGTGTGGCCGGCGCGGTAACCGTGCGCTTCAACGATGTCGACGTCGTGCGCCATCCGTTGGTGGCGGAAATCGTCAGGGCCTATGACCGCGACGCCAAGCTGTCGCGCGGCCTCGGCGCCGAGAATTGATGTGACGATGCGGGCTCATGCCTGAAGACATAAAGACTGGTGGCGGGGGTAGTTCGATCCCCGTCGAGATCGACCTATCGGTCGAGGCCGGCGATTGGCCCGACGAGGCGGCGCTGACCCTCCTGGTCGACCGCGCCGTAGCGGCCGCCTTTGCCGAGACCGCTGCTGCCGGCCATTCCGAGCTCAGCATCGTCTTTTCCGACGATGCCCATATCCGCACCCTCAACGCTGGCTGGCGCGGCAGGGACAAGGCCACCAACGTCTTGTCTTTCCCGGCTTTTTCGTTCCCCAAGGGCGGCAAGTTGCCGCCGATGCTGGGCGATATCGTGCTCGCTGCCGAGACGGTCGCGCGCGAAGCGGCCCTGGAAGAGAAGCCCTTCGAGAACCATATCACCCATCTCGTCATCCATGGCCTTCTGCATTTGCTGGGCTACGATCACGATACCGATGCAGAGGCCGAGGAGATGGAAGCCATCGAGCGCGCGGCGCTTGCAAGGCTTGCCATTCCCGATCCCTACACGTAATGACAAAGGACCAATTGACCGGACGACGATGAACGACAAACCAGAAACTGCCGCCCGCCCCGAGGCTGGCAGTGCGACCAAGCCTTCCGATACGACGGAAGAGGGATCGAGTCCGAGTACCATCACCGGCAGCCCCGCTTCTGGTAGCATTGCCAGCGAGCCATCGCCTGCCGGTCCCTCCCTGTTCGACCGCGTTTTGGGCCTGTTCCGGCAGCGCAACGGCACCAGCCTGCGTGAGGAAATCGCCGGCGCGCTTGCCGAAACGACAAGCGGTGCCGAATCGTTTTCGCCCGGCGAACGCGCCATGCTCAATAACATACTGCGCCTGCGCGAAGTGCGCGTCGAGGACGTCATGGTGCCGCGCGCCGACATCGAGGCGGTCGAGATCACCACGACTTTGGGCGATCTGCTCGGCCTGTTCGAGCAATCCGGCCATTCGCGCATGCCGGTCTATTCCGAGACGCTCGACGACCCGCGCGGCATGGTTCACATCCGTGACGTGCTGGCGCACATCACCAAGGTCGCCCGCGTCAAGAAGGGCAGGACATCGAGGAAGACGCCGGCAACGACGCTTCTCGACCTCGCCCAGGTCGATCTCCGACGCACCATCGGCGACCTCAATCTGATCCGCCCGGTACTGTTCGTGCCGCCCTCCATGCTTGCCTCCGACTTGATGGGTCGCATGCAGACAACGCGCACCCAGATGGCGCTGGTCATCGACGAATATGGCGGCACGGATGGCCTGGCCTCGCTGGAAGACATCGTCGAAATGGTCGTCGGCGACATCGAGGACGAGCATGACGAAGATGAGCCGCTGATCACCCAGACCGGCGAGGGCGTCTTCGTCGTCGACGGCAAGGCTGAGATCGACGAGGTCGCCAAGATGATCGGCGAGGACTTTACCGCCGGCGAACATGGCGAATATGTCGACACCATTGGCGGCATGATCTTCAACACGCTGGGCCGCGTGCCCGCGCGTGGCGAAGTGGTCCAGGCGATACCCGGCTTCGAGTTCCACGTGCTCGACGCCGATCCGCGCCGCGTCAAGCGCGTGCGCATCGTCCAGAACCAGAAAGGCGAGCGCCGCCGCCGCGCCACCGCTCGCACCGAGCAGGCCTGATTCGCGCCGCATGACGGTCGAAGACCCGTTCAAGCACACCACGTTCGGTTCCGGGGTTTTCTATAGGGATCCAAGGGCTGCACTGATTTGGCTTGAAGCCGCTTTCGGTTTCGAACCGAGCATGGTGGTTAGCGACGCCGACGGAAAGCTTGCCCATGCCGAGATGCGTTTCGGCGACGGCTACGTCATCGTCGATTCCGAATGGGCCGATCACGTCGCCAGCCCGGCTTCGGTCGGCGGCAAGAACACCCAGTCGGTTTGTGTGCGCCTGAAAGACGGCCTGGACGCGCATTGCGAACGGGCGAGGGCGGCCGGAGCCGAGATAGTCGAGGCGCCTGCCGACCAGTTCTACGGCGAGCGGCAATACCGGGCGCGCGATCCCGAAGGCCATGTCTGGACCTTCACCCAGACCTTGCGCGCCGTTCCGCGCGAGGAGGCGGAGCAGCTGAGCGGCTTCAGCATCGACGGCTGGCACCGGTAACGCAGTGATTGGCCGGTTCGCAGCGAGTCGTATTTCAATAAATCTGATAAATCTTGGCTCCTGATTCGCACGACTTGGGAAGTGTGCATGGAGCGCCTGGCCGGCCGGATAATTCTGCTTTGGGGCTGGCGGCGCGCGCTGGTGGCGTTTCTTGCCGGCGCGCTCGCGGTTCTCGCCCAGGCTCCTTACGATTTCTTCGCCGTCTGTTTCGTCTCGTTTCCGCTGCTGGTCTGGCTGCTCGACGGCGCCACCGGCGAGGCTTCCGACAGCTGGCTCAGGCGCCTGCGGCCAGCCTTTGCCATCGGCTGGTGGTTCGGCTTCGGTTATTTCCTCGCCGGCCTGTGGTGGATCGGCGAGGCGCTTCTGGTCGAAGCCGACAGTTTCGCCTGGGCCTTGCCCTTCGCGGTCGTCGGCATTCCTTTGGCGCTGGCGTTTTTCTACGGATTCGCCGCGGTCGTCGCCCGGCTGTTATGGACCAACGACATCGGCCGCATCGCCGCTCTTGCCTTTGCTTTTGGCCTGACCGAATGGCTGCGAGGCTTCCTGTTCACCGGCTTTCCCTGGAATGCCGTCGGCTATGCGGCGATGCCCGTGCCGCTGTTGATGCAAAGCGTGTCGGTGACCGGCATGATCGGCATGAACGCCCTGGCCGTGTTTGTTTTTGCCATGCCGGCTCTGCTCGCCGCGCGCCGGCATCTGCGCCTCGGACTGGTGTTGCTTGCCGCTCTCGTCGCCGCCCATGTCGGCTTCGGCTATTTCAGGCTGGCGACCCCCGACAAGCCGGCAACGCAGAATCTCGATGTTCGCATCGTGCAGCCGGATGTCGACCTCAGCGAGAAGTGGGACGCCTCGGTGCGCGACCGTATCTTTGCCACCATGATGGGCCTGTCGGCCGCAGCGCCGGATCCCGGTCATGCCAAGCCGCAGCTGATCCTGTGGCCGGAGACCTCGGTGCCGTTTCTGTTCACCGAGCGCCCTGATGCGCTGACCGCGCTCGGCGACATGCTGCAACCGGGGCAGATGCTGATTGCCGGCGTCGTGCGCGAGGAGGGCGGATCGGGGGCCGACGCCGGCAGCCGCTATTACAATTCCGTGGTGGCGATCGACGACAAGGGCGAGATTGCCGACGCCGTCGACAAGGTCCATTTGGTACCCTTCGGCGAGTATCTGCCGTTTTCCGGTCTGCTCAGCCGCTTCGGCATCGAACAGCTTGTCGCCGGACCGATGAACTTTGCGGCCGGCAATGAACGCCACCCGATCGTCTTGCCCGGCGGCATAAGCGCCTTGCCGTTTATTTGCTACGAGGTGATCTTTCCCGATCTGGTGGCAGTTGACGCAACGTCATCCCAGCTTATTGTGAATGTCACCAACGACGCCTGGTTCGGCGACACGCCCGGGCCGTATCAGCATTTCAGGCAGGCACAGATTCGTGCGGTGGAAAATGGATTGCCTCTGTTGCGCGCAGCCAACAACGGCATTTCGGCCGTTGTCGATACGCGCGGACGCATCGTCGACGCCCTGGCGGTCGATGCGCGCGGCGCCATCGACGTGCGGGTGCCCATCTCCGGGCAGGCCTTCATCTCCGCCGGTCAACGGCGCATTAACGGAATGCTGATCATGTTCCTGTTTGCCGTGATCGCCCTCAGCTTGAACGTAAGGCAACGGCTACGGGTGAATTGACAGTCGACACATTAGAAACTCATACTGTTATCGCCTAATTTTCTCGAAGTCGGTTGGTGTTTCTGTTGGGGCAGGTGGCTCCGGCTTCGTTTGGGCAAGAAAAATAGAAAAGGCCGGAAAAATTCGGCGAGGAAAAAATGACAGAAGAAAACAAGAAGAAACCGAATCCGATCGACATCCATGTCGGAAGTCGCGTCCGGCTTCGGCGCAATATGCTTGGAATGAGCCAGGAAAAGCTAGGTGAAAATCTCGGTATTACGTTTCAGCAGATCCAAAAATATGAAAAGGGAACGAATCGCGTCGGCGCCAGCCGTCTGCAGGCAATAGCCTCGATACTCAGCGTGCCTGTCGCCTTCTTTTTCGAGGATGCGCCAGGGCAGGAGCCGGTGGGTAACAGAGGATTTGCCGAGGACGCTTCGATGGCTTTCGCCGTCGAATTCTGCGGCAGTCCGGAAGGACTTCAGCTCAACCGCGCCTTCGTCAAGATAGCGGATGTGAAAGTGCGCCGCCGGATCATTGATCTGGTGAAATCCCTTTCTGCCGAAGATGCCGAGTGATCCGGTGCGTCGATTGACCCATTGGCCGGAGTAGCTCAAGGGCTCGACTGCCGGCGGCGCCAAGCCGCCGGTGGTACAAGATATATTGCTGCGACATTCATGCCAGAACCGCGGCACCGCTTGACGAGCGGCGCCCGGCACCGTTAACACGTGGCGCGCCAAAATCGGCAGCCCTGCCGATCGTTTTTTCAAGAGGGGACACCCGTGACGCGGCAGAACTACTTCTTCACCTCGGAATCCGTTGCCGAGGGTCATCCCGACAAGGTTTGCGACCGCATCTCCGACGAGATCGTCGATCTGGTCTATCGCGAGGCCAAGAAGACCGGCATGGACCCGTGGAAAGTCCGCGTCGCCTGCGAGACTCTGGCCACCACCAACCGTGTTGTCATCGCCGGCGAGGTCCGGGTTCCCGAGACGCTGCTGAAGAAGGACAAGCAAGGCAACATCCTGATGGATTCCGCCGGCCACCCGGTCGTCAATCCGGCCAAGTTCAAGTCGGTCGCCCGCAAGGCGATCCGCGAAATCGGCTACGAGCAGGCCGGCTTCCACTGGAAAACGGCAAAGATCGAGGTTCTGCTGCACGGCCAGTCGCCTGACATCGGCCAGGGCGTCGACAACGCCGCCGACCGCCAGGGCGAAGAAGGTGCCGGCGACCAGGGCATCATGTTCGGCTATGCCTGCCGCGAAACGCCGGACCTGATGCCGGCGCCGATCTACTACAGCCACAAGATCCTCGAATTGCTCGCGGCCGCCCGTCACGAAAACAACGGCGAGGCCGGCAAGCTCGGTCCCGACGCCAAGAGCCAGGTCACCGTGCGCTACATCGACGGCAAGGCGGCGGAAGCGACGCAGATCGTGCTGTCGACCCAGCATCTCGATGCGAGCTGGGATTCCAAGAAGGTCCGCAAGGTCGTCGAACCTTATATCCGCGAGGCGCTCGGCGACCTCAAGATCGCCGACGATTGCATGTGGTATATCAACCCGACCGGCAAGTTCGTCATCGGCGGCCCGGATGGCGACGCTGGCCTGACCGGCCGCAAGATCATCGTCGACACTTATGGCGGCGCGGCCCCGCATGGCGGCGGCGCTTTCTCCGGCAAGGATACCACCAAGGTCGACCGTTCCGCTGCCTATGCGGCGCGTTACCTCGCCAAGAATGTCGTGGCGGCCAAGCTCGCCGATCGCTGCACCATCCAGCTTTCCTACGCCATCGGCGTTGCCCAGCCGCTGTCGGTCTATGTCGACCTGCACGGTACCGGCAAGGTCGACGAGGCTAAGCTCGAGGAGGCGCTGCGCACCGTGATGGATCTGTCGCCGTCCGGCATCCGCAGGCATCTCGACCTCAACAAGCCGATTTACGCCAAGACGTCGTCCTACGGCCATTTCGGCCGCAAGGCCGGCCGTGACGGGTCCTTCTCCTGGGAGAAGACCGATCTGGCCAAGGCGCTCAAGGACGCGGTCGCCGCCTGAGGGCGGCGCGCGACCCAGCCATGGATCCAAAGGAAAGGCGGAGCCGGGCGACCGAAGGGTTCTTCGGCCGCCGGCATGGCAAGACCATTCGCCCGCAGCAGGCGGCCGCGCTGGAAAGCGGTCTTGGCGCCTATGGCCTCGACCTCTCGGCCCATGCACCGGCAGACTTGCGCACGCTGTTTGCCGCGGATGTTTCAACGGTTCGGCTGGAAATCGGCTTCGGCGGCGGCGAGCATCTGCTGCATCGGGCCACGGAGGCCCCGGCGGCCGGCTTCATCGGTGTCGAGCCGTTCGTCAACGGCATGGCCAAGCTGATGATGGCGGTGCGGGAAAAGCCGCTCGCCAATCTTCGCGTTCACAATGACGACGCCACGCGGCTGCTCGATTGGTTGCCTCAGGCTTCGCTCGACGGCATCGACCTGCTCTACCCCGATCCCTGGCCGAAGAAAAAGCACTGGAAGCGGCGCTTTGTCAGCCCGCTCAATCTCGATCGGTTCGCGCGTGTTCTGAGGCCCGGCGGAAAATTCCGCTTCGCGTCTGACATCGACACCTATATTAATTGGACCTTGTTGCACTGCCGGGCGCATGGCGCGCTCCTGTGGCAGGCTGAGGACGCGGCCGACTGGCATCGGCCCTATGAAGGCTGGCCTGGCACACGCTACGAGGCAAAAGCCATTCGCGAGGGCCGGCGGCCGGCCTATCTCACCTTCTTCAGGAAATAGTCCGATGCGGGACCAACGGTCCCGGCATCGTGGTCCGCTTCAGATTTAGAAACGGCCGATCTTGTCGAAAGCGGTCGGGTCCATGCCGAGCCGGCGCAAATCGTTCGCGCGCGGCTTGCGGCCGGCTTCGACGGCCCGCGAGGCAGCAACGGCGCTGCCGAACAGGGCGAAAGCGTCGCCTATGGTGGAAAACACAGTACGCTTGTTCATTGTCTTGACCTTTCGCGCGCCACCGCGCGCCATCTCGGTTTGTGCAGTGCAACGCAGATAGGGATGCGACGTCTGAAATCACAGGGCCGTTACCGCATAGGCGGCATGCGCTCCGCGCAATCCTGGCCAGCCGTCGCCAGCTGCACTTTGCCCGGCCCGTCAACAGGCTTGAAACACCGGCCGGGATCGTTTATATCAGCCTCAAATTCTTGGTCGGTATGACGAAGAGTGGGTCCACCCGGTCCCGCTCTTTTTTATTACCTGCCGGTCAGTATCAGAGCATGATCCCGAAAAGTGGGACCCGGTTTTCTCGGACAAACGGGAACCGTTTTGTCCAGGGACCATGCTCCAACGAAGAGTTGGATTAGGAACCGCATGACTGCAACGGCAAGCGAAGCCGACGACCGCATCATCCGCGAAAGCGGCATCGATGCGCGCATCGCGCTGATCGTTCAGCCGGTGTTGCGCGGCATCGGCTTTCGCCTCGTGCGGGTGCATCTGTCGGGCCAGAATGGGCTGACGCTGCAGATCATGGCCGAACGCGAGGACGGCACCATGACCGTCGAGGATTGCGAAGAGGTCAGCCGCGCTGTGTCGCCGGCGCTCGACGTCGACGATCCGATCGAAAAGGCCTATCATCTCGAAGTGTCGTCGCCCGGCATCGACCGGCCGCTGGTACGCAAGTCGGATTTCGTCACCTGGACCGGCCATCTGGTGAAGATGGAAACCTCGGTGCTGGTCGCCGACCGCAAGCGCTTCAAGGGCAAGATCGCCGAAGCCGCTGAAGACGATGTGCTGATCGAGCGCGACAAGGCCGCGTATGGCGAAGAGCCGACGGTGCGGGTTCCCTATGACGCGATCGCCGATGTGCGGCTGATCCTCACCGACGACCTCATCCGCGACGCCCTGTCGAAGGACAATCGGGAACGCAAGGAAGCCAAGAAACGCCGCGGCGAGCCGGAAGACGATGTTTCCGAAGACGCCACGGAAGAACACGAACAGGAATAACGATTGAGCTGCCGGGCCAAAGCTCCGGCACCCAGTTCGGGAGATAAAGACATGGTTGTAAGCGCCAACAGACTTGAACTGCTGCAGATAGCCGATGCGGTCGCGCGTGAAAAGTCGATCGACAAGTCGATCGTCATCGCCGCCATGGCCGATGCGATCCAGAAGGCTGCGCGCTCGCGCTACGGCCAGGAAACCAACATCCGCGCCGACATCAACGCCACCACCGGCGAGATGAAGCTGCAGCGGCTGATGGAAGTGGTCGAGAAGGTCGACGACTACGCCACCCAGATCGCCATCTCCTCGGCGCGCGAGCGCAATCCCGACGCCCAGCTCGGCGACTTCATCGCCGAACAGCTGCCGCCGATGGATTTCGGCCGCATCGCCGCCCAGTCGGCCAAACAGGTCATCGTGCAGAAGGTGCGCGAGGCCGAACGTGACCGCCAGTATGACGAATACAAGGACCGCATCGGCGAGATCGTCAACGGCACCGTCAAGCGCGTCGAATATGGCAACGTCATCGTCGATCTCGGCCGTGGCGAGGCGATTATCCGCCGCGACGAGCTGATCCCACGCGAAAACTACAAGTATGGCGACCGCGTCCGCGCCTATGTCTACGACGTGCGCCGCGAACAGCGCGGCCCGCAGATCTTCCTGTCGCGTACCCATCCACAGTTCATGGCCAAGCTCTTCACCATGGAAGTGCCGGAAATCTACGACGGCATCATCGAGATCAAGTCGGTCGCCCGCGATCCGGGCTCGCGCGCCAAGATCGCCGTCATTTCGCGCGATAGCTCGATCGATCCGGTCGGCGCCTGCGTCGGTATGCGCGGTAGCCGCGTTCAGGCCGTCGTCGGCGAATTGCAGGGCGAGAAGATCGACATCATTCCGTGGTCGCCTTCGGCCGCGTCCTTCATCGTCAACGCGCTGCAGCCGGCGGAAGTCGCCAAGGTCGTGCTCGACGAAGATGCCGAGCGCATCGAGGTGGTGGTGCCGGACGACCAGCTGTCGCTGGCCATCGGCCGCCGCGGCCAGAACGTGCGTCTTGCCTCGCAGCTCACCGGCTGGGATATCGACATCCTGACCGAGGCCGAGGAATCCGAGCGCCGCCAGAAGGAATTCGTCGAACGTTCGTCGCTGTTCATGGAAGCGCTCGATGTCGACGAGATGGTCGGCCAGGTGCTGGCCTCCGAAGGCTTCACCAGCGTCGAGGAAGTTGCCTATGTCGATTCGGGTGAGATCGCCTCGATCGACGGCTTCGACGAAGACACCGCTTCGGAGATCCAGACCCGCGCCCGCGAATATCTGGAGAAAATCGAAGCCGAGCATGACGAGAAGCGCAAGGCGCTGGGCGTCACCGACGAGCTGCGCGAAATCCCCGGCGTCACCACCGCAATGATGGTGACGCTCGGCGAGGATGGCGTGAAGACGATCGAGGATTTCGCAGGCTATGCCGCCGACGACCTCACCGGCTGGAAGGAACGCAAGGACGGCGAGACCAAGGTCTATCCGGGCGTTCTCGCCAATCACGGCGTGTCGCGCACTGACGCCGAGCAGATGGTTCTGGCAGCCCGCCTCAAGGCCGGCTGGATCACCGAAGACGAGCTTGCAGCCGAACAGGTCCCGGCTGACGAAGCTGTTGGTGCGTGAGGTGAAACCGCATCGCACACAACCCGCCCCAGGACGAGATGAACGATCGCACCTGCATCGTTACCCGCAGGCAAGCCGAGCCGGATGAGCTGATCCGTTTCGTCGTCGGCCCGGATTCGGCCGTCGTTCCGGACATCAAGAGAAACCTGCCCGGCCGTGGTTGTTGGGTGAGCGCCGACCGCCTACATATCGACAAGGCGGCGGCGAAGAACCTGTTTGCCCGCGCCTTCAAGGCGCAAGTGACCGTGCCGCCCGATCTCGGTGGCATGGTCGACGGACTGCTTGCACGATCCGCTCTGGGCATGCTCGGCCTTGCTCGCAAGGCCGGCGCGATCGCTCTCGGCGCCACCAAGGTCGAGAGCGCGGTGCGCAGTGGACTGGCGCTTTTCGTGCTCCACGCGACCGAAGCATCCGACGATGGCGTGCGCAAGATCAGCCAGGCGCGGCGGGCAACTGTCCACCTCGGCGGGCCTGCAGTCCTTGCCTACAAACTTTTCTCCGAGGCCGAGTTGAGCTTGGCATTGGGGGGCACAAATGTGATACATGCTGCCGTTCTCGCGGGAGACGCGGGCAAGGCGGTTGAGAAGCGCATGGTTGCGCTCGACCGATATCGGGGCGGAACCCCCGACGATCTGGCAATGCTTGCGGCCGTTGCTGACGAAGATGATGCTGCAGAGGATATGGAATGAGCGATACGAAATCGGGCGACGACAAGACGTTGAGTGTTACACCGAAGAAGACCTTGACGCTGAAGCGCCCCGGTACCGAGCAGAGCGTCGTGCGCCAGAATTTCTCGCATGGCCGCACCAAGCAGGTCCAGGTCGAGATCAAGAAGCGCAAATTCTCCATGCCCGGCGACAAGCCGGAGCCGGTGGCTGCACCTGTTTTGACGCCCAAGCCCGCGGTTGTGGCAGCCCCCGTGGTGCAGGAAGCGCCCAAGGCGCCGCCCCCGCCGCCGCCGGTCGAACGCAGCGGCATGGTGCTGAACGAATTGTCGCGTGGCGAAATGGAAGCCCGGCGCAGGGCGCTCGAAGGTTCCAAGGTTCGCGAAGTCGAGGATCGCCAGCGCGCCGCCGAAGACGCCAAGCGCCGTGCTGAGGACGAGGAGCGCCGCAAGCGCGAGCGCGAGGAATCCGCGCGCCGTCAGGCCGAGGAAGAAGCTCGTCTGCAGACTGAGGCCGAGTCCCGCCGCCGTGCCGAGGAAGAGGCGCGCCGTCGCGCGCCGCTGGCCGCCGAACTGGCGACGGTCGATGACGAGGAAGAGGTCAAGCCGAAACGCACCGGCGTCGGGGCACCGGTTCGCCGTCCGGTCACGCCCGAAGTGGCGCGTCCGGCCAAGCCGACCAAGGCCGAGGAAGACCGTCGTCGCGGCAAGCTGACCCTCAACACGGCGCTTTCCGACGAGGATGCGCGCGCCCGCTCGCTATCGTCGATGCGTCGCCGCCAGGAAAAATTCAAGCGCGCGATGCACAATGAGCCGCGCGAGAAGGTTATGCGCGAAGTGATCCTGCCCGAAACCATCACCATCCAGGAACTGGCGCAGCGCATGTCCGAGCGCGCCGTCGATGTGGTCAAGTACTTCATGAAGCAGGGCCAGATCCTGAAGCCGGGCGACATCATCGACGCCGACACGGCCGAACTGGTCGCCACCGAATTCGGCCACACGGTCCGCCGCGTCGCTGAGTCCGACATCGAGGAAGGCCTGTTCAACATCGCCGACAATGCCGAAGACCTGGTGTCGCGTCCGCCGGTCGTGACCATCATGGGCCATGTCGACCATGGCAAGACCTCGCTGCTCGATGCCATCCGCAATGCCAATGTCGTCTCCGGCGAAGCCGGCGGCATCACCCAGCATATCGGCGCCTACCAGGTCGAGAAGAACGGTCAGAAGATCACCTTCATCGACACGCCCGGCCACGCCGCCTTCACGGCGATGCGCGCCCGCGGCGCCCAGGCCACCGACATCGCCATCCTGGTGGTAGCGGCCGACGACAGCGTCATGCCGCAGACGATCGAATCGATCAGCCATGCCAAGGCGGCCGGCGTTCCGATCATCGTGGCGATCAACAAGATCGACAAGCACGGCGCCGATCCGCAGAAGGTACGTTCGGAACTGCTGCGCCATGAGGTGTTCGTCGAATCGATGGGCGGTGAAGTGCTGGACGTCGAAGTGTCGGCAACCAAGGGCACCAATCTCGACAAGCTGCTCGAGGCGATCCTTCTGCAGGCCGAAATTCTCGACCTCAAGGCCAACCCGGACCGCACCGCCGAGGGCGTCGTCATCGAAGCCCAGCTCGACAAAGGCCGCGGCCCCGTCGCCACCGTGCTGGTGCAGACCGGCACCTTGATGCCCGGCGACATTCTCGTCGCCGGCAACGAATGGGGCCGGGTGCGCGCGCTGGTCAACGACCGTGGTGAACAGGTCAAGGAAGCCCCACCGGCTATGCCGGTCGAGGTGCTTGGCCTGCAAGGCACGCCGCAGGCCGGCGACCGCTTCGCCGTCGTCAACAACGAGGCCCGCGCCCGCGAGATCACCGAGTATCGTCAGCGTTTGGCCCGTGAGAAGGCGGTGGCCAAGCATGCCGGCCAGCGCGGCTCGCTCGAACAGATGATGTCGCAGTTGCAGACGAGCGGGCTGAAGGAATTCCCGCTGGTCATCAAGGGCGACGTCCAGGGTTCGATCGAGGCGATCAGCGCTGCTCTGGACAAGCTCGGCACCGACGAGGTGCGTGCGCGCATCGTTCATGCCGGCGCCGGCGCCATCACCGAAAGCGACGTGTCGCTGGCGGAGACTTCGGGCGCCGCCATCATCGGCTTCAATGTCCGCGCCAATGCGCAGGCACGTGCTGCCGCTGTCGCTGCCGGTATCGAGATCCGCTACTACTCGATCATCTACAACCTCGTCGATGACGTGAAGGCGGCGCTTTCCGGCCTGCTGTCGCCGGAACGTCGCGAGACCTTCATCGGCAATGCCGAGATCCTAGAGATCTTCGACATCACCAAGGTCGGCAAGATTGCCGGCTGCCGTGTCACCGAAGGCAAGGTCGAGCGCGGTGCGGGCGTACGCCTGATCCGCGACAACGTCGTCATCCACGAAGGCACGCTGAAGACGCTCAAGCGCTTCAAGGACGAAGTTGCGGAAGTCCCGGGCGGTCAGGAGTGCGGCATGGCCTTCCAGAACTACGAGGACATGCGCGTCGGCGACATCATCGAGTGCTTCCGCGTCGAGATGGTGACCCGGACGCTCTGAGTTCGTATACTGTCGATACGACCGGGCGGTGGTCGAAAGACCGCCGCCCTAACTTTAATGCCTGTCGCCCAAAAGTGCGTAGCGGTTTTGGGACAAACGACATGCATAGAACAAGTATGAGACGTGCGGCACGGTCCCATCCCGCGCCTCACGCTTTCAGGATTGAGAACAATGCCCCGTCCAACCGTCTCCAGCCCATCCCAGCGCATGTTGCGCGTCGCCGAACAGGTGCGCCATGCACTCTCCGAAACCTTGCAGCGCGGCGAGATCATCGATCCGCTAATCGAGAATACCGTGGTGTCGGTCTCGGAAGTGCGCATGTCGCCCGACTTGAGGGTTGCCACTGCTTTTGTCTCGCCGCTCGGCGCCAAGGACACCGGTGCCGTGATCGACGCGCTCAACAAGCACGCGAAATTCGTCCGTGGCCGAGTCTCCGGCGCGCTGCGGCAAATGAAGTTCATGCCTGAGTTCCGCTTCAAGCTCGACACGTCGTTCGACAATTTTGCCAGGATCAACGATCTCTTGAAGTCGCCCGAAGTCGCGCGAGACTTGGGTGCCGATGGCGAAGACAACGACAAGGACCAGAAATAGTGGGGCGCCGCGGCAAGAAGAAGGGCCGGCCGATTTCCGGCTGGGTGGTGCTGGACAAGCCTGTCGGCATGGGCTCGACCGAAGCAGTCTCCAAGATCAAATGGCTGTTCCAGGCCGAAAAGGCCGGCCATGCCGGCACGCTCGACCCGCTGGCCTCCGGCATGCTGCCGATCGCGCTCGGCGAGGCCACCAAGACAGTGCCTTACGTCCAGGACGGCGCCAAGATCTATCGTTTCACCGTTGCCTGGGGCGAGGAGCGCTCGACTGACGACCTCGAGGGTCCGGTAACGCAAAACTCCGACCGGCGTCCGGCCGAGGTCGACGTCAGGGCGCTGCTGCCGAAATACACCGGCGTCATCATGCAGACGCCGCCGCAATTCTCGGCCATCAAGATAGCGGGCGAACGCGCCTACGACCTCGCCCGCGAGGGCGAGACGGTCGACATACCCGCGCGGGAGATTGAAATCGGCCGCCTCGATATTGTGGAGCACGCCGCCGACCGCACCCTGTTCGAGGTCGAATGTGGCAAGGGCACCTATGTGCGCTCGCTGGCCCGCGACATGGGCCGCGACCTTGGCTGCTTCGGTCATATCGCCGAACTACGCCGGGTTGAGGTAGAGCCGTTTACCCAGGAAGATTTCGTCACCGTCGCTGAGTTGGAGGCCGCCCGTTTCGGCGAACAGCGCGAAGCTGACGGCGACGCCGATGTTGTCGATGCGCCGATCGACTTCGGCGCCATCGATGCGCTGCTTGTCGATACGGCGGCCGCGCTCGACTGCCTGCCGCAGATCGCCATCAGCGACGAAGCGGCGACCAAGATTCGTCTTGGCAACCCCGTCATCATCCGCGGTCGCGACGCGCCCGTGGAAGCCGAGGAAGCCTGCGCCACCGCGCGCGGCAAGCTGGTCGCCATAGGCGCCATCGAGCAAGGCATGTTCAAGCCGAAGCGGGTCTTTGCCGGCTGACCACTCTCGTCTAGTTTCACTTCGAGGTTACATCCGAGGGGCAGATGGCAAAGGCTGAGGCTGTGAAGAAGCGGGCGCCGGTGAAAACGCGGCGACCGCCGGTCGGCGCCTCGCCGGGCACGCTGATCGCCGATCCGGCAGCGCGCCGCTCCGAGCTCCGGCTGACGCTGATCTCACCGGAAAAATTCAAGACCATCGACAAGGCCAGCATCGATGATCTCAACACCAATTGCGACAACTGGCCGGTCGTCTGGCTGGATTGCACCGGGCTGGCCAACATCCAGCTGATCGAGGAGATCGGCCGGATTTTCAACCTGCATCCGCTGGCTCTGGAAGATGTCGTCAACACCGGCCAGCGGCCGAAGGTCGATTTCTTCGAGGATCACGCCTTCGTCGTCATGCGCATGATCGACGACGTCAAGGCGCATCGCTACGAGCAGATCGCGGTGTTCTTCGGCAGGAATTTCGTCGTCACCTTCCAGGAGCGCGAAGGAGATCCCTTCGATCCCGTGCGCAAGCGCATTGCCGCCTCGCTGCCCAACCGCTTGCGGATGCGCGGCGCCGACTATCTGGCCTATGCGCTCATCGACTCCATCGTCGACAGCTATTTCCCGCCGATTGAGGCCGCGAGTGAGGAGGTCGACGGCATCGAGGACGAGATGCTCAACACGCCGCACAAGCATCAGATGCGGCAACTGCACGAATTGCGGCGCGACGCCAATGTGCTCAAGGGCGTGCTGTGGCCGATGCGCGACGCACTGGCGACGCTGATCCGCAACGACGTGCCTTATGTGAAGCCCGAGACGAAAATCTTCTTCAACGACACCCTCGATCACGCACTGCGGCTGATCGAGCTGGTCGAGAACCAGCGCGACATGCTGACCGGCCTGATTGAAATGCATCTGTCGCTGAGCCAGGCGCGCACCAACGATGTCATCTCTTATCTGACCATCGTCTCGGTGATCTTCATGCCGTTAACCTTCCTGGTTGGTATCTGGGGGATGAATTTCGACCCCGAAAGCTCGCCATGGAATATGCCGGAACTGAAAGCCTATTATGGCTACCCGGCTTCGCTGCTGTTCATGCTGGCCGTTGCTGTCGGCCTGATCGTCTTCTTCAAACGCAAGAAGTGGCTCTAATGCATGTCGCCCAGAAGTGTCAGCGGTTCTGGGTCAACGACATGCGGAACAAAGATCTCAAGCGCGTAGCCCACGCGCTTGAGGCCTCCGGCATCAAGGAAATCTTGAATTCCCCAGCAAAAGCCTGCGACAAGCCGGCTTTATGAATTGGGCTGGTGTTTTCCAGGGAATTGCCCTATATGCGCCGCAGCATCGCGCCATGTCGCGTTGCTTGCACCGGCCCCTGCTGGACGACATCCCGGCTGAGGGCGACCCGTTTCCTCAAACAGATAAGGAAAAACACGATGTCGATTACTGCCGAGCGCAAACAGGAATTGATGGGTGAATTCGCAACCGCCAAGGGCGATACCGGGTCTCCGGAAGTCCAGGTGGCCATCCTTTCCGAGCGCATCAAGAACCTGACCGACCACTTCAAGGACCACAAGAAGGATAACCATTCCCGCCGTGGTCTGCTCGCTCTCGTCTCCCAGCGCCGCAGCCTGCTTGATTATCTCAAGCGCAAGGACGACGCGCGCTATCAGACGCTGATCGAGAAGCTCGGTCTGCGCCGTTGACGAATTGACCGGCGGGCTTTCTTCGGAGAGCCCGCCGGTCGCGCATTCTGCCAGTCGCATCGATTGGCCAGACCCGGTTTCGAGCGTGCAGAGGGCCACTCGAAACCGCCCATGGACGGTCATGGGGCAGGATTGCAGGACGCTCGTGCGCTGACCAGCGCCGAAATTTACCCGAGCTTCCCGTTGTCTTGCCCGTGGCTGCCCGAGAAAGGAAGCCAGGGAAAGGGCATCCGCGCACCGTGAAACGGCGCGGCCCTTTCCGCTTATTAAGGACAAGACATGTTCAATCACCACAAAGTGGAAATCGAATGGGGCGGTCGTCCGCTCATCCTGGAAACCGGCAAGATCGCGCGTCAGGCTGACGGCGCGGTGCTCGCGACCTACGGCGAAACCAAGGTTCTCGCCACCGTCGTTTCGATGAAGGAGCCGAAGCCGGGTCTCGATTTCTTCCCGCTGACCGTCAACTACCAGGAAAAGACCTACGCCGCCGGCAAGATCCCGGGCGGCTACTTCAAGCGCGAAGGCCGTCCGAGCGAAAAGGAAACGCTGGTTTCCCGTCTCATCGACCGCCCGATCCGCCCGCTCTTCGCCGACGGCTACAAGAACGACACCCAGATCGTCGTCACCGTCGTCCAGCATGACCTCGAAAACGATCCGGACATCCTGTCGATCGTTGCCACCTCGGCCGCTCTGACGCTCTCGGGCGTCCCCTTCATGGGCCCGGTCGGCGGCGCCCGCGTCGGTTACATCAACGGCGAATATGTGCTCAACCCGCATGTCGACGAGATGCAGGAATCCAAGCTCGACCTCGTTGTCGCCGGCACCGCCGACGCCGTTCTGATGGTCGAGTCCGAAGCCAAGGAACTTGGCGAAGAGCTGATGCTCGGCGCCGTCATGTTCGGCCACAAGGGCTTCCAGCCGGTCATCGACGCCATCATCAAGCTGGCCGAAGTTGCCGCCAAGGAGCCGCGCGATTTCACCGCGCCGGATTATTCCGCGCTTGAAGCCGAGATGCTGAAGATCGTCGGCGACGAACTCAGCAATGCCTACAAGAATGTTGACAAGCAAAAGCGCTACGCCGCCGTCGACGCCGTCAAGGCCAAGGTCAAGGCAGCGTTTGCCCCGGCCGAAGGCGAAGACGCCAAGTACACCTCCGAGCAGATCGGCTCGGTGTTCAAGGAACTCCAGGCCAAGGTCGTGCGCTGGAACATCCTCGACACCGGCTCGCGCATCGACGGCCGTGACCTCAAGACGGTCCGCAAGATCGTCTCCGAAGTCGGCGTTTTGCCGCGCACCCACGGTTCGGCGCTGTTTACCCGCGGCGAGACCCAGGCGCTGGTCGTTGCCACGCTCGGAACCGGCGAAGACGAGCAGTATGTCGATTCGCTGACCGGCATGTACAAGGAGAAGTTCCTCCTTCACTACAACTTCCCTCCCTACTCCGTCGGTGAGACCGGCCGCATGGGTTCGCCAGGCCGCCGCGAAATCGGCCACGGCAAGCTCGCCTGGCGCGCCATCCGACCGATGCTGCCCTCCGCTGACCAGTTCCCCTACACGCTGCGCGTTGTCTCGGAGATCACCGAGTCCAACGGCTCGTCGTCGATGGCCACCGTCTGCGGCACCTCGCTGGCGCTGATGGATGCCGGCGTGCCGCTGGCCAAGCCCGTCGCCGGTATCGCAATGGGCCTGATCAAGGAAGGCGAGCGCTTCGCGGTTCTGTCCGACATCCTGGGTGACGAAGATCACCTCGGCGACATGGACTTCAAGGTCGCCGGTACCGCCAACGGCATCACCTCGCTGCAGATGGACATCAAGATCGAGGGCATCACCGAGGAGATCATGAAGATCGCGCTGGACCAGGCCAAGGATGGCCGCCAGCATATCCTCGGCGAGATGGCGCATGCTCTGACCGGCGCCCGCCCGGAACTCGGTGAGTTCGCACCGCGCATCGAGGTCATGCACATCCCGACCGACAAGATCCGCGACGTCATCGGCTCCGGCGGCAAGGTCATCCGCGAGATCGTCGAGAAGACTGGCGCCAAGATCAACATCGAGGATGACGGCACGGTCAAGATCGCTTCGTCGAACGCCAAGGAGATCGAGGCGGCCAAGAAGTGGATCCACACCATCGTCGCCGAGCCGGAAGTCGGCGAGATCTACGAAGGCACGGTCGTCAAGACCGCCGACTTCGGCGCTTTCGTCAACTTCTTCGGCCCGCGTGACGGCCTCGTCCACATTTCGCAGCTTGCCAACGACCGGGTCGCCAAGACCTCGGACGTCGTCAAGGAAGGCGACAAGGTCTGGGTCAAGCTGATGGGCTTCGACGAGCGCGGCAAGGTCCGCCTGTCGATGAAGGTCGTCGACCAGGCCACCGGCAAGGAAATCGTCCGCGACAAGAAGGCCGAAGGCGAAGAAAACGCCGCCTGAGCGGTCTGATAGTGAAATTGAACGGGCGCGGCATAGGTCGCGCCCGTTTTCGTTTAAGACCCGGTTTGTTTCAGGCATGAGATCGAAGAATGGCCGCTGAGCCGCTGAAGACACTGTTCCATCCCTTCGAGGCCGAGGCGCTGCCTCTGCCGCAAAAGGGCGAACGTGTGCTGTTCCTCGGCGCCGAGCCCGGCTTCCGCCTGCCGGGAGGTTTTGAGGCGGCGCTTCACCTCGTGCAGGGCTTCCGGCCGCATTTCCGCGCGCTGGAGCGTGCCGGCAACACGGTGACGCCGCGTCCGGAAGGCGATGCATTCGATGCAGCGCTCGTCCTCGTTGGCCGCCATCGCGGCCAGAACGAAATGCGCATTGCCGAGGCGATCGAACGCGTCGCCCTTGGCGGGCTGATCGTTGTCGCCGGCGGCAAGGAAGACGGCATCGACAGCCTGCGCAAGCGCATGGCCGACAACGAGGACAAGCTCGCAGCTGCTATCTCGCGCCGAGAATCGGGCCGTGTTGTCGTTGAACGGCAGGGCCAGGCTCCAGAGATAGTCAGCGAAAGGCGCTACCATCCTTCGAAGGCGAATGTGCCTCTGGGTGGACACCTGTCGAAGAACCATGGCGTTGCGTTCTGGCTGGCGCGCACGCCTCAGGCAGAGGCGTTTGCGAAGTCCATCAAGGATTGGCAAGGCGACTGGCCGTTGATCGAAGGCCGCTTCCGCACCGCGCCCGGCATGTTCTCCTTCGACCGCATCGACGCCGGCTCAAAGCTTCTGGTCGACAACCTGCCCAAAGACCTGCGTGGCAACGTCGCCGACTTCTGCGCCGGCTGGGGCTATGTCGCCGCCGAGGTCGCGGCAAGTTCGCCCGGCATAACAGGGCTCGACCTCTACGAGGCGGATTTCGACGCACTGGAGGCGGCAAAGGGCAATATCGGCGTGACCAGCCTCGAGCCGGGCTTCTTCTGGATCGATCTGCTGAGCGAGCCGGTCGAGCGGCGCTATGACGTGATCGTCATGAACCCGCCCTTCCATCGCAGCCGGGCGGCCGAGCCGGAAATCGGCGCCGGCATGATCCAGGCGGCAGGCAAGGCGCTGAAGCCGGGAGGGCGGCTGTTCATGGTGGCAAACCGCCAGCTGCCTTATGAGCCGGTTCTGAAGGCTGTCTTCTCCAGCCATGCCGAAATCGCCCGCGATGGCATGTTCAAGGTCTTTTCCGCACGCCGCTAGAACATCGTCCTAAGGCGATCATGCGCGGAACAGAACCGCCTCAATGCATGCTGACGATGCGCGCCGGCTCGTGGACGGGAATGGTCGCTCTGATCTCGCCGGGCTTGATCTTGAGCGGCGCCGGCCTGCCGAACAGATAGCCTTGCACCATCTCGCAGCCGGCCGCTCTCAAGAGCGTCGCCTGGTTCTCGGTCTCGACGCCCTCGGCGATAATGCCGACGCCGAGCGCCCGTGACAGGCCGACGATGGTCGAGACCACGGCGCCCGAATTGGAATCGGTGTCCATGCGGCTGATGAAGGAGCGGTCGATCTTCAGCTTGCCGAAAGCGAAGTCGATCAGATAGCTCAGATTGGAATAGCCTGTGCCGAAATCGTCGACGGCCACCGAAATGCCCATGTCGGCAAGTTGCTGCAGGATGATGGCGGCGCGGTCGCGGTCCTGCATCATCGCCGTCTCGGTCAGTTCGAGCTCCAGCCGTGACGGCTTGATGCCGGTGCTGGCCATCGTGTCGCGCACGATACCGACGAAATCCTTGGTCATGAACTGGACCGGCGAGATGTTGACGGCAACAAAGCAGTCCTCGGGCAAATGGCGGGCATCGCTGCAGGCCTTGTGCAGCACCCAATTGCCGATCGGGTGGATCATGCCGGTCTCTTCGGCGATCGGAATGAACTCCATCGGCGGGATCATGCCCCGTTCGGGATGTTTCCAGCGGATCAGCGCCTCGTAGCCGACGATGCGGCCGCTCGGGAGATCAAGCTGCGGCTGGTAATGGAGGTCGAAATCGCCGCGGTCGAAGGCAATGTGCAGCTCGGATTCGACCCAGTGGCGGTAGTCGGCGACCTGGCCCATGTCGGAATGGAAGACCGCCCAGTTGCCCACTCCGCCGGCGCGCGCATTCTGCAGCGCCAGGTTGGAGCGGCGCAGGACGAGGACCGGATCGACGCCGTCCTTCGGCATCGCCACGATACCCACCGACAGGCCGACCGATTGCAGGTGGGAATCAAGCTGGTAGGGCTTCAGCATCTCCTCGATCAGGGTTTCGACAGTGGCTTCCATCGATCCCTGCATCTCATGTTCCGAGACGAGGATGGCGAACTCGCCGGCGCCGATGCGCCCCATCACCGTGCCTTCAGGCATGCAAGCCCTCAGTCGCTTGGTGAAGGCGCGGATCAGTTCGTCGCCATCGCTGTAGCCGATCGCGTCGTTGATCTGCTTGAAGCGGTCGATGTCGATGTCGATGAGGAACACAGGCTCGCCGGTCTTGATCGTCGCCGACGCCGCGTCGGCAATCTTGCCGACCATGGCCGGCCGCGCCAAAAGCCCGGTCAGCTTATCGAACTGGGTTTCGTTGAAGACGTAGTCCACCGATTCATCGACGCCGGCAAAGAACGAGAGTGCAGCACCGGCGGCGGCCAGCGCGCACAAAGCCGATGCGATGCCGACCATGGTTCCCGCCTGCATGCCGGCAAAGCCGTCACCTAAACCGAACCGGAGACCCCAGAGTCCGAGAACGAAGCTGCCAAGGCCCGAGGCGGCGACGGTGAGCAGCCGGAACACAGGTGTTCGCTTCGGGTTGCTGACAGCAGGCATTACTCAGTCCCTGTTGCATGATCCCAAAAATCAACTCGACTTTCCGGAAAGATCACACGCGAATTCACAAATCCTAAAGCACGCGCAGTGCCCTAGCCATAGGACTTATAGCGGGTATCTCCTTAAAATGAGTTTCTACCAATGCATCTAATTTTACTGGAAGAACTGGAGCATGATAGCGAAAGGTGGTCTCAGCTTTTCTCGGACAAACGGGAGCCGTTTGTCCGGAGATCATGCTTAACCAAAAGAGATAGAGCCCCGATTTCATCGGGATGGAACAGGCTCTAATCGCGTCCGCTGTCGGTCTGCTTCAATTCATCCAGCGTCGGCATGGACACGATGTGATAGCCGGAATCGACATAATGGATCTCGCCGGTCACGCCTGACGAGAGGTCGGACAAAAGATAGAGCGCCGAGCCGCCGACCTCATCGATGGTCACCGTGCGGCGCAGCGGCGAGTTGCGCTGCTGGTAGGAATACATGTGCCGCGCGTCCGAAATCCCTGCGCCGGCCAGCGTACGTACCGGCCCCGCCGATATGCCGTTCACCCTGATGCCGCGCGGGCCGTAATCATTGGCGAGATAGCGCACGCTGGCCTCGAGCCCGGCCTTGGCGACGCCCATGACGTTGTAGTTCGGCATGACGCGGACGGAGCCGGCATAGGTCAGAGTGATCATCGCGCCGCCATCGCTCATCAGAGCGGCGGCATGCCTGGCGATCTCGGTAAAGGAATAGCAGGAGATCACCATGGTGCGGACGAAATTGTCGCGGCTGGTGTCGGCGTAGAGCCCCTTGAGTTCGTTCTTGTCGGAAAAGCCGATGGCGTGGACGACGAAGTCGAGCCCGCCCCATTCCTTGCCGAGCGTCTCGAAGGTGGCCGCGACTGATGCGCTATCCTCGACGTCGCAGGGCACGACCAGCGACGCCCCGAGCTTCTCGGCGAGCGGCTTGACGCGGCGTCCGAAGGCATCGCCCTGATAGGTGAAGGCGAGCTCCGCCCCGTGTTCGGACAATTTCCTGGCGATGCCCCAGGCGATCGAATGATCGTTGGCGACGCCCATGACAAGCCCGCGCTTGCCCTTCATCAGTCCGTCCATGGCCGGCAATCCTTATATAAAAGCGCTGGCCTTATGCGGAATAGCGCTGGAAAACGAGCGTTGCGTTGGTGCCACCGAAACCGAACGAATTTGACAAAACCGTGTCGATCCTGGCGTCGTCGATACGCTTGCGCACAATCGGCATGCCCTCGAATTCGGGATCGAGGTTTTCAATATGGGCGCTTTCGCCGATGAAGCCGCCTTGCATCATCAGGATCGAGTAGATCGATTCCTGCACACCGGCGGCGCCCAGCGAATGGCCGGTCAGCGACTTGGTCGAGGTGATGAATGGCATCTTGTCGCCGAACACCTCGCGGATGGCGGCCATTTCCCGGGAATCGCCGACCGGCGTCGAGGTGCCGTGGGTGTTGATGTAGTCGACCGGCGTAGACACCGTCGCCAGCGCCTGGCGCATGCAGCGCACCGCGCCTTCGCCGGACGGCGCCACCATGTCATAGCCATCCGACGTCGCGCCGTAGCCGACGATCTCGGCATAGATCTTGGCGCCCCGCGCCTTGGCGTGTTCGAGTTCCTCCAGGATGAGGACGCCCGCGCCGCCGGCGATGACGAAACCGTCGCGATTGGCGTCGTACGCGCGGGACGCCGTTGACGCCTTGTCGTTATACTTCGACGACATCGCGCCCATGGCGTCGAACAGGTCCGACATCGTCCAGTCGAGGTCTTCATGGCCGCCGGCAAACATCACATCCTGCTTGCCCCATTGGATCAGCTCGTAGGCATTGCCGATGCAATGCGCGGAGGTCGAGCACGCCGACGAGATCGAATAATTGACGCCGTGGATCTTGAACCAGGTGGCGAGCGTCGCCGATGCGGTTGACGACATCGCCTTCGGCACCGCGAAAGGACCGATGCGCTTGGGGCTGTTGTTCTTGAGCGTGATCTCGGCCGCCTCGACGATGGTGCGGGTGGACGGACCGCCCGATCCCATGACGATGCCGGTGCGCTCATTGGTGATGTCGCTTTCGCCAAGGCCGGCGTCGGCGATGGCCTGGTCCATGGCGACATGGTTCCAGGCTGCACCCTGGCTCAGGAAGCGCATGGCGCGACGGTCGATCATGGCCGACGGGTCGAGCGTCGGCGCGCCCCAGACCTGGCAGCGGAAGCCGTGTTCGGCGAAGGATTCGGAGAAGCTGATGCCGGATTTGGCATCGTAGAGCGAGGATTGCACCTCGTTGGCATTGTTGCCGATCGACGATACGATGCCGAGGCCTGTGACGACGACCCTTCTCATTCGCAACTCCTTCCAGCGGATGATCCCGAAACCGTAGCCGGTTTTGGCCGGCGATCATACGCAAAATCAAAATGCTGCAGCGTCATTGCGCGTTCCGGGAAACGCCCTGCTGCAGTGGCGCCGGTCAGGTGGCCGATTGCTTGGACAGCCCCACCTTGAGGTCTGTCGCCGCGTATATGGGTTCGCCGTCGGCCTTAAGCCAGCCATCGGCGATGCCGAGCACCAGGCGCCCGCGCATGACGCGCTTGAAATCAATGCCGTATTCGACCTTCTTGACCGATGGCGTCACCATGCCCTTGAATTTCACTTCGCCGGTCGACAGCGCCATGCCCTTGCCCGGTTCGCCGAGCCAGCCGAGGTAGAACCCCGTCAATTGCCACATGGCGTCGAGGCCGAGGCACCCCGGCATGATCGGATTGCCGATGAAATGGCAGGCGAAGAACCACAGGTCCGGCTTGATGTCGAATTCGGCGCGGATGAAGCCCTTGTCGTGGGCGCCACCGGTCTCGCTGATCTCGGTGATGCGGTCGAACATCAGCATCGGCGGGTAGGGCAACTGGGCGTTGCCGGGTCCGAACAGCTCGCCGCGGGCACAGGCCAGCAATTCCTCATAACCGTAGCTGGATTTCGAACCCGCCATCAATCTCGTCCCCATAATAGTCCCGGGCGGTGGGCGCCCTTGTCGTTGGTTTCCTAACACAATCCATTTCGAGCCGGAAACCGGCGTTTGCGCTTAACCCGCCCGTCTGCCCGGGTCAATGCGCGCTCTCGCATCGGCCCGGAAATCGATTTCGATTTCCGGAAAGCACGATGCGACGCCAAAAAAGTGATAGAGCGCACTTAGTGCGTCCAACTGGACGCACGTCGCTCTATTGATCGCATTCGGCCAACAGAATATATGTCGAGAGGTGTCCAGTTTCGGTCGATGACGTTTTTTCGCCACTCTGGGGGTGTCTTGAGGCGGAACTGTGGGCTTGGACGAATAGATGGATCTGGGCTGCCGGAAGGAAAATGTCGCTGTGGACAAGCGGGTTCGCGAAGCCGGCCTAAGGCCGACGCGCCAGCGCATTGCGCTGGCCGATCTGCTTTTTGCCAAAGGCGACCGCCACCTTTCGGCCGAGGAACTGCATGAGGAGGCGATCGCCGCCGGCGTGCCGGTCTCGCTTGCCACCGTCTACAACGCCCTTCACCAGTTCACCCAGGCCGGCCTGCTGCGCATCCTCGCGGTCGAGGGGTCGAAGACCTATTTCGACACCAACACCTCCGATCACCATCATTTCTACATCGAAGGCGAAAACAGGATCTTCGACATCGAAAGCGGTCCGGTGACCGTCTCCAACCTGCCGGAGCCACCCGCGGGCATGGAGATCGCCAATGTCGACATCGTGGTGCGGCTGCGCCCGAAGCGCGGCGCCTGAATAGCACATCAATGAAACCGGTCGATCTGGTGATCCGGCTCGAATGGGCCGCCGTCGCAGTGGTGGGCATCGTCCTTTACGCGCTGTCGGGTACTTCCTGGTGGCTGTTTGCCCTGCTCATCCTGGCGCCTGACCTGTCGATGCTGGGCTATCTCGCCGGGCCGCGCGTTGGCGCCGTCGCTTACAATGCTTTGCATATCCTGATTGTCCCGCTTTTCCTGGCGCTCGCCGGATACGTCCTGGCCAATTCGATGGCGACGGCAATCGGGCTGATCTGGATTGTCCACATCGCGGTCGACCGTGCTCTCGGCTACGGTTTGAAATTGTCGAGCGGCTTCCAGGATACCCATCTCGGCCGCATCGGCCGTTAGCCGGCCCTTCCAGCAATCTCAGTTCTTGACGTGCTCGCCGGGATAGGCGCCCCAGACCTGCGACTGGGCGATCCAGCCGGTGTGGCCGTCGAAGGTCATTTCGCACCACTGGCCATCGCAGGTTTTGATCGTGCCCGTCACGCCCGGTTCGATGATGGCGACGACGCTGGCGTCCTTGTCCGCATCGTCGAGCAGATTGATTCGGCCACCCTTGCTGCGCTGCCAGGGGGCGACGATCGCCGTGCGGCGGCCCGACAGCAGCGACTGGTTGATCCAGCCCTCCGAACCGTCGGCATCGCGCACGCGCCGCCACGTATCGAATTCCTGGATGATTTCCATCGGCAGCCCGGCCTTTGTGTACATCCAGTCGACGGAATAGTTGGCGCCCGGGCCGACGCGCGAGTTGACGCGGGCTGATTTCAGGCTGACGAAACGCGGCAGCGGCAGGCCGCTCGGACCGAGCGTCACCGTCTGCACCGGTGCGGCGGCACCTTGCGCCGCGGCTTGCGGGGAATGCAGGAGAGCGCCGAGAAGCGCTGCGCTGAGGACCAGGCGAAGCGACGCGAAACCAGACACTTTCGTTCCTTTCGGCGCCTGCCCTTTGGCCATGGCGCCCCTTTTTCTTTGTCTTCGGCGGCACCGCTTGTTACAGGAGTGGCAGGCACCGCGACCGGTATTCAGTTTCGCCTGTCTTGGTTAAAGAGGTCTCAACGAGATCGGGTTCGAGGAAACAATGGCAGGCAAAAAACGGCCCCTCGTCGTCATCACGCGCAAGCTCCCTGATCCGGTCGAGACCCGCATGCGCGAACTCTTCGACGCCAGGCTGAATGTCGAGGACAGGCCGATGACGCAGCCGGAGCTGGTCGCGGCGGTCAAGGAAGCCGACGTGCTAGTGCCGACCATAACCGACCAGATCGACGCGGCGCTGATTGCCCAGGCCGGCGACAATCTCAAGCTGATCGCCAATTTCGGCAATGGTGTCGACAAGATCGACGTCGAAGCAGCGGCGAAAAAGGGCATCACCGTTACCAACACGCCGAACGTGCTGACCGAAGATACGGCCGACATGACCATGGCGCTGATGCTGGCGCTGCCGCGGCGATTGGCGGAAGGCGCCAATGTCTTGACCGGCGACAAGAAATGGGTCGGCTGGTCGCCGACCTGGATGCTGGGCCGGCGCATCTGGGGCAAGCGCCTCGGCATTGTCGGCATGGGCCGCATCGGCACCGCGGTCGCCAAGCGCGCCAAGGCCTTCGGCCTGTCGATCCACTACCACAACCGCCATCGCGTGCTGCCGGCGGTCGAGGAAGGTCTGGAGGCGACCTATTGGGAAAGCCTCGATCAGATGCTTGCCCGCATGGACATCATCTCGGTCAATTGCCCGTCGACGCCGGCCACCTTCCATCTCCTGTCGGCGCGGCGGCTAGCGCTGATGCAACCCACCGCTTACATCGTGAACACCGCGCGCGGCGACATCATCGACGAGGAGTCTCTGGTCAAGCTGATCCAGGACGGCAAGATCGCCGGCGCCGGCCTCGATGTCTACGAGCACGAACCGGCGCTGAACAACAAGCTCTTGAAACTCGCCGCCAAGAACAAGGTGGTGCTGTTGCCGCATATGGGCTCGGCGACGCTCGAAGGCCGCATCGACATGGGCGAGAAGGTGATCATCAACATCCGCGCCTTCGTCGACGGCCACCGTCCGCCAGACCGCGTGCTGCCACTGCGGACCTGAAGTCGGCGGGCGCTCAAGCAGTGATGGCGCCGTCCGCTGCAACCCGCACATGTTTGCCGCGATAGGCCTCGAACGCATCGCGCCCGAGCCGCAAAGCCAGCGGTGTCTGCCAGCCCATTTCCTTGGCCACGATCAGTCCGAGTAGCAGGATCGCGTCCGGCTCGTGCAGCACCAGTGCTGCCGGCGCATGACCATTGTGGACGAGCTCCATCAGCACGGCCGACGCCGAGGACGAGCCGATCGTGCCGGGCAGGAACAGCACGCGGCCGGCAATGGTCTCGCCATGCTGCGGGTGGCGGACATCGGCGATGCGGCCACTCTTCGGATCGACGCCGCCCCAGAAGCTGATCGGCGCCGTCAGCACCAGCGCGGCGCCTTCGCCGCCACTGCCGGCCACCAGGATTTTGGCCAAGGCGCTCATACGGCGATATCCGTAAAGCACGGCTTACCGATGACGGCGCTTTCGACGCAGTCGGCCAGCGAGCCATAAAGCACGGCGTAACCGGTATTGCCCGGCGCGTATTGCGCGAATTTTCCCGAATTGGTCATCAGCACGCCGCCGGCAAGCTTCGGCAGGATCGGCGTCACCACAACACAAGTGTCGGCGACGATGACCACGCCGCTCGCCTCGAGCGTCTTGCGCTGGCCGTTCCGTTCGAGCGTCGTGAGCACATGGCGGCCGGTGCAGGCATATATCGGCACGCTAAGCCGCCGCCCAGCGATCAACCGCTCCAGCGCATCGAATTCGGCCGAAGACAAATGCGGACTGCCGATCGCCACCGCATCGATGGCGGTTTGCGTGATTGCGGTGGACAGGCCGACGCGGGTCTTCGCGGCCATTTCCGGCGTGACGCGGATCACCGTTTCCGGCCTGCCGCCGGCCAGGATGGTCTCAGCGTCGGGTGCCTCAGGCGTGACGCCGGCAATGTGGAAGAGACCGACTGCGCCGGACGATGCTGCCGCCGCGCCGAAAGCTTTCAGCGCGTCCTCGCCGGGATGGTGGGATACGCCGGTGACGACGCCGACGGCATTGCCCACCTCGCGGCCATAGAGGCTGCCCAGCACCGGGCAGGCGATCTCCGAACCGAGGAACGAGGCGGAGAGGCCTGAAACATCGAACACCAGCCGCGCCTGCCGGTTCTCGACGCGGTGCAGGCCGTAATCCGGCGCCCGGCCCGATATGGCGCAAGCAATGTCCAAAAAGTCGCCATAACGGTTGGTGCGCGCGCCGAGCACCGAATTGCAGAAGACCACGGCGTTGGATTCACCCCAGGCGACGTCAGTGCCCTGGGCTGGCCTGTGGCCGGCCTGATAGGGCGCGCAGGTCCAACTCTGCTCGCAGCCCAGCTTGCGGTAGGCCTCCATCATCCGCCGCGCCATGCCGCGCGCCGGCTCTTCGAGGCGCACGCGCGAGCAGCCCATCAAATCGAGTGCGCCGACATTGAGCGTCGAGCGCACGGCAACGCGCGCGCCGCTCTCGACCAGCCTTTCGGCAAACAGCGTGCCGGAATCGCCGTGATAGAGCGCGCCGTCTATATGCGCCGAGGCGATCGGGATCAGCCGCGGCGCGCCGAGCAGCGCAGCACTTTCGGCAACGATGCGCATTGCCATCGCAGTCCCGTCATGGCCCGAGGCGACAGCCTGTTCCTGCGCGCTGAGGGAGAGGCTCACTTAAGCTCCTTGCGCATGGTGATGGAAGTCGGCCGGTCATAGCCCTGATGCGCGGTGCGCGCGATTTCGTGAAAGCCGAGACGGGCAAAGGTCGCGTGATTTGCCGTAAGTTCGATCCGTGTCTGAAGTTCGATGGCTGGCTTGTTACGGCCGCGGGCAAAATCCTCGACAGCCTGCATCAGCCGCCGGCCGATGCCTTGCCCCTGAAATTCAGCTTCGACGGCGAGCTTGCCGACATAGAAATCGGCGGACCTCTCCAGCGCGAAAACGCAACCGGCGATCCGGCCATCCTGCAGCGCCAGGAACACCGCCTCCTGGCCGGCCTTGTCCCGGAGCCTTTCAGTGCTCAGCAGATGGGCCGAGGAAGGTGGGTCGATGACGCCGTCCATCGGCGCAAAGGCTCGCATGATCAGGCCAAGTACTTCGTCCCAGCACTCGAAGCCGGGGGCAAGCTGCGTGACCAAAACACCGATGGACCGATCCATACGATCAGCTTCTCTTGTAGCGGATCGTATCGAAGCGCGCCGACAGCGCATCGTAGAGCAGCAGCCGGCCGACCAGCGGCTCGCCGATGCCGGTGATCAGCTTGATCGCTTCCATCGCCTGCAGCGTGCCGATGACGCCGGTCAGCGCGCCGACAACGCCGGCCACGGCGCATGACGGTACCAGCCCTTCCGGCGGCGCTTCGGGAAAGAGGTCGCGATAGCTCGGGTTAGGTTTGCCGTCGGCGCCGGTGTCGAACGGCATCAGCACCGTCACCGAGCCGTCGAAGCGGCCGACGGCGGCGTGCACCAGCGGCCGCTTTTCCGCCGCGCAGGCATCGGCCACGACATAGCGCGTCTCGAAATTGTCGGAGCCGTCGACGACGATGTCGTAGCGCGCAATGAGGGCAGCGGCGTTCTCGGCCGTCAGCCTGAATTCGTGCTGTTCGACAGCGACATGGGGATTGATACGGGCGATCGCCGCCTTGGCGCTCCCGGTCTTTGCGGTGCCGACCGCGTCGGTGGCATGGATCACCTGCCGCTGCAAATTGGACAGCGAGACGATGTCGTCGTCGACAATACCGAGCGTGCCGACGCCGGCGGCAGCAAGATACTCCAGCACCGGCGCGCCGAGCCCGCCTGCGCCGATGACCAGCACCCGGGCCCGCTTCAGCCTCTGCTGGCCGGCGCCGCCGATCTCAGGCAGCACGATGTGGCGGGCGTAACGTTCAAGCTCTTCGTCGGTGAGGGCGGCAGGGGTCATTGCCGGACCATATAGTGAGAGGAAAATCTTGTCAGGGGGCTTCGGTTGGCCCAACCGTGCCGTGGTCGACCGTGAGGAATTGCGCGCGTCCTCTAAGGCTGGAAAACAGCGAGGCGTCGGTTCCGGTCATGAAGGCCTGGCAGTTCAGCTCTTCCAGGATCGAGAACAGTGCGGCGCGCCGGCCGGCGTCGAGATGCGCGGCGATCTCGTCGAGCAGCAGGATCGGCGTCATCCCCGACATCTCGCCCGTCAGCCTCGCATGCGACAGCACGATGCCGACCAGCAGCGCCTTCTGCTCGCCGGTCGAGCAGAGTTCGGCCGGCATCGCCTTCGGGCGGTGGCGCACGAGAAGATCCGAACGGTGCGGACCGTCCAACGTGCGTCCGGCAGCGCGGTCACGCTCGCGGCCTTCGGCGAGGGCGGCGCGATAGCGTTCCTCGACGTCGACCGCTGGCGAAGAGGCCACATCGCTTTCCAGGTCGCCGAACAGGCTGATGTCGGCCTGCGGAAACGGCCCGCTGCTGGGCAGCCTGTCGATCATGGCGGCGAGCAGGCGCACCAGTTCGGCGCGCGCCGCGGCAATCGCCACGCCGGTCTCGGCCATCTGCATCTCGATGGCATCGAACCAGGCGCTGTCGCGCGAGCCTTCCGTAAGCAATCGGTTACGCCCGCGCATCGCCTTCTCATAGTCGAGCGCGCGCTGGCCGTGGCCGGGATCGATCGCCAGCACCAGCCGGTCGAGGAAACGCCGGCGGTCGGCGGCAGGTCCCGGGAACAGGCCGTCCATGGCCGGCGTCAGCCAGACGACGCGCAGCCACTCGAGCATGGCATCGGCAGAACGCGCCGGCGCGCCATTGATGCGCACCTTGCGGCCGCCTTCGCCGGCGGCTTCGCCCCCGGTGATTCCGGTGCCGATCTCGACCTGGCCATCCGGTCCGTCGAGCCTTGCATGCAGCGCAAAGCCACCATCGCCGCCTTCGCGGGCCACGTCGGCATAGGGCGCGCGGCGCAGGCCGCGGCCGGGCGTCAACAGGGAGATGGCTTCCAGGAGATTGGTCTTGCCGGCGCCATTGTCGCCGGAAAACACCACGGCGCCCGGAGAAAAGCCGATCGACAACGCCGCATAGTTGCGGAAATTCGTAAGTGTAAGCTTACTTATATGGCTTTGCTGGGGCAACCGCTATCCGCCTGTAGAAGTCGCCGCAGCCGTCACGCCGAAGGTTTGCCGCAGCGCGGCTACACCCGCATCGGCATCAGCACGTAGAGCGCGGTTTCGTCGGCCATGTCGTGGATCAGCGTCGGCGAACCGGCATCGGCCAGCATGAATTTCGCTTCCGTGCCGGTCAGCTGGGCGGCGACGTCGAGCAGATATTTCGCATTGAAGCCGATCTCGATTGGATCGGACGAGTAATCGGCGGCCAGTTCCTCGGTGGCGCTGCCAGAATCCGGATTGTTCACCGCAAGCGTCACCTGGCCTTCTGTAATCGAAAGCTTTACCGCGCGGCCTCGCTCCGAGGAGATGGTCGAGACGCGATCGACGGCTGCGGCAAAACTCTGGCGATCAATGATCAGCTTCTTGTCGTTGCCGGTCGGGATGACGCGCTGATAGTCCGGGAAGGTGCCGTCGATCAGCTTCGAGGTCAAAACCACGCTGCCGATGGTGAAGCGGATCTTGGTGTCGGACAATTCGGTGGTGACAGCGACATCCGGATCATCGACCAGCTTCTGCAGCTCACTGACCGTCTTGCGCGGAATGATGATGCCCGGCATGCCTTCGGAACCCGCCGGGGCGTCGATCTCTGCGCGCGCCAGGCGGTGGCCGTCGGTTGCAACGGAGCGCAGCTTCAGCTTGCCGCCGGTCTCATGCGTGTGCAGGTAGATTCCGTTGAGATAATAGCGCGTCTCTTCGGTGGAGATGGCGAACTGCGTCTTCTCGATCAGGCCTCTCAAGGAGACGGAATCGAGCCGGAAGATGTGCGAGAACGACCCGGCCGAAAGCTCGGGGAAATCGGACTGCGGCAGGCATTGCAGGCGAAAGCTCGATCGCCCCGACGTCACCGTCATGGCATTGCCGTCCTCGTCGGTCTTCAGCATCACCTCGGCGCCGTCGGCCAGTTTGCGCACGATGTCGTAGAGCAGGTGCGCCGGAACCGTCGTCGCCCCGCCGCGCTCGACCTTGGCGGGTGTCGCTTCGGTTACTTCGAGGTCGAGGTCGGTGGCTTTCATTTCAAGGCTGGCGCCCTCGGCGCTGAGCAGCACGTTCGACAGGATCGGTATGGTGTTGCGCCGTTCGACCACGCGATGAACGTGGTTGAGCGACTTCAGGAGATTTGACCGTTCCAGGATAACACGCATGACGAAACAGGCTCGCTTGAATGAATGAACGGGTCACCAGTGGGCGGCGCCCCGCGAAAGGTCTGAACAGGCTCAGAATCTATGCAAACTGACAGGAAAAAGCCGTTAAACGCAAGCCCGCGCCACCGGTTCGCGCCGGTTACGCGGGCTTTCTGGGGATAAAGCGGGCAATGGCTGCCAACCTATGCATGTCGCCCAAAAGTGCGCAGCGGTTTTGGGACAACGACATGCATCAAAAAGGACTATGTCGCCCAAAAGTGCGCAGCGGTTTTGGGACAACGACATGCATCAAAACAAGAAATTTAAAGCGCGCCGACCGAATACTCTAAACCCGGCGCGCTCTGTTTGCCTCGCCGCTCAGGCCTGGTCGTTGATCAGCCGCCTGAGTAGTTCCAGCTCTTGCGCCAGCGTGTTGTCGACGCCGGAAAGGTCCTCGATCTTTCGCACGGCATGCAGCACCGTGGTGTGATCGCGACCGCCGAAACGCCTGCCGATCTCCGGCAGCGAACGCGGCGTCATCACCTTCGACAGGTACATGGCGACCTGCCGTGGCTTGACGATGGTGCGCGTGCGCCGGTTGGACAGAAGCTCTGTCTTCGACACATTGTAGTGGCGCGCCACGATGCGCTGGATGTCCTCGATGCGCACCCGCTTCGGCTCGCCCGAGCGATAGATATGGCCGAGGATTTCGTCGATGCGGTCGATGGTGATCGCCGGCTCGAACGACTGACGGAACAGCAGCTGGTTGAACGCACCTTCCAGTTCACGCCCGCTGCCGGTCACGGTGCGGGCGACATGGTTGAGGATCTCCTCCGAAATATTGAGCGACGCATCGTCGACCTTGGCTGTGGCAAGCCGCAGCTTGAGCATGCCGATGCGCATGGCGAAATCCGGCGCCGACATTTCCAGCGCGACACCGCCATTGAGGCGCGAGCGCACGCGCGGCTCCAGCGATTCCAGTTCCGACGGCGGCCTGTCGGCTGCGACCACCACCTGCTTGGCGCTGTCGAGCAGCATATTGATGAGATGGCAGAATTCATGCTGGATCGACTTGCCCTGCAGGAACTGCATGTCGTCGATGATCAACAGGTCGATGTCGCGCAGCTGTTCCTTCAGCGTCAGCGCATTGTTGTCGCGGATCGCGGTGGCGAAGCGCCACATGAAATATTCGGCCGTCAGGTAGACCACGCGCGATTTCGGATTCTGCTTCAGCGACTCGGCCGCGATCGCCTGCAAAAGGTGGGTCTTGCCGAGGCCGACGGTGGCATGGATGAACAGCGGATTGAAGCGAACCGCGCTCGACTGCGATTCCGCCACGGCTTTGGCGGCAGCGAAGGCCACCCGGTTCGACGGGCCTTCAATAAAGGAGCCAAACGTGTAGCGCGGGTCGAGCGGCGACCCCAGCACATTGTGCCGGAACTCGGCCTCGATCGGCGTGCCGGGGCGAGGGGCGGGTGCCCGCTCCACCCGGCCTGGACCCGCCGTACCGGCCGCCAGTGCGGTCTGCGTCTGCTTGGTCATCTTGCGCGCAGGTACGGCTTCGGGCTCGACGCCATTGCGGGCCGGACGGGTCGCGGTGCGCACGACGATCTCGATTTTCAGGACCTCGGGGTCTTCGTGCTTCCACAGGTCGGCGATGAGATCGAGATAGTGACCATTGATCCACGAGCGCAGGAAGGCCGTGGGCACAGAGATGCGTACAATGCCCCGGGACGCCTCCGCCACCTTCATCCGCCCGAACCAGCTCGAATAGACCTCGGTTCCCAGACGCGCCTTCAACTGGGCCTTGACCCGGTCGAACTTCTGTTCCGCGTCGCTGGAAGCCCCCATGTCGTGCGCTCCGACCAATGTTCCAGGAAATGGCAGGTCGCCCGTAAGCTCCCGCTCGATGCCGCTCTGCATGATTGTGCGTCCCTTGTTCTTCTGTACCTTTTTTCCGCCGGGGATGCGCCTCCTGCACCCATGTTTCCGACGACCGTATCTTCGCTACAACACCACCACCGCCGCCGGCGAATGACGTTGCCTCGTCAACAAGGGATCGGTCCCGGCTGCTTAAAGCCAGTCCGTCTGACATGTTCGGGCAAAGCGACACCACCCGGCGAAAACGCCGGTGTGCCATCGACCTGCCATGTACAAATTACGCCAGTCCCCTACCGCATCGAACAGACAAACCGTACCCGTTCGCGGAATTGATCCGCGTCATGAATTCTGCCACTGTGAGCTGGCCGATTCAGGCTGGGTTATGGGCTAACGGCCCGTCCCTTTCGATAGATCGACATTACCGAAATCGCTGTGGATAGGGCAAGGCCACGTCTAACGGATTTTTAAGGAATCTGGCTACTGATGAACGGTTCGGGTCCCGTCCTGGAACCGTAGATTTTGACAAAGCCATTGTGATTCAAACCCTTTTGCCGCGAATATGAAAATGGCTGTGCGGTTTGAAATTTTCTGAAATAATTCGCTTGACACCAACTTGCCGCCTGTCGCCCACAGGCGATGTGAACAAGCTGTGGATCACCGACTGCAAGCCATTGAAAAATATCAGTAATTTGTGACAGTCAAATTTATTGGCGTGGGCCGTTTCGGCGGATTGGGATATCAGTGGGAGTGTATATGCCGGCAAAGCATTCCGAACTCTGGAATGCGGGCCGGGCGCGCTTTGCGGGCGTTCTTTTTTAAGTACTTGCCGGCAAACGAAAAAACCCGGCGCGATCGGCCGGGTTTGAAAGAACGACAGTTCAGGAACGGTCGATCAGGCCGACAGCACCTTGAGGCGGTGTGCCAGACGCGACACCTTGCGCGATGCCGTATTCTTGTGGATCACGCCCTTGGTCGCGGCGCGCATCAATTCCGGCTCTGCGGTCTTGAAGGCTTCCAGCGCGGCTGCCTTGTCGCCGGCAGCCAGTGCCTCTTCGACCTGGCGGACATAGGTACGCACGCGCGAGCGGCGGTTCTTGTTGATCGCTGCGCGGCGGGCGATCTTGCGCGTTGCCTTTTTGGCCGAGGAGGTATTGGCCATGGTGCCTCTCTTCTGATCTGGTGAGCGCATGCGGGATGCCGCAGGGCGCAAAAAACAAACGGGCAGCCAACGGCCGCCTCGGTTGGAGCGGCTTATAGTTCAGCTTTCCTGGCACGTCAACGCCGCTTTGGCTTCTTTTTGGCCTCCGCCGCCAGAGCCTGATGCCGAAAGGTGTGAAGCCGTTTTTCTCGGACGAACGGAAACCGTTTGTCGCGGCATCATGCTCTAACGCGTTGACGCTAGCGGTTGGTGAAATTCGGCTTCCGTTTCTCGGCAAAGGCCGCCATGCCTTCCTTCTGGTCGTCGAGCGCAAACAGCGAGTGAAACAGCCGGCGTTCGAAGCGTAACCCCTCGGCCAGCGTCGTCTCGTAGGCGCGGTTGATGGCCTCCTTGGCCATCATCACCGAGGGCAGCGAAAATTCGGCGATCCTGGCTGCGGCCTTCAGCGCTTCGTCGACCAGTTCTCCAGCCGGCACGACGCGCGACGCCAGGCCGCTCCGCTCGGCCTCCGCGGCATCCATCATCCGTCCGGTCAGGCACATGTCCATGGCCTTCGACTTGCCGACCAAGCGAGTGAGCCGTTGCGATCCGCCCATGCCGGGAATGACGCCAAGCGTTATTTCGGGCTGGCCGAATTTTGCCGTGTCGGCGGCAATGATGAAATCGCACATCATCGCCAGTTCGCAGCCGCCGCCCAGCGCATAGCCGGCGACCGCCGCGATCATCGGCTTGCGCGTGCGTGTGAATTCCTCCCAGCCGACGAAAAGATCCTGCACATAGGCGTCGGCGTAGGCGATGGTCTGCATTTCCTTGATGTCGGCGCCCGCCGCAAAGGCCCTCTCGGAACCGGTGATGACCATGGCGCCGATGCCCGGATCAGCATCGAACCCCTTTGCTGCCACCAATATGTCCGCCAGCACCTGGGTATTTAGTGCGTTGAGCGCCTTGGGCCGGTTCAGCGTGATCAGGCCGACCTTGCCGCGCGTCTCCGCGATGATGGTTTCATAGCTCATGGGCTGGCCTCCTCGTTCCGGCATTGAAGGATCGGTCTAGAGCAATTCCAGGAAAAGTGTGAGCGGTTTTCCGTCCGGATTTGCGTCAAAACAATAGCTAGAACGGGTGGCCGTTTCCGTGAAACGGTGAGCCGCTCTAGCTCACCGCTGACAGGTCCGGCAATAGAAGGTCGAGCGGCCGCTTTGCACGACGCGCTCGATATGGCCGCGGCAGCCGGGCGTCGGGCAGGGCTCACCCTCGCGATCGTAGACCGCGAAGGAATGCTGGAAATAGCCCAGCGACCCGTCTGTGTGCACATAGTCGCGCAGCGACGACCCGCCGGCGGCGATCGCATCGGCGATGACCGAACGGATTGCCTCGGCCAGCCGTTCGCTCTGTTCCTTGGCCTTCTTGCCGGTCCCGGCGATAGTGCCTGCCTCGCGCAATGGCGACAGGCCGGCGCGCCACAGCGCCTCCGACACATAAATGTTGCCGAGTCCGGCGATCAGCTTCTGGTCGAGCAGCGCCGCCTTCAACGGCGATCTGCGGCCCTTCAGCAGCGAGGCGAGCAGGGCGCCGTCCAGCGCGTTGCCGGTCGGCTCAACGCCCAGCCCCGCCAGCATCGGATGCGCGTCGGCCAGCCCTTCGGCAAACAGCATGAAGCCGAAGCGGCGCGGGTCGTTGAAGACCACGCGAGATTGGACGCCGGCTGGCGATACGAGGTGGAACACGACATGGTCGTGCTTGGCATCCTTCGAGCGCTCGTGATGGAACGTGCCTGGCGTCGCGCTGTCATCAGCGGTTTCGATACGAAACGAGCCCGACATGCCGAGATGGCAGATAAGAACCGGGCCGCCGTCCAGATGCATGGTCAGATATTTGGCGCGGCGGCCAAGCGCGGTGATGGTCTTGCCGGTCAGCCGCTGCGCAAATTTCGCCGGAAACGGAAATCTGAGATCGGGCCGGCGTGCCTCGACGCGCACGACGCGCGAGCCTTCCAGAACCGGCTGAAGGCCACGCCGGACCGTTTCGACCTCAGGCAGCTCAGGCATGGCCGCCTATCGTCGCATGGAAGGAGGTACCGTGTCGGCCTTGCCCCAGCGCGAGGTGTTCGGCCACGGTTTCACCGATATCGGCGAAGGTCGTCCTGAGCCCAATGTCGCCGCCCGTGAGACCCGGTGCGGTGCCGATGACCGGAATGCGTTCACGCGTGTGGTCGGTGCCGCGCCATGTCGGGTCGTTGCCGTGGTCGGCGGTGAGGATCAGCAGATCGCCCGGCTTCAGTTTCACCAGCGCCTCGGGCAGCCGGCGGTCGAAGGCTTCGAGCGCCGCCGCATAGCCGGCGACGTCGCGACGGTGGCCGAATTCGGTGTCGAAGTCGACGAAATTGGCGAACACCAGGTCGCCGTCGCCGGCATCGTCCATCGCGCCCAGCGCCTTGTCGAACATTGCCATGTTGCCGGGCGCCTTGCGCACTTCCGAGATGCCGCGGTGGGCGAAGATGTCGCCGATCTTGCCGACCGCGATCACCCGGCTGCCGCGCCCGGTCAAGCGGTCGAGCAGCGTCGGCTCGGGCGGCGGCACGGCGTAGTCATGGCGGTTGTAGGTGCGCTCGAAGGTGGCGGATGTTTCGCCAAGGAAGGGCCGTGCGATCACCCGTCCGATTTTCAGCGGGTCGACCAGCCGGCGCACCGTCTTGCAGAACTCGTAGAGACGCTCCAGGCCGAAATGCACCTCGTGCGCTGCTATCTGCAGGACGGAATCGACCGAGGTGTAGCAGATCGGCTTACCGGTGCGGATATGCTCCTCGCCGAAGCGCTCGATGATCTCCGTGCCCGGCGCATGGCAATTGCCGAGAATGCCCGGCACGTTGCCTTCGCGGATCATCGCTTCGGTCAGTTCGGCAGGGAAGGCGGGCACCGTATCGGGGAAATAGCCCCAGTCGAAGCGCACCGGCAGGCCGGCGATTTCCCAGTGGCCCGACGGCGTATCCTTGCCGCTCGAAATCTCCTGCGCGGCGCCGTGGAAGGCGGAGGCCGAAACAGCGTCGGCCGTGCTGTCGAACCGGAAGCCGGTCGCAGTGTGCGCGGCGCGGGCTAGACCGAGTGAAACCATGTTGGGCACCAGAAGCGGTCCCTTGCGCAGGCCTTCGCGATCGGCGCGGCCTTCCGCGCAGGCCTGGGCGATATGTCCGAATGTGTTCGACCCGGCGTCGCCATAGCGTTCGGCATCGGCCGCGCCGCCAATGCCGAAAGAATCGAGAACGAAGAGGAAAGCGCGCGCCATCGGTGCCGTCATTGCCAGTCTGGGTGACCAGACATAAGGTCCCGTCGCGGCATTGGCAAATCGGAAACCAGGCGGCAACGCAATAGTCGCAACGGCGGGCAGGCGCGGGTGTACGCATCCTTGCGACACGCGGCGCGCTTCGAGGAACGGCGGTACGAGGCATGAAACGATGACACGGGCGGATCTCGCCATAGGGCCGGGTTGGAGGGCATTGGCGACCAGCGTGGCGTTGCTGGCCTTGCCGCACGCCGCGCACGCCGACTGGCGCGACCAGATCGGGACGTTTCGGATCGGCATCGTCGCCGAGCCGGGCTCAGGCAACACGGTTCCGGGTCTGGCCCTGCTGACAGACGCCTACGGCAAGGCGCTTGGCATGAAGGTGGAATTTGTCGTCGCGCATGACTATGCGGCGCTGATCGAGGCACAGGCCACTGCCCGGATTCAGTACGCGGTCTATTCGGCGACCGCCTACGCCACCGCCTTGGAGCGCTGCGGCTGCGTCGAACCTCTGGTGGCGCCGGTCGATGCCGACGGCGCCACCGGCATCCGCTCCGTGCTTTTGACGCGCGACAGCAAGCTTCCCGATCTTGCAGCCATGCAAACGCACCGCATCGCCATGGCGCCTTCCGATAATGTCGGCGGTTCTCTTCTGCCGCTCGCCGGGCTGGCCGCCGATGGCATCAAGATCAGCCAGGATGCGCCATTCCTCACCCATGCCGGCTCGGCCGCCGCTGCCGAAGCGATGCTGGTCGATGGCCAGGCCGATGCCGTGTTCGGCTGGGAGCGGGCCACGGCGGAAAACCGGACCGCCATCGCTGGCGATCAGCCGACTGACCCGGACGGCACTGCGGCGCGGCTGGAGGCGGCGGGAATTCCAAAAGCCGCGCTCCAGATCATCTGGACCTCCGATGTACTGCGATACGGCCCCCACGCCGTCCGCAGCGATCTCGATCCCGAAGCCAAGCGCCGGCTGACCGTCTTCCTCACCAATCTCCGATCGCAGTCGCCGGAAGTGTACGACTTCGTGGAAGCGAAACATTCCGGCGGCTTCATATCAGCCGCCGCTGGCGACTATGCGATGGCAACAGCCATCGTGCGCCTGCTGTCGGATAGCAGCGGCCAATAGATCCGGGGATCAGCAGTTGCTGCAGGGCAGCGTCAGAACCCGGCGCGGCCTGAGATAGTAGGTCTCGCCCATGTTGATGGTGCTGAAGAAGGAGCTGGTCAAGCCAACCCGTTTCGCATTGTCGACGTCCCATGCGATGATGGGCTGGTAGCCGAGCTGGCTTTCGACACGGATAAGGAAAGTGTTCCTGATCCTAAGCGTAGCGGGCACCGTGGTTGGATCGTCCTTCTTAGCGTCGGCGGAATAGGTGCCGTTCACCACCTTGCGCGACCACACTACTCTTGCCGTGGGCGAGGCCTCGTCCGTCATCTGTATCGCCGTGACGATGATGTTCGGCGTTGAGCGGTTGTAGGGCTGCAGGGTCGAGGTACCGATCTTCATGATCGCATCGACGTCTGCTTGCGTGACCGACGTCTGCTGCGTCACGAGATCCGCAACCATGGAGCCGATGCGGCTGACCTTCTTGCTGGTCTCGATGGCCTGCGAGGCCTCCATGGTCACGAAATACATGACCAGGAGCACAGGCACGATGAAGGCGAACTCGATGGCCGCGACGCCGCGGCGATCCGAGCAGAATCGCATCGCTCTTGCCCAGATACTCGAAAACCCCTGATGCGCCCCCGCACGATACATGCCTGTTTCCCTTTAAGCCAAAATGACGCTGCGTTCTCAGTCGTCGAACGGTTCGTTCTGCCAGGTCACCGATGCGAAATGCAGCGTGTTGCCGTCTTTCAGATTGGCCATCGATTTGGCCATGAAATCGGTCATGACCGGCCATTTGTAGAAGACCCGCAGCATATTCTTCGTTTCCGCCAGGCCCGGCGTCACGGCTAAGCTCATCGAGTTCGTGCCTTGCGTCAGCACGATCTCGCCATTGACGATCTTGAAGCCAGCCGTGGCGGCATCGGCAAAGGTCGGATATTCGCGCAGATCCACCAGCAGTCCGGGGCAGGTCTTGGCGACCATGATCTCCAGTCTGGTGCAGATGAGGTCCCGGAGCTTGGTTCCGGTCAGGTCGGCCGGCTTCAACTGGCCGGTGCGTACCTGGCGGGCAACGTCGTCGGTGATGTTGGCCATCACCTCCTGGCCGGCAAATGAAATGCAGCTCTCGAGGATGGCGAAGACGAGAAGCGCAAACGGGATCGCCAGCATGGCGAATTCCATCGCCGTGCTGCCGCGACGATCGCCAAGGAAGCCGCGGGTAAACGTTACGCGTCCAGCCTTGCCCTTCGCGATCTCGCGTCCTGAATCCTCGTCCAAACGCCCGTCCAAAACGTCGCCCATGTCACGTCCCTGCCGATCCTGATGCGGTACCGTCAGCAACATTAGCGAGAACCCATTGAGGTCCGGTTTGGATGACCGCTAAATTCGGCGGGAAGGCATTAACCCGCCGCTAACCGATGCGACATTTCGATGAAACAGCGAGCAGCCCGGGCGCTTACTGGCCGGCGCTCATTTCGGCTTCGGAGGCCTTCTCCGACTCGCTCTTGAACGAGCTCTCGCAATAAGGCGTGCAGGACATGGTCTGCACCGAAGCGCGCCTGTAGATACGCACCGACGACGCGTCCTGGCGCACCACCGTCACCTGCTCGTCGATGATTGGGCTGCCCTCCTGGTCGAGGACAACCAGATTGGTGACGCCGAACCCCTTGCCCGTTAGCACGATCGTCGATGCATCCTGGACGGATGCGTCGGCAATCGCCGGATTGCCGACCACGATGGTGTCGGCTGGGCGTGTCAGTTTGACGATCTTGGCCTGGTTCATCGTCACTTCGATGCCGGCTCCGGCCTTGGCCGGCAGCACAAAGGCCGGAACGGCGAGAAGCGCGGCAAGCAGGAATGACGATTTCATGGCGGTCATCGAGGCGCTCCACGGCAACTTGTTCAACGGAACATGAAGGAGATTGGTGAACCAACGGTTAAGCCGATGACCGGGCCTGGGATATTCGCAGGCATTTTGCCACTGGCTAATATAAAGAGCGTCCTGTCGATAGCCCTGAAGTTCCAGCTTTCGCGGCCTTTTCACGGGTAGGCGAGCCGCTGTCCGGCGTTTAGTTTACGGTTAACCACGCAAGCTGTTCGAAGCGCTAAAGGAATCGGTAAGGCTGTTTATTAAGCCGATTGAAAGAGCTTCTCCCTAGATTGGCAGCATCCGATCAACCACCACACAGAAGTTGACGGAAGTGCTGTAACACGTGGAGTAGGAGCTCTCGAATGTCTAATCTCATCGCACGTTTCGTGAAGGACGAGTCCGGCGCGACCGCTATCGAATACGGTCTGATCGCCGCTCTCATCGCGCTTGCCATCATGGTCGGTGCTGGTTCGCTCGGCAACGCCCTGGGCGTCAAGTTCAACGACATCGCCACCGCCGTCTCGACCGGCAAGGCTCCGTAATACTTACGGATCAGTGGTTGTTTGGGAACAAGGGCCGCTGTTTGCGGCCCTTGTTTCATTTGTGCGATGCGCAGGATCTGAATCCGCAATTCGCAGGCGATACCTGTGAATTTGAGATCGCTGCCTCATCAATCGTTAATCGAACCTGTCTAGGCTGAAGTCCGGTACAATTTGACCAAGGCGCCGCGCCGATGCTTGAAGCCCTGATCTTCGTCGTCTTTCCCTTCTGCATGCTCTTTGCCGCGATCTCCGACATGCTGTCGATGACGATCGCCAATCGCGTACCGGTGTTGCTGCTGGCGGTATTTGCCCTGGTTGCGCCGTTGACGGGCATGGACTGGGCAACCTATGGCTGGCATTTCGCTGCCGGGGCCATGGTGCTGGCCGTGACGTTCGGTCTGTTTGCGCTTGGCGGCATGGGGGGCGGCGACGCCAAGCTGCTGGCCGGCACCGCCGTCTGGATGGGGTTCAGCCCTCACCTTGTCGAGTATCTCGTCATCTCGACGTTCATTGGTGGTCTGCTGACGCTCGCCATCCTTCTCTATCGGAAATCGCCGCTGGCGACTTATACCAGCCACAATCCGTTCCTGCGCCATTTCGCCGACGACACGACTGGCGTTCCCTACGGCATTGCACTCGGCATTGGCGGGCTGCTGACCTATCCGGATTCACCTTTGATGGTATGGGCATTGGCAAGGCTGGCGAGCTGATACAGCGAACCTCTTTGCCGCTCCGGCATCGATGAAAAGAGGCGGCTTGGCCGGCGGCTTGGCCGCCTTTTTGTTGTCGCAGCGTTGGATGTGTCCAATTTATGTAAACCTTAAATTAATCACGATCGTAAGCATTATATTAACCTTGTTTTGACGATTGCCGCTGCAAAGTCCGGCCTGGCTAGGTGGTTTGCCTAAAGGCGAGGGTTCGGACAGATGCCAGCATCCCGACTGATCATTCTGGGCGTGGCGGTGGCTGCGGCGGGTGGTGCAGGTTACGTTGCAAAGAACATGGTGGCGGTCTCGCCGCCCCAACAGGTCGTCGTCGACGCGCCTCAGGCGCCTGCAATCGCCTTGCAAGATGTGCTCGTGCTTTCCGGCGACGTCGCCATGGGCAGTCCGCTTGAGAACAACATCAGCTGGGAGTCCTGGCCGGCCGAAGGGATCAACGCAAATTTCATCACCCGCGCCGTCGAACCCGACGCGCTGGAGAAGCTGAAAGGCTCAGTTGCCCGCGTCGCGATGTACACCGGCGAGCCGTTGCGGCGCTCCAAGCTGATCGGCGAGGGGCAGAGCTTCATGTCGTCGATCCTGCCGAGCGGCATGCGGGCCGTCGCCACTGCGATCTCGGCCGATACGTCGGCAGGCGGCTTTATCCTGCCCAACGATTTTGTCGACGTCATCATGACCCGCAGATCCGACACCGGCAACGCCGGCAGCGGATTCACCACAGAAACAATCCTTAAGAACATCCGGGTCCTGGCGATCGACCAGACCATCCAAGAGGACGAGGAAGGCAAGAAGACCAGGGTTGGACAGACCGCGACGCTGGAGCTGACGCCGCAGCAGGCCGAGATCATCACTGTCGCCCAGCAGATGGCCGATCGCCTGACGCTGGCATTGCGCTCGATCACCGACAACAATGAAAAAGGTACGGATGAAGCCGACTACCTCGTTTCCGGCAATGGGCGGCGCGGAACTGTACGGTTGATCAAATCGGGCGAAGTTTCCGAAGTAGGGGCAAGGAAATGAGGTTAATCGCTAAACTGCCGGTCACCATGGCTGCGGCAATCGGCCTGCTTTTCCTCGGAGCCCATGCAAGTGGCCTCCTCGAGGCCAAGGCCGCCGGCAAGAGCGCCGGGGTTACCGCTTCGACGGCCACGCAACGGGTCAAGCTCGGCCTCAACAAATCGGTGGTCATCGACCTGCCGAGCGATGCCTACGACATCCTCGTCGCCAACCCCGCGGTCGCCGATGCGGTGACTCGCACGGCAAGGCGCATCTATCTGTTCGGCAAGGCAGTGGGCGAAACCAACATCTTCGTCTTCGGTCCCAATGGCGAGCAGATCGTCAGCCTGGATCTGGCCGTCGAACGCGACGTCGCCGGATTGGAGGACTACCTCAAGCGCTTCCTTCCGAACGCCGAGATCAAGGTTGAACTGCTGAACGACAACGTCGTCCTGACCGGCACGGTGGATACGCCGCTCGATGCCAAACGCGCCGTCGATCTGGCAACCATCTTCGTGTCCGGCGGTGAAGCGACAACCGGCCAGTATTCGCAGACAGCGGCCGGCGGCTCGGCCAATGGCGGCGTCGACATCGACAATCCGGATGCCGAACGACGGGTCTCGAAGATCGTCAATCTGCTGCAGATCATCGGCGACGACCAGGTGACGCTGAAGGTAACCGTGGCCGAAGTCAGCCGCTCGGTGATGAAACAGCTCGGCGTCAACATGGTCGGCAGAGGCAGCATCGACGGCATTTCCTACAGTGCGCTGAGCTCGCCCAACTACGGGCTGGGCAAACCGCTTTCGCAGAATTCGGCGCTGAATCTGCTGGGTGACGGGAAAGGCAATGGCCTTCAAGCCTACATCAACGCCATGGAGCAAAGCGGCGTCATGAAGACGCTTGCCGAACCGACCCTCACGGCGGTTTCGGGCGAGAAGGCAACGTTCAGGGCCGGCGGCGAATTCAATCTTATCACCGCACGTACGGGCACCGCACCGGTAACCTATACCAACGAAAAGCTCGAATACGGCATCGGCCTGGAGTTCCAGCCCGTGGTGCTGTCGGCGGGGCGGATCAGCCTCAAGGTCAGGACGTCCGTGTCTGAGCCGACCATGGAAGGTTCGACCACCCTGGAAGGCCTCGGCAGCTTGCCCGGCACGACGCTCCTGTCGATCCGCAAGCGACTTGCCGACACCACCGTCGAATTGCCGTCAGGCGGCTCGATGATGATCGCCGGCCTCGTTCGCGACGACGTCCGCCAGGCCGTATCGGGCTTGCCCGGCCTGGCCAAGATCCCGGTGCTCGGCACGCTGTTCCGCAGCCGCGATTTCGTCCGCAACGAAAGCGAGCTGGTCATCATCATCACGCCCTATCTGGCGCGGCCGGTGGCGCGCAACGACCTGGCCAAGCCGGACGACAATTTCAATGCTGCCGGCGATGGCCCGGCCATGTTCCTTGGCCGCGTCAACCGCGTCTACGGCACCATGCAGACCGACAAGCCCAACGGCCGCTACCACGGCGTTGTTGGCTTCATCTACAAGTAAGCGGGGAGCGGACATGTCTCAGTCAGCATCGAAGGCAATGGCGGTCGCCGCAACAATGCGGTCCGGTCGTGCCCGGATCCGCCGATCGGCAATGCCGATCCTGGCGATCGCGATCGCGGCCTCGCTTTCCGGATGCGCCAAGCGCGACAGCATCACCGTTGGGGCAATTCCCGATGACTATCGCACCACGCATCCGATCGTGATTGCCGAGAAGAACCAGAAGATCGACCTTCCGGTCGGCGCCGGTGATCGCGGCATGACCGGCTCGCAGCGCGATACGCTTCTCGGCTTCCTCGACGGCTACGACAAGAGCGCTGCCCCGGCGCTGACGATCGCAACCCCCATCGGCTCGGCCAATGAGGTGGCAGCGACCGCCGCGGCGCGCGATTTCGCCAGGCTGGCGGTTGCCAGCGGCATCAAGCGAAACCGGATCGTCGTGACCTCCTATCAGTCGGTTTCCCCGGAAGCCTCGGCGCCTATCCGCGTCTCCTATATTTCGGTGAGAGCCCAAACCGACAAATGCGGGCGCTGGCCCGAGGACTTGTTCGAGACCTCGGAAAACAAGCACTACGCCGATTACGGCTGCTCGTCTCAGAACAACCTCGCCGCGCAGCTCGCCAATCCGGCCGATCTGCTGGGGCCAAGAAAGTCGACCGATATCGACGCCGAGAACCGCGGTGCGGTGATCGACGTCTATCGCGGTAGGGGTATTTCGGACGAGTTCCTCGGCAATTCGGAAGTGACGTACTAGGAGCGCCAGTCCCGCGTAGAGACCGGAAAGAGAAGTCACGGAAAGAACATGACGATGAGCAATCTTGCCTACGACGCGCCCGTAGACGGCGGCGACAGCTCGCAATCAGATATTGCCGCGATGCAGGCGCTGCGGCCGGTCCCGCGTATTTCGATCCAGGCATTTTGCGAGACCGAAGGTGTCGCGCATCCGGTGGAGCGGGCCGGCGAGGATCGCCGCATGGCGAAGGCGCATCTGAAAGTGCATATGGGCGGCATCGCCACGGCGATCGAATTCTACCAGTCGGCTCCCACGCCGAACCTGATCCTGCTGGAGTCGCGCAGCGAACCGAAGCAGTTGCTGGAGCAGCTTGCCCAGCTTTCCGAATATTGCGATCCCTCCTCGAAAGTCGTGGTGATCGGCCACTACAACGATGTCGGGCTTTACCGCGAACTCATCCGCTTCGGTATTTCCGAATATGTCATCGCGCCGGTGTCGATGGCCGATGTCGTCTCCGTGGTGTCGTCGATCTTCGTCGATCCGGAGGCTGAGCCGATCGGCCGCTCGATTGCCTTCATCGGCGCCAAGGGCGGCGTCGGCTCCTCGACCATCGCCCACAATGTGGCGTGGGCGATGTCATCACTGTTCAAGTCGGAAGTGGTCGTCGCCGATCTCGACCTGGCTTTCGGGACGGCCAACATCAATTTCGACCAGGACCCGGCGCAAGGCATAGCCGAGGCCGTGTTTTCACCCGAACGCGTCGACGAGGTCTATCTCGACCGGTTGCTTGCCCAATGCGCCGAGCATCTGTCGTTGCTTGCCGCGCCCTCCACTCTGGAGCGGGTCTACGACTTTGATCCCGAGGCCTTCACACAACTCATCGACACCGCGCAGCGTAGCGTGCCGCTGCTGGTGCTCGACGTCCCCCATGTCTGGACCGGCTGGACCAAGAACACACTGATGAAGGCCGACGAGATCGTCATCACGGCGACACCAGAACTGGCCAATTTGCGCAACACCAAGAATATGGTCGATATGCTGACGCGGCTTCGCCCGAACGATGCGCCGCCGAAGCTCATCATCAATCAGGCCGGGGTGCCGAAACGACCCGAAATATCAGCTTCCGACTTCGCCGAGCCGCTCGGCATCACGCCGATGTCGGTGATCGCCTTCGACCCGTTGCTGTTTGGAAACGCCTCCAACAACGGCCGCATGCTGGGCGAGATGGATGCCAAGAGCCCGGTCGTCGGGATGATCAATGAAATCGCGCATGTGCTGACCGGTCGCAGCGAAATCAAGGCCAAGAAGAAGGCAGGCCTTGGCGGCCTGCTCGGCAAGCTCTCGCGTAACAAGAAATGACGCTTCTCAAGCGGAATTGGTAGTCGATCATGTTTGGTAAAAGAGGCTCCGACGACGGCAGCCGGTCCACCCCGGAATTCCGTCAGCCAGCACCGCCACCCGCGGCGCCGGCGGCTGCAAAGCCCGCGGACACGGCCGTTCTTTCCCGGCCCGCCGCAGCGTCGCCGTCTGCTGCGCCGGCAATGCCGCCCGCTCGCCGTGCTGTTGAGGCACCGCCGATGGCGCCGGAGCCGGCAAGAAAGGTCCAGCGCGAACGCAGCGAGACCTACTACGACACCAAGAGTCAGGTCTTCTCCGCGCTTATCGACACCATCGACCTGTCGCAGCTCGCCAAGCTCGATCCCGAGAGCGCGCGCGAGGAAATCCGCGATATCGTCAACGACATCATCGCCATCAAAAATTTCGCAATGTCGATTGCCGAGCAGGAAGAGCTGCTCGAAGACATCTGCAACGACGTGCTGGGCTACGGCCCGCTGGAGCCGTTGCTTGCCCGCGACGATATCGCCGATATCATGGTCAACGGCTCCAAGAACGTCTACATCGAAGTCAACGGCAAGGTCGAACAGACCGGCATCCGCTTCCGCGACAATCAGCAACTGCTCAACATCTGCCAGCGCATCGTCAGCCAGGTTGGCCGCCGCGTCGACGAATCGAGCCCGATCTGCGACGCCCGCCTACCCGACGGTTCCCGCGTCAACGTCATCGCCCCGCCGCTGTCCATCGACGGCACAGCGCTCACCATCCGCAAGTTCAAGAAGGACAAGCTGACGCTCGATCAGCTGGTCAAGTTCGGCGCCATCTCGCCGCAGGGCGCCGAGATCCTCAAGATCATCGGCCGCGTCCGCTGCAACATCGTCATCTCCGGCGGTACCGGCTCCGGCAAAACGACGCTGCTCAACTGCCTGACCAACTATATCGACCGCGAGGAACGCGTCATCACCTGCGAGGACTCGGCCGAGCTGCAACTGCAGCAGCCGCATGTGGTGCGTCTCGAAACCCGCCCGCCCAATCTCGAGGGTGAAGGCGAGGTGACCATGCGCGACCTGGTCAAGAACTGCCTGCGCATGCGGCCCGAACGCATCATCGTCGGCGAAGTGCGCGGACCGGAGGTTTTTGACCTGCTGCAGGCGATGAACACCGGCCATGACGGTTCGATGGGAACGATCCACTCCAACAGTCCGCGCGAATGTCTGAACCGTATCGAATCGATGATTGCCATGGGCGGCTATTCACTGCCGCAGAAGACCGTGCGCGAAATCGTCGTCGGCTCCATCGATGTCATCATCCAGGCAGCACGCCTTCGCGACGGGTCGCGCCGCATCACCCACATCACCGAGGTGATCGGCATGGAAGGCGACGTCATCATCACGCAGGATCTCGTGCTCTATAACATCAAGGGCGAGGACTCGAACGGCAGGCTGCTGGGCGAGCATGTGTCGACCGGCATTGGCCGTCCGCATTTTTGGGATCGTGCCCGCTACTACGGCGAGGAACAGCGCCTCGCCAATGCGCTGGAATCGATGGAGAAACGCGCTGACTGACACATCTGGAGGCGTGGGGACCAAGGTTGATGTTCGGAATTGACACCACCGTACTGGCGTTCATCGTGCTCGCCGGCTTCAGCGCCGGCGCGGTCGCCTATGCCTTCCTGTTCACCCAGATGAGCAACGAGAAGCAGGCCGGCAAGCGGCTCGAGACGATCAAAGCCGCCGAGACCGATCGTTCGGTCGTCAAGGCTTCACGCGACCGTGTCGCGGAGGCGGCCAAGCGGCGCAAATCCGTCCAGGATTCATTGAAACAGCTCGACGAAAAGCAGAAGACCACCGAACGCGTTGTCAAGAAGCCGCCGCTGAAGGCCCAGCTCCGTCAGGCCGGCATGCAGGTCTCGATTGAGCGTTTCTATCTCTACTCCCTCTTTTGCGGCATCGCGCTGACGGCGCTTGCCTATTTCGCCGGCGCGCCGCTGCTGGTCTTGCCAGGCGCGCTGCTGGCCGGCGCGCTCGGCCTGCCCCGCTGGTTCGTCTCGCTTCGCCGCGCGCGCCGGGTCAAGGCGTTCCTCAACGAATTTCCCAACGCCCTCGATATCATAGTGCGCGCCGTCAAGTCCGGCCTGCCGCTCAACGACGCCATTCGCCTGATCGCCAATGAATCGCCGGAGCCGGTCAAGACCGAGTTCCGCCGCATCGTCGATTCACAGCAGGTTGGCATGTCCATCCCCGATGCCACCTTGCGCATGGCCGAAACCATGCCATGCAGCGAGGCAAGCTTCTTCGGCATCGTCATCCAGATCCAGTCGCAGGCCGGCGGCAATCTCTCCGAGGCGCTGGGCAACCTTTCGCGCGTGCTTCGCGATCGCAAGAAGATGAAGGCCAAGGTCCAGGCGCTGTCGATGGAAGCGAAGGCCTCGGCCGTCATCATCGGCGCGCTGCCTTTTGTCGTCGCCCTTCTCGTCTACCTGTCGAGCCCGAATTACATCATGCCGTTGTTCACCACCAGCACCGGCAATCTGATCCTCGGCTGTTCCGGCGTCTGGATGTCGATCGGCATTCTGGTGATGCGCAAGATGATGAACTTTGAGGTTTAGGCCCGACTTCGGAAAGCTCGAACGAAAAGACTGAAAACGAATGACAGACCAAGTCGTCAAATCGCTGACCGATCCTGCCTTCCTGATCGCATTGCTGGTCGGCATCGCGGTGTTCGCGACCGTCTTCACGCTGCTGCCGGCCCTGGGTGGCAATCAGCTCAAGGCACGCATGAAATCGGTGGCGCTGGAGCGGGACGAACTGCGCGCCAAGCAGCGCGCGCGGCTGGCCAACGAAGCCGATCGCCGCCGCAAGGGCCTGCGCGAGGAACAGTCTATCGGCATGCGTAACATCGTCGACAGGCTGGACCTGCGGCGTGCGCTGGCCGATGAAGGCACGCTGCAGAAGCTCAAAGTGGCGGGCTTTCGTGGCCAGAACCCCCTGACGCGCTTCCTGTTTTTCCGCCTGGTCCTGCCCTTTGTCGGTTTCGCGCTGGCGGCGATCTATCTGTTCGTGCTCGGCGGGCTGCCGGACCGGCCGGCTTTCGTGAAGGTGTTCGTCTGCATCCTTGTCGCCTATGCCGGTTTCTACGCGCCGATCCTTTACGTCAACAACCGTGCCGCCAAGCGCAAGCAGTCGATCCAGCAGGCGTGGCCGGATGCGCTCGACCTGATGCTGATCTGCGTCGAGTCGGGCATGTCGGTAGAGGCTGCAATGCGCAGGGTCGCCGATGAGATCGGCTCGCAGTCGGTGGCGTTGGCGGAGGAGTTCGTGCTGACCAATGCCGAACTCTCTTATCTGCAGGAGCGCAAGCAGGCTTATGAAAACCTCGCGGCTCGTACCGGTCTGGAATCGGTGAAGTCGGTGTCCCAGGCGCTGGTCCAGGCCGAGCGCTACGGCACGCCCGTGGCGCACGCATTGCGCGTGCTGGCCTCGGAAAGTCGCGATATGCGCATGAATGCGGCCGAGAAGAAGGCCGCCGCCCTGCCGCCGAAGCTCACCGTGCCGATGATCCTGTTTTTCCTGCCGGTGTTGTTCGCCATCATTCTTGGACCGGCCGGCATGCAGGTCAGCCAGCGCGGCATCTTCGGCGACCAGCACAATTCCTCAAGCCAGTAGGCTTCGTTGCAGCCATACGAAAGAGCCGCGTTGCTGATGCAATGCGGCTCTCGGTTTTCAGCTTTGATGCGAATGGATTTTGCGCCGCGCGGAGGTGTATTCGGCGCTCAGTTGGTCGCCGGCTTGCCCTTGTCCTGATCCTTGAGCTGGCTCCAGGCGTTCTGCTGGGCAAGCATCTGGCGAAGGTAGGCCACATTGGCTTGCGCCTGTTCGGGCGAAAGCTCCTGCGAGGCGATCTTCTCGGCCTCGTCGAAACGGCCCTGAAGTCCCACGACCAGCGCCAGGTTCTGGCGCACCCGGCTGTCGGCGTTCGGTTGCTGGGCGGCCGAGCGCATATAGGTCTCGGCGGTGCGCAGATCGCCTTCCAGCACATAGGACATGCCGAGATTGGAAAGGATCGAAGGCTCGTTTGGCTTGAGGTCCAGCGCCTTGCGGTAATCCTGGCGCGCTTCATCCTTCTGGCCGATCTGGTCGAGGATGGCAGCCTCGGCCGACATCAGCCGCCAGTCCGGATATTCCGGGGTCTGCGCCCGGCGCACCGCGTCGAGCGCGGACTCAAACTGGCCGTTGGCGGCGAGCGCCTTGCCATAGGCGGCGAGCACGTCGCGATCCTTGGGGTAGGCGATCGCCAGCTTGCGCATCACGGCAAGCGACTGGTCGGCATCGCCGTCCATCTGCAGCGCCGCCGCAAAATTTGTCGCCAGCCGTTTGTCGTTGGGATTTTTTGCGTAGGATTCGCCGAGCCGCGTGGTCGCGCTGTGCAACTCGCTGGCCGACATGGTTTCCAGCGGTTTGCCGCTGGTGCGCCCGATCGAGCCGGTCGTGAGCTTGCTGGTTCCGCACCCGGCAACACCGGCCGCGAGCGCCATCAGCAACGCCGTGGTGACCAACCGTTTGCCCGTGACGTTCATCCTGCGGTTGGTCGGCATCGGCACGGGGCTCTCCATTCCTGCGCGCGGCCATTGCGTGGCCGTCTTCATTCCCCCAGAAATATTCTGTTAACCCTAACGGATAGTTAAAAAGTGGCCCGTTGAGATCGGTACGCCGCCCGCCGGAAGCCATTGGCTTGGCATTTTCCTATGCCTGGCCTCTGTGCATAGAGGTTGAAATCATTCGACGTCCCTGTCAGGTGACTGGGGACGACTTGCAAGCCTGCGCGGAGACCATCGAATGCCCGTCGAACTCGTCGAGACACTAAACACTGCTTTGCCCGTCCATCTGGTCGCGAGGGATGGCCTGGAGGCCTTGGGGCTTTCGCCTTCCACGATCACCTGGGCGGCCGCCAACGGCTTTTCCGGCGAAGCCGGCAGGACGCTCGCCGTGCCCGGCGAAAACGGCGCGCTTGCCGGCGCGCTGTTCGGCATCGGCGAAGGCGAGGGCGCACTGGCCATCGGTGCGCTGGCGAGAGCCCTGCCGGAAGGCGACTGGTACCTTGCCTCGGCGCATGCCGAGCCGGAACTCTCGGCCATAGCCCTGGTTCTCGGCGGCTATGTCTTCACCCGATACGGCAAGAAACCGGGCAAGGCATTGCGCTTTGCGATGCCGTCCGGCGCCGATGCGGGCCGTGTCCGCCGCATCGCCGACGGCGTCTTCCTGACGCGCGATCTCGTCAATACGCCGACCAGTGACATGGGACCGGACGAGTTGGAAAAGGCCGTGCGGGCCTTGGCGGCGACACACAAGGCCGAGGTGTCGGTGATCAAGGGCGACGATCTGCTCAAGCAGAATTTTCCGATGATTCATGCGGTCGGCCGCGCCTCCATCGGCGCGCCGCGCCTGATCGACATGATTTGGGGACGGGCCGATGCGCCGAAGGTGACGCTGGTCGGCAAGGGCGTCTGTTTCGACACAGGGGGTCTCGACATCAAGCCGTCGTCGGGCATGCTGTTGATGAAGAAGGATATGGGCGGCGCCGCCAATGTTCTGGGCCTGGCCTCGATGATCATGGCTGCCGGGTTGAAGGTAAGGCTGCGCGTCCTGATCCCGGCGGTTGAGAATTCCATTGCCGGCAATGCGTTCCGGCCTGGCGATGTGCTGACCAGCCGCAAGGGCACCACCGTCGAGATCGGCAACACCGATGCCGAAGGGCGGCTGGTGTTGGCGGATGCACTGGCGCTGGCCGATGATGAGGAGCCTGAACTGTTGATCGACATGGCGACGCTGACAGGCGCCGCGCGCGTCGCGCTCGGTCCCGATCTGCCGCCTTTCTACACCGGCGACGAAGCGCTGGCGTCCGAATTGGTGGCGGCCTCCGTTGCCGTCGAGGATCCGTTGTGGCGCATGCCGCTGTGGCGGCCCTACGATGCCAGGCTGGCCTCGAAGATCGCCGACATCAACAATGTTACCACCGACGGCTTTGCCGGTTCGGTCACCGCGGCGCTGTTCCTGAAACGCTTTGTCGAGCGGACGCCGGGCTGGGCGCATTTCGACATCTTTGCCTGGAATCCGTCCGACCGCCCTTACGGCCCTGCCGGCGGCGAGGCGCAAGGCATCCGTGCGCTGGAGCGGATCATTTCGAGGCGCTATGCCTGAGGTCGTGAGGTATAGCGCACGGCCTCCAAACTGAAACGGAACCGAAACAATTTGCCGTCATGCTCGGGCGATGTCGATTTCGATGCGTCCGAGCCAGGCGATGCGACTGTGGCAGCAGGTGATGCTGTCGCAGGTGCGCGATGACGCGCCCGATCTCACCATGCGCCAGACGGCGATCCTGTTCACCATCTATCTTGACCCGCCGCCGCATACAGTGCGCGGCCTGGCAGCCCGGCTCAACGTCACCAAGCCGGTCATCACCCGCGCGCTGGATACGATGGGCGCGCTGAAGCTGGTGTCGCGCCATCGCGACGAGCTCGACAAGCGCAACGTGCTGATCAGGCGCACCGTCGAAGGCGCGCTCTTTGTCGAGCGCTTCGGGGATGGTATTGTCGCCAAGGCTCACGAATTGCCTATCTGACCGATTACCATTAGCTGGATTGATGATTTGACTGCCAGGGATGCCCGCCTTCACGCCTTCCGTTCCGACCTCGCCGATGCCAGGCTGAAAGGCGAGGTATCGGCCGATCGCTTCGTCACCGGCCGTCCGGCGCGCATCGCGGCCTCCGTGGCCGATATCCGCAAGGCGCCGCGCCCCGACGCGGGCGTCAACACGCAGGTGCTGTTTGGTGACGATGTGCTTGTCTTCGAGGAAGCCGAAGGCTGGGCCTGGGTCCAGGCCGAACGCGACGGCTATGTCGGCTATGTCGGTGCCACCATGTTGGGTGCTCGCGAGCATGTGCCCACCCATATTGTCGCGGCGCCGCGCACCTTCCTCTATCCCGGCGCCGATCTGCGCTTCCCGATCAGCGGGCAATTGTCGATGGGCTCGACGGTGACAGTGACCGGCACTGCCGAAACGCGCGGCACGTACTATGCGTTGCTGCCCTCCGGTGAGGCGCTGATCGCCGGCCATCTGCGCCCGCTTGGCGACGTGGCTCACGACTACGTCGCGGTGGCCGAGATGTTTCTCGGCACGCCCTATCTCTGGGGCGGCACCTCCGGCTTCGGCATCGACTGTTCGGGCCTTGTGCAGCTGGCCATGCGCATGGCCGGCCGCAATGTCCTGCGCGATTCCGACATGCAGGCGGCAGGCCTTGGCGAACCGCTCGATCCCGGCCCGGATTATGCCGGGCTGAAGCGCGGCGACCTGGTGTTCTGGAAGGGCCACGTCGCCATCATGACCGACGCCCGCGACATGATCCACGCCAACGGCCACACCATGCTGGTATCGCGCGAAGGGCTGAAGGACGCGATCGACCGCATCGGCTATCTCTATGGCGGGCCGACGGGGTTCAGGAGGTCTTAGCCTCTTCCTCCCCGTCACTATACGGGGAGAAGGTGCCCGAAGGGCGGATGAGGGGCGGCGCGAACTTTCGATTATCAGCGCTGCGCCGCACCTATCTGCCGGCATCCTTTCCCCGTAAACGGGGCGAGGAAAGCTCTCTTCGATCACCTTTTGTTCCGATTTTGCTTGGCGTTTGCGCGCGCGCGCGCTACCTCTTTCGCGTGACCGAGCAGCCGCGCCTTGCCGAACAGAATGCCAGTGTCGCCTTGCCCGAACCGTTCATCAGATGGTTCGGCGAGAAGGGCTGGTCGCCGCGCGCCCATCAGATCGAACTTTTGGCGAGAGCCCAGGCCGGGCAATCGGTGCTGCTGATCGCGCCGACCGGGGCCGGCAAGACGCTGGCCGGCTTCATGCCGTCGCTGACCGAACTGGCCAACCGTCCCAGGCGCAAACCCGGTCAGGCCCATCGCGGCATCCACACGCTCTACATTTCGCCGCTCAAGGCGCTGGCGGTCGATATCGAGCGCAATCTCGGCAAGCCGGTGGAAGAGATAGGGCTTCCCGTCACCATCGAGACGCGCACCGGCGACACGCCCTCGCACAAGCGCCAGCGCCAGAAGCTGGCGCCTCCCGATATCCTGCTAACCACCCCGGAGCAGCTGGCGCTGCTGATCGCGGCGCCTGATGCCAGGCGCTTCTTGGAGGATCTGCGCTATGTCGTGCTTGACGAATTGCATTCGTTGGTGATTTCGAAGCGCGGCCATCTGCTGGCGCTCGGCCTTGCGCGGCTGCGCGCTTACGTGCCTGGCCTGCAGACCATCGGCCTGTCGGCGACGGTGGCTGAGCCCGATGAATTGCGGCGCTGGCTGGTCGGACAAAATCCACCCGGCGAGATGGCTGGGCTGATCACCGTCACCGGCGGCGCCAGGCCCGACATCTCCATCCTCGATTCGCGCGAGCGTGTGCCGTGGTCGGGACATTCGGCGCGCTATGCCATCCCCGAGATCTACGAGGCGATCCAGAAACATCGCATGACGCTGCTGTTCGTCAATACCCGCAGCCAGGCCGAGATGCTGTTCCAGGAACTGTGGCGGGCGAACGAGGATTCGCTGCCGATCGCGCTGCATCACGGCTCGCTCGATGTCGGCCAGCGCCGTCGTGTCGAGAAAGCGATGGCCGACAATGCGCTGCGCGCCATCGTCGCCACTTCGACGCTCGACCTCGGCATCGACTGGGGCGATGTCGACCTGGTCGTGCATGTCGGTGCGCCCAAGGGCGCCAGCCGGCTGGCGCAGCGCATCGGCCGCGCCAACCACCGCATGGACGAGCCGTCGAAGGCGATCCTCATTCCGGCCAACCGCTTCGAAGTGCTGGAATGCCGTGCGGCCCTCGACGCCAACTATCTCGGCGCGCAGGACACGCCGCCGCTGATCAATGGCGCGCTCGACGTGCTGTCGCAGCATGTGCTGGGCGTCGCCTGTGGCGCGCCTTTCGACGCCGATCTTCTGTTCGAGGAGGTGCGCAGCGCGGCCCCCTATGCGGGGCTTGAGCGCCAGACCTTCGATCGTGTCGTCGACTTCGTCGCCACCGGCGGTTATGCCCTGAAGAACTATGAGCGCTACGCCCGCATCCGCAAAACCAAAGACGGGTTGTGGCGCGTCTCCAATCCGCGCGTCGCGCAACAATACCGGCTGAATGTCGGCACCATCGTCGAAATGCCGGAGCTCAACGTCCGCTATGTCCGGCAGGGCCGCGGCATGGTTGGGCGCGGCGGACCGGTGCTGGGCAAGATCGAGGAGTATTTCGCCGAGACGCTGCGTCCCGGCGACAATTTCCTGTTCGCCGGCAAGGTGCTGCATTTCGAGGGCATCCGCGAGAACGAATGCGTTGTCTCCAACGGCGCCGGCGCCAACATCATCGTGCCCTCCTATGCCGGCGGCAAGTTTCCGCTGTCGACCTATCTCGCCGAGCAGGTGCGCGGCATGCTGGCCGATCCCCACAAATGGCAGGCATTGCCCGAGCAGGTTGCCGACTGGCTCAGACTGCAGAAGGAAAAGTCAGTGCTGCCCAAGCGGGGCGATCTTCTGGTCGAAACCTTTCCGCGCGGCAACCGCCACTACATGGTCGCTTATCCGTTCGAGGGCAGGCTGGCGCACCAGACGCTCGGCATGCTTTTGACGCGCCGGCTGGAGCGGGCCAACGCCCGTCCGCTCGGCTTCGTCGCCACCGACTATTCGCTGGCCGTCTGGGCGCTCGACGACATGGCGGCCTTGTTCAAGGCGAAGAAGCCGTCGCTGGCTGCTCTGTTCGACGAGGACATGCTTGGCGACGACCTCGAAGCTTGGCTGAACGACAGCTGGATGCTGAAGCGCACCTTCCGCACCTGCGCCGTCATTGCCGGGCTGATCGAGAAGCGTTTCCCGGGGCAGGAGAAGAGCGGCCGCCAGGTGACGGTCTCGGCCGACCTGATTTACGATGTGTTGCGCAGCCACGAACCTGACCATATCCTGCTGCAGGCGACCCGCACCGATGCCTCGGCCGGCTTGCTCGATGTCAGCAGACTTGCCGAGATGCTCTCGCGTGTGCGCGGTCGAATCATGCATAAGCATCTCGACCAGATTTCGCCGCTAGCTCTGCCTGTGATGCTGGAGATCGGCAGGGAATCGGTCAATGGCGGCGCCAACGAGTCTCTGCTCATGGAGGCCGCCGATCTGGTTGAAGAGGCCATGGGGCCAAGGGCGAAACCGGACCAAGAGGGTCTGACTTGAAATGAATTTTTCGCTGGCGCGCGCAACACTGATCGGCGAGGCCGACATGGTCGGCATCGCCGGCGAACGCGCGGTCTGCGATCCCCGCGGCGTGCTTTATTTCCCCGATCTGCGGCTGCTCGCGGTCTCCGACCTGCATCTCGAAAAAGGCTCGTCCTTCGCCAGGCGCGGCGCCCTGATCCCGCCTTACGATACCGGCGCCACCTTGTTGCGGCTGCAGGCGGTGATCGCGGACTATCAGCCTTCGATCGTCATCAGCCTGGGCGACTCCTTTCACGATGGCGGTGGCGCCGAGCGGATGCATCAATCCTTCCGCGAACGGCTGGAGGCGCTGATGGCCGGCCGCGACTGGTTCTGGGTCGCCGGCAACCATGATCCGGAAGCGCCGGCCGACCTGCCGGGCGAGACGGTGCGCGAACTCGCCATCGGCTCGCTGCTCTTCCGCCACGAGCCGTCGAAGGTGCGAACCGAGGGCGAAGTCGCAGGCCATCTCCATCCCTGTGCGCGCATCGTCCAGCGCGGCCGCTCGGTGCGGCGGCGCTGTTTTGCAGGCGATGGCGGCCGCATGATCATGCCGGCCTTCGGCGCCTATACCGGTTCGCTCAACGTGCTCGACCGCGCCTATGCCGGTCTGTTCCGCCGCGAGACGCTGATGGCCTATATGCTGGGCGCCGAGCGCATCTTCGCCATTTCCGGTTCGATGCTGCGGCCGGGCTAAGCCTACGGCAGCAGAACTGTTGCGCCGGTTGTCTGCCTCGCCTCGAGCCGGCGATGCGCCTCAGCCACTTCGGCGAGCGGCATGCTTGTGTGCACGGGGATTTTCACCGCGCCGCCGAGCACGACGCTGAAGAGATCCTCGCTCATGGCGACAACGTCCTCGCGCCTGGCGAGATGATGGAACAGCAACTGCCAGGTGGCGAACAGCGATCCTTTCTGCATCAAAAGCATGATGTCGAAGGACGGGATCGATCCCGACGCCGTGCCGAAGCTGACAAACGTGCCGAACGGCCGCAGGCAGTCGAGCGAGGCCGGGAAGGTCGCCTTGCCGACGCCGTCATAGACGACGTCGCAGCCTTCGCCACGAGTGATCTCTTTCACCCGCGCGGCAAAATCTTCCCTGCTGTAGTCGATGACATGGTCGCAGCCATTGGCGAGTGCAAGTTCGGTCTTCTTCGGCGAACCGACCGTGCCGATGACGGTCGCGCCGAGATGCTTTGCCCATTGCGTCAGGATGAGGCCGACACCGCCGGCCGCCGCATGCACCAGGATGGTGTGGCCGGCCTCGACGCGGAACGTGCGGCGCAACAGATATTGCGCCGTCAGCCCCTTCAGCATCATTGCCGCACCCGTCTCGAAATCGATGGCGTCGGGCAGATGCACGACGAAATGCGCCGGCACGATGCGCTCCTCGGCATAGGCGCCGAGCGTCTCGACATAGGCGACGCGATCGCCCGGGGCAAAGCCGCTGATGCCTTCGCCGACCGCGATGATTTCGCCGGCGCCTTCATTGCCCGGCGTGAACGGCAAAGCGGGTGGCGCATATTCGCCGGTGCGGAAATAGACGTCGACGAAGTTGAGGCCGACCGCCCGGTTGCGCACGCGGACCTCGCCCGGCCCGGGCTGGCCAATGTCGACATCCTCATAGGCAAGCACCTCTGGCCCGCCATGGCGGTGAACACGGATCGCTTTCATGATTTCTTCCCTGCCTGTTCTTGTGGGAGGGAGATAGCGCGTGGCACGATATCATTATAGATTGATATCAATGACATCAGAGTTCACAGAAAATGATATCTGAACAGATCGGCCTCGACCTTCTTCGCACCTATGTCGCGGTCTGCCGGCAAGGCAGCCTGAGCAGGGTCGCCGCACAGACCCGCAGAACCCAATCGTCGCTGAGCATGCAGATGCGCCGGCTCGAGGGCCTGCTCCAGCGGCATCTGTTCCAGCGCACCGGCCGCGGCGTCGTGCCGACCGCGGAGGGAGAGCTCTTTCTGGGCTATGCGACCCGCATCCTGGCCCTCGGCGATGAAGCGGTGGCGCGGCTGCAGCAGGCCGGCATTGGCGGCGGCGTGCGCATCGGCCTCGCCGAGGAAGTCACCACCGCAGCGCTCTCGGCCGCGCTGGGACGGCTGCACCGCACCTATCCCGACATCAGCCTCGACGCCATGGTCGAGCACAGTGTCGCGCTGGGGCGGCTGTGGAGCGAGGACGCGCTGGATGTCATGATTGCCCCGACATCGGTCGTCGCAGCCGATGCCTTGACGACGTGGAATGTCGAACTGCAATGGGTCTGCGCTACGGACTATGTGCTGGATCAGGAACGGCCGTTCGATCTCGTCGCCTTCGGTGCAACCTGCCCTTGGCGCAGGCGCATGATCGAGGCGCTGGTTGCCGCCGGCCGAGAGCACAGGATCATTCTGTCGTGCCAGAGCGTCACCGGCCTGCAGGCGGCGATCGAGAACGGACTGGGCGTCGGACTGCTTCCACCGGAATCGGTGCGCACTGGCTCAATGCGCGTGCTGAAGACATCGGTGCCCGACCCGCTCATCGTGCAATACGGACTCTATGCGCACGACCGACGGACAGCGGTGGTCGATGCCGCTATCGAAATCCTGCTGAAGGACTTGCCGGCGGCGCCGGAAGCGCGGGCCGCCTGACGGCGCGCTACCGCCCGTAATAGAGGGTAACGGTGTGCTTGGCCTCGGCGAAAAACAGCCAGCGCTCGACCAGCATGCCGACGAACTGGACAATGGCCGCAAGCACCGACGGCACCGCCGCGAGCGGCCAGGGCAAAGCGAATAGAACAGCAAGCAGAAACAGAGCCGGCAAGGCAAAAGCCAGCACTTGCGTGATCCCTCGCAACTTGGCGCCGTGCTTGCGGGCGATACGAAAGCCCATTTCCTTGAGCAGATAATTTTCTTCGGTATGCGGCCACTCCAGCGAGCGCACCGTGCCGCCGGCAAGCCCGGTTGCCGTGTTGGCGGTGGTCGCGATCTCCAGCGCATCATTGTATCGCCAGGTCGCCACCTTCCAGCCCCAGCCGAGCAAGGTCAGCAGCAGGGCGGCGGCCACGACGGGGTTCGAGCCGATGGCGAATGCCTGCAGCAGCGAATTGAGCAGCACGCTGCCGGTCATCACTGAGAAGATGAGGTAGCCGGGCAGTGTGTAGCGGCTGTGCCACTGCGCGATCGGCTTCAGCGACGCATAGATCATGCCGGTTGTGCAGACGGTGACGACCGCGCCAATGGCCGCGAGCAGCCCTGCAACAGTCACCCAGCCGCCGGTGCGGCCAAAAAACACCCAGCCAAGGCCGAACAGCCCGGCCGGAATGAAGGTCACGACCGAAGCCACGCCTTCGCGCGACAGCCAGGAACTGCGCCATTGCGAGAAGGCGCGCCAGGCACGTTCGGGGCGGCCGAGATGGCCGGTCGACGACAACAAGCCGGCGGCGATCAGGCCGAGCGCCAGCCCCATGCCGATGAGGCCGAGCCAGAAATCGGCCGGGATGAACCCCAGTCCGCTAAGCACGCCAAGCAGTGCCAGCAGGCCGTAGCCGGCGCCGGTGGCAGTGGTGAAGAAGACGACGGAAAAGGCTGGATGCATTGGTCAGTTAGAAAGCATGCGGTCGACCCAACCGAGGAAACCGCCTTCGGCCTTGACCGCCTCGAGCCTCGGTGCCGCCACTGAAGCTGCACGCTCGGTGTGGGCACGCGGCGGCAGGTACTTGTTGGTCGGCTTGTAGCCCATCTCTGGCATCAGGTCGACGCCGCCACGGCTGGCGACCAGTTGGGACACCGCCGAGGCGGGATCGCCGAGATCGCCGAAATGCCGGGCGCTGGTCGGGCAGGCGGCAACGCAGGCCGGCACGCGGTCCTCCTCGGCCAGATTATCGTTGTAGATGCGGTCGACGCAGAGCGTGCATTTCTTCATCACGCCGACATCGGTGTCGAATTCGCGCGCGCCATAGGGACAGGCCCAGCTGCACAATTTGCAGCCGATGCATTTGCTTTCGTCGATCAGCACGATGCCGTCCGACGCCCGCTTGTAGGAGGCGCCGGTCGGGCAGACGGTGACGCAGGCCGGCGTCTCGCAATGCAGGCAGGAGCGCGGGAAGTTGACGGTGCGCCCGCCCGCCTCCGTCGTGTGCTCGTAGCTGTGCACGCGGTTGAACCAGACGCCGTCGACATCGCCGCCATAGGGGTGAATGTCGGTCAGCGGCGCCATGTGGCCGCCGGTGTTCCACTCCTTGCAGGCGGTGACGCAGGCCTGGCAGCCGACGCAGGTGTCGAGGTCGATGACAAGGCCGAGCTTCTTGTCGGTATGGGTGGGAAGGCAGGTCATTCCACGGCTTCCCTGTTGACGCGGAATTCGGCGCCGTAGCGAAGGATGTCGGGCGATGGCGCGACATTTGGCGGTTGGCTGAAACGCTCGAATTGCGGCTCGGTGAAGCCGGCTTCCTCGGCCGCGCATTTGACGATGCGCACCCGCAAATCGAACCACGCCGCCTGTCCGGTCACCGGATCGGAATTCGAATAGCGCTTGCCGTTGGCATCGACCGAGGTCTGGTCGCCGATAATGTGGTTGAGCAGGAAGCCGCGATTGCTTTCGGCGGCATCGTCCTTCAGCCCCCAGCTGCCGCGCCTCTTGCCGATGGCGTTCCAGGTCCACACCGTATCTGGATTGACGCCGTCGACCAGCTTGATCTGCCCCTTCACCCGGCCATTGATGCTTTCGATCCACACCCAGTCGTCGTCGACAAGGCCGAGGTGAGCCGCTTTTCTGTGGTGCACGAACAGCCGGTTCTGACTGGTGATTTGCCGCAGCCACGCATTCTGCGAACCCCAGGAATGATACATGTGCATCGGCCGCTGCGTGAGCGCGTGCAGCGGATATTTTTCGAGATCGACGGCGGCCTCTTCGAACGGCGTAAACCAGAACGGCAGCGGGTCCATATAGGTCTCGATACGGCCGCGCTCGGCTTCCGGCGGCTGCACGCGGCCATGGCCGCGCGCGGCGAGGCGAAAGCGCTGCATCGGCTCGGAATAGAGCTGGAACACGATGGGCTCGGCCTTGGGAATGAACCCCAACTGCTCCGCGAAGTCGAGATAGGAGCGGTTGGCCATCTTGTAATAGCGCTGGTCGGCGGCAAAGTCCTGGTGCCAGAAGCCGCCATTGTCGATGTAGCGCTGCAGCTGGTCCGGATTGACTTCGCCCTTGCCGACAGACGTGCCGTCCTTGCCGCGCCAGCCGGCGAGTGGGCCGATGCCCGGCGTGCGCTCGTGATTGACGATGTAGTCGGCATAGTCGCTGTATTTCGCGGACCCATCGTCGTTGACGAAGCAGGGCAGGCCGAGGCGCGCGCCGAGTTCGATCAGCACCGACTGGAACGGCCTGACATCGCGGTCGGGCTCGACCACGGGATGGCGGATGGCGTCGCCCGGTCCATCGGCATGGCTTATCGGCCGGTCGAGTAGGCTGATGCAATCATGCCGTTCGAGATAGGTGGTGTCGGGCAGCACCAGGTCGGCGAACGGCACGGTCTCCGAATAATAGGCGTCGGAATAGATTATGAAGGGGATCTTGTAGTTGCCCGCCTCGTCATGGTCGGTCAGCATGGCAATGGTCTCGACGGTGTTCATCGAGGAATTCCACGCCATGTTCGACATGTACATCATCAGCGTGTCGATCGGGTAAGGGTCGCTGGCCCAGGCATTGCGGATGACCGTATGCATCAGCCCATGCGCGGCCAGCGGCGCGTCCCAGGAATAGGCCTTGTCGATGCGAAGCGGCGTGCCGGCCTCATCGACCAGCAGGTCATCCGGCCCACAGACGAAGCCAAGCGGCACGCCGTCCAGCGGCGTCATCGGCTTTACGCTTTTGCCGCACGGCTTCGGCCCCGGCGGCGCCGAGCGCGGGTAGGGCGGCTTGAAACGAAAGCCGCCGGGCACGTCGATCGTGCCGAGCAGCACCTGCAGCAGATGGATGGCGCGGCAAGAGTGAAAACCGTTCGAATGGGCCGATATGCCCCGCATGGCATGCATCGACACCGGCCGTCCCTTGATCGTGTCGTGCCGACGCCCGGCCCAGTCGGTCCATGCCACCGGCAGTTCTACCGTCTGTTCGAAGGCGACATGCGCGAGTTCGGCCGCGATCCGGCGGATGGTGTCGGCCGGAATGCCGCACTGCGCCGCGACTGCGTCAGGCGCGTAGCTGTCGTCCATGTAGCGATCGGCGACGAGCTGGAACACCGGCACACAGCGGCGGCCGGCGACGGTGTAGCTGCCGGTCAGCGCCGGCTTTGCATCTGGGTCGGCGGCATTGATGGAGGCCTTCGCCACCCGGTCCCAGGCGACGGGATTGTTGTCGCTGTCGCGCAGGAAAAGCCCGTCATCGGCCCCGCCCGGCTCCTGGATGACCAGAACATGAGCGTTGGTGTAGCGCAGCAGATAATCGAGATCGACGCGACCGGCTTTGAGCAGTTCATGGATGAGGGCGAAGACGAAGAGGCCGTCCGTGCCGGGCCTGATGCCGATCCAGTCGTCGGCGATCGCGTTGTAGCCGGTGCGGCAAGGGTTGATCGACACCACCTTGGCACCGCGCGCCTTGAGCTTGCCGAGCCCGATCTTGATCGGGTTGGAATCATGGTCCTCGGCGACGCCGAACAGCATGAAGTATTTGGTGTTGTCCCAGTCCGGCTCACCGAACTCCCAGAACGAACCGCCGATCGTGTAGAGCCCGCCCGCCGCCATATTGACCGAGCAGAAGCCGCCATGGGCAGCGAAGTTCGGCGTGCCGAACTGGCTCGCCCACCAGCCGGTCAGCGACTGCGACTGGTCGCGCCCGGTGAAGAAGGCGAGCTTTTTCGGATCGGTGCGGCGTATGTTGGAAAGTCGTTCCGTCGCAATCGCAAAGGCTTCTTCCCACTCGATCTCGCGGAATTCGCCGGAGCCGCGCGGACCGCTGCGCAGCAGCGGCTTCTTCAGCCGCGCCGGGCTGTAATGCTGCATAATGCCGGAGCTGCCCTTGCCGCAGATCACGCCGCGATTGACCGGATGGTCCTTGTTGCCGTTGATGTAGCGCACCTTGCCGTCCTTGATGTGGACGTCGATGCCGCAACGGCAGGCGCACATATAGCAGGTGGTCTTGGCGATGCTGTCGGAGACATCGGGCGAGGTGTCGACGCCGTCGCCTTCATCCGGCGCGCGCGTATCGGCAAGCGGCCGTTGCGACGGTGCGGAATTGGCCCCGCGCGGCGCTCCGTGGCTCATGGACCCGGCGTGCTTTTGCTGCCTGAGAATTTGGCCCGCGTCTTCGGTCCGGGGCCGCGCATATAGTGTTCTTCAGGGTGATAGCGGTCGCCAGCCAGCCGCCGCCTGAGGCCACGGGTCCAATGCGCAAGCAGGGATCTGAACCGCCCGATCATTTTGTTGGCTGCGATCTGTTGGCGAATTTCTTCTAACTTCGGTCGAAAAAGTAGAATAAAGCTATCGATCTGTCTAATCAGTTGTTCTTGTAAATTCGATCGAAATTGGTTCTTAATGCGCGCATGACCCTGGATCAGTTGCGCATTTTCATCGCCGTCGCCGAACGCGGCCACATGACCAAGGCGGCAGAGCTTTTGGGCATCTCCCAGTCGGCTGCGTCGGCGGCCATCCGTGCGCTCGAGGAGCAGCACGGCGTTCATCTGTTCAACCGGGTCGGCCGCAACATTGAGCTGGCGCAAACCGGCCACCGCTTCCTGCCTGAGGCCAAGGCGGTGCTGGAGCGCGCGGCCGCCGCCCGCAACGTGCTGGAACATGTCTCGCAGACCGTCGCCGGCAGCCTGTCGATCGCCGCCAGCCTGACCATCGCCAGCTACTGGCTGCCGCGCCGGCTGGCGTCCTTCCATGAGGCCTACCCGGCGGTGCGCTTAAGCGTCACCATCGGCAACACCAGGCAGGTGGAGGCCAATGTGCTGGACGGCACTGCCGATCTCGGCCTGGTCGAGGGGCGCACCGAGTCCGATATCCTGCGCCGCACCAAGGTTGACGTCGACAGACTGATGCTGGTTGTCGCCGCCTCGCATCCCGAGATCGTCGAAATCGCGCCGGGCCGCCCCGACATCAGGGGGCTGCGCTGGATAATTCGCGAGGGCGGTTCGGGCACGCGCGAGGTGCTGGAGGATCTGGCCCGCCGCGAAGGGATTTCGCTCGCCGATCTGCAGATATTTTTGGTGCTGCCAAGCAACGAGGCGGTTCGCCAGGCGGTCGAGGCCGGCGCCGGCGCCACCATCATTTCCGATCTCGTCGTCGGGCGCGCCGTGGCCGAGGGCAGCCTCCGGTCGGTGCCGCTCGAACTGCCGAAGCGCGACTTCGCCATGATCACCCATCGCGATCGCCAGGCGAGCCTGGCGCAGATGGCGCTCAAAGCGCATCTCAGCGCCTCTGCAGACCATGCGTGAGGGGGCTAGCCGAACTTCCGCTTTGCATCCAGCGCCAGGCCAAGCCCGACCGAGCCGAACATGTCGCCCTCGATGACAGCGGCTTGCGGCACCAGCGACAGGATTTCTCGCCTCGCCAGCGGGATCGCGGTCGAGCCGCCGGTGAGGAACACGGCGGTGATGTCGGACGCTTTCACGCCTGCGTCAGTGATCGTCAGCCGCACCGTCGCGGACACCCGTTCGATGTCGGCGGCGACAGTCTCTTCCAGGCCTGTCCGCGTGATTTCGGCGGCAAAATGCACGTCGGGCAGCGCCACCGTCACATCAGCCGAAGCCTGATCCGTCAGCGCGATCTTCGCTCGTTCGACCAGCCCGGCGAGCGCATGGCCGTAGCGATGCTCGACAATGTGGATGAAGCGCTCGACCAGGTCGGCACGCTTGGCCTCGAAGCGGATCTGCCTGAGGTCCGTCATCGCCTTAGCGGTGTAGACAAGGTTGATGCGCTGCCACGTGGCCAGATCGATAAAGTAGCTCGCCGGCAGATTGCGCTTGCCGTCTTTCGTCGGTGAGAGATAGCCGAGCTTGGGCATGACATGGGCGATGCTGAGCAGCCGGTCGAAGTCGGTGCCGCCGATGTGGATGCCGCGATTGGCCAAAATATCGTCCTTGCGATCGCTTGAGCGGGCGCGCTGGGGCGAAACCCGCACGATCGAGAAGTCGGACGTGCCGCCACCCATGTCGACGATCAGCGCCAGCTCCTCACGTGCCACACCCTGTTCGTAATCGAGTGCAGCGGCGATCGGTTCGAACTGGAAGGCGATGTGCTTGAAGCCTTGCGCGCGCGTTGCCTTTTCAAGCTCGCCCTGCGCCTTGGCATCGGCTTCCGCATCATCGTCGACGAACTGCACGGGCCGGCCGAGTACGACGCTCTCCACGGGAGCGCCGGCATCTTCCTCGAGCCGCGTCTTGAGATGGCTGACGAACATGCCGACAATGTCGATGAAGCCGATCTGGCGCGCCTTGATGCGCGTCTTCTCATGCGCCAGCGAACTGCCGAGCACGCTCTTCAGCGACCGCATCAGCCGCCCTTCAATGGCGTCGGTGTAGTCGGCGATGGCGCGGCGGCCGAAATAGGTGTGGCCGTCCTCGAAGTTGAAGAACACCGCACTTGGCAATGTCGGCTGTTCCGCTTCCAGCGCCACCAGTCGTGCCTGGCCGTTCCGGATTACGCCCACCGTAGAATTGGACGTGCCGAAATCGATGCCGCCAAATGCCTGATGCATTGCAGCCTCCTGTCATTGGGTCGCGGTGGCCAGCGCTGAAAAGCACTGTCATCCGGATGTCCGGACCGCTTGCCGAATTGATTGTCCGTAATTGCCCGAGGGTTGGGAGGCGGCGATCTATCGCATAAACGCGGAAAGGGGAACCCTGTTTTTCCGGGAAAATGGGCTTCTGGGCGTCAATCCTTGCGGAAGATCAGCCTGCCCAGCCAGCCGGTGATCATGGCCAGCGACACGGCAAAGACGCCGTAGAGAAAGGAATAATCGTGCGCGACGCGGAAGATCGACTGTTCGAAACCCGACTTGCGGATTTCGAGCTGGGCCGAGCTTTCCTTGAGGAACAGGCCGCTCTTGAACAGGAACGCGCGGGCTTTATGCGTTCCAACCGGGACATTCGGCGCCAGCCGCACCGTGGCGCGGAACAGGTTCTGCGACAGGAATTGCACGCCACCGACATTCTCGCTGTAGAGGCCGGTCGCCGCCTTGCGTTCGCGCAGGGCCGTGGTGAATTCCTCGATCGTCGCCGGGCTGTCGGTGGCGTCGGCCGGCTGCATGTAAAGGTTGGAGGCGCCGAGCGACAGCTGCTTGTAGCTGTTGGGTTCGGTGATGTCTTGCAGCGGCCGCGTCGTGGCGACGGAATAGGACATCGGCACATTCTCGAAGGTCTCGGATTCCAGATTGACCCAGACGCCGAGCACCCGGTCCTTGCGGCGCACCACCACAGGGCGCGGCGGCCCTTCCAGCACGACGATGACGTCATAGCGTCCCTGCCGCGCCACCAGCGGATCGGGGTTTTCCAGCGAACCGAAAATGGTCAGGTCGGCGCCGGAAAAACCGGCGGTGATCGACACGGCGTCGGTGGAGAGACCGATCTGGATGCCTTCCGGCAGCGGGTTCGGCGCCTGTGCTGTCGCCGGCAGGGCGAGGGCGAAAAGCAGAGCGGCGGCCGAAAAAATCCTCCATCCCCGCATCAGTTCAGGCCTGCCGCGGTCAGCGAATAGAGGTTTGGCGGCGTGACGAAGAGATCGATGGCAAGCCGGATCGCGACCGCCAGCACCAGCAGCGCCAGCAGCGCCCTGAGCTGTTCGCCGCGCAGCTTCTGGCCGGCCTTGGCGCCATATTGCGCACCGGCGACGCCGCCCGCCATCAGCAGGAAGGCAAGCATGACGTCGACCGTCTGGTTGGTGGTGGCGTGCACCAGCGTGGTGTAGGCCGAGGTGAAGATGATCTGGAACAGCGAAGTGCCGATGACGACGTTGGTCGGCACTTTCAGGAGGTAGATCAGCGCCGGCACCATGATGAAGCCGCCGCCGACACCCATGATCGACGACAGGAAGCCGATACCCGCGCCGAGCCCCAGCACCGGAATGACACTGACGAACAGTTTGGAGGCCCTGAAGCGCATCTTCAGCGGCAGCCGGTGGATCCAGTTGTGCTGGCCGGACTTCTTCAACACCGGCGCAGCGCCGCTGCGCGTGGCGCGCAGCGCATTGACGCTTTCGACCAGCATCAGTCCGCCGACCGTGCCGAGCAGCACGACGTAGAGCAGCGAAATGAATAAATCGAGCTGGCCGAGCCGACGCAGGAAGGCAAAGACGAAGATACCGCCGGTCGAGCCGACAATGCCGCCGGCCAGCAGCACCCCGCCGAGCTTGAAGTCGAGCGTGCCGCGCTTCATGTGCGACAGCGCGCCGGAGAAGGAGGAGGCGATGACCTGGTTGGCGCCGGTAGCGACCGCGATGGCCGGCGGGATGTTGTAGAAGATCAGGAGCGGCGTGATCAGAAAACCGCCGCCGACCCCGAACATGCCCGACAAGAAACCCACCGCCGCGCCCATCGCCAGCAGGACGAAGACGTTGACGGAAATTTCCGCGATCGGGAGATAGATGCCCACCCGTCAGTCTCGATCAGTTTGCCTGTCGGCGATTGCAGCCATTCGCGGGCATTGTCGCACCGAAAAGCCAATTTTTCCTTGCGCCGACGGGGCAGTCGGGTCAAACCCCGCCGCCCTGCCGAAACAAAAAACATCTCAATCAGTTAACAGGCAAATGTGTGGCAAGGGCGTCGCGTTAGCGACGCATCTGCCGTTATTTGTGCGCCAGCAGCGCCTTCACCAGCTTTTCGTCGATTTCGCCGGTCGCCTGCATCTTGTTGTCGGTCTGGAAAGCCATGATCGCGGTCTTGGTCTTGCCGCCCATCACGCCATCGGCGCCGCCGGCATCGTAGCCGTTTTTGTTGAGGATGAGCTGGATGTTCTTGACCGCCTTCTTCATGTCGACGCTGGCGGTCGTCTGCGGCGTGCCTTCCTGCCAGGATTCAGGAATGTCGGCCGAGTTGGACGCCGGGTCGAGCGGCTTCGGCTTCCACAGTTCGGTGGCGGCGCGCGCCCGCTCGAGCTGTTCGGGCCGCAGCGCACTGGCGACCTCGTCGCGCTTGGCCTCCGCATCCTTGTCGCCGGTCTTGGCGACCAGTGCGAACCATTTGTAGGATTCCTCCAGGCTCTGCTTCATACCGACGCCCTTGGCCGCCAGGATGCCGAGATTGAACTGGCTGTCCTTGACGCCGACATCGGCAGCCGCCTGGAACCAGTGCGCGGCAGATTCATTGTCGGTCACGCCGTCCGCGGCCATGGCAAACAGCACGGCGAGGTTGTGCATGGCGCTGGCGTTACCTTGCGCGGCGGCGAGCTGGTAGAAGGTCTTTGCCTTCTTGATGTCGCGCGTGACGCCGATGCCCTTTTCGTAGAAATTGCCGATGCGGTACTCGGCCGGCGCGAAGCCGAGTTCGGCCGACTTTTCGTACCATTTGGCCGCTGCCGCCATGTCTTCTTTGACGCCGCGCGATTCGGCGTAGCGCGAACCGAGCTCGAACAGCGCCTTGGCGTCGCCGCCGGCGGCCGCGTCGCGCAAGGCTTGCGGGCCGGCATCGGCCGGAACGTCGATCTTGGCGACGACAGGCGTTGCCGCGGTGTCAGCGGGCGGAACGGCGCCGGTCGTATCCGATGCCGATGGCGCCACGACAGCGGCCGCAGGTTGCGCGTCAGCCGCCGGTTCCGCAGTGGCGGTCGTCGGCAATGTTGCGTCTGGCGCCGGGGCCGGATCGGCCAAAGCCATCGGCGCGGGCGCGGGTTCGACGGGCGGCACGTCAGGGCCAACAGAACTTGTCGAAGCAGCCTCGATCGGCGCGTCATCCTTGGCGGGCGGCTGCGATGGCTCCGCCTGCCTGACCATCCGGGCCGATGCATCCTGCACGGTTGCCTGCGTGTCTACCTTGGGTTGGCTGGGAGCGTTGACCGAGGCGGTCTCGACCGGCGGCGATGCGACAATCGGCGCGGCATCGTTGCTGGCGACCTCGACCGGGTCGGCGAAGAAGGCCTTGCCCAGTTGCAGGCCGGCAAGCGCCAGCATGATCGCGATCGCTCCCATCAGGATCGGCTTGCGCCGTGCCTTGAGCAGGTCGCCGATCCGCAGCGCTTTCACCGGACCCTTCATGGTGGACTGGCGTTTCAGGGCGTCGGCCTCGGCGGCAGCGGCCTGCGCCGCGCGCCGGGCCGCGGCGATGAAGTCGGATTTCGACGCATCGCCGGTGCTTTGGCGCGCCGGCGGGCCGCGCTCATCGCGCACCCGCTTCATGATGGCGTTGAGGTCGGGCGCGCCGGAGCCTGGCTCCAGCGGCCGGTTGGCGAACTTGGGGTCGAGCGGTTCATCGAGATCGACGCTCGGCATGTCGGCATCGGGCGCCGAACCGGCAAGCGGCGGCATGTCAGCCTGCTTCTTGCCCCTGAAGGCGCGCGCCAATCCGCCGAACAGCGATTTCTTGGCCGTGCCTTCGCCTTTCTCGGCAATCGCATCGGAACCGAGCGCCGCCTGCGCGGCGGCCGCGGCAGCCTCGGCCGGCGAGCGGCGTACCGGCTCGCTGCGCATGTCAGGTTCGGCGCGCATATCGGGCTCGTTGCGCATGATCGCGGCGGCGCGGCCGTCGAGGTCGGCCATGTCTCCGGTCAGGGGCAGCGGCTGGTCGATATCCATCGACGGCGCGTCCTGCACTGCGATCTTGGAGGCACGGGCAGCGCGCGCCCGCCGCGCCGGCTCGGCCGGCGTATCCAGGAGTTCGCTCACCGCCTCGGCCGGTTCGCTGGTTTCCAGCGAGCCCAGGCGATCGACGATCTTGAGCAGCGTGTCGTGAATGGCCTCGAATGTCCGCGAATTGCGCTCGTCCGAACGGCGTGTCAGCGCTTCCAGCGTCTTCAGATCCTGGGCGAGGCCGGTGACGGCCGCGGTGTTGGCATTGGAATCGGCCAGCGAGCGCACGGCGCTCTCGGCCGCCTCGCGTGCCGCGCCCATGATGGACTCGCGGGTTCCGGCCAGCGACTTCTCGATTTCGTTGAGGCGCGGGCTGATGTCCTCGAATTCCGGCAGCGGCGTGCCGGGCTTCGACAGATGCGCCGACAGGCCGGAGACCTGAGCCTCGAGACTGCGGATCAGTGCCGGATCGATGCCGGCGACCTGCGCGGCCGACGATTCCAGCCGGCTTGAAATGTCTTCGAGCCGGCTTTCCAGGCCGCGGATCGCCGCCTCGTTGGCAGGATCGGGAACACGCGTCTCCATGCGCTTGGCAAGCGCGGTGAAGCGGGCGTCGATAGCGTCCATGATTTCGGCACTGTCGGCTTGCGGCTGGCGCTGGTCCAGGCGGTCGGCAACCTCGTCCAGCCGCCGCTCGAGGTCGCGAAACAGCATGTTGCCCTGTTCGATGGCATCACCTTGCCGGCGTTCCATCATGCCCGACAGCACGTCGAAGCGCTGTTCCAGGCCCTGGAAAATATAGTCGACGTCCGGCATGGCCGGGGCGCGGTCGATTTTGTCGGCAATCATCGCGATCTGGTTGCCGAGGCGCTCCATCGCCTGTTCCGGCAGATTGGCGCGGCCGGCGAGGTCGTCGACCCGGTTCGACAGCATGCTGAGACGGTCAAGAACCTCCCCGCTCGGACGGACCTGCACCACTTCTTCGATCTGCTGCGCCAGCGAGGCGATCCGCTTCTCGATGCGCTCGAAGGGCTCGGGGTCGAAGGAATTGGCCTGGGCGGCGACGGTCGAGGCGACGATGGCGCGCGTAATCTCGTCAAGCCGTTCGTCGATCAGGCCGAGCGTGTCGCCGCCGCGGTTGTTCTGCTGGCTGACGAAGTGGTCGACGGCGCCGGCAAGCGTGCGGACCTTTTCCTCCATCGAGCGCAGCGACAGCGATTCCGGCAGATTGTTGACGGCATTGCTGATCTGCTCGAGCCGATCGGTCAGGGCCGAAAATCCGGGGCCGTCCGCGCGGTTGCGCTGGTCGGCGTCCACGCGGTCCTCGAATGCGCTCCAGCGGCGGTCGAAATCGTCCCAGCGGCGGTCGACCTTCAGCACGCTCTCTTCCCGCGCCAGCGTGTCGAGCGCGGTCTTTACCTGCTCGAGTTCGAGCCGCAGCATGTTGACGCTTCTGTCGTCGCTCTTTTCGGCCAGCGTCTGGATGGCGCCGGACAGCCGCTCGAATTCGAGGCCGAGTTCGGCGCTGCCCTTGCCGGGCAAGCCGCCTGATTGGCCTCCCGATTGGTTGCTCGCCTGGAACGCCCGTTCGATGTCTTTGCGCAGCGCCGCGAATTCGCGCTGCAGGCCGGCGGTCATCTGATGGCGCAATTCCTCGCGCAGGCCGCGCAATTCGCCGGCGATCTTGCCGACCACGGCGACGCTGTCTTCCTGGCCGCGCACGCGGTCGATGTCGCGCGCAAGCCCCTGATAATTCTGGTCGAAGCCGGACGTCACAGGGCTTTTCGGCCGCGGCGCGGGCTGCGGGTCCTCATACCAGCGCGGCGGGGCGTAGGGCTGGGCGCTGGCGTAGCGCGGCTCGACCGGTGGCCGGCGCGGATCGAAGCGCTCTCCCACGTCCTCGCGCTTGCGCTCCAGCCGCTGCTCCAGCGTTTCCAGCGAGCGGTTCAATTCATCAAGCGTGGTGTTCGGCCTGCGTGGCCTGCCGACGTTGAGTGTATCGAGATAGGACCGCTTGCTGTTCATCGATGCGTCCGTTTTTCAGAATGGCCGGCTTGCTGCCAGTTTTCCCCAAAGTCCCTGTCGGGAACGAAGGCGGCCGCGCGGCTATGCTGCGGCGGAAGAACGAGCTTCCCGGGCCAGGCCCGCTCTCCGAAAAACCGTGAAAAATTCGCTACAGGATAAACACGGGTGACCGACATGCGCACATTTCACCCATCGTGGTAAACAAGGCGTTAACCAAGCTTAAGAAGTTACGGCATTGCTGAAATACAGGCGGCGCCTTTCGGACCCGGCACCAGGGGTGCGGCATAAGGTTTCGCAATCCCAGAACGCCCTTGCGTCATGAGGCGGCTATCGATATAGAATTGACGTAAACGTAAGAGGGGCGCTGTTCGTGCCTTTTGCGATGAATTAGTTGAAACCCACGACTGGAAGCATGCCCCCGCTTCCACTCAGGCGCTGCACGGTCCGGACCGCGACGCCACTACAGGGGAAAGCCAGTGACCATGAAACTTGTTTCGCCCGGCGAAGCCGCGGCCAACACCAACAATATGTCTGTCGAAGCCGGCGAGGAACTCGTGCGCATCGGCGAGATGGCCAAGAAGTACGGCGTGACCCTGCGCACGCTGCGTTTCTATGAAGACAAGGGCCTGCTCAATCCGAAGCGCGACGGGGCAACGCGCCTCTACACGCGTCGCGACAAGGCGCGGCTGAAGCTGATCCTGCTCGGCCGCAAGGTCGGGTTCTCGCTGCGCGACGTCAAGCAGATGATGGATCTTTACGATCCCACGGGATCCAACACCAAGCAGCTGCGGCTGGCTCTCGACAAGTCGGAGAAGCAGCTTGCCCGCCTGCAGAAGCAGCGCGCGCTGATCGACGACGCGATCAACGAGCTGAGCGGCTCAATGTCGGCCGTGCGCCAGATGCTGTCCGAGCGTTCAGCCCCGGCCAGCGCCGCCGGCTGATCTCGCTCCGCCGAGACGTTTGACAAGAGCCGCGCGGGACTGCCCGCGCGGCTCTTTTCGTTTGCCATCTTCGTCTGATCAACCCAACCACCGTGGTGGTGTCCGCTGAGCTGTGCCGATAGGCTGGCACAGGAAATTTTGTCGCGGCAATAAAATTGACGTTTACGCAAACGTCAATTTTTGCTATCCCGCTTTCAACGTTGGTCCGCATGCTGCCCCGACCTCGTGTTTCGGGGGCCTGATCTCGCGGCCAAAGACCCGCATGGTGGAGGAAACACATGCCGATCTACAGGGCTCCGGTCCAGGACACGCTGTTCGTGCTCAATGAGGTACTGGGCTACCAGCGCTATTCCAACCTTCCCGGATTTGCCGACGCGACGCCCGATGTGGTCGAGGCGATCCTCGCCGAGGGCGCCAAGCTCGCCGAAAACGTCATGCATCCCTTGAACCGCGTCGGCGACATGGAAGGCTGCGTGCGCCATGAAGACGGCTCGGTGACGACGCCGAAGGGCTTCAAGGAGGCCTACGACCAGTATCGCGAAGGCGGCTGGATGGGGCTGGCGGCACCGGTCGAGTTCGGCGGCCAGGGCCTGCCCTATGCCGTGCACACCGCGGTTGCTGAATACATGGTCTCGGCCAACATGGCGCTGATGATGTATCCCGGCCTGACGCAAGGGGCGATCGCGGCAATCATCACCCACGGCACTGACGAGCAGAAGGCGACCTGGCTGCCGAAGCTGGTCGAGGGTTCCTGGACCGGCACCATGAACCTGACCGAGCCGCATTGCGGGACCGATCTAGGCCTGCTGCGCACCAAGGCGGTGCCGAACGGCAACGGCACCTACAAGATTTCCGGGCAGAAGATCTTCATCTCGGCCGGCGAGCACGACATGTCGGACAACATCGTCCATCTGGTTCTGGCCCGCATCGAAGGTGCGCCGGCAGGCGTCAAGGGCATCTCGCTGTTCATCGTGCCGAAGCTCAAGCTCGATGCGTCGGGCAATCCGGGCGAGAAGAACACGCTCTCCTGCGGTTCGATCGAGGAGAAGATGGGCATCCACGGCAATTCGACCTGCGTCATGAACTATGACGAGGCCGAGGGCACGCTGCTCGGCGAGGAGAATGGCGGCCTGAAGGCGATGTTCACGATGATGAACGAAGCCCGCCTCGGCGTCGGCCTGCAAGGGCTGTCGCTGTCGGAAATCGCCTACCAGAACGCGGTCTCCTACGCCAAGGACCGGCTGCAGGGCCGTTCGCTCTCAGGCGCCAAGGCGCCGGATAAGAAGGCCGATCCGATCATTGTCCATCCCGACATCCGCCGCTCGCTGATGACCATGAAGGCCTTCAACGAGGCCGGCCGCGCGCTGGCGCTGTGGACGGCGATCAAGTCCGACATCGCCCACCGCTCCGCCGACGACAGGGACCGCCAGGCCGCCGACGACTACACCGGCCTGTTGACGCCGGTGATCAAGGGCGTGCTCACCGACAAGGGTTTCGACCACGCCGTCATGGCGCAGCAGGTGTTCGGTGGCCACGGCTATATTGAAGAGCACGGCATGAGCCAGTTCGTGCGCGATGCCCGCATCGCCATGATCTATGAAGGCGCCAACGGCATCCAGGCGCTCGACCTCGTCGGCCGCAAGCTGGGCCTCAATGGCGGCCGCGCCATCCAGGCCTTCTTCAAGGACGTCGGCGAATTCTGCGAGGAAAACCGTTCCGACGAGAAGCTGGCGCCCTTCACCAAGGCGCTGAAGAAGGGCCTCAACGATCTGCAGGCGGCGACGATGTGGCTGCTGCAGAACGGCATGGCCAAGCCCGACAATGCCGGTGCCGCCTCGACCGACTACATGCATCTCTTCGGCCTGGTGGCGCTGGGCTATATGTGGGCGCAGATGGCCAAGGCGGCTCAGGCCAGGACCGGCGCCAACGGCTCCCAGCCCTTCTACGACAACAAGGTGGTGACAGCGCGCTTCTTCATGGAGCGGATCATGCCCGAGACGTCGGCACATCTCGCCCGCATTTCCAGTGGTGCGGACACGCTAATGGCGCTGCCTGCGGAAGCGTTCTAAAAATGGCCGGTGTCCCCCTCCCCCTTGAGGGGAGGGTGGCCCGAAGGGCCGGGAGGGGTCCTGCGTGCAGTGCGCCGGCCTCCATGGGAGCGCTGGCAGGAGGAAAATCGCAAAATGCATTCGGCACAGATGTTGAAGGACAAGGTCGAGTACTTCACCGGCGACCCCACCCGGCCGCTTCGCGGCCACCCACCCCTCGAGGGGGAGGGGGACGCCGACGCGGGAGAAACGGCATGACAAATCCAGCCGAAGTGCTCTCTTTGCCGAAGCCCGCCTGGGCGGCGGACGAGGTCGGCATGCTTTACGACATGGCGCATCGCTTCATGTCGGAAGAGATCGCGCCGCGTTACGACGAGTTCGAGAAGAACGAGATGGTCGACCGTGAGAGCTGGCGCAAGGCCGGTGCGGCCGGCCTGCTTTGCGCTTCGATGCCGGAGGAATATGGCGGCTCCGGCGGCACCTTCACGCATGAGAGCGCCATCATCGAGGCGATCGGCCATGTCGGCGTCGACGGTTTCGGCATCGGCCTGCACAATGCGATCGTCGCTCCTTACATCCTTCACTACGGCTCGGACGAGCAGAAGAAGAAATGGCTGCCGAAGCTGGCGACCGGCGAGTTGATCGGCGCCATCGCCATGACCGAGCCGGGCGCCGGCTCCGACCTGCAAGGCGTCAAGACGCGGGCCGAGAAGGACGGCAACCAGTACAAGATCAACGGCTCGAAAACCTTCATCACCAATGGCCAACTGGCCAATTTCATCATCGTCGTCACCAAGACCGATCCGGCCAAAGGCGCCAAGGGCACCTCGCTGATCGTCGTCGAGACCGACGAGGTCGACGGTTTTCAGCGCGGCCGAAACCTCGACAAGATCGGCCTGAAGGCCAACGACACCTCGGAATTGTTCTTCAACGACATGCGCGTGCCGACCTCCAACCTGCTCGGCCACGAGGAAGGGCAGGGCTTCATCCAGCTGATGCAGCAATTGCCGCAAGAGCGGCTGCAGATCGGCACCGGCGCCATTGCCATGATCGAACGCGCGCTGGCGCTGACCATCGACTACGTCAAGGAACGCAAGGCCTTCGGCAAGGCGATCATCGAGTTCCAGAACACCCAGTTCAAGCTCGCCGAACTCAAGACCGAGGCCACCATCGGCCGTGTCTTCTACAATGATTGCGTCACCCGCCACGTCAATGGTGGCCTCGATCCGGTGACGGCGTCGATGGCCAAATACTGGCTCTCGGACCTGCAGGGAAAAGTCGTCGACGAATGCCTTCAATTGCATGGTGGCTATGGCTACATGAATGAATATCCGATCGCCCGCATGTTCCGCGACGCCCGCGTCCAGCGCATCTACGGCGGCACCAACGAGATCATGAAATTGCTGATTGGCCGCTCTCTCTGAGAGCCACGACCGGCAAACCCAAGGAGCAAGAAAATGGCCGAAGCTTATGTCTATGACGCCGTGCGCACGCCGCGCGGCAAGGGCAAGAAAGATGGCTCGCTGCACGAAGTGCCGGCGGTGCGGCTTGCTGCAAAGACGCTTGAAGCGCTGCGCGACCGCAACGGGCTCGACACTGCAAACGTCGACGACATCATCTTCGGCTGCGTCGATCCGGTCGGCGAGGCCGGCTCGGTCATTCCGCGCGCCGCCGCCTTCGAGGCCGGCTATGACAACAAGGCTCCAGGCATGCAGATTTCGCGCTTCTGCGCTTCCGGCCTCGACGCCATCAATTTCGGCGCCGCCAAGATCGCGCAAGGGGCGGACGAGATCGTCATTGCCGGCGGCGTCGAATCGATGTCACGCGTCGGCATGGGCGCCTCGGGCGGCGCCTGGTTCATGGACCCGTCCGTCGGTCTGCCTGGCTGGTTCGTGCCGCAAGGCATCTCGGCCGACCTGATCGCCACCAAATACGGCTTTTCGCGCGACGACGTCGACGCCTATGCGGTCGAGAGCCAGAAGCGCGCCGGCAAGGCCTGGGCCGACGGGCGTTTCAAGAACTCGGTCATCCCGATCAAGGACCAGAATGGCCTGACCATCCTTGACCATGACGAGCATATGCGGCCGTCGACCGACATGCAGTCGCTGGCCTCGCTCAACCCGTCCTTCGTCATGCCCGGCGAAATGGGCGGCTTCGACGCGGTTGCCGTGCAGAAGCATCCGGAAGTCGAAGAGGTGAACCACGTCCACCATGCCGGCAATTCGTCCGGCATCGTCGACGGTGCAGCCGCCGTGCTGCTCGGCTCGAAGAAGGCCGGCAAGACGATGGGTCTCAAGCCACGCGCCCGCATCCGTGCCTTTGCCAATATCGGCTCCGAGCCGGTGCTGATGCTGACTGGTCCGGTCGACGTCACCGAAAAGCTTCTGAAGCGCGCCAAGATGAAGCTGTCGGATATCGACCTGTTCGAGCTCAACGAAGCCTTCGCCTCGGTCGTATTGCGCTACATGCAGGCCTTCGACATTCCGCACGACAAGATCAACGTCAATGGCGGCGCCATCGCCATGGGTCATCCGCTTGGCGCCACCGGCGCGATGATCCTGGGCACGGTGCTCGACGAGCTGGAGCGGCGCGACCTGAACACCGCCTTGGTGACGCTCTGCATCGGCGCCGGCATGGGCACCGCAACGATCATCGAACGCGTCTGATTTCGGCCGGAAGGAGAGAGACATGACCTACACGAACTTCTCGGTCGACACCGACGCAGACGGCATTGCGCTGGTCACCTGGAACATGCCTGACCGCTCGATGAACGTCTTCACCGAAGAGGTGATGAACGAGCTCGACAAAATCATCGACCAGGTGGTGGCCGACGCTGGCATCAAGGGTGCGGTGATCACCTCGGGCAAGGACAGCTTCTCCGGCGGCGCCGACCTGACCATGCTGCAGAAGATGCTGACGGTCTTTGCCAAGGAGAAAGGCAAGGATCCAGAGAAGGCCGCAAAGCTTTTGTTCGACAATGCCGGGCGTATGGGCGCGCTTTGGCGCAAGCTCGAAACCTCGGGCAAGCCCTGGGTTTCGGCCATCAACGGCACCTGCATGGGCGGCGCCTTCGAACTGTCACTTGCCTGCCATGGCCGCGTTGCAGCCGATAGCGACGAGGTCAAGATGGCCTTGCCAGAAGTCAAGGTCGGCATCTTCCCCGGCGCCGGCGGCACCCAGCGCGTGCCGCGGCTGACCGACCAGCAGCAGGCGCTGCAGATGCTGACCACAGGCCAGAACCTGTCGCCGCAGAAGGCCAAGGCCATGGGCCTGATCCACGAGATCGCCGAACCGAACAAGCTGATCGAGACCGCCAAGGCGATGATCAAGAACGGCTTGAAAGCCGTCCAACCCTGGGACGAGAAGGGCTTCAAGCTGCCGGGCGGCCAGATCTATTCGCCCGCCGGCTTCAATCTGTGGCCGCCGGCCATCGCCATCCTGCGCCGCGAAACCTATGGCAATTATCCGGCCGCCGCGGCCATCCTGAAATGCGTCTATGAGGGCCTGCTGGTGCCGTTCGACACCGGTCTGCGGATCGAACAGCGCTATTTCACCGAAATCATGCAGTCGAAGGAAGCGGCGGCGATGATCCGCTCGCTGTTCGTCTCGCTGCAGGAGCTCAACAAGGGCGCCCGCCGCCCCGCCGGCGTGCCGGAAACCAGGTTCAAGAAGATCGGTATTCTCGGCGCCGGCTTCATGGGCGCCGGCATCGCCTTCGTCACCGCCAAGGCCGGCATCCCGGTCGTGCTGCTCGACCGCGACATGGCGTCGGCCGAAAAGGGCAAGGCGCATTCCGACAGCCTGATCTCGGATCAGGTCAAGAAGGGCCGCGCCAAGCCCGAGGAGAAGGACAAGCTGCTGTCGCTGATCACGCCGACGGCCGACTATGCCGATCTCGCCGGCTGCGATCTGGTGGTCGAGGCCGTGTTCGAGGATTCGGCCGTCAAGAAGGCTGCGACCGAACAGGCCGAAGCGGTGCTGAAATCGCCGGCGATCTTTGCCTCCAACACCTCGACCATCCCGATCACCGCGCTGGCCAAGAATTCGGCGCGGCCGAAGAATTTCGTCGGCATCCACTTCTTCTCGCCGGTCGACAAGATGATGCTGGTCGAGATCATTCTGGGCAAGAAGACCGGCGACAAGGCGCTCGCCACCGCGATCGACTTCGTGCGCGCCATCAAGAAGACGCCGATCGTCGTCAACGACACGCGCGGCTTCTACGTCAACCGCTGCGTGCTGCGCTACATGTGGGAAGCCTACAAGATGCTGATCGAGGGCGTTCCGGCGCCGATGATCGAGAATGCCGCCAAGGCCGCCGGCATGCCGGTCGGCCCGCTGGCGCTGACCGACGAGACGGCGATCGACCTTGCTCAGAAGATCATGAAGCAGACCATCAGGGACCTCGGCGACAAGGCCGTCGACCCCAAGCAGATGGCGCTGATCAACACGCTGGTCGACACCCATGGCCGCTTCGGCCGCAAAAACGGCAAGGGTTTTTACGACTATCCCGCAAAGCCCGCCAAGAAGAAGCTGTGGCCGGGGCTGAAGGACCTCTATCCGCAGCTGAAGCCGGAGAAGGTCGACTATGAGGAGCTGCAGCAGCGCCTGCTGGTCACCATCGCGTTGGAAGCGGCGAGGGTGATGGAAGAGGGCATCGTCACCGACCCGCGCGAGGCCGATGTAGGCTCGATCCTCGCCTTTGGCTTTGCGCCGTTCACTGGCGGCGCGCTGTCCTATATCGACGGCATCGGCGCCAAGGAGTTCGTCAGAATAGCCAAGGGCCTGCAGAAGAAATACGGCGCCGAGTTCAAGGCGCCAAAGCTGCTGCTCGACCTGGCCGAAAAGGGCGAGACCTTCTACCAGCGCTTCGACCCCTATGCGAAGGGCGAAGTGAAGAAGGCCGCTTGATCTAGCGCCCCATGTATGTCTGGGGGCGCCTGGCGCGCATGATGGCCACGGCATCACGCCGTGGCCCCTATATGGTCGGCAGCGAAAGCCGCCTGGCTTTCCGCTGCCTGCCGACCGACATCGACTTCAACAGCCATCTCAACAACGCCCGCTACATGATGCTGGCCGATCTCGGCCGCATCGACATCTTCCTGCGCGTCGGCCTGATCGCGCTGGCGCGCAAGAAGGGCTGGGCGCCGATGATCGGAGGTCTGGAGTCGGTCTATGTGCGCGAGATCAGGCTGTGGCGTCGCTTTGAGGTGATGTCCTCGATCGAGACCTGGGAAGGTACCCAGGTCATCGGCAGGCACCGGTTTGTCCTCGACAATGGCGAGACGGCTGCTCTGATCATGACGACGGGCGGTGTCTATGACCGTCCCTGCCGCCGCTTTGTCGACATCGACGAGGTCGTGGCGGCACTTGGCCGTTCCGTTCAACCGCGGCCGCCGACAGAGGCCGAGCGGACTTTCATGACCTCCCACCAGGGATTGCGCAGCCTGGCCAAGGGGGGCGGCTGAACCCTTTTGTGATCGGGACTGCCGGTGGACAAGCGGACGGTCGCGCGCTAGAAAGGAAAGGTATTTTTTCCTGTTTTGAGGAGAGCGAATTGCTCTCGCATGACCGCGTTTGGGCCGCCATCGACGCTCTCGCCGAGCGTTATTCGCTGTCGGCCTCAGGCCTTGCCCGGCGTGCCGGCCTTGATTCGACCGCGTTCAACAAGTCGAAGCGGTTGTCCTCGGATGGGCGGCCGCGTTGGCCCTCGACCGAATCGCTGGCCAAGATCATCGAGGCGACGGGCGCCTCGCTCGACGAATTCACCGGGTTGGTCGAAGGCCGCGCCAAGACCGCAGGCTCCACGACAGCGCAGCGTTCAGCGGTGCCGCTGCTTGGCTTTGCCCAGGCCGGCGCCGGCGGCTTCTTCGACGATGCCGGCTATCCCTCCGGCCAGGGCTGGGATCTGGTCGAGCTTCCGGCGCGGGCGACGGAAACCTCCTATGCGCTGAAGGTGCAGGGCGATTCCATGCTGCCGCTCTACCGCAATGGCGATGTGCTGATCGTCGAGCCGGGCGCCGCCACCCGCAAGGGCGACCGCGTCGTCGTCAAGACCAATGCCGGCGAGGTCATGGCCAAGGTGCTCGACCGTCAGACGACGAAATCGATCGTACTGATCTCGCTCAATCCCGACCACCCGGACCGTGATATCGCGATGCGCGATGTCGAATGGGTGGCGCGGATCGTCTGGGCAAGCCAGTAGTGCGGCTGCTGCAACTGGCCCTGGCCGTGCTGGCAGTCCCGGCGATGGTGGCTCTGGTTGTCGCCGGTGGCCGCGTCCTGCAGCCCGAGCAGAGCAGCGTCGTCATCGACCAGATCGACCCGGCCTCTGACATCGTGCCCGAAGAGCCGGCGACGTCGGCGATCCCCGAGATCCAGCCCCCCAGTCCTCCGGTGCATTCGCCTCCGCTGCATTCGAGGGCGATCGATCCCGAGGCCATCGCACCGCCGCCGCTGCCGGCGGAGGAGCTCGAACGGGTCGAACCGCGCGCACCGCTGAGCGATCTGGCGCTGGCCGGACCGCCCAAGCCGCGCCGGCCGAAAGCAGTCGACGACTGGGGCGGGACAAAACTGTTCCAGCCGGTTGCATCCGCCGCCGGCCTGATCGAAGCCAATGGTTATTCCGTGGCGGTTTCCGGCATCGACATCGTCAGGCAAGACGAGATCTGCACCGATGACGGCAAGTCCTGGGCTTGCGGCGTTCGCGCGCGCACCGCGTTCCGGTCTCTCCTGCGCGGCCGGGCCGTGGCGTGCAAGGTGCCGCCGGAGGCCGACCGCAACCGGATCGTCGCCGAGTGCCGCATCGGCAAGCAGGATGTCGGCCGGTGGCTGGTCGAAAACGGCTGGGCGCGCGCGGTCGCCGGCGGCCCCTATGTCGAAGCGGGCGACAAGGCGCGCACCGCCAAAAAGGGCATCTTCGGCGCCGCGCCCGATCTCGGCGGCCTGCCACCGGCGCCAACGCCGGTTGCCGCACCAACGGCCTCGCAGCCGATCCTCGAGGCCCCGGCGACAGATGTCGCGCCGGCCGGGACGGACGTTACGCCGCCAACTGACCAGCCAGCGCCCGCTCAATGAGGGCGCGCGTCTCGGCAATGCCGTAAAGCGCCGCGAACGAGCCGAAGCGCGGGCCGCGTTCCTGGCCGATCAGCACCTGGTAGATCATCTGGAAGAAAGCGCCGGAAACGCCGGGGCCCCCGTCCGGACTCCGCTTGGAATGATCCTGATAGCGTTCGATCTTGCGCGCGACGTTGAGCGAAGCGTTCTGGATCGCTTCGCCGTCCGCGCCGGCCGGCAGGCCAGCAAGCGCGTTGCCAAGAGCTTCGAGTGCTGCGCGTTCGACATCGTCGGCCGGCCGGAAGGTTTTCGTTGGCTTCACGAAATCGTCGAAATAGCGGATGGCGAAGCCGACCAGCTGATCAAGCTCGGGATGTGTTGCCGGCGTCACGCCGGACGTATGGCGCGAGATGAAGCCCCACAGCACATCCTTGTTCTGCGCGTTGGAGGCGCTGACCAGATTGAGCAGCAGCGAGAACGGCACCGGCAGGTCGATCGCCGGCGGCTCGCCGTCATGCATATGCCAGACCGGATTGCCCAGCCGCTCCTTCCAGTCCTGGCGCGGATAGGCGCCGAGGAAGGTGTAGTACTCGTCGACGGCGCGCGGGATGACGTCGAAATAGAGTTTTTTCGCCTGCCTGGGCCGCTGGTACATGTAAAGGCCGAGGCTTTCGGTCGGCGCATAGCGCAGCCATTCGTCGATGGTCAGCCCGTTGCCCTTCGATTTCGATATCTTCTGGCCGTTCTCGTCGAGAAACAGCTCGTAGACGAAATGCTCCGGCGCACGTCCGCCAAGGATGTTGCAGATGCGATCGTAGACCACGGCATTGGTCTGGTGGTCCTTGCCGAACATCTCGAAATCGACGCCAAGTGCTGCCCAGCGCATGCCGAAATCCGGCTTCCACTGCAGCTTGACCTTGCCGCCGGTCACCGAAAGCGTGGTCTCGGTGCCGTCATCGTCGAAGGTGATGGTGCCGGCCTTGGCGTCGACATGCTTCATCGGCACGTAGAGCACGCGGCCGCTCTTGGGCGAAATCGGCAGGAACGGGCTGTAGGTCGCCTGGCGCTCCGGCCCGAGCGTCGGCAGCATCACCGCCATGATCTGGTCATAGCGTTCGGCAGCGCGCAGCAGCATCGCATCGAAGCGGCCGGCCTTGTAGTACTGCGTCGCGCTGGCGAACTCGTAGTCGAAGCCGAACGTGTCAAGGAACCGGCACAGCATCGCATTGTTGTGGTCGGCAAAGCTCGCATAGTCGCCGCCGAACGGGTTGGGCACCGATGACAGGGGCATGTGCAGGTACGGCTCAAGGGCGGCGCGATCCGGCACATTGTCGGGGATCTTGCGCATGCCGTCCATGTCGTCGGAGAAGCACAGAAGCTTGGTCTTGACCTTGTTTCCGGTCAGCACGTGGAAGGCATGGCGCACCATCGAGGTGCGCGCGACCTCGCCGAACGTGCCAATATGCGGCAGGCCCGATGGCCCGTAGCCGGTCTCGAACAGGATGGTCTCGGGAAAGTCGGCGCCTTTGTAGCGCTCGATGATCTTTTTCGCTTCCTCGAACGGCCAAGCCTTGCTTTCGGCTGCCGCCGCAAGCATTTCGGGGTTGAGATCGGCGATGTTTGATCCCGTCATGTCAAAGTTCCAGTCAGGCGCCGGCTTTCGCGGCTGGTAAAATTTTTCAATCGGTCTCTATGCGTGACAGGCCGGAGCGTCAACGATTTGCGCTGTTTTCCTTGCGGCGCCTTCGTGGCGTCCCTACGTTCCAGCCTCACTATCGAGGAGTTTTGAATGCCGTTGCCGTCCACGCATGAAGCCCTGATCTACCTGATGGTCATCACCTCGGCGTCCGACCGCGACATGACCGATGTCGAACTGGCACGCATCGGCGACGTCGTCCGCAGCTGGCCGGTGTTCGAGGATTTCAATCAGGACAGGCTGATTGCCATCGCGCAGGACTGCCAGAAGATGCTGCAAGAAAAGGATGGGCTGGATGGCAAGGCTTTGCCCGAGCGGCTGCACGACACCGCCTATGCCGCCGCCTTTGAGGTTGCCGCCGTCGATCTCGAAATGCGCATGGAGGAATTGCGGGTGCTGCAGCTCATCCGGCGCCAACTCGATCTCGATACGCTGACCGCCGCGGCCATCGCGCGCGGCGCGAAGGCCCGGCTGCGGACATTGACCTAAAAGTCTCGTCGGTAGCCCCTAGAAAAAGCTGACCAGGACCGGATCAGAAGAAACTGACCGGGAAATAGCGTAGATAGAATTCGGCGAACGTGCCCTTCACCGATATCTCCTGCAGCGCGTAGTCCATGGCCGCTGCCAGCGCCGGGTCGCCGGCTCTTGTGGCAATCGTCATGCCGGATCCCAAATATTCCGGGGCCAGGTACGGGCCACCGGCGAAGCGGCAGCAGCCTGCCGCGTCCGTGCCGCCCAGCCAGAAGGAAAAGCGCATGCCGTCGCCGAAGGCGGCGTCGATCTTGCCGCCTTTCAAATCGCTGTAGAGGTCTTCAGGGCTGTTGAAGGGGACGATCTGCACCGTGCCGAAATAATCACGCAGCATCTTTTCATGCGCTGAGCCGGCCAGTACGCCGACCCGTTTGCTGCGCAATTTGTCGAGGATAGGCTCGGCAAAGGCCTTGGTCTTCGGCATGATGAAGCGCGCCGGAAACTGCAGATAGGAGCGCGAAAAACTGTATTTCGCCCGCGTTTCCGGCGTCGCGGCGATGCCGGCGATGATCGCCTCGCCTTCGCCTTTCTGCAACGCGTCGTCGAGCTCGGCCCAGGGCAGCGCCTGGATCTGGCATTTGTCGGCGATGTCAAGTTCAGCGCAAATCGCCCGCGCCAGGTCGATGTGAAAGCCGGACAGCCGGCCGGCGCCGTCGAGAAAGTTGAAGGGCGGAAAATCGGTTGTGGTCAGGAATCGGAGCCTGGGCAGCGCCGAGAGATCCGGTTTCGGCAGCCGCTCCTTGGCGTCCCAAAGCACCGGCACCTGCGGTTCCGCCGCCCGTGCGACGCCGGCAAAAGGCTGCGCTCCGACCAGCAGCGACAGCAAGGCGATGGCCATCCAGCGAGATGTCACGAAAGAACTCCGCCCGTTCTGTCATTGGCTTTTGGTACGAAAACGGCGCGGGCACAATTGTTTTTGATTTCAAAGGGCAAATTTCGGGTTATGCTTCAAGGAGACTGCAAATAGCTGCGCAGATTCGGTCCGAGGGCAAGCGGTCGCTGCGCTATAAAAAAGCAAACATGCGGCTTGCAATCCGGGGTTGATGGCGAAGTGCGCATCAGGCACGTAACATCGGTCTCAAGAGCGATAGGCAACATGGGGTAGATGTTGCGATGGGTCATTTCGATCGCACACTGGAATATATTGATCAGGTGCAGCGAGCCGGCACCGCGGCTGCGGTGTGCGAGCGCCTGCTGAGTGTCACCTCGAATTTCGGATTGACGGCTCTGATAGCGGCGACGGTGCCGCAGCCCGGCACGCCAAGCAGCCAGACGAAGGACCACGTGCTGCTCTGCGACTGGCCTGTTGATTGGCTGGAGCGTTACCTGGCGCGCAACTATGTCGACCACGATCCGGTCGTCAGCCATTTGAAGCAATTGCGGGCGCCATTCCAATGGCGCGAGGCCGTCAAGAGCATACCCGCCGACAAAAGCAGCGATGAGGTGATGCAAGACGCCCGCGCATTCAAGCTGCGTGACGGCCTCGCCTTCCCGCTGGTGACGCTTGAAGGCCAGATCGCGCTGGTTTCGCTGGGCGGTGAGGCGGTCGAGCTGTCCGACACCGAATTTGCAATGGTCTCGCTGGCGTCCACCTATGCCATCGGCCGCGCCATGCAGCTTCAAACGAGCAGCAAGGTTATCGATCATATCGAATTGACGCCGCGCGAGCGCGAGTGCCTGCAATGGGCGGCGGTCGGCAAATCCGAGTGGGAGATTTCGCAGATACTCGGCATCTCGGAGCATACCTCGGAGAAACACCTTCTCAACGCCAAGAGCAAACTGGGCGCCGCCAATCGCGTGCAGGCAGTCGCCGAGGCAATCCGACACGGCTATATCAGCTAATGCATGTCGCGCAAAACTGACCTCGGTTTTGCGATAACGACATGCATCAAACAAAGACCCAAAGCGCGTCGTGCGACGCGCTTTAGCCCGGTTCTGGCGGCCCGCGTAATATCTTCAAAAAAGACCGCCCCTGTCGTCCTCGTGAGACGGCTAATGCTTTCTTAACGCCAAAAGCAGACTCGGCGTCGCCAACGGGGTGTACGCATCGCGGAGGCGATTAGGCGCGGCTATATTAGCCATGTCGGCTGTGGCAGCCTGGAAATCCTTGCCAACACCTTCGCGCAATTTTTTCGGGAAAGCCCGGCCGTATCTTCCTCTTAAGCCCAGGAGACGGCTATGTTATTTTCCCTTACCACTCAACAACTGATGGAGCGTCCCGACCTATGGGAGGCGGTCCATCGCCTGCGTTACAAGGTCTTCGTCGATGAGATGCGGTGGACCGATCTCGATCGCCCGGACGGCCTCGAAATCGATCAATTCGACCATGATGAGGCCGAACACCACCTTGTCATCCGCAATGGCGAGCTTGCCGGCTATCATCGGATGCTGCCGACCACACGGCCCCATCTCCTTAGCGATGTGATGCCGGAACTCTGCGAGGGAAAGCGCCCGTCGGGACCGAATGTCTGGGAACTCACCCGCTACGCAGTGGCGCCAGGCTTTCGCGATGGCAAGCGCGGCGTGTCTACGGTCGGCACCGAACTGATCGCCGGCTTCGTCGAATGGGGCCTTGCTCGCAATATCAATCAGGTCATTATCGAGGTCGAGCCGGTGTGGGTGCTGCGGACGCTGCAGTTGCACTTCCTGGCGACGCCGCTCGGTTACCAGCGCACCTACGGCAATCAGCAGGTCGTCGCCACGCTGCTGACCTTCAACGAGCATACGCTCGATGTCGTGCGTTCGCGCCGCAACCATCACGCCCCGGTGTTGGTCAGGGGCACCCCCGATATGCTCGGCATGCGGCAGGCGTCGTGAGACTGTCTTCACCCGACGCGCTTTAGACAATGGCCACAGAGCCCACCTCGGTGCGGGGTGGGCTCTGTATTTTCAAGCCAGCTTTTACTTCTCGAGCAATGAAGGCCCTTCGCCGATGATCTTCTTGTCTTGCTTGCCGATGGCGTCGAGATCGCGCCCGTCATAGGGCAGCGACAACAGGATGCGCCGCATGACGGCCAGGCGCGCGCGCCGCTTGTCATTCGCCCGCACGATGATCCAGGGCGCAAATTCCTTGTGCGTGCGCTCGACCATCTGGTCGCGGGCCTTGGTGTAATCGTCCCATTTGCTGATGCCGGCAATGTCAATCGGCGAGAACTTCCAGTTCTTCAGCGGAGACCAGCGGCGGTCGTGAAACCGCTCGAGCTGGGTTTCGCGGCCGATGTTGAGCCAGAATTTGAAGAAATAGATACCCTCGTTGGAGATCATCCTTTCGAAATGCGGCGTCTCGTCGAGGAACTTCTCGTGCTGTTCCGGCGTGCAGAAGCCCATCACCGGCTCGACGCCGCCGCGATTGTACCAGGAGCGGTCGAAGGTGACGAATTCGCCCGATGTCGGGAAATGGTCGACATAGCGCTGGTAGTACCATTGCCCGACTTCGGTCGGCGTCGGCTTGGTCAGCGCCACGTTGCGCGCGGTTCGAGGGTTGAGATACTGGCGCAGCACGAAGATGGTGCCGCCCTTGCCGGCGGCATCGCGCCCTTCGAACAGCGACATCACCCGCTTGCCGGTCGCCTGCAGCCAGGCCTGCGCCTTGACCAGCTCGATCTGCAGCCGCTCCAGCGTCTCGTCATACTCCTCGCCCTTCATTTTCTTGTCGTAGGGATAGTCGCCGGCGGTCAGCTTGTGGTCCTCGATCCAATCCGGAAGCTCGGGATTTTCGATGTCGAACTCCCGCTCCTTGCCGCCGATCCTGATCTTCAGAGGACCTTTTGCTGGCTCTGCGGCAGGATTTTCCTTGGGTTTTTTCATCGAGACGAACCTTTCCAGCTTGCGAACTCATGCTATGGGGAGGCCACGGCAGCGCCGCGCGTCCCGTTTGGACGCGCAAACGACGCTGTAGCATTTTTGATTTGCGCATGATCCTTTCCGAAAATCGATTCCGATTTTCGGGGTCATGCGGCAACCCGGTCCAGTGGAAGTTTCGGTCGACCGGTGCAGGGGCACGAGACGCGCGAATGGCCGACATCGGCGCAGAGCGGATAACCACGACGCAGGCTGTAGCCGCCCGGCTGTGGAACAGCCGCTGGCTGCTCGCTGCCGGCATCGTGGCGGTTGCGGCCGTCTATGGCTATGCCGGCATGTCCGTCTATGTCGCCCTGCTCGCCTGCGCTGTGTTGTTGGCCGCAGCGATGCTGCCGACCGGCGGCGCAAGCCAGTCCATCCAAAGCGATGCCGCGATCGAGGCGAGCGGGCTGCAGCGGCTTTCCGGCGAATATCTTGCGGCCGCCGTTGCCGATCCACTGATCATCTTCGACCGCACCGCCACCATCGTCCATGCCAATGCCGCCGCCTTCGCTGACTTTGGCGGGATCGCGCCCGGCCTGTCGCTGTCGTTGAAATTCCGCGCCCCTGAGATGCAGGCACTGCTGGACAGCGTGCTGTCGGGGACGGTCGCCTCCGATGTTGTCGACTACACCGAGAAACTGCCGGTGGAGCGGGCCTACCGGGTCAGTGCGTCCTCGGTCGGCCACGCCACCGATCTCTTTGTGCTGGTGTTCAAGGACCAGAGCGAGACGCGCCGCATCGACCGCATGCGCGCCGACTTCATCGCCAATGCCAGCCATGAGCTGCGCACCCCGCTTGCCTCGATCTCGGGCTTCATCGAGACGTTGCGCGGCCCGGCCCGCAACGATCCGGCGGCGCGCGAGCAGTTCCTGCAGATCATGCAGAACCAGACCGGCCGCATGGCGCGCCTGATCGACGACCTTCTGTCGTTGTCGCGGCTGGAAATGAAGCCCTATCTGAAGCCGGGAACCGAGGTCGATTTGCGCCAGACCATCGACAGCGTCATCGACTCGCTCGGGCCGCTCGCCAGGGAGAACGGCGTCGTCATCGAGCGCGACTATGCCGAAGGGCCGCTCGACGTGCCCGGAGACCGCGATGAGCTGTTCCAGGTTTTCGAGAACCTGGTGGAAAACGCCTGCAAATACGGCCAGCCGGGCGGACGTGTCACGGTGTCGATTGCGCGCGGCGAGGCCGGTCCCGAACCGGGCATCGACGTCACCATCAGGGACTACGGTCCAGGCATTCCCGAAGAGCACATTCCGCGCATCACCGAGCGCTTCTATCGCATCGACGTCGAGAGCAGCCGCACCCAGAAAGGCACCGGCCTCGGCCTGTCCATCGTCAAGCACATATTGACGCGTCACAATGCCAGGCTTTCGATCAAGTCGGAAGTCGGCAAGGGCGCGGCGTTCACGGTCCATTTGCCAGAGCGCTGAGGCAGTACTATTTGCTAACTGCCTGTTTCTTCTTTCTGTCATCCGGCTAGCGTATCAGCACAGGATTCGAGGAAACGACTCAAAAGGCCAAGGATTCTAGGAAGGCATTTCATCCATGCAGTCCGTACACATCGTCAGCGCCTATGACGAAGAGCTGAAATACCTGTCGAAACGCATCGCCGCGATGGGCGGGCACGCCGAGCGCATGGTCGAGCAGGCGATCCAGGCACTGGTCAACGCCGATCCCGGCCTCGCCCAGAAGGTCATCCGCGACGACATTGTCCTTGATGAGGGCCAACGCGAAATCGACGACAAGGCCATAGTGATCATCGCCAAACGCCAGCCGATGGCGACGGATCTGCGCGAGATTGTCGGCGCGATCCGTATTTCCGCCGACCTCGAACGAATCGGCGACCTCGGCAAGAATGTCGCCAAGCGAGTGGTGAGCGTCATCGACGGCCGCCAGCCGACCAGCCTGTTTCGCGGCCTCGAGGCGCTGGCCGATCTGGCGCTGACCCAGCTGAAGGAGGTGCTAGACGTCTACGCATCGCGTTCGGTCGACAGAATAGGCTTCGTGCGCGACCGCGACGACCAGATCGACGCCATGTACACCTCGCTGTTTCGCGAGCTCCTGACCTACATGATGGAAGATCCGCGCAACATCACGCCGTGTACTCATCTCTTGTTCTGCGCCAAGAACATCGAGCGCATCGGCGATCACGCCACCAACATCGCCGAGACCATCTATTACATCGTCACCGGCGACCAGATGCCGGCCGAGCGTCCCAAAGGCGACAAGACCGACAAGGTGGCGCTTCCGTCGCTGCCGGTGAAGTGATCGCGCGCCCCTCGAACGCTTAATCATATTGCGCTAAGCTATCGCAGCGTTAAGCTTCTCAGGTTCTGCTTCCGGAGGCTGCGATGGAATATGTCCGAGAGTTCAAGCCGGCGCCGGCATCGTCCGGCATCATCGCGTCGAGCGTCTACACCGCCGGCAAGCGCATCGCCGACATCCCGATCGAAGAGGCCGGCGAATGGGCGAGGAAATCGGGCCATGTCGTCTGGATCGGCCTGCTCGAACCCGACCGCGAGCTGTTGCTGCGCGTCAAGGCGCAGTTCCATCTGCATGAGCTGGCGATCGAGGATGCCGAGCATCCGCACCAGCGGCCAAAGATCGAACAATATGGCGATGCCTTGTTCATCGTCGCCCGCACCGCCCAGCTGATCGACGGCCGCGTCACCTTCGGCGAAACCCACCTATTCGTCGGCTCTGGCTACATTGTCAGTGTCAGGCATGGTCCCTCGACCTCCTATGCCGCCGTCCGTCAGCACTGGGAAAGCTGCCCGCATTCGCTGGCCAAGGGCGAGGACTTCGTCCTCTACGCCATTCTCGACTTCATCGTCGACAATTACATGCCGGTGCTCGAGCAGATCGAGGACGAGGTCGAGGCGATCGAAGACAAGATCCTGCTGAAGCCGATGACCGGTCCCGACATAGAGCGGCTCTATATGCTGCGCCGCGATCTGTTGCGCCTGCGCAATGCCGCACTTCCCTTGGTCGAGGTCTGCCGCCGGCTGACCAGCGCCGAACTGCCGCAGATCCATAGCGCCATGCACCCGCTGTTCCGCGATGTGACCGACCACATTCGCACCGTCCAGGAAAAAATCGACAGTCTGCGCGAGGTTCTGGCCTTCGCCTTCGAAGCCAGCTTGCTGGTTGGCCAGAGCCAGGAAACGGCGAATACCAAGAAGCTGGCGTCATGGGCCGCCATACTGGCGGTGCCGACGGCGCTCGCCGGCATATACGGCATGAATTTCGATGACATGCCGGAACTGAAGATGGAATACGGCTACCCGGTAGTGCTGACCGCGATCGCCTGCATCTGCTCGTTTTTGTATTGGCGTTTTCGCAAGAATGGATGGCTGTGAGGGTAGGGCAGTAGGGCAGTAGGGCAGTAGGGCAGTAGGGCAGTAGGTTAAGACGACGCCTCACGAGCGCAGTTCAAAAACATACTGCCCTACTGCCCTATTCCCCTGACACCTTACCTGCTCCGCCGCCGCTCCGAAGCCGGCTGGAACGCGACCCTTGCGTGGTACTTGCAGTAAGGTCCGGTTTCGGCGGCCTCGTTGCCGCAGAAGTTGAAGTCTTCCGACAGCGGATCGCCGTTCGGCCATTTGCAGGTACGCTCGGTGAGGTCGGTGAGCTGCAGGTGCCGCGAGATCGGCACGACGACGTTCTCGACCGGGCGGATGTAGTGGCGAGCCACCGGCTCGGCGTCGAACTGTGCCTGCAGCGCGGTTGCCCCGATCGAGGTGGTGACGTGACGCTGCGTGGTTGCGGCGCGCGACACCGACTTCTGGATCGAAGATCCCTGCGTCGTCTTCTTCTGGCGCGCCGGCGTTGCGGTCGAGCGTCCGCGGCCCGACAGCTTCAGCCGATGCACCTTGCCGATGACGGCGTTGCGGCTGACCCCGCCGAGTTGGGCCGCGATCTGGCTTGCGCTCAAACCTTCCGACCACAGTTTTCTGAGAAGTTCTACCCGCTCGTCAGTCCAGTTCATGAGACCGCGCTCCTGCTAAGCGTGCGGCAGCCGGAATCCATTCCCGACCCGGCAACCTTTGCCGGGGCAGACACCACATATATTAGGTGATTAGGTCCGCCGCACGAAATCTAGTTATTTCCCGACTACAATTACCTCATGTGTTGACTCGGTGACAAGAGTCCCAGGTGCAACACGAATCGGTTTTTTCGGTTTTCCCCAACTTGCCCGGTCGCTTATGAGCCGGCGTCTCGTCGGGAGCTTGCCGCGCGCCTTTGCACGACGTTTTCGTTGACTTCATGGCCGAAAAACACGATAAGCCGCACAAGGCCGCCGCTTTGGCGGCTTTTTTGATTTTCCGGTACCGGAGACGCATATAATGAGCGGTTCGGCGCTTTACGAGACCTTTGCTCGCGCACCCCTGGCCTTCGACCACGGTGAAGGCACTTGGCTGGTTACCGACAAGGGCGAGCGATATCTCGATTTTGCTGGCGGCATCGCGGTCAATTCGTTGGGCCACAGCCATCCGCATCTGGTCTCGGCGCTGACCGAACAGGCGGCCAAGCTCTGGCACGTCTCCAATCTCTACGAGATCCCGGGGCAGACCCGGCTGGGCGAGCGGTTGGCCGAGGCTACCTTCGCCGACAAGGTGTTCTTCACCAATTCCGGCGCCGAGGCCTTGGAATGCGCGATCAAGACGGCGCGGCGCTACCAGTTCGTCAAGGGCCACCCCGAGCGCTTCCGCGTCATCACCTTCGAAGGCGCCTTCCATGGCCGTACGCTGGCGACCATCGCCGCCGGCGGCCAGTACAAATATCTCGAGGGTTTCGGCCCCAAGGTCGAGGGTTTCGACCAGGTCGGCTTCGACGACATCGATGCCGCCGAGAAGGCGATCACATCAGAGACCGCCGCGATCCTGATCGAACCGGTGCAGGGCGAGGGCGGCATCCGCCCGGTGCCGACGCAATCTCTTAAGCGGCTGCGGCAGCTTTGCGACCAGCACGGCCTGTTGTTGATCTTCGATGAGGTCCAGTGCGGCATCGGCCGCACCGGCAAGCTGTTCGCGCATGAATGGACCGGCGTGACGCCCGACATCATGGCGATCGCCAAGGGCATTGGCGGCGGCTTCCCGATGGGCGCGTGCCTAGCCACCGACGAAGCTGCCGTCGGCATGACGGCAGGCGTGCATGGCACCACCTTCGGCGGCAATCCGCTGGCCATGGCGGTCGGCAATGCCGTGCTCGACGTCGTGCTGGAAGACGGTTTCCTCGAGGACGTCCAGCGCAAGGCATTGCTGATGAAACAGGGCTTGGCGGCCGTCGCCGACGAATTTCCCGATGTCATCGAAGACATCAGGGGCACCGGCCTGATGCTCGGCCTGAAATGCGCCATGCCCAACACCAAGGTCAATATGGCGCTGCGCGACCAGCATCTCCTGGCGGTACCGGCCGGCGACAACGTCATCCGCCTGCTGCCGCCGCTCACCGTCACCGACGCCGAGATCAAAGAGGCGCTCGATCGCATCCGCGCCGGCGCCAAAGGCCTGGCCGACGCCATCACCGCGGCCGCCGCGAAGTAACCCCGGAACCATTCCTGATGTCACTTCGTCATTTCACCGATCTTTCCGCCGTTTCCGAAGGCGATCTGCGGTTCATGCTGGACGATGCGGTGGTGCGCAAGGCGCGCCTCAAGGCCGGCGAGCGCACCAGGCCGCTCGAGGGCAAGGTGCTGGCGATGATCTTCGACAAGCCGTCGACGCGCACGCGTGTCTCCTTCGACGTCGGCATGCGCCAACTCGGCGGCGAGACCATCATGCTGACCGGCACCGAGATGCAGCTCGGTCGCTCCGAGACCATCGCCGACACCGCCAAGGTGCTGTCGCGCTATGTCGACGCCATCATGATCCGCACGACGTCGCATGAACGGCTGCTGGAGCTTACCGAGAATGCCACCATTCCCGTCATCAACGGTCTGACGGATGACACCCATCCCTGCCAGCTGATGGCCGACATCATGACCTTCGAGGAGCATCGCGGTCCGGTGGCCGGCAAGACCATCGCCTGGACCGGCGACGGCAATAATGTGCTGCATTCGCTGCTCGAAGCCTCGGCGCGCTTCCGCTTCAACCTCAATGTCGCGGTGCCGGAAGGCAGCGAGCCGGCGCAGAAGCATATCGACTGGTCGAAGACCAATGGCGGCAAGCTGCATTTCACCCGCTCGCCGGAGGAAGCCGTCGACCAGGTCGATTGCATCGTCACCGACTGCTGGGTGTCGATGGGCCAGGAACACCGCGCCCGCGGCCACAATGTCTTCTCGCCCTATCAGGTCAATGCGGCGCTGATGGCTCGGGCCAAGCCCGACGCCCTGTTCATGCACTGCCTGCCGGCGCATCGCGGTGAGGAAGTCACTGATGAGGTCATCGACGGCCCGCATTCGGTGGTCTTCGACGAGGCCGAGAACCGGCTCCACGCCCAGAAGGCTGTGCTCGCCTGGTGTCTTGGGGCTTGAAGTGTCTTGGTGCCTGACGTGCTTGGGCGCTTGATCTGGGGCGGCGTGATGCCTATCTGCGCCGCATCACGCAAATCAAGCGCGTTTGGACGCATGCACCCCTCCGGGCCGCATGGCCGCGCCCTGGAGCTTTGTCATGTTGGAAACGCATCAAGTGACTGAACATCACCCCAAACTCGGCGAGTTCGGCTATGCCGGCGACGATCACGTCGTGCCGTTCGAGGTCGGCCCGCTCGACGTGCGCGGCCGCACCGTGCAGCTCGGGCCGATGCTCGACGCCATCCTCAGCCGCCACGACTATCCCGAGCCGGTTGCCCGGCTGCTGGCAGAAGCCTGTGTGCTGACGGTGCTGCTTGGCACCTCTTTGAAGTTCGAAGGCAAGTTCATCCTGCAGACCCGCACCGACGGGCCGGTCGACATGCTGGTTGCGGATTTCTCCACGCCCTCGGCATTGCGCGCCTATGCCCGCTTCGACGCCGATCGGCTTGAGGCCTTGGTGGCTGCCGGCGAGACCTCGCAGCAGACGCTGTTGGGCAGCGGCGTGCTGGCGCTGACCATCGACCAGGGCGCGCACACGCAACGCTATCAGGGCATCGTCCAGCTCGACGGCGAGACGTTGGAAGACGCCGCGCGCACCTATTTCCGCCAGTCGGAACAGATCCCGACCGAGCTCAGGCTTTCGGTGGCCAAGCTTCTGACGCCGGGCCCCGGTGGCGCGCGCGAACAATGGCGCGCCGGCGGCATCCTGGCGCAGTTCCTGCCGCAGTCGCCCGAGCGCATGCGCGTGCCCGACATTTCGGGCGGCGACGGCGATCCGCGCGACGTCACGCATGAACCGGCCGACAATTCATGGCTTGAACTGGTGGCCCTGCTCGGCACCATCGAGCCAACCGAACTGATCGACCCGACCATCGGCGCCGAGCGGTTGCTCTACCGGTTGTTCCATGAACACGGCGTGCGCGTCTTCGGCGGCGTTCCGGTCGCCGACCGGTGCTCGTGCTCGCGCGACAAGATCCGCGGCATTCTCGAAGGCTTCTCCGCCGAAGAGATCAAGGAGAGCACCGAGGATGGCGGCATTCACGTCGCCTGCGAGTTCTGCTCGAAGCAGTATGACTTCGACCCAGCGGAATTCGCGGCTCAGTAAGGCCTCTTCTTTCTCCCCGTTTCACGGGGAGAAAGTGCCCGAAGGGCGGATAAGGGGCAGCGCGACCATTGGTGAATAGTCGTGCGCCTAGTCTCCATCATACGCGTAGAAGATAACCTCACGAGCCAGCGCCGCCCCTCATTGCCCTGCCGGGCATTTCTCCCCGTAAACGGGGAGAAAGACGCTAATTCACCGTCCGCCGTGTCCCCGGCAGATCCAGCGAAAACGCCGGGATAGCGATGTCGAACGTCTCGCCCCTTTTATTGCGCATGGTGTAATGCCCGACCATGAAGCCCGACGGGGTCGAGAGCGGGCAGCCGGACGTATATTGATAGCTGTCGCCGGGATTGAGCTCGGGCTGGTCGCCGACGACGCCAGCGCCGCGCACCTCTTCGACCCGGCCGCTGCCGTCGGTGATGTGCCAGTAGCGCGACATAAGCTGCACGAACTCGTCCGACTGGTTGTCGATCGTCACCTGGTAGCCCCAGACATAGCGGTTCTCCGACGGATCGGAGCGATCCTCCAGATAGAACGGTCTGACCTGCACTTCGATGTTGCGCGTGACGGCGCGGTACATAGGCTGCTCCAAACGACACCAACGGACCTGTCGGCGCTCTTGCTCTACTCCCGATTAGGGTCTCATGCGCAGGTGCCGAACAACAATGTCATTTAAGTGACACATGACAATGATGGTGTGCACGAACCGTATCGGGCGACTCAGCGCTCTGTCGAACTGTTGAAAACGGCCATTCCTGGCCGCTTTTTCCCGGAGTGACCAGATCTCGATGGAACTGACAGTCATAGCAGCGCTGCTTTCGACACTCCTGCTTCTTTCCAATCTCGCCAGCATTGTGCTCGCCTCGCTCAGCTTGAAGCGGCCGCGCCAGATTGCTCCGCCGGCCAGAAAGGCGCCGCCGGTGTCGATCGTGGTGCCGTCGCGCGGCGTCGAACCGTTTACCGAGGAGACGCTTGCCCGTGCCTTCTCGCTCGACTGGCCGCGCTACGAGCTGATCTTCTGCGTCGCCCATGCCGACGATCCGGTGGTCAAACTGATAAACCGGGCGATTGCCCGGTTTCCAAAGGTGGCGGCGCAGCTGCTGATCGGCGATGACCGGGTCAGCGCCAACCCCAAGCTCAACAATTGCGTGAAGGGTTGGGTGGCGGCGCAGCACAACTGGGTCATCCTGGCCGATTCCAACGTGCTGATGCCTGTCGACTATGTCCAGCATCTGATGGCGGCCTGGCGGCCGGACACCGGGCTTGTCTGCTCGACCCCGATCGGCTCGCGGCCGGACGGTTTTTGGGCCGAGGTCGAATGCGCCTTCCTCAACACGCTGCAGGCGCGCTGGCAATATGCCGGCGAAGCCCTTGGTCTCGGCTTTGCCCAGGGCAAGAGCATGCTGTGGAACAAGTCGATGCTCGACGCCAATGGCGGCATCGAGGCGCTTGCCGCCGAGATCGCCGAGGATGCCGCCGCGACCAAGCTGGTCAATGGGCTCGGCCTGCGCGTCAATCTCATTGCCTCGCCCTTCGAACAGCCGCTCGGCCAGCGTACGTTTGCCGAGATCTGGTCGCGCCAGACGCGCTGGGCGCGGCTGCGCCGCGTCACCTTCCCGCTGTTCTACACGCCCGAGATCCTGACGGGTGTGGCGGTGCCGCTGCTGCTGGCACTGGTCGCGGCGGCAAGCGCCGGCGTCAGCATGCCCACCACGGCTTTGTGCGTTCTGGCCTTTGCCTATGTGCCGGAATGCCTGCTCGCCTGGGCCAAGGGCTGGTATTTGTCACCGCGCATCGTCACCGCCATGATCGTGCGCGATGTGATGCTTCCCGCCATCTGGTCGCGCGGTTGGCTCGGCGGCGCGGTCGAATGGCGCGGCAATGCCATGACCATCCGCACCAAGGCGATGACGGAACTCGAAGAGGCCGCGTCGGGCACCTGAGCGCCGCCCAGGCCTTTGCCTTGCTTTCGGAGCAGGCCGCTACTTCGCCGCCTTCAGCGCCTGTGCAACGTCCTCGAGCAGATCGTCCGTATCCTCAAGACCGACCGACAGCCTCAGCGTTCCCGGCCCGATGCCGAGTTCGGCGCGCGCCTCGTCGCTGAGGTTCTTGTGTGTTGTCGTTGCCGGATGGGTGATCAGGCTCTTGGCGTCACCGAGATTGTTGGAGATCAGCACGATGTCGAGCGCGTTCTGCAAGGCGAAGGCCGCCTGCTTGCCGCCCTTGACGTCGAGGCAGATCAGCGTCGAGCCGCCCGCCATCTGCTTCTTGACGATGTCAGCCTGCGGATGGTCGGCGCGGCCGGGATAGATGACGCGGGCGATCTCCGGCTGTCCGGCCAGGAAATCGGCGATCTTGCCGGCACTTTCCGTCTGCTGGCGCACCCGCACCGGCAGCGTCTCCAGGCCCTTCAGCAGCGTCCAGGCGTTGAACGGCGACAGGCTCGGACCCGTGTGGCGGAAATAGTCGTGCAGATTTTCGTCGATCCACTTCTTGTCCGACAGGATGATGCCGCCCAGACAGCGTCCCTGGCCGTCAATGTGCTTGGTTGCGGAGTAGACGACGATGTGGGCGCCGAGCTGCAAGGGCTTCTGCTGCAAGGGCGTGGCAAAGACGTTGTCGACGATCAGCCTGGCGCCGATCGAGGTGGCGAGCGACGCGACAGCGGCGATGTCGACCACTTCCAGCGTCGGATTGGTCGGGCTTTCCAGGAAGAACAGCTTTGTGTTCGGCCTGACCGCCTTTTCCCAGTTGGCGATGTCGGTGCCGTCGACCAGCGTCGCCTCGATGCCGTATTTCGGCGCCAGCGTTTCGACCACCCAGCGGCAGGAGCCAAACAGCGCGCGCGCCGCAACGATATGGTCGCCGGCCCTGGCGCTGCACAGCAGCGCTGCCGTCACTGCCGCCATGCCCGATGCCGTGGCGCGGGCATCTTCGGCGCCTTCCAGCGCGCACATGCGCTTTTCGAACATGTCGACGGTCGGATTGGCATAGCGCGAATAGATGAAGCCCGGCTCCTCGCCCTTGAAACGGGCTTCGGCGGCCTGCGCCGTCTCGTAGACATAGCCCTGGGTGAGGTACATCGCTTCCGACGTTTCGCCGAACTGGGAACGCAGCGTCCCCCCATGCACGAGTGCGGTCTGAGGCTTCCAGTTACGCTTCTTGGTGCTCATCGCTTTTCTTCCAGACACAAAAAAAACCGGCCGCGAAAGTCGCAACCGGTCCATACGGCCTTGCGGCCCGACGGTCCTTTAGCGACTTGTTTAACGTGGCTGCAAGCCGACCGGCCAAATCACCACGGGAAAACGACCCTTTAGACCTCAGCCATGCTTGCGTCAATTGCCGGCTTCATTAAGAGGTTTGTACCAGTTGGAGCGGAGCCAGCCATTGCGGCAGACAGGCATTCTTCCCGATCAGGATATTTCCGCGCTGTTCCAGTCCGGCGCGCTGAAGTCGCCGCGCGCGCTCGATGTCGACCAGGTACAGCCGGCCAGCCTCGATCTCAGGCTCGGCGACAAGGCTTTTCGCGTCCGCGCCTCCTTCCTGCCCGGCCCCAACCACAAGGTGTCGGAGAAGCTCGACCGGCTGAAGCTGCACGAGATCAGCCTGACCGAAGGCGCGGTGCTGGAGACCGGCTGCGTCTACATCGTGCCGCTGCTCGAGAGCCTCGCCCTGCCGGCCAATATTTCCGCCTCGGCCAATCCCAAGAGCTCGACCGGACGGCTCGACATCTTCACCCGGGTGATGACCGACCGCGGCCACGAGTTCGACAAGATCGCCGCCGGCTATCACGGGCCGCTCTATCTCGAGGTCAGCCCGCGCACCTTCCCGATCGTCGTGCGCGCCGGCTCGCGCCTGTCGCAGATCAGGTTCCGCACCGGCAATGCGCTGTTGTCGGAGGCAGAGCTGAATGAATTGCACCGGGCCGAGATGCTGGTCGCGACCGAGCCGCCAAACATTTCCGGCGGTGGCATTGCGCTGTCGATCGATCTCGACGGCGATTACAACGGGCTGGTCGGCTATCGCGGCAAGCATCACACCGGCCTGGTCGACGTCGACAAGCGCGCCGCGCAGGATGCCGTCGATTTCTGGGAGCCGCTCTACAAGAGCGGCGCCGGCGAACTGGTGCTCGATCCCGACGAATTCTACATTCTGGTCAGCCGTGAGGCTGTGCACGTGCCGCCGCTCTACGCCGCCGAGATGACGCCTTTCGATCCGCTGGTCGGCGAGTTTCGCGTCCACTATGCCGGCTTCTTCGATCCCGGCTTCGGCCATTCGGCCTCAGGCGGGACCGGCAGCCGGGCGGTGCTCGAAGTGCGCAGCCATGAAGTGCCGTTCATCCTCGACCATGGCCAGATCGTCGGCCGGCTGGTCTACGAGCATATGCTTAAGCGGCCGCAGGCGCTCTACGGCACCGATCTAGGTTCGAATTACCAGGCGCAGGGCCTGAAGCTCTCCAAGCATTTCCGCACCGCCGGCTAGCCTCACCGTCAGGCAAAATACTTGCCTGCGTTGGCTCACCGTGCTTGGCTGCCTTTTAATGGCCGGCAAGAGACCGGCGTGCAAGGGGAACCTAAAAATGCAGATTTCAAGATGGATCATATCGGCGGCAAGCGCTGCCATGCTGGTGATGGCGGCCGGATCGCTGGCGCAGGCGCAGGAGAAGTTGAAGATCGGCACCGAAGGCGCCTATCCGCCCTTCAACACCATTACATCTGACGGCAAGGTCGAAGGCTTCGACATCGACATTGCCAATGCGCTGTGCGCGCAAATGAACGTCGAATGCGAGATCGTCACCCAGGACTGGGACGGCATCATTCCAGCGCTGCAGGCGAAGAAATTCGATGCCATCATCGCCTCGATGAGCATCACCGAGGAGCGCAAGAAGCAGGTCGCCTTCACCAACAAATACTACACCACCCCGCTGGCGCTGGTGGCGCCGAAGGACAGCGACCTCACGTCCACCGAACCGGCCGCCCTTGCCGGCAAGACGGTCGGCGCGCAGGCGTCGACCACCCAGGCCGACTACGCCCAAAACGCCTATGGCAAGGCCGGTGCGGAGGCAAAACTCTACCCGACTCAGGAAGAGGCGATCACCGACCTGCAGAATGGCCGTCTCGACGCGGTGATCTCAGACAAGTTCGTGCTGATGGACTGGCTGAAGAAGGCGAGCGACGGCTGCTGCAAGCTGGTCGGCGACGTCAAGGGCACCGAGACGCAAGCCGGCATCGCGGTGCGCCTGGAAGACACCGCACTGCGCGACAAGCTCAACGCGGCGATCGACGCCATCGTCGCCGACGGCACCTACAAGAAGATCCAGGCCAAGTATTTCGATTTTGATATTTATTGAGATTGGAGCTGCTAATCTCCCCCCTTGAGGGGGAGATGGCCGGCAGGCCAGAGGGGGTCGCTGCGCGTAGAACGCCAGCGCCCTCTGGGCCGCGGAAGACGTCGGCGCTTCACGCGCTATGACCCCCTCTGTCGCCTTCGGCGACATCTCCCCCGCAGGGGGGAGATCACCCTTTCTACAACGCCTTCACTGCCACCTTCACCGGCTGCTCGATCTCCAGCGGGTTGCGCAGCGGCAGGCCGAAATCTCCGGCCTCGATCTCGAAGACGTCGCCGGCCTGCGTCCTGATGCCGTCGGCGAAGGACAGCGTCGCCGTACCGAACATGTGCACATGCACGTCCCCGGGCTGGCGGAAGGCCGAATATTTGAAATGGTGGTGCTCGAGATTGGCGATGGTGTGCGACATGTTCGCTTCGCCCGACAGAAACGGCTTTTCCCACAAAAGATTGCCGTCGCGCAGGATGCGCGAAGCGCCTCTGATGTCGGCCGGCAGATCGCCGATCAGGATCTCCGGCCCAAACGAGGCATTGCGCAGCTTGGAATGCGCCAGGAACAGATAGTTCACCCGCTCGGTGATGTGGTCGGAAAACTCGTTGGACAGCGTGAAGCCGACGCGGAACGGCGCGCCGTCGTCGCCGATGACATAGATGCCGGCGATCTCCGGCTCTTCGCCGGCGTCCTGCGCGAAGGCCGGTGACATCAGCGCCGCGCCCGGCGCCACCGCCATGGTGCCGTTGCCCTTGTAGAACCATTCCGGCTGCACGCCGGTCTGGCCCTTGGCCGGCTTGCCGCCTTCCAGACCCATGCGGAACATCTTCATGGAATCGGTGAGTTGTTCCTCGCCGCCGTCGCTGAGCTTCTTGTGCATGGAATCGCGCGTCGCCGCCGATCCGAGGTGGGTGAGCCCGGTGCCGGTCAGATGCAGATGCGCCGGATCGGGATGGTTGATCGGCGACACCAGCCGCCCCTTCTTGTAGGCGGCGTCGAGATCGACGGCTTCACCGTATCCCTTGCGCTCGATCAGTGCGGCCAGCCCGGTGCCGGTGCGCGCGGCTTCCATCGCCAGCGAATAGACGCTGCGGGCGCCGTTGATGATCCGGGTCTTGCCGCCATTGCGGGCGACGACGCGGATCGTCTCGGCGTCGTCGAGGATCTGGGAGATCAGCATGATGAACCCTCTCTCAATTGTCTTGGCTCGGTTGCCGCTTTGACAAACCTTACCGGCGCGGCGCGGACCTATCCGTGTCACGGGTTAAAACTCTTCGTCCGGATTGCGCTCGCGATCCTGGTCCTTCAGGGGACTTCTTGCACTGCCCGGCAGCGCCGCGATGTGACCCGTATGCCGTCCTGGTTCCGCTCCCGGTCTAACCTTTGTTTTTGTTGTATACGTCGAAGACCACTGCGCCGAGCAGCACCAGGCCTTTGACCACCTGCTGCCAGTCGACATTGACGCCCATGATCGACATGCCGTTGTTCATCACACCCATGATGAAGCCGCCGACCACCGCGCCGATCACCTGGCCAACGCCGCCCATCGCCGAAGCGCCGCCGATGAACACCGCGGCGATGACGTCGAGCTCGCTGCCGAGGCCCGCGGCAGGCACGGCTTGTCCCAGGCGCGCCGCTATGATCAGGCCGCCAAGCGCCGACAGCACACCCATGTTGACGAACACCATCAGGGTCAGCCGCTCGGTCTTGATGCCCGACAGTTGCGCCGCCTTGGCATTGCCGCCCATGGCGTAGATGCGGCGGCCGATCGTCATGCGTTTTGTGACGAAGACGAACAGCGCGATCAGTGCGCCCATCACCATGAGTACGATCGGCAGGCCCCTGTAGCTGGCAAATTGGTAGACCAGGAACAGCGCCAGCGCGCTGGTAACCAGGGTCTTGATGACGAACAGCGTGAAAGGCTCGGCTTGGTAGCCGTGCGCTTCGCGGGTACGCCGTGCCTTGAGCCCGAAATAGGCATAGGCGAGCACGGCGACCAGGCCCAGCACGATCGTCGTCATGTGCAGGGTCATGCCGCTACCTACAATGGTCTTGCCGGCCGCATTTACCGTTGGTGGGATCAGCGTCAAAGGGCCGATGACATCCGGGATGAAGCCTGAACTAAGCGCCTTGAAGCCGGCTGGAAGCGGCCCCACCGAAGACCCGCCACCCAGCAGCGCCTGGCAGATGCCGCGGAAGATCAGCATTCCCGCCAGCGTCACGATGAAGCTCGGTATTCGGTGATAGGCAATCCAGTAGCCCTGTGCCGCGCCGATGAGGCCGCCGACGATCAGGCAGACGATTGAAACCACCAGCGGATTGCTGAACGGTCCAAGTGGCCAGATGACCATCATCATAGCCGCCAGCGCGCCGATGAAGCCGGCGACGGAGCCGACGCTGAGGTCGATATGGCCGGAGACGATGACCAGAAGCATGCCCAGCGCCATCACGATGATGAACGAGTTCTGCTGCACCAGGTTGCTCAGGTTCACCGGCTTGAACAGCGTGCCGGAGGTGGTGAACTGGAAGAACACCATGATGGCGATCAGCGCCAGTATCAGGCCGTAGTCGCGCAAATTGGTGATCAGCGCCGAGACGGCAACGCGCGGCCCCTGTTGCACATCTTCGGCGACGCCGCTTTTCGGCGCGGGACCGCTTTCGGTGGTCATGATGGCTTTCCTTCTCCCCGAACGATGGCGCGCATGATCTTTTCCTGGCTGGCGTCGCTCGCCGCCATTTCTCCAACCATGCGCCCTTCATTCATGACGTAGATGCGGTCGGTGATGCCGAGCAGTTCAGGCATCTCCGACGAGATGACGATGATCGCCTTACCTTCGGAGGCGAGGCGGGCGATGATGGTGTAGATTTCGTACTTGGCACCGACGTCGATGCCGCGCGTCGGCTCATCGAGGATGAGCACTTCCGGATTGGCGAACAGCCATTTCGACAGCACCACCTTCTGCTGGTTGCCGCCCGACAGATTGCCGGTCATCTGATAGACGCTGGACGAGCGGATGTTGGTCTTGGCCTTGTAGTCGTTGGCGACGGCGAGTTCGCGCAAATCGTCGATGACGGCGTGGCGCGACACGCCGCCAAGGTTGGCCAGCGTGATGTTGTGCTTGATATGATCGATCAGGTTGAGACCATAGGTCTTGCGGTCCTCGGTGACGTAGGCAATGCCATGGTCAACCGCCTTGCTGACCGAGGAGACATCGATAGGCTTGCCCTTGAGCAGCACTTCACCGGTGATATGGCGGCCATAGGAGCGGCCGAACAGGCTCATGGCGAATTCGGTGCGGCCGGCGCCCATCAGCCCAGCAATGCCGACGACCTCGCCCTTGCGCACATTGATGTCGATGCCCTTGATCACTTGCCGCTCGGCATGGATCGGATGATAGACAGACCAGTTCTTCACCTGCAGCACAACCTCGCCGATCTTTGGCTCACGTGGCGGGTAACGATCGTCGAGCGAGCGCCCGACCATCGAGGTGATGATGCGGTCTTCCGAAATGTCTTTCTTGGAAAGTGTTTCGATGGTGCGCCCGTCGCGGATGACCGTGACCTTGTCGGCGACCCGGTTCACTTCGTTGAGCTTGTGCGAGATCAGGATCGAGGTCATGCCTTGCCGCTTGAACTCGAGCAGCAGGTCGAGCAGCGCCTGGCTGTCCTTTTCGGACAGACTCGCCGTCGGCTCGTCCAGGATCAGCAGCTTGACTTCCTTGCTCAGCGCCTTGGCGATCTCGACCAGCTGCTGCTTGCCGACGCCGATATTGGTGATCAGCGTCTTGGGGTCCTCCTTGAGGCCCACCTTCTTCAGCAGGGCGCTGGTGCGCGTCTCGTTGGCATTCCAGTCGATGACGCCGAATTTGGCGTGTTCATTGCCAAGGAAAATGTTTTCGGCGATCGACAGCATCGGCACCAGCGCAAGTTCCTGGTGGATGATGACGATGCCCTTGTGTTCGCTGTCGTGAATGCCCTTGAAATGGCATTCCTCGCCACGGTAGACGATCGCGCCGTCATAGGTGCCGGTTGCATAAACGCCAGAGAGAACTTTCATCAGCGTCGATTTGCCGGCGCCGTTCTCGCCGACAACGGCATGGATCTCGCCTTCCTCGACACTGAGGTTGACGTTCGACAGCGCCTTCACGCCGGGGAACGTCTTGGTGATGTCGCGCATCTCCAAAATCGTCGAGGCCATGGGAACTACCGCTCCTTGAGAGGTCGGCAAACACTGCCGGCGAGGTCGGCAACAATACCGGGCTCGCTGGTGAACGAAAAGGGGCCCTGCGTTGAGCAGGACCCCTGATTTTACAACCGAATTTACTTCAGCTCGTCGGCCTTGATGTAGCCGGAGTCGACCACCAGCGCCTGGTAGTTCGACTTGTCGACATCATGCGGCGTCAAAAGGATCGAAGGAACGACCTTGACGTCGTTGTTGTAGGTCTTTTCATCGAGGCCTTCCGGCTTGCCGCCCGAGAGCACCTTGTCGACGAGTTCGACAGTGGCCTTGGCCAGTTCACGGGTGTCCTTGAACACGGTCGAGTACTGCTCGCCGGAGATGATCAGCTTGACCGAGGCGGTCTCGGCGTCCTGGCCGGTCACGATCGGCCAGGGCTGGGCGTCCGTGCCATAGCCGACAGCGCGCAGCGAGGCGGTGATGCCGCGCGACAGGCCGTCATAGGGCGACAGAACGCCATCGACGCGGCTGCCGTCCGAGTAGTTGGCCGACAGGAGGTTGTCCATGCGCGCCTGGGCGGTGGCGGCGAGCCAACGCAGCGTACCGACCTTGTCCATGCCGGTCTGGCCGGACTTGATCTTGATCGAGCCGTCATCGATCAGCGGCTGCAGGACGGAGATGGCGCCATTGTAGAAGAAGAAGGCGTTGTTGTCGTCCGGCGAGCCGCCGAACAGTTCGACGTTCCACGGCTTGGTGTTCGGGAAGCGCTCCTTGAGACCCTTGACCAGCGAGTTCGCCTGGATCACGCCGACGCCGAAATTGTCGAAGGTGGTGTAGTAGTCGACATTGGCGGTCTTCTTGATCAGGCGGTCATAGGCGACGACGACGACGCCGGCGTCAGCGGCCTTCTGCAGCGCGTCCGACAGCGTGGTGCCGTCGATCGAGGCGATGATCAGCGCCTTCGGGCCTTTGGTGATTTCATTTTCAAGCTGGCTGAGCTGGTTGGGGATGTCGTCCTGCGCGTACTGCAGGTCGACCGTGTAGCCGAGAGCCTCGAGCTGGGACTTGACGGCGTCGCCATCATTGATCCAGCGCTGCGAGGTCTTGGTTGGCATCAGCACGCCGACGAGACCCTTGTCGGCTGCATGCGCCGAGTAGGTCATGGCAGCGATGCCGAGGGCCGCGACGGCGGCCAGTGTCTTGATGATTTTCACTTAACTCTCCCTGGTTGATGGACGCGGCACCCCGGGGCTTCGCGGGCCGCGCAGTCGAACGGAAGCGAAACGCGCCACCGCCGGCATGTCGATCTCTGGTATTCCTCCCAATAATCTCGAGACGCTGATTTCGATCGATACGATTTTGCTCGTCAACGACCGTCAAGTCTCAAGACGCGCTCAGGGTGTGTCCCTTTGCCATAACTGTCAAATGCGATCTTTGATAGTTGCTATATCGAAACTGATATATATTAGGAGCGGATAAAGGCCTGGTCGGATTGCCGGCCGATCACGCGCGGGAGCAGGGGAAAATCATGGCGGCGCTGCGCAATTCCTCAGGAATCTCAAGTGGTTACGACGAGGTCCCGGGCGGCAGCGAAACCCTTTTGCGCAGCGGCCTCAGCCTGCGCCATATGCGCATGATCGTCGCCCTCGACGACCACGGCCGTGTGAGTGCCGCGGCGCAGGTGATGAACATCTCGCAGCCGGCGGCGTCACGCATGATCGCCGAGATGGAAGCCGTGCTCGACGTCAAGCTGTGCGAAAGGCTGCCGCGCGGCATCACGCTGACCCCTTACGGCAAGGCGCTGGCCAGGCGCGCCCGCTCCATCCTGCTCGAGATGCGCGAGGCCGACCGCGAGATTTCCGAGCTCAAGGCTGGCAAGGGCGGCGCGGTGTTTCTAGGCGCAGTGACCGCGCCGGCGATCGAACTGGCGGTGCCGGCGATCCGCGAAATCCGCCGCATCTATCCGCGCATCGAGATCACCATGCAGGTCGAGACCTCCAACGTGCTGGCGCGCGAGCTGATTGCCACGCGCCATGATTTCATCATCGCCCGCATTCCCGACGATCTCAATCCGCGGCTGTTCGAGGCCCGCGTCATCGGCGTCGAAAAAGCCTGCCTGATCGTGCGCCGCGGCCATCCGCTGAGCAACGGCAAGGCCGTGCGGCTGGAGGATACGGCTGCGTATGACTGGGTCTTCCAGTCCGGCGGCTCGCCGCTGCGCCAGGCGATGGAAAGCAATTTCCTGAACCGCAACATCGCGCTGCCGGACCGCATCCTCAACACCTCTTCGCTGCTGCTGACCCTGGTCATGGTGGCGCAGTCCGATGCCATCGCTCCGGTGTCGATCCAGGTGGCAAAATTCATCCAGAACCCCGACGGTCTCGCCGGCGCCATCGACGTCGTCCAGACCGAGTTCGACATCGAGGTCCGCCCCTACAGCCTGATCACGGTGAAGAACCGCGCGCTGTCGCCGGCCGCCAAAATGCTGCACGACTTCATCCTGCGCGAAGTGGGATAACGGCCGGGAACTCCATCCTTGCGCGGAACGGGACTATAGCCGGACCTGGTGCGGCCACACGGATGGCGGCATTGGCGTGCCCGCCAACGTGATCCTTTGCGGCCCCCAAGAAAATTGGAAAACGGGTCACGCGCCCAGCCCTGCGCCGCAGGTTGGAGCGGGTGGAGGGATCTCGTTCGCGCCAGTGTGACAGACTGATCGGAAAATTGATGAGCGCCGCCTAATGTTAACCATCTTGATGCTAGCGTTGGCGTCGCGAAACAAACGCGAGGCCACAGGATGCACACTGAACTGCCGCTTGCAAAGCTTGGATGGACGTTGAAGACCATGGCGATTGGGCTCTTCGCCGCCACCCTGACGGCGCTGCCCGCGAACGCGGAGACGGTGAAAGGCAATCCCGGTGGCCAGATCGTGACCTTCGCTTTGCACGTCGCCAAACTGCGCGCCGCCGATGAGCCAGTGCACTTTGACGGGGCGTGCGACAGCGCCTGCACGCTCTATCTGTCCCTGCCCGTCGAGCAGCTTTGCGTTACCCCGCGTGCATCCTTCGGCTTCCATCTGCCGTACGGCGTCGGCGCTCATCAGAACGCCGTCGCTGCCAACTACCTGCTCTCGCAATACCCCGATTGGGTGCGGCAGTGGATCGCCGAGCATGGCGGCCTGTCGCACACCCTGATGCGGATGGAAGCCGATGAGGTGGCAATGCACCTTCCCATATGCGCCGGGGTGCAGGCATGAACAGGGTCGCAATGCGCAGGCCTGCGGCAGGCGCCGGCAAACTCCGTCTAGATCATTGATTTTTGCTGGAGCGGGTAGCGGGAATCGAACCCGCGCGTTCAGCTTGGGAAGCTGACAAGCTACCATTACATCATACCCGCGTCGGCACTTCGATATCATGATGGGCCCGCTTCGGGCAATCGCTCTTGGATAGCTCGTCGGAAACGGCTGTTGGAAACCCGGCCGGCCGGAGCATCTTCGGCGGCGCGAGCTAGGGTGGCATTTGGAGAAGGTCTAACCCTAGCGGCTGACCTCACAGCCTGTCCGCAATATGTCGGAGGGACCTGCTGCACGGTTGCTCGGGCGACAGCGAAGCCGCCCCGGCTTGATGCCGGGCGGCTAAGTGCGTATTCGTGGACCTGTACCCCGAATCCGGGCACACGAATCTGGAGGCAGGCCTTGTCCGCAGTGACGCGCTTTCTCGGCGACTCGCCCGTCAGGGTGATCGTCAAGCTGCTGGTCATATCGTTCCTCGTCGGCCTGGTGATGAACGCTTTCGGCTGGACGCCGATGGACGTCTTTTATGGCGTCCAGAAATTCTTCATCGACCTGTGGAACCTGGGTTTCCACGCCATTGACCGCTTCCTCGGCTATATCTTGCTTGGGGCCGCGATCGTCGTGCCGGTCTTTATCTTCTTGAGGATTGCCAACTACCGGAAGTAACTTTCGTTCCTCAGGCGAAGGTCGCCGCCACCTCGAACAGGATGGCGTGGCGGGCCGCCAGTGCTGCCACGTCGGTCGAATAGCCGCCGCCGATGACGCCGCAGACCGGAATGCCCAGCGCGCGGAAATGGCCGATCACCATCGCGTCGCGGGCACGCAAGCCGGCATCGCTGAGCGAGAGCCGGCCAAGCCGGTCCTCGGCATGGACGTCGACACCGGCATTGTAGAAGACGATGTCCCAGCCCGCCTTGGCCGAGAGCTCCGGCAGGATGGCGCCCAGCCGTTCGCGATAGGCGGCATCGCCGGTGCCGTCCGGCAGCGCGATGTCGAGATCTGAGGCGATCTTGCGCACGGGATAGTTGCGCTCGCCATGCATGGAGAATGTGAAGGCGCGTGGTTCGTTTTCCAGAATGTCCGCGGTTCCGTCACCCTGATGCACGTCGAGATCGACGATCAGGATGTTTTCGGCGGCACCTTCGGCGCGAAGCACCAGCGAAGCGACGGCGACATCGTTGAAGGTGCAGAAGCCGGCGCCCTGCGCGCGCCGCGCATGGTGGCTGCCGCCGGCGGTGTTGCAGGCAATGCCGTTGACGAGCGCCAGCCGCGCCGCCAGTACCGTGCCGCCGGCGGCGAGCTGCGCCCTGAGCGAAACACGTGGCCCCACGGTAAAGCCGATCTCGCGCTCGATCTTTTCGGGCACCGCACAAGCGATGACCTGGTCGACATAGTCGGCCGCATGGGCGAGCTTCAGCCAGGAGGCCGGCGCCGGCTCGGGCATCGACAGCGCCTCGGCGTGGATCAGACCCCGCGCGTGCAAGGCCTGCATCAGCAGCGGATATTTGCTCATTGGAAAGCGATGATTGACGGCGAAGCCGGCGTCGTAATCGGGGTGGTGGACGATCTGCAGGGGCATGCACTGGATCCGGCGGGCTCGCGCCAGGCCGAAGATTTCGGTTGGCCCTCACGACAAGGGCAATTGCGCGGTGGCCGGAAAATGGGGCACATCGGCCGTTCGATCAAGCCGCAATCAGCAAGGCAGCTATCCCTTGGACACGGGTGCAATCCCAGCCGACGCGAGACCTTTCGCCGTCACCAACCGTTCGGTGCTTGCCATCGCCGTGCCGATGACGCTCGCCTATCTGACGACGCCCTTGCTCGGCATCGTCGATACGGCGGTGGTCGGCCAGTTCGGCGACGCCGCCCTGCTCGGCGGCCTGGCGGCTGGCGCGCTGGTCTTCGACGTCGTCTTCAACACCTTCAATTTCCTGCGCTCCGGCACGACCGGTCTCGTCGCTCAGGCTTTCGGGGCCGGCGACGAATTGGAGGAGCAGGCGGTGTTCTGGCGCGCCGTGCTGATAGCAGTCGCCGCCGGCATCGCGCTTGTCGCCCTTGCGCCGCTGATAGCCATCGCGGGCCAGAAATTCATCGGCGGCGAAGCGCGCGTTAGCGAGGCCATGGGCATCTATATCAGGATCAGGATGCTCGCCGCCCCCTTTGCGCTGATCAACTACGCCATCCTCGGCTATGTGCTGGGGCGCGGCGAGGGCGGGCTGGGGCTGATGCTGCAGGCGGTGCTCAACGGCATCAACATCGTGCTCTGCATCCTGCTCGGCCTGAAGCTCGGCTGGGGCGTCGCCGGCGTCGCCTGGGCGACCGTCACCGGCGAATTGCTGGCCATGCTGCTGGGCCTCGCCATCATTGTCTGGCGGTTCCGGGCCGCAGCACGCCTGCCGCGGCATCGCCTGCTCGACATGGACGCCTTCCTGCGCATGCTGTCGCTCAACCGCGACATCATGATCCGCTCGTTCTCGCTGCTCGCCGCCTTCGCGCTGTTCACCCGCCAGGGCGCGCAGTTCGGCACGCTGATGCTGGCCGCCAACGCCGTGCTGATGAACTTCTTCCTTGTCGCCGGCTATTTCCTCGACGGTTTTGCCACCGCCGCCGAACAGTTGGCGGGACGTGCCATTGGCGCGCGCGCCGAAACCTCGTTTCGCCGGGCGGTGCGCCTGACGCTGTTCTGGGGTTTCGGCCTGGCGGGAACCGCCACGCTGATCTTCTGGCTCGGCGGCGCCGGCCTGGTTTCTTTGATCACCACATCGCAGGACGTCCGCGATGTCGCCGATGTCTATCTGCCCTGGGCGGCGCTGACGCCGCTCAGTGGGGTGCTGGCCTTCCAGATGGACGGCGTCTTCATCGGCGCAACCTGGTCGCGCGATATGCGCAACATGATGCTGGTCTCTTTCTTGGCCTTCAGTGCCGCGCTGCTGACCTTGGCGCCGGCCCTGGGCAATCACGGCCTGTGGGCGGCGCTGCACGTCTTCCTGCTGGTGCGCGGCTTCAGCCTGCTGGCCATCCTGCGGCTGAGAATGCGCACGGCATTTTAGAGCGGCTTGGCAGCCCACTGATCGAGGCTGGCATCGCGTAGCGCGCGCAACGACTTCAGCCCGTCCTTGTCGGCAAACCGTACCATCCCGGCAAGGATGCGGCCCGGCAGCGCCGGTCCGGCATAGATCATGCCGGTGTAGAGCTGGACGAGGTCGGCGCCGGCGCGGATTTTCTCCAGCGCGGTCTCAGCGGAATCGACGCCGCCGACGCCGATGATGGCGCGCTCCGGCCCGAGCAGTCTGCGCATCTTGGCCAGCACGATGGTCGAGCGGTCGAACAGCGGCTTTCCCGAGAGACCACCGATCTCGCCGGTCGTGCTCCGCAATCCGGTCCGCGCCAGCGTCGTGTTGGAAACGATGACGCCGTCGATCTGCTTTTCGCTGACTTCGGCAGCGATGTCCTCAAGCTCTGCCTCGACCAAATCCGGCGCGATCTTGAGGAAGACGGGCGGCTGCGCCGAAGCTGCTGCACGCGCCGACATGACCCGAGACAAAAGCTCGCCGAGCTGTTCGCGCGCCTGCATGGTGCGCAGGCCGGGCGTGTTGGGCGACGAGATGTTGACGGTGAGATAGCTGGCATATTTCGCAAAGCGCGAGACGCCCAGCTCATAGTCACTGACGCGATCGGCGCTGTCCTTGTTGGCGCCGATGTTGACGCCGACAATGCCGCCGCGCCCCTTGCGCGCGGCAAGGCGCCTCTCGGCGGCCTCGTGGCCCTCATTGTTGAAGCCCAGCCGGTTGATCACGGCATCATCCTCAGTCAGCCGGAAAATGCGTGGCTTCGGGTTACCCGCCTGCGGCAGCGGCGTCACCGTGCCCACTTCGGCGAAACCGAAGCCAAGGCCAAGCAGCGCGTCGGGCACTTCGGCATTCTTGTCATAGCCGGCGGCCATGCCGAGCGGATTGGGAAAGGCGAGGCCACATAGGCTGACCTTCAGCCTGTCGTCGCGTACTGCCCGCGCGCCGACCGGCAGGCCGCAGCGCAATGCGGCGATCGACATGCCATGCGCCGTTTCCGGATCGAAGCTGAACAGCAGTTTCTGGCCGATGCGGTCGAGCACGCTCATTCGGCCTCCAGCGCCGGGAATTGATGCGCGCCGTCGGCGCCGAGCGGCAATGGCCGCACCCACAGCACGGCGTTCTTGTCGAGCACGCCATAGAGATGCGGGAACAGCGCGCCGCCACGGGAGACCTCGTATTTCAGGGCATCACCCAGCCGAGCCCCGTCGATGGCGACCAGGACCAGATCCGTCTGGCCGGCGAAGTGCTTGGCCGCCGTCTCGCGTGCTTGTCCTGCGGTGGAGAAATGGATGAAGCCGTCGGCGATGTCGATCGGAGCGCCGGTGAAGCGGCCGTTTTTCTCGGCCTCGCGCCAAAGCGCTTCGGGCGCGATCTTGTAGATAATCTGAGACATGGCTGCGCTATAATCCGGATGGCTCATGCGGGGAAGGGCAACTCTTCCGCATTTACGGCGCAAAGCTGTGATAGGCTCTCGTACACTGGCTCGTGGAGGATGGAACATGCGTCTGCAGCACATACTGATCCCCGCCGCACTGGTCTCGCTGGTTGCGGCATCGGCCTGGTCCGAGGAGACCGATCGCTACCGGCTGGAAAAATCGGCCAACGGCTATGTCCGCATGGACACGCAGACCGGCGCCATGTCGATCTGCGAGGAACGGTCCGGCCAGCTCGTCTGCAAGATGGCCGCCGACGAACGTGCCGCCTTCCAGGACGAGGTCGACCGTTTGCAGGCCTCGATGAAGGCCATGGACGAGCGCGTCACCAAGCTGGAGAGCTCGCTGTCCGCCCGCCTCGAATCGAAATTGCCGAGCGAGGAGGATTTCGACAAGACGATGAATTACATGGAGCGCATGCTGCGTGGCTTCATGGGTATCGTCAAGGAGATGGACAAGGATAATGGCGACGGCGCCAAGCTCAATTCGCAAAAGACCTGAGCCGCATCCGGCCATTGCCGCTTGAAAACAGAACGCTTCGCCGCATAATCGTCCGGTCCCGAAAAAGCCGATAATCAACAACGGGATTTGGGGAGGAATATTTGCCGTCGGGCTACACCTTCGTCATCGCCGACGATCATCCGCTTTTCCGCGGCGCGCTGAAAGAGGCGCTTGCCGGGGTCGGCGATGTCGCCGCCATTCACGAGGCCGGCGATTTCGAAAGCGCCAAGGCGCTGGTCGTGGCCAATGAGGATGTCGACCTGGTGTTGCTCGATCTGTCGATGCCGGGCGCCAGTGGCCTGTCCGGCCTGATCTCGCTGCGCGGCATCCATCCGGCGGTGCCGCTGGTGGTGGTGTCGGCGCATGATGACCCGGTGACCATCCGGCGCGCGCTCGATCTCGGCGCCTCCGGCTTCATCTCCAAATCGGCCAGCATGGAGGAGATCCGCAGCGCTGTGCAGACGGTGCTGGCCGGCGATATCGCCGCGCCCGTCGGCATCGATCTCGGCGTCGAGCGCGACCCCGAAATATCGGACCTGATCAAGCGACTGCAGGCGCTGACGCCGCAGCAGACGCGCGTGCTCGGCATGCTGGCCGAAGGCCTGCTCAACAAGCAGATCGCCTATGAGCTCAGCGTCTCAGAAGCGACGGTCAAAGCGCATGTCTCGGCCATCCTGCAAAAACTCGGCGTCGACAGCCGCACCCAGGCGGTGATTCAGCTGTCCAAGATCGGCAACGACCCGCTGCAGCCGGTGAGCTGAGCGCCGAAGGCGCTCAGCTCTGTTCGGATGCCGCAAACCAATCCGTCGGCGGCTTTAGCTCAGCTTCACCGACAGTTCCACGTCGTCGCCGAACGGCGTCGACATGTAGCCCGATGCAGGAGCGCGCACGCGCTCCAGATATTCGGGGCTGAAATCGGCATTGTCGGCGATCACCAGCGCGCCGGGCCTGAGCCGGCTTTCGACCAGGCTCAATATCTCCGGGTAGATCGCCTTGGCGCCGTCGAGCAGCAAGAGATCGATCGTTTCGGGGAGATCGGCGCTCAGCGTCTGCAGCGCATCGCCTTCGCGGACTTCCACCAGATCGATGAGGCCGCCCTCGGTCAGGTTGGCCTTGGCCCGCATCACCTTGGACGGCTCGAACTCGGTGGTGATCAGACGGCCGCCGCCATTGTCCCTCAGGGCGGCTGCCAGATAGAGCGTCGAGATGCCGAACGAGGTGCCGAACTCGATGATGACGCGGGCGCCGCTGCTGCGCGCCAGCATGTAGAGCAGCGTGCCGGTCTCCGGCGAAACCGCGAGCCACAGGTCCTTCAGCCGTCCGTAGAAGTCGACATATTCGGTCTTGCTGCGCAGCAGGCGCTCCCGCTCGTCGCGCGAGAAACTGGTCGCAGTTGGGCTCGTCGCTGCTTCCGCCTCCTTGAACAGGCGGGCGAGCAAGGGTGCAAGCGGGGTGAGGGTGGTCATGAAAAGTCTCCAGTCGAAAATCATTGCGTTCTTGTGTCGTGCCAAAAATACGAATAATCCTTCAGGTTTCCAATTCGCATTGCCGGACAGCACGATGGCCGAACGTCCAAGCCTTTCTATTTCCTCGCGAAAACAGCCCAAGCAGGCGCGTGCGGTCGAGCTTATCTCGGCGATTTTGCAAGCTGCTGTTCAGGTTTTGGCGAGCGAGGGCGCGCAGCGTTTCACCACCACGCGCGTGGCCGAAAGGGCCGGCGTGAGCGTCGGTTCGCTCTACCAATATTTTCCCAACAAGGCCGCACTGCTGTTCCGGTTGCAAAGCGATGAGTGGCAGCAGACCGGCGGCCTGCTGCGCACCATACTCGAGGACAACCAGCGGCCGCCGCTTGAGCGGTTGCGCAGGCTTGTCCACGCCTTCATCCGCTCGGAGTGCGAAGAGGCCGCCGTGCGCGGGGCGCTCAATGACGCCGCTCCGCTTTATCGCGACGCACCCGAGGCGCATGAGGCAAGGGACGCTGGCGAGCGCACCATTCAGAACTTCCTGCGTGAAGCCTTGCCTGAAGCCTCGGAAGCCATCCGTGCACTGGCCGGCGGCCTGATCGGCGCGACGCTGAGCGCCGTGGGCAAGGATTTTTCAGGCAGCCCCCGCACCGACGCGGAGATCGAGGCCTACGCCGATGCGATGGCCGATATGTTCTGCGCATACCTCATAAGCCTTGGACACCGCTGAGACGGGCCGGCGCGATTATTCCGCCGCCGAAGCCAGCGGCCTGACCCTGGCCATCATCGAGCGCAGCACCGCCGGTTTCAGCGGCTTGTTGATCACCGGCACGTCAAGCGCGGCGGCGGCGGCGCGGACCTCGGTGGAGCGGTCGGCGGTAACCAGCACGGCCGCTAGGTCGCGGCCGTGGATGTCACGTAGCCGCGCTATCACGTCGAGACCGCTCCTGCCGTCGAGGTGATAGTCGGCAAGCACGATGTCGGGACGATGGATGTCGGCCCTGGCGAAATCCTCCGAGCCGGAACATGTGCCGACGCTGCAGCCCCAACCTTCGAGCAAAAGCCGCATGCCGTCGAGGATGCGAGCATCGTTGTCGACGCACAGCACATGGAGGCCAGCGAGCGAGGCAGTGGTGCGGGCAGGCGCCTTGGGCTCGACCTCGCGCCGCGGCGCCTGCATCGCCGCAACCGGCAGGATGACGGAAAAGCGCGTGCCTTTGCCCGGGTTGGAAAAGATCCGAATCTCGAGCCTGAGCACCCGGGCGATGCGGTCGACGATGGAGAGGCCGAGTCCGAGGCCTTCGGCCTCGCGAACGCCTTCGTCGAGCCGGGTGAACTCGTTGAAGACCGTGTTCAGCTTGTCGCCGGCAATGCCGATGCCGGTGTCGATCACCTGGATTTCGGCGAGCTCGCCACGCCGCCGCACGCCGACGAGGATGCGGCCATGGCGCGTGTATTTGATGGCGTTGGAGACCAGGTTCTGGATCAGCCGGCGCAGCAGGTTGCGGTCCGTCATGACGCTGAGCGATGAGGCCATGATCGTCAGGTCGAGTTTCTTTTCGGCGGCGAGTGGCTGGAAATCGTTGCCGATCTGGCGCAGCAGCCCGTCCAGGCGGAAGGCACTGTCATCCGGCTTCATCGCGCCGGCGTCGAGGCGAGAAATGTCGAGCACGGCGCCTAGGATCGTCTCGACCGATTCCAGCGAGGATTCGATGTTGACGGCGGCCTTGCCAGCCGGGCCCTTGCCGGCCTTTTCGATCAGTGACGAGCAGTAGAGCCGGGCGGCGTTCAAGGGCTGCAGGATGTCGTGGCCGGCGGCGGCGAGGAAGCGCGTCTTGCCGAGATTGGCCTCCTCGGCCAGCATCTGCGCCTGCGCCAACTCCTCGTTGACGCGCGTCAGTTCGATGGTGCGCGTCTTGACCCGCTGCTCCAGCGATTCATTGGCGCGCTTCAGCGCCAGGTCCTGTTCGACGCGTCCCGAAATGTCGGCATAGGTGGCCACGATGCCGCCATCCGGCATCGGGTTGGAGCGCAGTTCCAGGATGCGGCCGCTGGTCTTCAATTCCATCTGCCACGGGCTGACGAAGCTGGTCAGCCGGTTGAGCATCGCCACACGCTGGTCGGCCGGGATGTCGCCGCGCTCGGCCAGATGGCGCAGGATAAGGTCGAGCGAGACGCCGACCTGACCCATCTCATCGGGCAGGTCGAACAGCGCGCGATATTGTCTGTTCCAGCAGATCAGGCGGAAATCCCGGTCGAAGACGGTGATGCCCTGTTCCATCTGGTCGAGCGCTATCTGCAGCAGGTCGCGATTGTGCTGCAGCGCCTCGGTGGCGTCGTCGAGCAGGCGGAACGCATCCTTGGATTCGCGGTCGTTGCGGCGAAACAAAAGCGACAGGATCAGCCGTGCCGAAGACGAGCCGACTGCGCTTGCCAGCAGCTGCTCGGAAAAGCGGATGACATCCATGCTGGCCTGCTCATTGCCATGCAGCGAGACGCCGGTGCTTTTCTCGAAGGACTGGAAGGAGCGCTCGGTGCGCTCGACGCCGAGATAGCGCGATATGGTGTCCTTGAGGAGGTTGACGGTAATGGCGGTGCGGAAGCGGCGCAGGCTGGGCATCGGGCCGGACTCGCGCGGCACGAAGATTGACGCCTGGATGCGCTCCAGCGGCACCGACGCACGCGACAGTGAGCCGAGGACAAAAAACAGCGTGTTGACGGACAGGCTCCAGAGCACACCGTGGTTCAACGGCTCGGCGACGGTGCCGAACAAGGCCTGCGGCCGCAGCGCCTCGAAGCCGAACAGCCCTTGCACGACGATGTCGGCATCGGGCGCCGACAGCGAAGGCAAAAGCAGCGTGTAGCCCCAGACGAGGATGCCGGCGACCATGCCGAGTGCAGCGCCACGGCCGTTGGCGCCGCGCCAGATCAACCCGCCGATCAGCGCCGGCGCGAATTGGGCGATGGCCGCGAACGACATCAGGCCGATCGACGACAGCCGCGCCGCGTTGGTGCTCTCGCGGTAGTAGAGGAAGGCGATGAACAAAAGGATGAAGATCGCGCCGCGCCGTACATTGAGGATCAGCGTCGACCAGTCCTCATTTTCCGAGGTCGTGGTCTTGAGCAGCCGGCGCACGAACAGCGGGATGACGAGATCGTTGGAGATCATGATCGACAGCGCCACGCTTTCGACGATGACCATGGCGGTCGCCGCCGACAGGCCGCCGATGAAGGCCGCCATGGCGAGCACGTCATGGCCGCTGAACAGCGGCAGCGACAGCACATAGAGATCGCTGCTGGTCCTGGTGCCGACCAGCGACAGGCCGGCGAAGGCAATCGGCAGCACGAACAGGTTGATCGCCACGAGATAGAGCGGAAACACCCAGGTCGCAGTGCGCAATTCGGCCTCGCCGCGGTTCTCGACGATGGTGACGTAGAACTGGCGCGGCAGCATGATGATGGCAAAGCCGCTCAGACAGGTCAGCACCAGCCAGGTGGCGAGCGAGGTGTTGTAGCCCATCGCCTGCCGCACCTGGTTGTTCTCGGCCAGTTTGTCGATCATGTCGCCCGGCCCCCCGAAGATCAAGAAGGTGACCATCAGACCGATCGCCAGGAAGGCGGCGAGCTTGACCACGGTTTCGACCGCCACGGCCAGCACCAGTCCGTCTTGGTGTTCGGTGGCATCGGCATGACGGGTGCCGAACAGCACCGCAAACAGCGCGAGCAGCATGGCCACCACCAGCGAGATGTCGCTGACGAACGGATCGAAGGACGGCGGCGATCCCGTATAGTGCTCGACCATCAGGCCGACCGAACCGGAGATCGCCTTCAACTGCAGCGCGATATAGGGCACAGCGCCAATGGTGGCGATCAGCGTGGCGATCGCCGAGACGGCAAAACTCTTGCCATAGCGGGCGCCGAGGAAGTCGGCGATCGAGGTGATCTTCTCGCTCTTGGCCAGCCGCACGATGCGGTTGAGCAGCGGAAAGCCGAACACGAACACCAGCACCGGGCCGGTATAGATGCCGAGGAATTCGAGGCCGCGCTCCGATGACAGGCCGACCGAGCCAAAGAAGGTCCAGGACGTGCAGTAGATGGCCAGACTGAGCGCGTACATGAAGGGCCGGGCACGGCCGGGCCCGGAAGCCGCCGAACGCCGGTCGCCGAGGCTGGCGATGACGAACAGCAGCGTCACATAGGCGACGGCAATGATGACAATGAACCAGCCCTGCACGGCCCGAAAGTTCCTCCTCGGCCAGCTTTCATCCGGCCAACCCAGACGCAATCACAGCTTTGGGGTCGAGTCCATCGCGGCTTTCGGCGCATGGCGGCTGCCTGTCACCCGCGCGCCATGACCTAAGGTAAGGAGAAAGCGGTGTTTTCCGACTTTCGCTTCTGTTGCAACCGCAGGTTTTTGTTATGGTATGGCGGGCCGGCGCCGGAGGACGGCGGCAGCGCGGCCTGCCATGACAAGGAGGGTCGAATGCTGAAAGAATTCCAGGAATTCATTTCCAAAGGCAATGTGATGGACCTGGCCGTTGGTGTCATCATCGGCGCCGCCTTTGGCAAGATCGTCGATTCTCTTGTCAACGACATCATCATGCCTTTCATCGGCGCGCTTGGCGGCGTCGACTTTTCGAACTATTTCATCGGCCTGTCGTCATCAGTCCATTCGACCAACCTTGCCGATGCACGCAAGGAAGGCGCGGTGTTCGCCTACGGAAATTTCATCACAGTGGCGCTGAATTTTGTTATTCTCGCCTTAATCATCTTCCTGATGGTCAAGGCGGTGAACAATCTGCGCAAGCGGCTCGAGCGCGAGAAGCCCGCGGCCCCGGCTGCGCCGCCATCGGCTGATGTTGCGCTGCTCACCGAGATCCGTGATCTGCTCGCCAGGAGGTAACACCGGGAAACAGCCATAGGCGATTCTGGACCAAAACCCCGGTCGTTCGCGGCCGGGGTTTTCTGTTGTCGCATCTGCTAAGAGCACTTCCTCGACATCAAAACGGACCTGTCCATGACCCTGATCGATAGCTTGCGCGCCGAAGCCGTTGCCGCCCCTGAAAGCGGCATTGTCGCCGTCGTCAATTACGGCCGCACGCGCGAGGGCATGATCCCGCTCTGGGCCGGTGAAGGCGATTTGCCGACGCCTGCCTTCATCTCCGAAGCCGCCGCCAAGGGGCTCGCCAATGGCGAGACCTTTTACACCTGGCAGAAGGGCATTCCGGAGCTCAGGCAAGCGCTTTCCCGCTACTATGCCAGGCATTTCGGCAAGAATTTCGCCGAAGAGGAATTCATTGCCACCGGTTCCGGCATGCACGCCATCCAGCTGGCGCTTGCCGCCGTCGCCGGCAGCGGCGACGAGGTCATTTATCTGTCGCCGGCCTGGCCGAATTTCGCCGCCGCCGCCGGTGTCTCCGGCGCTACGCCCGTGGCGGTCACGCTCGACCAGTCCGGCAATGGCTGGTCCTGCGATGTCGACAAGATCGCAGCTGCGGTGACACCGCGCACCAAGGCGCTGTTCGTCAACACGCCATCCAACCCGACCGGCTGGACCGCCGACAAGGAAACACTGCAGGCGATCCTCGATCTCGCCCGCGAAAAGGGCCTGTGGATCATCGCCGACGAAATCTATTCGCTGTTCCACTACGGCCACGGCCGCGCGCCGTCCTTCCTCGACATTTCGGCCGCGGAAGACCGCATCCTGTTCGTCAACTCCTTTTCCAAGAATTGGGCGATGACCGGCTGGCGCATCGGCTGGATCAAGACCCATCCGGACCTGCAGCAGGTGTTCGAGAACCTGATCCAGTATTCGACCTCGGGTGTAGCCCAGTTCATGCAGCGCGGCGCGGTCGCCGCCCTTGACCACGGGGATGCCTTCATCGTCGAGCAGGTGGAGCGCGCGCACGCGGCACGCGATCTGGTCTGCGGCATAATCGGCGCCACCGGCAAGGCGCGGTTCACCGTGCCGCAAGGCGCTTTTTATCTGTTCTTCACGGTCGACGGCCTCACCGACCCGCGCCGGGCCGCCTTCGACATCGTCGACAAGGCCAATGTCGGCCTGGCCCCGGGAACGGCCTTCGGCGCGGGCGGCGAAGCGTTTTTGCGGCTGTGTTTCCACCGCCGCCTCGATCAGCTCGAGGAAGCGGCACACCGGCTGGCGGGATGGATGAAGACTGTTTGAGCTGAACGGGCGGCGGCTTCAGCCGCCCGACTTCGGCACCAGCAGCGGAACAATCCGGTCGCTCTTGGCGACAGCGGGCCGGCCTGCCGAACCGTAGGGAATGCCGAGCGCATCCCATGTCTCGACCAGCGCGTCCTGCAGTCCCGCAATCAGTGCATCGGAATGGAACGGCGTCGGCGTGATGCGCAGCCGCTCCGTGCCGCGCGGCACTGTCGGATAGTTGATCGGCTGGATGTAGATGCCGTGCACGCCAAGCAAGCGGTCGCTGGCCATCTTGCAGAGTTCCGGGTCACCGACCAGCACCGGCACGATATGCGTCGGCGAGTCCAGCACCGGCAGGCCGGCGGCAGACAGAACCTCCTTGGTCCGCGTCGCCTGGCGCAATTGCGCGTCGCGTTCGGCCTGTGAGCGCTTCAGGTGGCGGATGGAGGTGGTGGCGGCGGCGGCGATCGCCGGCGGCAGCGCCGTGGTGAAGATGAAGCCCGGCGCATAGGAGCGCACCGCATCGATGATAGCGCTGTTGCCGGCGATATAGCCGCCGAGCGTACCGAACGCCTTGGCGAGCGTGCCTTCGATGATGTCGATGCGGTCGGCCAGGCCTTCGCGCTCGGTGATGCCGCCGCCGCGCGGTCCGTACATGCCGACGGCATGGACCTCGTCGACATAGGTCATGGCATTGTAGCGTTCGGCCAGTTCGACGATCTGTTTGATCGGCGCAATGTCGCCATCCATCGAATAGACGCTCTCGAAGACGATCAGTTTGGCGCGCTCGCGACCCGCCGCCTGCAACAGGCTTTCCAGATGCGCGACGTCATTGTGGCGGAAAATCTTCTTTTCGGCGCCCGAGCGCCGCACGCCCTCGATCATCGAAGCGTGGTTGAGCTCGTCCGAGATGATCAGGCAGTTGGGCAAAAGCCGCGCAATGGTCGAGATCGAGGCTTCGTTGGAGACGAAGCCGGAGGTGAAGACCAGGGCCGCTTCCTTGTCGTGCAGGTCGGCAAGTTCCACTTCGAGCTCGACCAGCGGGTTGCTGGTGCCGGAAATGTTGCGGGTGCCGCCGGCGCCCGAGCCCATCTTGCCCGCCGCGTTCTGCAACGCGGCGATGACATCGGGATGCTGGCCCATGCCGAGATAGTCGTTGGAACACCAGACGGTGATTTCCTCGGCGCGGCCATTGGAACGCCAGATGGCGCGCGGAAACCTGCCGACGATGCGCTCGAGGTCGGCGAAGACGCGGTAGCGCCGCTCGGCATGAAGCTGGTCGATCGCTTCCTCGAAGAACCGCTGATAGTTCATGTCGCCTTCCCAGTTTTGCGCGGGATCATAATCATTGGCCCATTCGTCGTCCACCGGGCCCGTTTGGTCAAAATGCCACGCCCCGCCACTGTTCCTAACGATCCAGGATCGTGGCTTATTCCCTTGATGTGCATCACCTTTGTTTCACTACGATGCCTTGGGCCGCTGAGACTGTTACGGACTTAACACACCGGTCTTGTATAGCCCTGCGGCGGTCTTTCCAGTAAGGCGGCATTTGAGACAGTTTCCGATAAATCTTGAATAGCGAGGATACGGAATGACGGTTTTGGTGACAGGCGGCGCCGGCTATATCGGCAGCCACATGGTCTGGGAACTGCTGGATGCCGGTGAAAGCGTCGTCGTGCTCGACCGGCTTTCCACCGGCTTCGAATGGGCGGTGGCGCCGGAGGCCAAGCTGGTTGTCGGCGATGTCGCCGACAGGGAACTGGTCGGCCAGATCATCCGGGACAACAAGGTCGGTGCGATCATTCATTTCGCCGGCTCGATCGTGGTTCCCGAATCGGTTGCCGATCCTCTCGCCTATTACGAGAACAACACCTCGAAGACCCGCACGCTGATCGAAACCGCGGTGCGTGAGGGCGTGCCGCATTTCATCTTCTCCTCGACTGCCGCCGTCTATGGCGGCGCCGGCCTTGAGCCGGTGCGCGAGGATGCCCGCCTGGCGCCGGAATCGCCCTACGGCCTGTCCAAGCTTATGAGCGAATGGATGCTGCGCGATGCGGCGCTTGCCCATCCCTTGCGCTACACGGCGTTGCGCTATTTCAATGTCGCCGGCGCCGATCCCAAGGGCCGCACTGGCCAGTCGACCCCGGGCGCCACTCATCTGATCAAGGTCGCCTGTGAGACCGCGCTCGGCAAGCGTCCCTTCATGCAGGTGTTCGGCACCGACTATCCGACGCCGGACGGCACCTGCATGCGTGACTACATCCATGTCAGCGACCTGGCCGCCGCGCATCGCCTGGCGCTGGAGCGGCTGCGCGCAGGCGGCGACAGCCTCGTCGCCAATTGCGGCTACAGCCATGGCTATTCGGTGCTCGAGGTCATCGACAGCGTGCGCCGCGCCTTCGGCCGGGATTTTGAGGTCAAGATGGGCGACCGCCGTCCGGGCGACGCCGCCGCCGTGGTCGCCAATTCGGATCTTGCCCGCGCCGAACTCGGCTGGACCCCGCAACGCGACGATCTCGACCAGATCGTTGCCGACGCCCTTGCCTGGGAGCGTATCCTGACGGGCAAGAACTCCGCGCGGAGCTAATCCAGGCCCTGCCGAGGGCTCGCAAGGCGCGCCGCGAAGCGCTATTGAAGGCATTCGCAAGCAAAGCGTGGAGGCGCTGCGCCGCGAAGAGCCTGGGGGAACGGCATGAGGATAACGGTGCTCGGGGCCGGCGTTGTCGGTACGGCGGCCGCCTATTATCTGGCTGCCGACGGCCACGAGGTCACCGTGATCGAGCGGCATCCGGCGCCGGCGCGCGGCACAAGCCAGTCCAATGCTGGCCTGGTCTCGCCGGGTGACGCCACCGCCTGGGCCTCGCCGGCGGCGCTCAAGACGTTTTTGCGCGCGCTCTGGAACCATGATCTCGGCATCAAGGTCAGGCTGCGCTTCGATCCCTATTTCCTCGCCTGGAGCCTGCGCTTCCTGCGCCAGTGCACGGTGGCGCGGCTGCGCGCCAACAGCCGGGTGAAATTGCGGCTGGCGCTCTATTCGCGCGACTGCATCAACGCCATCTCGGCCGACACCGGCATCCACTATGACGAGCGCAAGAAGGGCATCCTCTATTTCTTCCGCTCGCAGCACAGTCTCGACACCGGCACCGACAATTATCGCTATCTGGCCGAACACGGCCTGCCGATCGAGATCGTCGGCCGCGACCGGCTGATCGAGCTGGAACCGGGTCTCGCCGGGGTGAAGGAAAAGATCGCCGGAGGGGTCTATTCGCCGATCGACCAGACGGGCGATTCCCGGCAGTTCGTGGAAAAGCTCGCCGCCTATGCCGTCGAGAAGCTCGGCGTAAAGTTTCTGTTCGACACCACGGTCGAAGGACTCGATATCGACGGCGACCGCGTACGTGCAGTGATGACCTCGGCCGGTCCCATCGCAGGTGATGCCGTGGTCATCTCGATGGGGCCGGAGAGCGGTCAGCTCGGCCGCCGCTACGCCATCGACTTGCCGGTTTATCCGGTGAAGGGCTACACCGCGACCATTCCGCTGGAGAACGAAAGCAAGGGTCCGACCATGGGCGGCGCCGACGAGGACCAACTGATCGCCTATTCCAGGCTGGGCAACCGCTTGCGGCTGGCTTCAACCGCCGAATTCACCGGCTTCGACCGCACCCATCGTCCAAGCGACTTCGCCGCCATGTTCCGGACCGGCAAGGACCTGTTTCCCGGCGCCTTCGACGAGAAGAAGGCGGAGCTGTGGGCGGGCCTGCGGCCGATGATGCCGAACTCGGTGCCGGTCATCGGCCAGGCGCGCTACAAGAACCTCTATCTCGACACCGGCCATGGCCATGTCGGCTGGACCATGGCCTGCGGCTCGGGGAAGTTCCTTGCCGATCTCGTCGCTGGCCGCAATCCGGAGATCGACCCGCAAGGTCTGGTCTACGGAGGCTAGGTATGTCGGGACCGCAAGTCGCCATCGACCTTGGCCGCATCGAGCGCAATGCGCGCACCATCGTCGAACGCTGCGCGCTGTCGGGCATCAAGGTGTTCGGCGTCACCAAGGGCACGTGTGGCATGCCGCAAGTGGCGCGCGCCATGCTGCGCGGCGGCGTTTCCGGTATTGCCGAATCTCGCTTTGAAAACATCCGCCGGCTGCGCGACAGCGGCATCAGCGCGCCTATCATGCTGTTGCGCAGCCCGCCAATGGCGCGCGTCGAGGAGGTGGTGCGCACGGTCGACATCAGCCTGCAGTCGGAGCTGACCACGATCCGCGAGATATCGCGCATCGCCGAGCGCATGGGCCGCGTCCACGACATCATGCTGATGATCGATCTGGGCGACCTCCGAGAGGGTATCTGGCCGAGCGACCTGATCCCGACCGTCGAGCAGATCCTGGCGTTCAAGGGCGTGCGCATCGCCGGCATCGGCACCAATCTCGGCTGTTTCGGCGCCATCATGCCGACGCCGGAGAACCTCGGCCAGCTTGTCGCTCATGCCTACAAGACCGAGCGCCTGTCCGGCAAAAGCCTCGACTTCATTTCCGGCGGCGCATCGTCGTCGCTGACGCTGCTGCTCGAAGGCAAGTTGCCGGCCGGCATCAACAATCTGCGTGTCGGCGAGGCGATCCTGCAGGGCGGCGTCGAGACCTTCCGCGACGTGCCGTGGCCGGAACTCGAGCCCGATGCCTGCCGGCTGACCAGCGACATCATCGAGGTCAAGCTCAAGCCGTCGCGGCCGATCGGTGAATCCGGCTACGACGCTTTCGGCAACCAGCCGGTCTTCGCCGACGAAGGCGACCGGCTGCGCGCCATCGCCAATATCGGCCGCGAGGACGTGCTGGTCGAAGGGCTGACGCCGATCGCCAAGGGGGTGAGGGTGCTCGGCGCCTCCAGCGACCATCTGCTGCTCGACGTGCAGGACGCCGATCCGCGCCCGGCCGTCGGCGACCGCGTCGCCTTTCGCATGAACTATGGCGCCATGCTTCTGGCGATGACCTCGGAATATGTCGAGAAGGCGCCGATGCACGACGTCGCCGACTTTTCCGGCCGCAAGATGGTGTCGATCTCGGCCGAACAGGCAGCCGCCGGCATCCTCGCCCGCGAAGGAACCGGCGCGCGGCTGGAGGCGATGAATTTCGACGTGGTGGAACTGGCCGACATCGAACGGCCGCCCTCAGGGTTGATCCGGCTCGCTGCCGGCGCCGACCGCCGCATCGCCCACAAGGCACTGACCACAACGGCGCGCGCGACGCATTCCTTCGGCCTGATCTGGATCGATTCCATCGCCGCGTTGATGCCTGAGGATGAAGAGGGCAGAGATCTGCCGGAAGCCTCTGTGCTGGCGCGCACACTCGGTCTCGACCATAAGGCGGGCGCGCTGCAGCCGCAGCTGTCGCCGGAAAATGTCGTCATCATCGGCCTGCGCCACGCCGATCCGGCCGAAGCGAGGGTGCTGATGGATTCGCGTGTCTCGGCCTTCACCATGACCGACATCGACGCCATGGGCATGCGCGACCTCATGCATGAGGCGATCCGCATCGCCACCTCGGGAACGCAAGGCTTCCATGTCAGCTACTCGCCCACGGTCACCGAATTCGCCGGCTGGGCAGCAGGCTCCGGCGGACTGACGGTGCGCGAAACGCATCAGGCGATGGAAGCGATCTCGCTCTCCGGCGGCCTGCTGTCGATGGATGTCTCGGGCCTGGCCGCCGATCTTGAGCCAAGGATCGGCACAGATGTGGTCAACTTCGTCATGTCCGCCTTCGGCAAGCGGATTTTGTGATCAGCCCTGCGCTCGTATCGCCGCGCGCCACGCGCTGACATAGGCCGCCCAGATCGGGTCGGTCTGCGGTTCTATTCGCTCGCCCTTGCCGTGCGCTGTTACCTGATCCGTTGCCAGCAGTGCAGCGCCGATGCTGGTGCCGGTGGCCGCCTCGGAGGCGATGACGATACGCGCGGTCGCCGCGGCCAGCATGCCGACAAAGAGGCGGTTGCGGGCAAAGGGTCCTTCCACGGTGGTCGGGCCATCGGCGCCGATCAGCTCGAGGCAGGTCGCCGTCATCAGCGCCAGATAGAACGAGATGGCGGCGAAGCGCTCGCCCTTGCTGATGCCCTCGGCATTGAGCCATGCCGCGGCATGGTGCGGAAAAGGCCCCGATCCCCGCTGTGTCGAAGGCAAAAGCAGCATTCTTCTTGTCAGAACGGCGAGCACATCGCTGCCGCTGTAATCCTGCGGTGTGTCCTTGGTCAGCAGGGAAAACTCACGGCCACCCATGAAGCGGGCCGAGGGCACGGGAGCGCCCAGCGCGTTGACATTGACCAGCGTGTCGCGCGCCGCATCGAGTGCAATCTCCCGGCCGCCGACGGCCATCGACACCACCCAGGTGCCGGTCGAGACGACGGAAAGGGGCGGCTTGTCGGAGAGAAGATGCGGCAGCAGCGAGGCATTGGAATCGTGCAAGCCGCAAAAGACTGGCGTCTGCGGACCAAGCCCGGTTCGCGCGGCAAGCGCCGGCAGGATCGGCCCGAGGCGATCCCTGGCCGACCGCACCGGCGCCATCAGGCTGCGCCATTTCAGGCTGTCGACCATCGACGAAAAATCGGCTGTCCACGGATCCCACAGATCGGTGTGGCAGCCGAGCGAGGTCACCTCATTGGCGGCGACGCCGGTCAGGCGTAGCGCCCAGTACTGCGGGTACATCAGCATCGCAGCGGTCTTGGCAAATTCGGCGGGAAAACGCTTATGCTGCCAGAAGAATTGCGCACCCAGATTGAGGCCGAGGGGCAGACGCGGAGTCCCGGTTTCAGTGAAGGGCGGACGGATCGCGTCATACTCCGCCGCCAGCCTGTCGGGTCCGTCGAACTCGTAGTCGAGCACCGGCAGCACCAGTTCACCAGAAGCGTCGACCAGCACACCTGTTGCGCCATGGGTGGTGATCGAAATGGCGTCGATGCGCTGTTCGCGGTTGAGGCTGGCCAGGCTGTTGAGGATGAATGTCCACAGCGCCTCGACATCGTGATGCGGGTAGGGCGGCTGCCGCAGCGGCGCATTGGCCATCCGGCGCAAAGCCACCTCGCTCAGCGTGACGAGATCGACCAGCGCCACCTTGGCGTTGGTCTTGCCGATGTCGATGACGGCGATGTGGCGCAGCCCACTCATGCCATATGGAACACTGTTTCCAGCTGCACGGCCACCGGCTCGTTGTCGGGCTTCGTTTCCATGATGTCGGCCATGTGGGCCCACCAGCGCTGCATAACCGGATGTTTCGGCAGGTCGGCCATACCATGATCGTCGCGCCGCCACAGCACGCCGAACAATATGCCTGTCTCTTCGTCGAGATGGATCGAATAGTCGGCGACGCCGGCTTGCTTCAGCAGCGCGACCAGCGACGGCCAGATCTCGTCATGGCGCTTTTTGTACTCGGCCCTTATGCCGGGCTTAAGCTGCATCTTGAAGGCGTATTTCTCAGGCATCAGCTGACACCACGCAGCCGCCGCCAGACGATCGGCAGCGCGATGACAATGATCAGCAGCAGGCCGATGAAGATCGACATGACGATGCCGGGTACATTGAGCAGGCCGAGCCCGAAGGTCACCAGCCCCATGATGAAGGCGGCGAGCACGACGCCCAAAATGCTGCCGGAGCCGCCCAGAATGCTGACGCCGCCCAGCACCACCATGGTGATGACTTCGAGCTCATACCCCTGCGCGATCGACGGCCGCGTCGAGCCGAGCCGCGAGGTGATCAGCACCGAGGCGATGCCCGCCATCAGCCCGGTCAGGCAAAACAGGATGAATTTGATGCGGCCGACACGCACGCCGGAAAACTGTGCGGCGACCGGATTGTTACCGATGGCGAAGACGCGGCGGCCGAAACTGGTGCGATGCAGCAGGAACCAGTAGACGACGGCCGCTATGAGGAACAGCACCAGCTCGAACGACACCACCCACCAGACATAACCCTGGCCGAACAAAGCGAAGCTCTCGGGGTAACCCTTATAGGCCTGGTCGCCGAGGATGATGAAGGCGATGCCGCGAAACAGGCTCATCGTGCCGATGGTGACAACGATGGATGGCAGGCCAAGTCGGGTCACCAATAGCCCGTTGAAGGCGCCGCAGCCGAGCCCGACGACAATGCCGATCAGCACCAGCACAGGTGTGTCCGCGCCGGCCTGCACCGCCATGCCCATCATGGTCGACGCGAGCGCGATGATAGCGGCGACCGAAAGGTCGATCTCGCCCGAAATAATCAGCAGCGCCATGGCGAAGGCGATCAGGCCCTTCTCGGTGAAATTGAAGGTCAGGTCCGAAAGTGAATAGGCGTCGAGGAAATAGGGCGAGGCGAAACTGTTGACGGCAAAGATCGCGACCGCCACCACGACCAGCAGTGCTTCCCAGGAAAAGATCGCCGAGGAGAGCGGCTTGTCGAGCCGGTCGGGGATGTGGCGCGGGGCCGGAATGTCGCTCATGCCGCCTCCGCTTTCCGCAGGATGATACGACCTTGCTGGCGTTCGCCGCGCGCGTTGAGCACGACGGCCAGAATGATGGCGCTGCCCGAAATCGCCATCTGCCAGAAGGGCGAGATGTTGATGACCGGCAGAGCGTTGGAAATGATGCCGAGAAACAGTGCGCCAAGCACCGCGCCGCCGACCGAGCCGATGCCGCCGGCAATCGAGATGCCGCCGATGACGCAGGCGGCGATGATGTTGAGCTCGTAGCCATTGGCGACCTCGACCGAGGCGATGACATAGCGCGAAATCCAGAGATAGCCGGCGAGGCCACCGATCATGCCGGAGATGCAGAAGACGATGAATTTCGTGCGGCCGACGTCGATGCCGGCATAGATCGACGCCGTCGGGTTGACGCCGATGGCGTAGATCGAGCGGCCGAGCGCGGTGCGCGTCATCAGCACGAAGAACAGTGCGATGACCAGTATGGCGATCCACGACAGCACCGGAATGCCGAGGAAGGCCGCCCGTTGGAAGCCGATGAAGTCAGGGCTCATCTTGTCGGCATTGACCCAGGCGCCACCGGACAGGACGAAAGTGGCGCCGCGATAGATGGTCAGCGTGCCCAGTGTCACCACGATCGAAGGGATGTCCAGCCGCCACACCAGCAGACCGTTGATGGCGCCGAGCACCAGCCCGACAGCAAGCGCGATAGCGATCAGCAGCGGGATCGGGATCGCCGGATGTGCGGCGTTCAGCATCGCCACCACCATGCCGGTGAAGCACAGATTGGCGGCCATCGACAGGTCGATCGACCGCGTCAGGATGACAACCATCTGTCCCAGAGCCAGGATCATCAGGATCGAGGTGTCGTTGAACACCTGGCCGAGATTGCCGGGGTCGGCAAAGGCCGGGAAGCGTGTCGAGATCAGCCCGATCAAAACGACGATGGCTGCCGCCAGCCAGATCTCGCGGTGTTTCAGAAAAGCCTTCATGCCGCGATCCCCGCTGCCGTCCTGACCAGCGTTTCGGCGTCCAGCCCCTTGTTGTCGTAGACCGCCGCAACCAGGCCCTCGCGCATGACGACGACGCGGTCGGACATGCCGAGGATTTCGGGCAATTCCGACGACACCATGATCACAGACAGGCCTTGGGCCACGAGCTCGGCCATGAAGCCATGAACGGCGGCCTTGGAGCCGATGTCGATGCCCTTGGTCGGCTCGTCCAGGATGATCACCTTGGGCGCGGTCGCCAGCCATTTGGCGATGACGATCTTCTGCTGGTTGCCGCCCGACAGCGTGCCGACATCCTGGCTGAGCGAGGAGGCCCTAAGGTCGAGCCGCTCGGTATAGGAGCGGGCGAGCGAAAACTCTTCCGCCAGCCGCAGCAGGCCGGATTTGGAGGTGCGCTTGAGCGAGGGCAGCGAGACATTCTGGAAGATCGGCAGGCCGATCACCACGCCTTGCTTGCCGCGCTCCTCCGGCACGTAGACGATGCCGGCCTCGATCGAATCCGCCGCAGATCTCGGCGCGATTATCTTGCCCTCCAGCGTGATAGTGCCGGCTGAGGTTCGGGTGATGCCCGATATCGCCTGCATCACCTCTGAGCGCCCGGCGCCGACAAGGCCGTAGAAGCCGAGGATCTCGCCCTTGTGCAACTCGAAGCCGATATCGTTGAATTCGGTCGGGTGCGACAGGCCGGAGACCGACAGCACCGGCTCGCCAATCTCGGCTTTGCGCTGCGGAAAGATGTGATCGACGGAGCGCCCGACCATCATGCGCACGATCTGGCTCTGGCCGACATCCTTGATCAGCCCTTCGCCGACCATCTCGCCATCGCGGAACACCGTGTAGCGGTCGGCGATGCGGTAGATCTCGTCGAACTTGTGGCTGATGAACAGGATCGCCTTGCCTTCCTCCTTGAGGAATTCGATCAGCAGAAACAGCTCCTCGATCTCCTTCATCGAAAGGGCTGCGGTCGGCTCGTCCATGATGACGATCTGCGCATCGATCGACATGGCGCGCGCCACTGCGACGAGATGCTTGTTGGCGATGCCGAGGTCTTTCAGCCGTGTGTCGGCGTCGATATGCCCGGCATGCATGGTGTCGAGTACTTCGTGCGCTTGTCTGCGCATCGTGCGCCAGTCGATGGTGCCAAAGCGGGTACGTGGCGCATGACCGAGAAAGATGTTTTCGGCGACGCTCAGATCGTCGAACAGCACCGTTTCCTGATGGATGGCGGTGACGCCGTGGCCGAAGGCGGCATGAGCGCTGGGCAGAGTGACGGCCTGGCCGTCAATGCTGATCGTGCCGGCGTCGGGCTGGTAGATGCCGGTCATGATCTTGACCAGCGTCGACTTGCCGGCGCCGTTTTCGCCGATCAGTGCCGTCACCTGGCCGGGGTAAAGGGACAGGCTGACATTGTGCAGCGCGCGCACGCCGGGAAAGCTTTTGGAGACGCCGGACAGCGTCAGGCGCGGGGTAGCCTTACCCTCCCCCTTGTGGGGAGGGTCGCGAACGATGTGAGCGGGGTCTACTAGCATATCAAGGTCCTGGCACATGGAGATGTCGCCACCTCCACCCCGTCTCGCCGGTTTTGCTTCGCAAGACCGCCTCGCCGACCCTCCCCACAAGGGGGAGGGTACTGGCGCTCCAGATCAATAGATCTTGGAGAACTTCTCGATGTTGGTCTTGTCGAACTGGAAGGGCGGAGCCATCGCAGCCGAGTTGGAGTCGTCGAGCGTGACCTTGCCGACGCGGCCGATCGACAGAGTGGCGCCCGGCTTTGCCTCTTCCTTCTTCACCGCCAGGTCATGGGCGAGGTACACGGCGGAGTAGCCGAGGTCGATCGGGTTCCACAGCGCAACCGCCTGGCTGGCACCGTTGTCGATGAACTTCTTGAACTCGGACGGCAGCGCCAGGCCGGTGACATTGACCTTGCCGATCAGGTTCGCGTCGGTGACGACCTGGGCGGCGGCAACAACGCCGACGGTGGTCGGCGCGATGATCGCCTTGAGGTTCGGATAGGATTTCAGCAGGCCCTTGGCTTCGTCGGTGCTCTTGGCCGAATCGTCATCGCCATAGACGGTGGCGACGAGTTTGATCTTGGGGAATTTCTCCGGCAGCACCTTCTTGGCCGCTTCGATCCAGGCGTTCTGGTTGGTCGCGGTCGACGAAGCCGACAGGATGGCGACTTCGCCGCCTTCCGGCAGATAGTCGGCGGCGAGCTTGATGATGGTCTCGCCGATCAGGCCGGTGTCGGACGGGTTGAGATGCAGCTGGCGGCCTTCCTTGGCGACGCCCGAATCCCACGAGATGACGGTGATGCCGCGCTCCATCGCCTTCTTCAGCACCGGCACCAACGCGTCGGCGTCATTGGCCGAAATCGCGATGGCGTTGACCTTCTGCGCGATCAGCGAATTGACCACTTCGATCTGCGCTTCGGCTGTCGCCTTGGTCGGGCCGGTGTAGATGATGTCGACATCGCCGAGTTCCTTGGCCGCCTCTTCGGCGCCCTTGTTGGCGGCGTCGAAGAAGCCGTTGCCGAGCGACTTCACCACCAGCGCGATCTTGACGTTCTCGGCATAGGCGGCATTCACGAACATGGCGGCCGAGAATGCCGCCGTCACCATCAATTTCTTCAAGAAGCTCATTGTATTTCCTCCCTTTGAGCGTTGCATTCCATCGTCGCTGCGGTTGGTCTCAGGCCTGCAGCGAAGATTCTTCCTTTGCCGACTTGCGGGCGACGATCAGCGTCACACCTGCGGTTTCCAGCATGTTGGCTTCGCGATCCTCGATGCCGTCATCGGTGATAACGGTGGCGATGCGCTTCAGCCCACACAGGATCAGGCTGGAGCGCTGGCGGAATTTCGAGGAATCGACCAGCACCACCAGCTCGTCGGCCTGGTCGATCAGCTTCTGCTCCGCCTGGATCAGCAGCGGGTCGCCTTCCATCAGGCCGAGCGGGCCGAGCCCCTGCGCACCCATGAACATGCGGCGCGCATAGAAATTGCGCGTCACGTCATTGTCGAAGGGCGACAGGATGATGTTCTGCTCGCGGTAGATGGTGCCGCCCGACAGCATCACCGTGTTCTTCGAATGCTTGAGTAGATGCTCGGCGATCGGGAACGAATTGGTGAAGATCGGCATGCGGCGTCCGGTCAGGAAATGCACCATCTGGAAGGTGGTGGTGCCGCCATTGATGATGATCGGCTCGCCGTCTGTGCAGAGCTCCACCGCTTCGCGCGCAATCGCCCGCTTCTGCGACGCATTCAGCGTTTCGTTGACGGAAAAGGGCCGGCCGGCGAGGCCGATGAACTGTGGAGGCGAGATTGCCTCGGCGCCGCCGCGCACCCGGCGCAGGCGCTTTTGTACGTGAAGGGCTGCGATATCGCGCCGGATCGTCGCCTCGGACGAGTCCGTCAGGTCGACCATCTCCTGCACCGTCACCACAGGCTTTTCCTGGACGGCGGACAGAATGATCCTGTGGCGCTCTTTTTCGTGCATGGTTCCTCCCTGCACGCTCATGAGGCACTAGAAAACAACCAGTGTCAATCATTTCCGATCATATAATTTCATTGTGCAGTGCAATATGATTGATATTGATCGTTTGTGATTGACAACCGACCTGCTTGCGTAGACATTCCCGGCAAAATGGACCGCGCCTTTTTGCGTCCCAGGGAGGATAATCATGCTCGACAAGCGCTCCGGCTCGCGCCTTGCCAATCTATGGGACGACGCGAAGGCCAACGGGCTGAGTGAGCCTGAGCTTCTGGTCTATCGCTCGAACACGCTGGGCTCCGACAAGCGCGTCACCAACTATGGCGGCGGCAACACTTCGTCCAAGATCTGGCAGAAGGACCCGCTCACCGGCGCTGAGGTCGAAGTGCTCTGGGTCAAGGGCTCGGGCGGCGACAGCGCCTCGATCAAGCTCGACGGCTTCGCCACCCTCTACATGGACAAGCTGCGGGCGCTGAAGGGCCTCTATCGCGGCGTCGCGCATGAGGACGAGATGGTGGGCTACCTCCCCCACTGCACCTTCAACCTCAATCCGCGCGCGGCCTCGATCGACACGCCGCTGCACGCCTATGTGCCGAAGCCTTTCGTCGATCACATGCATCCCGATGCCATCATCGCCATTGCCGCCGCGAAGGATTCGAAGGCGCTGACGAAAGAAATCTTCGGCGACGCCATCGGCTGGTTGCCATGGAAGCGGCCGGGCTTCGAACTCGGCCTGTGGCTGGAAAAATTCTGCGTCGAACATCCCGAGGCCAAGGGCGTCATCCTGGAAAGCCACGGCCTGTTCACCTGGGGCGATACGCCCAAGGAATGTTACGAGACGACGATCTCGGTCATCAACCAGGCGATCGAATGGTTCGAGCGCCGCTCCGAGGGCCTGGCCATCTTCGGCGGCGAAGTGGTCAAGTCGCTCAACGCTGCTGAGCGCCGCGCCATCGCGGCAAAACTCATGCCGAGGATCCGCGGCCTGATCTCGGAAAAGAGCCACAAGCTCGGTCATTTCGACGACCAGCCCGCCGTTCTCGAATTCGTCAACTCCAGGGATTTGCGCCCGCTGGCCGCGCTCGGCACATCATGCCCGGATCACTTCTTGCGCACAAAGATCCGCCCGCTGGTCATCAAGTTTGATCCGGCCAAGCCCGATGTCGATGCGGTCATTGCCCGCCTTGCCGACGACATTGCCGAATACCGCGTCGGCTACCAGGCTTACTACGACAGCTGCAAGCATCCGGATTCGCCCGCCATACGAGATCCCAACGCCGTCGTCTATCTGATGCCTGGTGTTGGCATGTTCACCTTCGCCGGCGATAAGGCAACGGCGCGCATTTCGGGCGAGTTCTACGTCAACGCCATCAATGTCATGCGCGGCGCCTCGACCGTCTCGTCCTATGTCGGCTTGCCTGCACAGGAAGCCTTCGACATCGAATACTGGCTGCTCGAGGACCTCAAGCTGCAGCGCATGCCGAAGCCGAAGTCGCTTGCCGGCCAGATCGCGCTGGTCACCGGTGGCGCCGGCGGCATTGGCCGGGCCACAGCCAACCGGCTGTTGCGCGAAGGCGCCTGCGTGGTGCTGGCCGATATCGACGAAACAGCGCTTGCCAGCGCCAATGAGGAACTGGCAAAGGCCTATGGCAATGACTTCGTCCGCCCGGTTCTGATCAACGTCACATCGGAGGAACAGGTCGTCTCCGGTTTTGCCGAAACATCAGTCGAGTTCGGCGGCATTGATATTCTCGTCTCCAACGCAGGCCTCGCTTCCTCGGCGCCGATCGAAGAGACGACGCTGGCGCTGTGGAACAAGAATATGGACATCTTGTCGACCGGCTATTTCCTGGTCTCTCGCGAAGCCTTCCGGCTGTTCCGCGCCCAGAAGATCGGCGGCAATGTCGTCTTCGTCGCCTCCAAGAACGGCCTGGCCGCATCGCCCAACGCCGCCGCCTACTGCACCGCCAAGGCCGCCGAGATCCATCTCGCCCGCTGCCTGGCGCTGGAGGGCGCGGAAGCGCAGATCAGGGTCAATGTCGTCAATCCGGACGCCGTGCTGCGCGGCTCGAAAATCTGGACCGGCGAGTGGAAAGAACAGCGCGCCGCCGCCTACAAGATGTCGACCGACGACCTCGAAGAGCACTACCGCTCGCGCTCTATGCTGAAGCGTTCGGTGTTCCCGGAAGACATCGCCGAGGCGATCTACTTCTTCGCCTCCGACATGTCGGCCAAATCCACCGGCAACATCATCAACGTCGACGCTGGCAACGCGCAGAGCTTTACGCGCTGAGCGAACGTCGAAGCGCTTCCCTTCTCCCGTCACTATGCGGGGAGAAGGTGGCCCAAAGGGCCGGATGAGGGGCAGCGCTGACGAACGCATTTGGGAGGAATAGCACTTGTCCGAAACCATCATTTCCGCCGACCTCGTCGCCAGCCACAACGCCCAGCGCGAGGCCAACCTTGAACGCGATTACGCCTCTCTCCGCGAACGCCTCGACCGCTGCGGCATCGCCATCGACGATATCAGAGACAAGGTCGAAAAATTCGCCGTTGCCATTCCGTCCTGGGGCGTCGGCACTGGCGGCACCCGCTTTGCCCGCTTTCCCGGCGCTGGCGAGCCGCGCGACATCTTCGACAAGATCGAGGACTGCGCCGTCATCAGCCAGTTGACGCAGGCGACACCGACCGTCTCGTTGCACATCCCCTGGGACAAGGCCGACCCGAACCGGCTGAAGCAGGCGGCCTCGCGCTTCGGCCTCGGCTTCGACGCCATGAACTCCAACACTTTCTCCGACGCGAAGGACCAGAAGCTCTCCTACAAATTCGGCTCGCTGTCGCATGCCGATGTCGGCACCCGCCGGCAAGCGGTCGAGCACAATCTCGAATGCATCGAGATCGGCAAGACGCTCGGTTCGAAGGCGCTGACGGTATGGATCGGCGACGGTTCGAATTTCCCGGGCCAGGTGAATTTCGCCAAAGCCTTCGAGCGCTATCTCGATGCCATGAAGGAGATCTACGCTGGCCTGCCGGCCGACTGGAAACTGTTCACCGAGCACAAGATGTACGAGCCGGCCTTCTATTCGACGGTCGTGCAGGATTGGGGCACCAACTACCTCATCGCCAGGGAGCTCGGCGACAAGGCCTTCTGCCTGGTCGACCTCGGCCACCATGCGCCCAACGTCAACATCGAGATGATCGTGTCACGGCTGATCCAGTTCAAAAAACTCGGCGGCTTCCACTTCAACGATTCCAAATATGGCGACGACGATCTCGATGCCGGTTCGATCGACCCCTACCGGCTGTTCCTCGTCTTCAACGAACTGGTCGATGCCGAGCTTTCCGGCGTCGAGGGTTTCGATCCCGCCCATATGCTCGACCAGAGCCACAACGTCACCGACCCCATCGAAAGCCTGATGCTGTCGGCGGTCGAGGTGCAGCGCGCCTATGCCCAGGCGCTGCTGGTCGACCGCAAGGCGCTGGAAGGTTTCCAGGACGGCGATGACGCGCTGATGGCGACGCAAACGCTCAAAAGCGCCTACCGCACCGATGTCGAGCCGATCCTGGCCATGGCGCGGTTGAAGAGCGGCGGCGCCATCGATCCGGTCGCCGCCTATCGTGCGGCAGGATACAGGGCGAAGGTCGCAGCGGAGCGGCCTGCGGTTGCGGGCGGCAGCGGCGGGATTGTTTGAGGTTGGCTGATCTCCCCCACGAGGGGGGAGATCAGCAACTCCTCGGCCAGCGGGCGAACACCAATATGTGTTCACTCATATTGATGATGGACTCGGCCGCTCCAAGTAGCTCTTCTAGGCACACTGAACTTGGAGCACCGCCATGCCCTTGACCCGCCGGACGCTGATTGGCGTCACCCTTTCGCTCGCAATAGCGCTGACGCCATCCGCAGCCGTCTTCGCTGCCTCGCCGCAGCCGGCGAAGGGCGAGCACGGCATGGTCGTGACCGCCCAGCATTTCGCGTCGGAAGCCGGCGTCGAGGTGCTGAAGAAGGGCGGCAACGCCGTCGATGCGGCGGTCGCCGTCGGCTATGCGCTCGCGGTCCTCTACCCTAATGCCGGCAATATCGGCGGCGGCGGGTTCATGACCATACGCTTCAAGGACGGCAAATCGACCTTCCTCGACTTTCGCGAGCGCGCGCCGCTGGCGGCAACCAAGACCATGTATCTCGACAAGGATGGCAAGCCGGTGAAGGGCGCCAGCCTTGATGGCTATCTCGCGGTAGGCGTGCCGGGTTCCGTGGCTGGTTTCGAGATGGCGCGCGAAAAATACGGCACGCTGCCACGCCAGGACTTGATGGCGCCGGCAATTACCTATGCCAAGGATGGCTTCGTTCTCGACCAGGGTGACGCTGCTTCATTCGCAAGCAATGCCGCGCGGCTGGCGAAGGACCCTGCCGCGGCCGCCATCTTCCTGAAGCCGGACGGCAAGCCCTATGGCGCCGGCGAGCGTCTCCTCCAGCCCGACCTTGCCGCCTCGCTCGCCGCCATTTCCGAAAAAGGCGCCGATGCCTTCTACAAAGGCGCCATCGCCGATGCCATCGTCAAGGCGAGCGGCGCCAAGGGCGGCATTCTCGCCAAGGCCGATTTCGAGCAGTATGCGGTGCGCGAACTAAAGCCGGTGAGCTGCACCTATCGCGGCTACGAGATCATCTCCTCGCCGCCGCCGAGCTCCGGTGGCGTCATCATCTGCGAAATCCTCAACGTGCTGGAAGGGTACCCGCTATCCTATCTCGGCGCCGACTCGGCCGAGACTGTGCATGTCATGGTCGAGGCGATGCGCCATGCCTATGTTGACCGCAACTCGGCCCTTGGCGATCCCGATTTCGTCGACAACCCGGTCTCGAAACTGCTCGACAAGGGGTACGCCAAGGACATCCGCGACAAGATCGACCCGTTCCGGGCGGCGGTCTCTCAGGACCTGATGCCGAAGGGCTTTGGCGAGTCGAACGAGACGACGCATTATTCGATCATCGACAATGACGGCAACGCGGTCGCGGTCACCTACACGCTGAACGGCTCGTTCGGCGCCGGTGTCGTTGCCGACGGCACTGGCATCCTGCTTAACAACGAGATGGACGATTTCACCCAGAAGCCCGGCGTGCCCAATCTCTACGGTCTGGTCCAGGGCGAGGCGAATGCCATCCAGCCGAAGAAGACGCCACTGTCGTCTATGAGCCCGACCGTCGTGGCCAAGGACGGCAAGCCGTTCATGGTCATCGGCAGCCCTGGCGGCTCACGCATCATCACCATCACGCTGGAAGCCATCGTCAACGTCATCGACCACGGCATGAACATCCAGGAGGCGATCGACGCGCCGCGCATCCATCATCAGTGGCTGCCCGATACGATCTATGTCGAACCGTTCGGCCTGTCGCCCGACACCGAAAAGCTGCTGGCCGGCATGGGCTACCACCTCGATCTCGCTGATTCGACCTGGGGCCAGGCGGCCGGCATTCTTGTCGGAGGCAAGAGCCTTGCGGAAATCGAGAAGGGTGGCGGCGCCCGCTACAACGGCGCCATCGACAGCCGCGCCGCATCCGGCGAGGCTCTAGGATACTAGATCACGATCAAACAAGGATCGATCAAAGGACGAGCGTGAGGGTCGATCCGACCAGCATCAGCGCGGCGATGCCAACGAACAGCGCGTAAATGCGCGGCCGGTCGAGCAGCAGCGCATTGCCCGATATCCAGGCGGCGGTCGCGCCGCCAAGCGCAAACAGGAAGCCGTTGCGGTGGCCGAAGGTCATGGAAGCGGCCATCAGCCCGCCAATGATGAGCGCGCCGAACACGATGATCACGGCGACGGCGTATTTCTCGAAGTCGTTGCCGCCGCCCATGGCCGGGCCGATCGCGTTCAAATTCGGCAGATCGTCCGGATCGAAGGGATTGGTCGACCCATATTCATCTTGACCGACAGGTTCTCGCATCACTCATTCTCCGCTGACCGGCAACAAATCATCAACATCTGCCGAGCGCAACCGGATCGCGCATTGCCGAAGGCGGCCGATGCGGTCTTCAACACCTTCTGATGCCGACTTGCCACGGTTTTTTCGGACAGGGTCGCAAAATCCACCACGCTTTAAAGCAATTCCAGGAAAAGTGTGATCGGTTTTCCCGGGAAAAGCGCGTAGCGCTTTCCCTTGGGAATTGCGCCGAAACAAAGAGATAGAGCGGTTCGCCGTTTCCGTGAAACGGCGAACCGCTCTAGGCTCACACCCCTGAATTACCTGGAAAAATCGCTGCGCACGATGCCGTGCCGCTGCAGTTTGTCATAGAAGGTCTTGCGCGGGATGCCGAGCGCCTCGATCGTACGCCGGACATCGCCGTCATTGCGGCCAAGCGTCTCGCGGATCACATCGGCCTCATAGCGTTCCAGCCGTTCCGGCAGCGAACCGGCGTCGTCCGTTTCCGCCGAGGCGGAAAGCGACGCTTGCGCCGCTTCCTCAAGCCCAAGCACGAAACGCTCGGCGAAATGCGCCAGCTCCCGCACATTGCCCGGCCAGTCATGCTGGCCGAGATGGCGATGTACCGAAGCCGGCACAACGGGTACCGGACGGTGGAAGCGGGCGGCGGCGCGCTCGGCGAAATAGAAGAACAGCAAGGCAACGTCGTCGCGGCGTTCGCGCAGCGGCGGGATCGAGATCGTCACCACGTTGAGCCGGTAATAGAGATCCTCGCGGAAGGCGCCGCGCTGGCCGGGATCGCCGAGATCGACCTTGGCGGCGGCAACGACACGCAGATCGACCGGCCGCACTTCGTTGGTGCCGAGTGGCGTCACCTCGCGCATTTCCAGCACCCTGAGCATCTGTACCTGGGTCGAGACCGGCATGCTTTCGATCTCGTCGAGGAACAGCGTGCCGCCGCTCGAATGCTCGATGCGGCCGATCCGCTTCTTCTGTGCACCGGTGAAGGCGCCGGCCTCATGGCCGAACAATTCGCTCTCGATCACCGTATCCGGCAGCGTGCCGCAATTCAGCGCCACGAAATTTCCCTTGGCGCGCCGGCTCCAGCGATGCAGCAGGCTCGCCACCACCTCCTTGCCGGAGCCGGTCTCTCCGGTTACCAGCACATCGACATCGGTATCGGCGATTTGCCTCAGCGTGCGGCGCAGCCGCTCCATGGCTGGCGTCTGGCCGATCAGCGGCAGCCCGTCCTGCGCCTGTTCGGCGCTTTCGCGCAAGGCGCGGTTCTCCATCACCAGGCGGCGCTTTTCGGCTGCGCGCGCCACGCTTTGCGCCAGCCGGTCGGCGGCGAACGGCTTGGTGATGAAATCGTAGGCGCCGTCCTTGATTGCCTTGACTGCAACCGCGATGTCGCCATGCCCGGTGACCAGGATCACCGGAATGTCAGGATCGAGCTGCAAAACGCGATCGAAGAGCTGCAGGCCGTCAATGCCGGGCATACGGATGTCGGACACCACCACGCCGGAGAAGTTGGCGTCGAGCCCGGCCAGCGCCTCGGCAGCGGAAGCAAAGGCCGACACCGAAAAGCCGGCAAGCTCCAGCGTCTGCCGAGTGGCTCTCAGCAGCTCGCTGTCGTCGTCGATCAGGATGACCGGTGCGGTGTCCATCATCGAGCCTTGGCGAGGTGAACGGTGAAGCGCGTGCCGTCCCTGCCGCTCGCCACCTCGATGCGACCGCCATAATCGGCGACGATATCCTGCGAGATGACGAGGCCGAGCCCAAGGCCTTTCTCTTTCGACGTGTTGAACGGCGTGAACAGCGATTTGAGGATAGCGGGCGAAATGCCCGGTCCGTTGTCGGCGACGGCAAGCGCCACGCCGTCGGCCGTTTCCTGCGCCGAAACTTGCACCCTGGCGCCGTCGCGGCCGTCCAGCGCCTCCAGCGCGTTCTGGAAAAGATTGATCAGCACCTGCTCCAGCCGCAGCCGGTTGCCCATCACCTTGAGTGTCTGCGGCGGCAGCGTGATGTCAAGCGCGTCCAGCCGGCCGGCAAAGCGGCTCCTGAGCAGCACGACCGCCCCTTCGATGACGTCGCGCAACTCGACCGGCTCGGCCGCGGTGCGACCTTTGCGGGCAAAGACCTTCAACTCCTCGGTGATGCCGCCGATGCGCTCCGTCAGCGCCGCAATCGCGCCAAGGTTCTCCTCGGCCGAGGCGGTCTGCTTGCGCTCCAGGAACACACGCGCATTGTCGGCATAGGCGCGGATCGTTGCCACCGGCTGGTTGATCTCATGCGCGACGCCGGCGGCAACCTGGCCGAGGGTCGCAAGACGGTTGGCCTGCACCAGTTCCTGCTGCATGACCTGCAGCTTGGCCTCCGTGCTGCGGTGATCGGTGATCTCGGCCTGCAGCCGGTCGCGCGCCAGGCTCAGATCATGCGTGCGCTCGACGACGCGGCGTTCGAGCTCGATGCGCGCCGCCTGTTCGGCGGCAATGCGCATCTGCGCCGACTGCCGTCGCCACAGGAGATAGCCGGCCAGCGCCAGCAGCGGCACCACCACGCCCAGCGCCAGCAGCCGCATTTCACGCACCGCAGCCGCGATCGGCGCTTCGGCCGGGACGAGATAGTCGAGCCGCCATGGCGTCGATTGGACCAGTGTCGAAAGTCTGAGATATTCGGCATCGCTGCCGCCGGGCGTCACCGCATGCACCATCGATACGTCAGGGCTCAATGCCTCAGGGCGGGTGATCGGCAGCGGGATCAGCGGCGCGTTGCCGAATTGCTGGCTGCTCCGGATGGTGGCAGCCAGCGGGCCGGCAAGTGGTGCCGTGGTCATGAAACGCCAGGACGGCACGCTGGTGATCAGCACGACGCCATGATCATCGCTGACATAGGCCGGGCGGTTGGCCTCGTGCCAGTCGGCCTCGAGCTGGTCGAATTCCATCTTGACGACGACGACGCCAAGCGGTGCGGCCGCATTGCCGACGCGCCGCGAAATGTAGAGGCCGGGGCGCTTGCTGGTGTTACCGAGAGCGAAATACTCGGCGGTTCCGGATTGCATGGCGCCGGAGAAGTAGGCGCGGAAACCATAGTCGTTGCCGACAAAGCTGGTCGCCTCACGCCAGTTGCTGGAAGCGATTGCGAACCCGTCGACGCCGGTGACATAAAGCACCGACGCCTTGGTGCCGGAGACCAGCCCTTCGAGTTTGCGGTTGAGCACGTCGATCGCGACTGCGCCTTTGTTCTGCAGGGCGTCATGTACCTGCTGATCCTCGGAAAGGAGAAGCGGCAGCGCCCGCGGGCTTTCCAGCACCGCGCGCAGCAGCGCAACCTTCAGGTTGGCATCGGTGCGGCCTTGCGCCGCCAGCGTTGCGACCTCGGCACGGCGCGCATAGAGGCCGGCGCCGGTGAGCGCCGTCGCCACGAACACAAGCGCTATTCCCGCAAACAGCAGCCAGGCGCGGCGTGCCCGCTTGCCGAGTTGCTCCGGCGTCGATGACAAGGCAGCGGCAGGGCGTTGCAGCATCGCCCATTTGTGCATGATTTCGCACAAAGCACAATTCAGTCATGCGGATGTCCGCACTTGCGTCTGAGCGACACCAACCTCGATCGATCGAAATAATCAACAAAATCAAGGAGTACGACCTCGCCACGCGGTCTGGCACGGCAGTTGCAATGATCCATTCAGCAGTCGCAAGGCTGCGGAGGTCAAAACAACTGCCCCGGGAGGTCGAGCTTTCGATAGGGGCGCCATGGAGGACGTCATGCAGCCAGCATCCGCTGCCGCCGAACCGCGCGGCAAAGTACCTTTCTACCGGCATCTTTATGTGCAGGTCCTGACGGCGATCGCCGCCGGCGTCCTGCTCGGTCATTTCTATCCTGAACTCGGTGCTTCGCTGAAGCCGCTCGGCGATGCCTTCATCAAGCTGGTCAAGATGGTGATCGCGCCGGTCATCTTCCTGACGGTGACCACCGGCATTGCCGGCGTCTCCGACCTGAAAAAGGTCGGCCGCGTGGCCGGCAAGGCGATGATCTATTTTCTGGTGTTCTCGACCCTGGCGCTGATCGTCGGCCTGGTCGTCTCCAATATCGTCCAGCCCGGCGCCGGCATGCACATCAATGCGGCAACGCTCGATCCCTCGAAGGTCGCGACCTTCACCGAGAAAGCGCATGACACGACCATCGTCGGCTTCCTGCTCAACATCATCCCCGACACCATCACCGGTGCCTTCGCGCAGGGCGACATCCTGCAGGTGCTGTTCTTCTCGGTGCTGTTCGGCATTTCTCTGGCTCTCGTCGGAGACCGTGGCCGTCCGGTTGTCGATTTCCTGCAGGCGCTGACCTCGCCGATCTTCCGCCTGGTCGGCATCCTGATGAAGGCCGCCCCCATCGGCGCTTTCGGCGCCATGGCCTTCACCGTCGGCAAATACGGCATCGGCGCGATCGCCAACCTCGCCTTCCTGATCGGCACCTTCTACCTTACCTCGCTGCTCTTCGTGCTGGTCGTGCTTGGCGCTGTCGCATGGTACAACGGCTTCTCGATCCTGGCGCTGATCCGCTACATCAAGGAAGAGCTGCTTTTGGTGCTTGGCACCTCGTCGTCCGAAGCGGCACTTCCCGGCCTGATGGCCAAGATGGAGCGCGCCGGCTGCACCCGTTCGGTGGTCGGCCTGGTCATCCCGACCGGCTATTCCTTCAATCTCGACGGCACCAACATCTACATGACGCTGGCCGCCCTGTTCATCGCCCAGGCGACTGACACGCCGCTCACCTATGGCGACCAGATCCTGCTGCTGCTCGTCGCCATGCTGAGCTCCAAGGGTGCGGCCGGCATCACCGGCGCCGGCTTCATTACGCTCGCCGCCACGCTGTCGGTCGTGCCTACGGTGCCGGTCGCCGGCATGGCGCTGATCCTTGGCGTCGACCGGTTCATGTCGGAGTGCCGGGCGCTGACCAATTTCGTCGGCAATGCGGTGGCGACCATCGTCGTGGCGCGCTGGGAAGGTGAACTCGACCAGACCAAGTTCGCCGCCGCCATGGCCGGCACCTTGTCCGAGGAAGCCGACCTGGCGCTGTCGGGCGATCTGCAGCCCGCCTGATCTCCCAAGGCGTTCGACCTCAAGGCCGCAGCCGCTTCGCCGGCTGCGGCCTTGTTTCTTTAGCAACAGATGCGCGGCGGCTGGCGCCGGCCGCGCCTTCCCGGCTAGGGTGCGCTCGGGTCCAAGCCGAAGGTGAGTGAATGAGCAGCGCGTATCCCGAAATCTACCTCGTCCGTCACGGCGAGACCGAATGGAGCGCGTCGGGAAAGCACACGGGCCGCACCGACATCCCGTTGACGACGGCGGGCGAGGCCGCCGCCCGCGGCGTCGCGGACCGGCTCGAGGGCCTGTCCTTTGAGGCGGTGTGGTCAAGCCCGTCGCAGCGCGCCTTCAACACCTGCACGCTTGCCGGCTTCGGTTCTGCTGCGGTGAAGAAGGACGATCTGCAGGAATGGGACTATGGCGCCTATGAGGGCGTAGGGACCAAAGAGATTCTGGCCAAGCGTCCCGGCTGGCAATTGTTTCGCGATGCCTGTCCCGGCGGCGAGACCGCCGCGGATGTCGGGGCGCGAGCCGACACAATCATCGCCGGGATGCGCGCCATCGAGGGAAACGTGCTGGTATTTTCGAGCTCGCATTTCCTCAGAGTACTGGCAGCACGCTGGCTCGGCCTGCCGCCTGAGGGCGGCGCGCATTTCGTACTCGACACCGCCAGCATCAGCATCCTCGGCTACGAGCACGACCTGACCGAGCCCGTCATCCGCAAGTGGAACCAGAAATAGTCCTGGTTGAACTTCTGACGGATGCGCGAGGCCCCTCATCCGGCCGCTTCGCGGCCACCTTCTCCCCGCGGGGGAGAAGAGGCGAGCACCGACGCCGGCGACCTCCTCTCCCCTCGGGGAGAGGTCGGATTGTCCGAATTGCCCTTTGCAAATCGGTTGGCAATCCGGGTGAGGGGGCTAACGCAGTCCCGCAGTCGCCAGCAGCGCCAATTCCTCTGATGTCAGATGCCGCGCCTGACCCTTGGCGAGCTCACCGAGTTGCAACGCGCCGATAGCCACTCGAACCAGCCTCAGCACCTCGATATCGAAGGCGCCGAGCAGGCGGCGGATCTGGCGGTTGCGGCCCTCATCGAGCACGATCTCCAGCCAGGCTGTGCGGCCGCCGCTGCGCAGCATCTCGATCGATTGCGCCGTCAGCAACTCGCCATCGACATCAGCGCCGTCGCGAAATCGCGCCAGCATCGCCTCGTCAGGCGCGGTGCCGATCTGCACGTGGTAGGTCTTGGCGACATGCGACGCCGGATCGAGCAGGCCATTCGCCCAGCGCGTGTCGTTGGTCATCAGCAGCAGGCCTTCGCTGGCCTTGTCGAGGCGCCCCACCGGCGACACGAAAGGCAGGTCGAGTCCGGCAAGGCAGTCATAGACGGTGCCGCGCCCCTCGGGGTCGTCGCGGGTGGTGACCAGCCCGCGCGGCTTGTTGACCATCAGGTAGACCCTGGCCTCGGCAGTGACGTACTCGCCGTCAACACTGATGCGATCACGGTTGAGATCGACGCGAAGCGACGGATCGCGCACCACCTTGCCGCCGACCCGCACGCGTCCCTCGGCGATCAGCAGCTCGGCCTGCTTGCGCGAACACAGACCAAGCTTGGAAAGCGCCCGGTTCAGGCTGACGCCTGTGCCCAGGGCCGATTGTCGGTTAATATTGGGCGGCTGCGCCATAATCCTGTTCTGCATCACAATGAGCGGCAGCGACAGATGCCACGCGGCGCGATGGTGGCGCAACATGCTCGACAGAAGCCGAGCTCTCCAACTCAGGGGCGTCGGGCTCAGCGCCGGCCATGGAACGCGGCCTCGCGAAAGACGTTGTTACTGACGAGCGAACTGTCGCGAAGGGCATTGGTATGAAGAAAATCTACGAGAAACCGGTACTCGTGAAGCGGGGGAAGCTCACCAGGCTGACGGCCCAGATTGTCGCCTCCGGGGTCATTTTGGGAGAGTGATTTCCGATCGAACTCCAGGCAGGAGAACAATTCAATGAGCGAGCGCGGCGTTGATTTTATGCAAGGCTGGATACACGAGCACCTGCCGGGTGAACTGCCTGCCGACAAGGCAACAGCTCGAATCCTGACCACGCTGGCAGCCCTGGATGCTCGGCATTCAGGCCTTGAGGTCAGCGAGATCGAAGAGGATTTCGGTTCGCTGGAACGGGTGATTTACGAGGCGCTCGATCAGCCCGAAATCTAAGCCCGCTGCAGGCGAATGTCGGCCCATCGCCTTCTTGGCGGTGGGCTTTTCTATGATTGCCTCCGTGAGGGCGCAGCCCTATGCGGCACGCATCGATTGCGCTGCCCTGGCTGGCGGCAATTCGAACACAGTGGCGCCGTTCTCCTGGCCGCGCTCGACATAACCGATGACGCGGAACCATTTGGCGACGTCGGCCCGCTGCAGCCAACTGCGCGAGTGGATGGGAAGGTTGCCGGCGAGCGCCTGGACATGGCGGATGTGGCGCCGGCAGAAGCGGACCGTCGCGGCGCTGAAAAAACCCTCCTGCGCGGCAAACAGCGTGTCGGCGGCGTCGCTGTTCTCATGCCAGGCGATGATCGCCACCGTCTTGTCGCCCTCGACCAGCGCGTGAGCGCGGCCTTCCTTCAAATTCATCATCAGATTGTCGTAGGCGGCCTTGCTGTCCTTGCCGGCGGCCGCATACTCGTCCGACATACGCGTGGACAAATCCCGAAAAACACTCTCGAGATCGCCTATCGTAGCTGCGCGTGCTCGCATTTCTCCTCCTGCAGCCCCGGCAGGTAGTTTGCCCTAGGAAGAGGGGATTACCAAGCAAATCAAATCCGCAATCTGGCCCCTGTGCGCAAAGTGATTTCGGCAAGCGGGGTTTTTGTGTTGGCAAATCGTGCCTGTGGAACCGAACTGGCTCTCCCGAATTGACACTGCGGTCGCGTTCGGGAGGGAAAGCATGCAAGACCAGCATTTCGATGAGCCGGTTCGCGTCGCGCTCGGCAGGTCCAGAAACACGATCTACAAGGTCGAGCGTGTCGCCCAGGCCGCCGACATCCTCATCAACCGCTGGCCGGTGAAGACGGGCCGCTATCACGTCGCGGCCCGCAAAGCCTGCCTTGGCGCTCTCGAAGGCCTGAAAGAGGCCCGCTATGCCCGCGCAGCCTTCGTCAATGCGGCGATCGAGGCCGATATACTGGTTGAGCGCGATGCCTAGAGCGGCCCGCTGCTTTTCATCGCCGCTTCGTTTGCCTTAAACTGGCAGCCCGGTTCGGAGCCTTCCATGTGCAACGATTATGAACAGCATATTCTCTGGGCTGAATATTGCCGGATGCTGGAGTCGTTGGCCCTCGAGATACCCACCCACCAAACCGAACTCGACCTGCCGCAGGCGGACGACATCCACATCAATGATCCGGCCCCGATAATGCGCGCCGCCGGCGACACCGGCGTTGTTGAACTGGCTTCGATGACGTTCGGATTTCCACCGGCCGGACCAAAAGGCGGACCAGTGTTCAACTTCCGCTCCGAAGGTCGGCAATTCGGGAGCAGCAAACGCTGTCTCGTACCGGCATCCGCCTTCTTCGAATTCACCGGCACCAAATACCCGAAGGCCAAGCATCGCTTCACCCTCAACGGCTCTCCGTTCATGGCCATCGCAGGGCTCTGGCGTGAAGCCGTCGGCAACAAGCCGCCAACCTTCACCATGCTGACGACCGAGCCTGGACCGGATATCGCGCCCTATCACAATCGGCAGGTGGTCGTTCTTCAGCCCGAGAACTGGTCCGCCTGGCTCAATCTAACGAAGCCGGAAGCCGAGCTGCTGCAGCCGCTTCCGGCCGGGTCGCTGGGCGTGGAGACTGTGCGCGCCGACAGTTCGTAGTTCGGTTGCGGAGGCGCACCGGCATATTCAGCGTCCCGAGATCCGCCTGGAGCCGCCGGTAAGAGGTCAGTCACCTGATTTCTTCAGAGAAAGAGATGGTGCCCGGAGGCGGATTGCGCTCGGTACGCGCCTCGGCATTGATTTCTATATGAAATTTCCTGCGACGTCGAGATCTTGTAACACAGGTCTGTAGCGCATCGCTCTTAGCGCCCCTCGGCTTCCGGAAGGCTCGAATTAATGATTGTCGAAGGTGTTGTGGGGTGTTCCGAGGGCGGCCGCGCAATAGACCTCCAGGATGGCTTGGTTTACGGGATCTGATTCAACCACATATCGAAAGTCCATCTTTCGGATTCTTGTTTTGGCTGCAGAGAAATGGGCTCGATACTCCAAATCCAACATCTTCATAGCGCGGGTTTCTGGGTGACCTTTCACATTCGAGATTGCGGTTCGATCGCTCGATAAGCATGCCAGCCTGAATGCGAAGGGAGCCACGCCATCCCCAGAGCTTTCGCGGCGATGTGCGTAGTAACGGCCTATGATGTCGTTTGATCGTCCAACGTAGAGATGGCACTCTCCCTCGGTCAGCAGATAGACACCACGCAGCCGTCTATCTTTAGGCAGATTGACGAGTGGGAATCTATCCCCGCGAATGGGCTGCATCTTCATTAGTCGTTCAAATGAGGGCACAAGCGTCTCCCAACCCGCCAATCACCGTATTCCAACCCTTGGCGATTTGAGCCAGCGGCAGCGCAATACGCTCTCCTTGCGTTCGATCAGCGTCAAAATGAACTAAGACCGCCTGCTCGGCTGTCGCGCCCCTCTCGTATTAGCGCCGCTAAGCGGATCTACGCTTATTCAACTGGATGTCGTTGCTGTTGCATTAGCCCGTATAAAATGTCCTTCGGGATCTTAGGACGATCACCGCGAGAGGGACATTTGACGGCGCAGAGAGAAATCCCAGCGCTTAAGAAAACACAAAATGCAGTCTAACACTCCTGCGGCTCTTCCCAGCGCAAGGGGGTCAGTGGCCGTCGTGATCGGCAATCACGTTGCAGCGTCCATCCGTCCCGAAAAACAAACCTCTGCCGGCCCCCTCTTTCCACCAACCATTTCCGGACGCAGAGCGACGCAGACTGACCACGCCGAAACGCCACGCGCTCTTGTCGCCCTGGTAGGGCTGCAAGGAGAATAAATCTTCGTAGTGCGGCACCGGCCAGGTGTGATCCAGCACATCCCAGTCGCCTATCTTCCCACCAAGCCACATATCAAAATGATCTCGAATCTTTGTGGCGGGCGGATTCGGATAGAGGGCAATTAGATGGGCTGTTCCGTCAGGATCGAGCTTGGCAGGCAGCGATTCGACAATTTTTCGAAGCAGGTCTGTCCCTTGCAGTCCGCCGCTCCAGAAATTGTCTCCTGGTTGCGCCGCACTGTCAGGAGCGTAAGGAGGATTGGCCAAGAGGAGATCGCATGTTCCCTCGATTGATTTGAACAAATCGCTTAAAATAAACTGTGCGTTGCTTTTGCCGTTAAGCATTGCATTGAACGTTGCAAATTCAACAGCGCGCGGATTGACGTCCGCGCCGATAACCGACGAACAATGATCTGCCGCCAGTATCGCGTGAATACCGGATCCTGTCCCCAAATCGACTGCCCGCCGCCGTGGACTTCTTTTGACCAAGCCGCCGAGAACAAAGCTCTCTCCCCATAACCACATGACCTGATTGATTGTGGAATTCTTGGCAGCATGGTCCGTTACAATGTAGCTGCCGTAGCAAGGAAATAAACACGCGTTCGCTTGCAGGACTCCGCCCCCACAGTCGGTCAGGAGGCCCATATCAAGCGCTGTATCGACGAACCTCGACGTAAGCTGTTTGGCAACGAGGTTCGCGTTGACCTGGCGGCCATCAATAAAGAGCGAAATAAGATTGTCGATGGGATCGTTTGCACGAGCGACCCAGTCGGGTCTCATCGAGGTCCAGAAATTAACCCCTAGGCGAGGAAAAACCCCCAGTCGCTTTGCGCAACTAGCGAGGTCAAAACTGCAACTGCGCAATTCGCTCACAAATTGCGTCATTCGTTCAGGTGCCACCGGAACCGGTGCAGCAACTTCGCGACAAATCGTCTGCAGTGTCGAGCTTGCTGGCTGTTCGGATCTAGCTGGCGCCGCTTCAGCCAAACGACCTGGCGGCGTATCCGCTTGCAGGAGGGCAATTATCTCATCTTTCTGATCGACAAGTGCCGATTTCAATTCCGCGTCGATTGCACCCACAGGAGCACTGCATCTAAGCCGAGACCCTTCTACCCATAGGTTCACCTTGCGGCTACGTAAAATTGTTAGAAGCGTGCTGACGTCCATCATGAGTGTTCCTGATACTGAACGTTACCTTCGAAGGGTGGAGACTGGCTCTACCCGATGCGACCACTTTGATCGGCGGGTCAGCCCACTCCCACGAGGCCGTTAAATCGACCGCGTCGCCAACTAGTCAAACACCATCAATGGCCTGAATGTGTATCCCCTTCACTGCCCTTCCAGATGGATCATCCATACTTGCAAATTGCTGAGACCAAAGAAAGGCGTCGGCGAGGAGCAGGCGATCGAGGGACCGACGGGAACCGTTAGGCAAGCTGTTCGATTTTTGAAGATGCTATCAAAGATGCGGGAAAGCACGGAGAGGGGCCACGGTAGCTGACTCGCAGAAGTCCATCAATTACACCTCGACGACCGTTCGCGATTTTCATCGAAACAGAATCTATCCAGCGCGATTGCACTTGAGACCAAGGGCGACCAATCGGACAACTTTGATGCCGCCTGCAAGTTCGTCAATCTGATGACTGATCATGCCTCCGCTTGGGCGGCCATAGTATAGGCAGGAACGCGGCTCTCATAAGGCTGCCAACGAAGCATTCTAAGGTGGATTTTCGGGTGGGTGGACATCCATCAGGTTCTTATGTCCTACTGGAAATAAAGCATTTTCAGTAGAAAAATGGTGCCAGAGGCGGAATCCGAGAAGATTAAATGTGGACGTTTTTTCAGGCTACTGCGCCGGATGGCTTCGGATCGTCGACAACCGCCACGTCGGCGATCTGAACACTTTCGTGATGAGTTTCGCGCTGCCTGCCTCACTGTTCGTGGCGACCGCAACGGCACCGCAAGAGGAGATGGTCGAGCAAGCGCCACTCTTCCTGATCCTCGGCTTCGTGATGCTGCTCGTTTATCTTGCATGGTATTTTCTTGTCCGTGCTTCTTCGGATGTTTCCAAGGCAGACGCGGCGCTTCAGGCCTTGACCATATCCTTCCCAAACTTGGCCGGAGTTGGCCTCCCCGTGGCAGCTGCCGTTGTCGGAACGGGCGGCACCGTTCCGGTCGCCGTCGCGCTTGCCGTCGGCTCGATGATTGTCAGCCCACTTTCTTTGATCGTCGTCGAACTGGATACCAGGCATGCGAACGAAGAAACGGCAGTGGGCTCCGCGGAACAGGTTTGGACGGCACTCCTTCGTTCAGTAACGAAACCGATCGTTCTGGCTCCCGCGCTCGGCATACTGTGTTCGCTAGCCGGACTGAAGCTCATTTCCCTCGCCAAGGCGAGCCTCATGCTCATCGGAGTCACCGCTCCCGGCGTGGCGCTGTTCCTGACAGGCCTTGTCCTCTCCTCGCAACCGTTTCGCTTGAATTGGAAGGTGATCGCTGCAACGGGGCTTGCCGACGTCGGCCGACCGGTCTTGACTGCGGCAATCGCGTTTGCGTTGCCAATCCCCACCGAGCGGCAAACATAGCCATTCTGATCTCCGCTGTGCCGTCGGGTTTCTTCGGCATTCTATTTGCGGTGAACTATCGTCTCGACTCCGGGGCAATCGGCTCGATGGTCATCGCCAGCACCCTGTTTGGCATCGCCACACTGGCAATCGTCTTAGCGATGCTTTCCCGGCCTAGGCGGTTTACATCTCCTTCTTCCCGCACTCGCTCGAAGATCGTCCATTAAGAGAGGCGCTGACGGACCGAGCCCGTGACAAACATTTCGGGAGGGTGAATCGTGGCCGGCGCAATCCATCGTAGAGGCGGCGACGCGGGCCGAAGCGACTTTCGAATTGATACCGCCGCCGTGCCTGTCGCGGGGCTGCCCCCTTGACCAATCTCATGCCACCCCCTATATGATTGAGCATCCACTCACTCAATATCGTTAGTTGGAAATATGGCGCGTCCCCTCAGTGAAGAAAAGCGACAGGCATTGCTCGATGCAGCGGCCGAGTTCGTCGCCAGCCTGGGCACAGCCGCGTCCACGGCCAAGATAGCAAAGGCTGCTGGCGTGTCTGAGGGAACGCTGTTCACTTACTTTCCAACCAAGGACGATCTGCTCAACCAGCTCTTTCTCGAGATCGAGACCGACCTCACAGAGACGATGCTGGCGCCATATCCCGCGGACGACTCCGCCAAAGAGCGGCTATTCGCGGTCTGGAACCGTCTGATCGACTGGGGACTGGCTCACGCCACGGCGCGCAAGGCCCTTCGCCAGTTGAAGGTGTCGGATCGTGTGACGGCGGAAAGCCGGAACCGGTGCCACGCCATGCAGCGGGATGCGCGGACGATGGTGGAGGAGTGTCTCGCCGGCCATGCCGCGCCTGACAGGATCGCCTTCTACATCGATACCATTCTCTTCGACTTGGCCGACATCAGCATCAACGCGGTCACAGCCAAACCGCAGGAAAGTGACGCCATCCGGCAGGCCGGATTCGACCTGTTCTGGAAGGGGTCCGCCGCCTGAGTTTTATCCCACAAATGAGCATGTAAGCACTCACACATAAGGATCGAAAATGTCGAATAGTAAGGGTTTCACCGAAGCCAATGTCCCCCAACAGACGGGGAAAAGCTTCATCGTCACGGGCGCCAATGCCGGCGTCGGGTTCGAAATCGCGCGGGTGCTTGCCGCCAGGGGCGCGCGCGTCCTGCTCGGCTGCCGCGAACAGACCAGGGCGCAGGATGCCATCGCGCGGATCAAGCGGATCACGCCGAACGCCGATCTCGTCTGGTTACCGCTCGACCTCGGTGACCTGGAGAGCGTTCGTACCGCAGCCGAGATCGCCGCGAAGGAGCCGCGGATCGATGCGCTCATCAACAATGCCGGGGTTATGAACCCACCTCTGACGCGCACGAAGCAGGGGTTCGAATCGCAGTTCGGCGTCAATCATCTCGGCGTGTTCGCGCTCACCTCGCTGCTCCTGCCGAAGCTGGCGGAGACGCCGGGAGCGCGGGTGGTCGTGACCTCGAGCGTCGCGCATCTGAAGGCCAAGATCGACTGGGACGACCTCAATGCCGACAAAAACTATATCAAGACCGAACGCTACGGCGCCAGCAAGCTGGCGAGCGCGCTGTTCTTCTTCGAACTGGATCGTCGCCTGCGCGCGGCGAAGTCGCCCGTCACAGCAATCGGCGTCCATCCTGGCGTCGCTGCCACAAGTCTTGGCCGTCACATGGGGCTGATCCAGATCGTTGGCCCAATCGTCGGCCTGTTGCTCAATAGCGCCGACAAGGGCGCCTGGCCGGCGCTTCTGGCCGCGACCGGCAAGGTGAAGCCTGGAGGCTATTACGGTCCCACCGGCTTTGGCGGAATCCGCGGTGCAGCCGGCGAAGCAAGGCGGGCGCCGCATGCCGAAGATCCGGCGCTCGCCAAGCGGCTCTGGGAGGTCTCCATCGACATGACCGGCATCGATCCGGGCTTGCCGGCCGCCTGACCTCACTCACCATCGGCTTCCGCAACATCGCTCATGCGCGCCGAATTTTCCAAGCTGAGCTTCGGCGTCGCTTGATCTAGACCAAGACCGGCCAAGACCCCACCTGGGAAGAGATGCGTCCCGACGTCGCTGGTTTCAGGACGTCACGACGCTCGACTGCAAATGTTGCAGTCGGAGCGCCGCAGGTCTTCGGCGGCGCGTGCCGTCCACACCGCTTTCGCACCGTTCCTCCGTCCAGTGCTGATCGAGCACTGCCTCGAACACGGGGAGGATACCGAACTGGGCTTGCGTGCGCAGATTGGATTTTGCCATGAAAGCTCATGGCAAGTCAGCCTAACACCGAGCTTTCAAAATCGAACTCGTCCCACTCTGCCGCGCGAAGCTCGCCGGGGCGAGGAAACGCCAGCGCCATCAGCTTCAGGGCGGCTCGGGTTGTAGGCTGTCCGTCAAATGTATCGATAGCCCTCAGCAAAGCGTCCAAGTGCTTCGGATCGGTAGTCGCGGCGCGAGGCGTTACCGGTCGGACTGATGAGTGCGCCTCTGAGGGCGAAGGTCGGATCTGTCTCGGCGCGTGCGGTCGCGATAGCGTATCGAAACACGCTGCCGATGGTGGAGCGCAATCGCCTGGCCGACTCGTATCGACCGCGAACCTCTACGCGACGGATGGCGGTAAGGATGGTCGCCGTATCGATCTCCCGAATGCACTTGTCGCCGATTATCGGATAGGCAAAGTCGAGCAGCCATTTGACCTTGCTGATCGTCCGGTCGGCACGTCCCTCCTTCTTCAGCTTGTCAACATATTCGTCCGCGATTGAGCGAAAGGTGTCCTTTGCCGAACCGGCCTTTCGCAAACTGCGTTCTTGTGCGGGATCGATGCCAGCCAGCAGTGGACGTTTTGCATTATCGCGGGCTTCGCGTGCCTCGGCGAGGGAGATGAGCGGGTAGCCGCCTAGCGCGAGAACCTTCTGCTCGCCGTCAAATCGATAGGCGAGGCGCCATAGGCGCGATCCTGTGGGCTGCACCCAAAGCTGGAGCCGCCTCCGTCTGACAGTTTGACGAGTTTTGAAGCGGGTCTGGCATTTCGGCATTTTACATCGATGGGGCCATTGATGGGACCTCACTTGGCTTCTTGATACCAACAGGATGCCCAATACCAACGGAAATACCATCCCGGCGGCCCGTTGGACCAAGTACGCGAAGATCTCCGTGAAACGCGCCTGGCCACTGGTTCCCTGCAAAAAAATGAGCGATTTCATGGACTTGCAGACACAGAAGCCTAGGGGCTTCGGCGAGAGGGAATGTCGGGAGAAGAGGGGATGGTGCCCAGAGGCGGATTCGAACCACCGACACGCGGATTTTCAGTCCGCTGCTCTACCAACTGAGCTATCTGGGCCTCGCCGGCAAACGAGATATCGTTGACCGGATTTCAGGAAAGCACCGTGGGCGCCCCTTGAAAGCGCGTGGGTTATAGCACGGGAATCCCGCCTGTCCAGCGCCTAAGCGCCGATTTTCCGGGGCAATTGTCGCGGATAGGTGACGGGGCTCGATCGGCGTCGGCAAAGCAGCAATCGCGCAAGGTCGGCCAAGTGAAATTGTCGCGGCCGGCGCCGCGCAGACCCTACTTCGGCTCGTCGCTCTCCTCCTCATCATCACGCGCGGTGATGACATAGGCGCCTTTCAGCCAGCGGTTGAGGTCGATGTCCTTGCAGCGCTTCGAGCAGAAGGGATAGGTCTCGCGCGCCGATGGCTTGCCGCATTCGGGGCAGGGGCGCTTCGGGCGCAGCGGCGTGACCTTGTCGTCCAGGCTCATGGCCGCGCGGTGTGCCAGTTGGTGTGGACCTTGAAACCTTCACCGGAAAGCAGCGCCACCGTCTCGTAGAGCGGCAGGCCGACGATGTTGGTGTAGGAGCCGACCAGCTTGACGACGAAGGAACCGGCGAGACCCTGCACGGCATAGCCGCCCGCCTTGCCCCGCCATTCGCCTGACGCGACATAGGCGTCGATCTCCTCGCGTGGCAGCCGCTTGAAGCGAACCCTGGATTCAACCAGCCTTTGGCGCAGTTTGCCGCCCGGCGTGATCAGGCAGATGCCGGAATAGACCCGATGCGAACGGCCCGACAACAGCCCAAGGCAGTTGGCGGCGTCATCCAGCGTCTCGGCCTTGGGCAGGATGCGGCGCCCGACCGCGACCACCGTATCGGCGGCCAGCACGAACCCCGGCGCATAGTCTTCCTCACTTTTCAGCGAAGCCAGCGCCTTCTCGGCTTTTTCCGTCGACAGCCGCTTGGCCAGCGAGCGCGGATGCTCGGCGCGCAGCGGCGTCTCGTCGACATCGGCCGGCAGCACGCGGTCCGGCTCGATGCCGGCCTGCTGCAACAACTCGATCCGGCGCGGTGAACCCGAGGCAAGCACCAGCTTCTGCAAAATGCTCATCGCGGTCCGGATCTAATTCTTACTTGAAACGATAGGTGATGCGGCCCTTGGTCAGGTCATAGGGCGTCATCTCGACCAGGACCTTGTCGCCGGTCAGCACGCGGATGCGGTTCTTGCGCATGCGGCCGGCCGTATGGGCGATGATTTCGTGTTCGTTTTCGAGCTTCACCCTGAACATCGCATTCGGCAACAATTCCGTTACGACACCCGGAAACTCGAGGACTTCTTCCTTCGGCATTCGATACCTTTGCTTGGATTGCAGTTCCGGCGTCCTGGAGTGCCCAGGCCGGAATTTCGGCGGAACCTATATGATAATCGTCCGCTTGTGAACACGCTTAGATCGCGTCATATGCGACGCGATCTAAGCTTTTGTTATGCATGTCGTTGTCTCAAAACCGGGACCACTTTTGAGCGACATCCATTAATCCGCCGCGTTTTTTGCTTCCGGAAGCAAAAAACGTCGGCTAATCCGCGTTTTCAGCCGCTCGCGGACGTCGCGGTAGCTGGCCATGATCTGCTCGCGCCTGCCGCCGACATCGGTCGGGTCGGGCATCGGCCAGTACTCAACGTCGACGGCAAGCGAGCGGGTAAGTTCGAGCGCGGCGTGGTGCGCTTCCGGCGCCAGCGTAACGATCAGGTCGAAATAGTGGTCCTCGAGATCGTCCACTGCTTTCGGCTGGCGCTCGCCCAGCGTCAGCCCTTCTTCGGCCAGCACCGCATCGACAAACGGGTCGCGCTCGCCCCTGTGCACGCCGGCAGAGGCAACGAAAATGGCCGGCGGCAGCATGCGCCGCGCCAGCTGCTCGGCCATCGGCGAGCGCACGGCGTTCATGCCGCACAAAAACAGGATCGAACGGGGCAGAGCGGCAGACAGTTCAGCCTCGCCAATGCAGCACGCAGACCAGCGTGAACAGCCGCCGCGCCGTGTCGAAGTCGATGTCGATCTTGCCGGCAAGCCGGTCCATCAGCGTCTGCGAGCCTTCATTGTGCAAGCCGCGCCGGCCCATGTCGATCGCCTCGATATGGCTCGGCGTCGAGGAGCGGATGGCGTCGTAATAGCTTTCGCAGATCAGGTAATAGTCTTTGACGATGCGCCTAAGCGGCGTCAGCGACAGGATGTGGGTGACAACGGCAGCGCCATCCTCGCGGGCGACCGCAAACACCAGCCGGGATTCGGCCAGCGACAGTTTCAAGCGGTAGGGGCCGGCGCCGTCATCATTGACCGGCTGAAAGCTGTTTTCCTCGATCAGGTCGAAGATCGCCACCGCGCGCTCATGTTCGACGTCGGGCGTCGAACGGCCGATCGATTCGTCGAGTTCGACGTCGATCAGTCTTGCGCGGGTTGGATCGCCGTCCGCCATGTCCGCCTACATGTTCAGCCGGATCGCGACGGAGCGGCCATGCGCGTCGAGGCCTTCCGCCTTGGCCAGCGCGATCGCCGCCGGCGCAAGTGCTCTCAGTTGCTCCGGCCCGAGCTTCAGGATCGAGGTGCGCTTGACGAAGTCGAGCACCGACAGGCCCGACGAGAAACGCGCCGAGCGCGCCGTCGGCAGCACGTGGTTGGAGCCGCCGACATAGTCGCCAATGACTTCGGGCGTATGACGGCCCAGAAACACCGCACCTGCATTGCGCATCCTGGCCAGGAAACCCTCCGCGTCGTCGATGGCCAACTCGACATGTTCGGCGGCGATGCGGTCGACCAGCGGCAGCGAGGCCTCGATTGTGTCCACCAGGATCACCGCGCCGAAATCGCGCCAGCTGGCTGCAGCCGTCTCTGCGCGCGGCAAACTTTGCAGCTGGCGCTCAACCGCCTGTTCGACGGCTTTGCCAAACGCGGGATCGTCGGTGATCAGGATCGATTGCGCCGACACGTCATGCTCGGCTTGGGCCAGAAGGTCGGCGGCAATCCAGTCGGGATCGTTGCTGCCGTCGGCCACCACCAGAACTTCCGACGGGCCGGCGATCATGTCGATGCCAACCGTGCCGAACACCTGGCGCTTGGCCGCGGCGACATAGGCATTGCCGGGTCCAACGATCTTGGCGACCGGCTTTATTGTTTCGGTACCATGGGCAAGCGCTGCGATCGCCTGCGCGCCACCGACGCGGTAGATTTCCGAGACGCCTGAAATGTCGGCCGCCACCAGCACCAGCGGGTTGATGACGCCGCCCGGCGCCGGCACCACGATGACGATGCGCTCGACGCCCGCCACCTTGGCCGGTACGGCGTTCATCAGCACCGAGCTTGGATAGCTCGCCGTACCACCCGGCACATAGAGCCCGACCGCCTCGATCGCCGTCCAGCGCGAGCCCAATTCGACGCCGGCGGCATCGGTATAGCGGTCGTCCCTGGGCATTTGCCGTTCGTGATGGGATCGGATGCGGTCACGGGCGAACTTCAGCGCCTCGACCGTCTGCGGATCGGCTTGCTTGTAGGCCTGAGCGATATCTTCCTTCGACACGGCGATACCGAGCCTGTCGAGCTCGGCGCGATCGAATTTCCTGGAATAGTCGATCAGCGCCGCATCGCCCTCGGCGCGAACCCGCGCAATAATGGCGCGCACAGCGGTATCGACGTCCTCCGACACCTCCCGCTTGGTGGTCAGGAAGGCGGCGAAACACTGTTCGAAACCGGCGTCGGACTGGCGAAGCGTGATGGCCATCGGCTGCGTCTAGATCATGATGAGATTTGGTTGAAATCTCACCATGATCTAACCCTTTGTTGGAGCATGATCTTTTCCAAAAACCGGTACCCACTTTTGGGGATCATACCTTAGCCCCTGTGCACCGGACGCGAGGTGGCTTCCCAGGAGCCGCCTATATCGGCAAGCCGCGCCTCGATGCATTCGACATCGAGCATGATCGTGCCGCCGCCGGAGAAGACCAGCTCAACGATGCCGGCTGGCTTGCTGATCTCGACAAAGCTGATTGCCAAGAGCGACAGCACCTCGGCCGGCCTGTCCCGGGCAATCCCGTTGGTCTTGGCGCCGAGCACGCGGTCGAAATGCAGCACCGCCTGGCGCCGTTCATTGTGCCGGCTGAACAGGCCGGATTTCGCCTCCCAGACGAAGCGGTTCATGGTCAGCAGGAAACGCTTGGCCGAAGGCAAATATTCGAGGTCCGAAACCTTCATCACAGCATCCTGAACATGGGCCGAGACGATGCTCAGATCCTGATCGTCAAGCGCAATGAGTTTGAGGGCTGCCATGCGGAATTTGTGCCTAAGGTTGGTCTGAAGCCTTCTGTTAGGCGGTCTTGGCGATCCGCGCAACCGTTGGCGAAGCTGCTGATCTCCCCCCTTGCGGGGGAGATGCCCGGCAGGGCAGAGGGGGGTGGGAAGGATCGCCAACGTTTCGAGTTAGCCTGTTCCGCAGGAGAACTCGCGCGAGGGCGCTGCACCGACTGGCGACAGGCCGGCGGGACAGCACCCCCCTCTGTCCTGCCGGACATCTCCCCCGCAAGGGGGGAGATTAGTCGTCACCACAGAAGCAATCCTTAAGCCGAAATCCGCTCGATCACGGCGCCGCAGTTGGACAGCTTTTCTTCCAGCCGCTCAAAACCGCGGTCGAGGTGGTAGACGCGGTTGACCGTGGTCTCGCCTTCGGCCGCGAGGCCGGCAATGACCAGCGACACCGAGGCGCGCAGATCGGTCGCCATGACAGGCGCGCCCTTCAGCTTGGCGACGCCGTCGACGATCGCCGTCTGGCCCGACAGCGTGATGTGGGCGCCGAGGCGGGCCAGTTCCTGCACATGCATGAAGCGGTTTTCGAAAATGGTCTCGGTGATACGCGACTTGCCCTTGGCCATGGTCATCAGGCCCATGAACTGTGCCTGCAGATCAGTCGGGAAGGCCGGGAAGGGCGCCGTCGTCACGTCGACCGGCGCAATGCCGGCGCCGTTGCGCCGCACACGAATGCCGGAATTGGTCGGCGTGATCTCGGCGCCGGTCTGCGCAATGACGTCGAGCGCTGTCTGCAGCAGATCGGCGCGCGCGCCTTCCAGCACCACGTCGCCGCCGGTCATGGCCACCGCCATGGCATAGGTGCCGGTCTCGATGCGGTCGGGGATTACGCGCACGCGCGCGCCCGACAGCGATTCGACGCCGTCGATGGTGATAACAGGCGTGCCCGCGCCGGAAATTTTTGCGCCCATGGCGTTGAGGCATTCGGCGAGGTTGACGATTTCGGGCTCGCAGGCGGCGTTTTCCAGCACCGTCTCGCCTTTGGCCAGCGACGCCGCCATCATCAGTACATGGGTGGCGCCGACCGAGACTTTCGGGAACACGTAGCGGTTGCCGACGAGGCGGCCGTTCCTGGTCTTGGCCAGGACATAGCCGGTGTCGACATCGATGTCGGCGCCCAGCGCCTGCAGGCCTTCAAGGAACAGATCGACCGGCCGCGTGCCGATGGCGCAACCGCCCGGCAACGACACTTTGGCCTCGCCCATGCGGGCCAGCAGCGGGCCGATCACCCAGAACGACGCCCGCATTTTTGACACCAGTTCGTAAGGGGCGGTCGTGTCGACGATGTTGCGGGCCGAGAAATTGATGGTGCGCGAATAGCCCTCATTCTGCTTTTCGCGGCGACCGTTGACCGAATAATCGACGCCGTGATTGCCGAGGATGCGGATCAACTGCTCGACATCGGCCAGATGCGGCACATTTTCCAGCGTCAGCGTGTCGTCGGTCAGCAGCGACGCGATCATCAGCGGCAGGGCTGCGTTTTTCGCGCCCGAAATCGGAATGCTTCCGGCGAGCTTGTTGCCGCCGACAATTCTAATGCGATCCATGAGAGAATGTCCCCTCGGCCCGAAAGGCCGGTTTTCGTCAGTTTGAGTATCGGCCCGTCTAGACCATTGGCCGGCTTGGTTCAAGAAATAGGATTTCCTGCCGCTTTGGCCAAGGTGGCGGGCCAGTGTGGCGGCTTTTGGTTAGTCCTTGTGCATTTTTTCAGCAGCCGCCAGGCCCTCCGGGCGATTGTCGGCATCGCCGGCGCGCTGCTTGTCAGCGTCGCCGTTGCGCCGTGAACGCGCCTGCGCCTTGCGCTTCATGAGATTGGCGCGCAGCTGCTCTGCCAGGCGGTCCTTGCGGTCCGTGCCGCTCTTTTTTGCCGGATCGGCCCTTTTCGGTGGAATTGTCTTGTCGTTCATCGTTCCGTCCCACCCGTGACTGGCAGGCTTGCCGTTCTGGGATAGCTAGCATTGTGGCGCCGGCATGTCAGCGAAACTGGTATGGCAAAGCCTTTCACAGATGCCTTGCGCTTGTCGGTTCGATATGGCAGAAGCCCCGCCATCAGCGGCTGCGGTAGCTCAGTGGTAGAGCACTCCCTTGGTAAGGGAGAGGTCGAGAGTTCAATCCTCTCTCGCAGCACCAGTCTATCTCATTGAAATCATTGAAGCCCTTGATTTGCAAGGCATTGCGTCCATTGTCTTGTTGCAAAATGGTTGCAAGCGTCATGGCCGGAGCCAATCGGAATTTCTTGTTCCGCGACAGCCGCTACTACGCTCGGCCGGTCATTCCGAAGGACCTTCGCCCTGCCATGGCAGGAAAGACGTAACTTCGAACGCTCCTCCGAGCTGACCGCCGCGCCGCGCTGAAGAAACTTCCAGGGGCAGTCGCGACCATCCAACGGCGACCATGGTCTTCCTTGCCCCAAGTGGTTCGCGCACCTGACTCGTGTTATCGTAGTTCCGGGAGACGGCGGACGCGCCGTGAGTGCCCGCCCGCTCCCACCATGGGAGGAACAAATGGCTTATTACGTATTGCTGTCAAATTTCACAGATCAAGGTATCAAGAGCATAAAGGATACTCAGAAACGTGCTGAGGCCTTCAAGGCGATGGCCAGCAAGAACGGCATCAAGGTTCACACCCTGTTGTGGACGCTTGGTCAACATGATGTTGTGGCGATTGCCGAGGCCGACGACGACATTGCTGCGACCGCACTGGCCTTATCGATCGCATCGCTCGGCAACATCCGAACTCAGACATTGAGAGCGTTCGACGCGGCGGATATGGCCAAGATAATGGCAAAGATGGCCTGACCGCCGCTGTGCTGCCTTGCGCAGACGATTGAAGCCGACCGCTGAGCCGAACGGCGGCAGGCCTGTCTGTTTTCCATTAAGCAAAACCCCGGCAGAGCCGGGGTTTCTTGAGGGACGTTCAACTCGACGCATGGGGCCCTTCCGGCTGGATCTACGAGGTCATGACCTCGTAATCTACTTGCCTCGGCCAAGCTGGTTCATCAGGTCCTGGTTGTCCCAGAACAGCCATTCGTGGTCCAGGCCGACTGGTACCGATCCTGGAAAGCTGGAGCATGACCGGCTTCAGCCTCTACGCAATCTATCTCAGTCGGAAATCCTGCCTGCGAAAGTCCGGGTCTTTATCAATTACCTGGAAGAGGTTTCGCGCTCACCATCCCCGGCATCTAGGCGACGAAACCGGCTGAGGCTCGCGTAGTTCTTGCGCGGCCCTTTGACCCGCCACGCCTCGGCCCATTCGTCGGGGCCGCGAAACAAGAAGCGCCCGGCATAGACATCGGCGCCGCAATGATGCTGGACGGCCTGTGTTGCCTTCGGCTCGAGCTCGATGAAGTCGCTGCCGTCGGCACGAAGAATCCGGATCGAACGGTCGCGCCGCTCAAGCCGGTAGGCCCGGCTCGCCGGCATCGCATGAGCGCCGATTTGCATGACGCCGCGCTCGGTGAATGCATCCGCGGTCACCACGGCGTTGCCGGTGAAATTGTATGTCGCACCGGCAAGGAAATCGATCATCGTGCGGCGGACCGTCCAGTCGCCGGCAAGGCTGTCGGCGATGCTCTGCCACGGCCTGGCGTCGACGCCGGCCGCATCTTCGGTCAAATAGATGCGATCCACATTATACCCGTAACAATACCGCGCTTCGTGTCATGGATCACATTAAAGGCCCGGACAGCGTCGGGCAAAGCCATTCGACCGTGACGCCTGTCAGGGTCACAAAACTAGCGGTTAGCTTCGTTTCATAACGGCCGTCTAACAACAGGCTCCAGCCTTGCATGGCGGCATGCAGGACGTGCCGCATCCGGGCTCATGGCACGGTGTTCGACGATCGCAAAGTCATTGTCGGCCGCTATGTCTTCGCTCCAGCCCGCGTGCGGCCGAAAAGTTCTTGCCCTGGAGTGAACAAACTCACAGTCCGGAAGCAACATTTCTGTATAGCAATCGTGATCGAGAACACATCATTGCCGATGCGCTCGAATTTATTGATATCTTGCGCAACGATCTTAACAGGGCAGGGAGGATGAAATGGCCAAGAATTGGGAATTGAGAATTACGCGTACCGGTGAGCAGACAAGAGGCCCGAAGCGCAGAACAGTCGGGAAGTATGAAGTCTTTCACGACGGTGTCAAAGTGGCCGGTCTTTCCGGCGTAACTGCCGAAACGAAAGGCCCGGGCGACAACGGCACTGCCGGCAACAATCGTTGTGTTGAGGCCGGCACCTATAATCTGTTCACGCAAGCCGGCGCCAAATATGTGACGATCGGCTACACCTCGAACGTCAATTCGGCCGCGCTGAAGCGTCCCGGCCTGCTGCTGTTGCCGACCGGCAAACGGGTCGGCATACTGATGCATCCGGGCCGCGGCTTCCTGTCTTCGATCGGCTGCATCAACCCGGCGACCAAGCTTGCAACCGCCACCGACGACATCAACTTCGTCGACAGCCGCAAGCGTGTCATCGCCATCATCGACGACATGAAGGCGTTTCTTGGCGCGTCCTTCCCGAGCAGCAACGGCGTCAAGATTCCGAACGCGACGATCGTGATCAAATAAGAACACCGCACCGGCGAGGCCGCCGGCGGACGTGACGGTCATGTCCGACCTCCGGCATTCCAACCTCTGGCGCATGGCGCCGGAGGCTATTGCAAGCCGAGGCGAGCGGCCCAACGGCCTCAGCGCCGAGTGGCCATTTCACCATCCTGACAAAAACGCGCAGACCGTCGTGTTACGGTGCCGATGGTGCTCGCCGCACCACGTTGCGCCTGCCATTGCGTGAAGAGGAGATAGTGTCACGTCCAGGATCAATCGCCGCGCCTTGCTGTTTCAATCGGGTGGCGCCGTTGTCACGTCGACCATTGTGGCGAGAGCCGCCGTCGCAAAGCCATCGCCACAGGAACAGCAATCGTCCAATCACCTGCAAGGGCTGATCGAAACCCACCGGGCAGCTTACGTTGCCTTCGGCAAGGTCGTTCGCAACGTGCGCGCTGACCGCTCAGACCGCGAAAGAGCGAGCCGGAATGAGGAGAAGGCGTTGCTGGCCATCTGCGCTTATCCCGCGGCTGGAGAAGGCGACCGCCTGGCCAAGGCTCGATATCTCCTGGAGATAGAGGCCCGCGGCGAACTTGACCTTCCGGTGCATATGCAGACGCTTTTGCGTTCGACGATGTCGAAGAGATAGCACCGGCGCGAAGGCCGCTTCCACCTGTGGGCCTGGTCGCCGTCGCCAATGGCGCCATCCATTCCGCCGGCGCGCCTGCCGCGCTTTTGACCGCGGCGCGGATGCCGGGCGCTCTAAGCCACAGACCAGCCGCCATCGACCAGGATGTTGGCGCCGGTGATCAGCGAGGCCGCCGGCGAAGCCAGAAACACGACCGTTCCGGCAACGTCGATCGGGTCGCCGATGCGGCCGAGCGGAATGTGGCCGAGCACATGGGCGTGAAACTCCGGCTCGGCCAGCGAGGGGCGCGTGCCATCGGTCCAGATGAAGGTCGGCGCCACGCTGTTGACGGCGATGCCGTGCTGCGCCCATTCGGCGGCCAGGCAGCGGGTCAGATGGTTTATCGCCGCCTTGCTCATGCAGTAGATGGCCTCGCCCTTCAGCGTCACCGTGCCGGCCTGCGAGCTGATGTTGATGATGCGCCCACCTTTCTGCGCAATCATCAGCTTTGCCACCGCCTGGGTGGTGAAGAAGGTGCCCTTGAGGTTGACGTTGACCGTCAGGTCGAAATCGTCCTCGGTGACGTTCTCGGCCAGGTTTTCCGGCCCGAGCCCGACATTGTTGACCAGAACGTCGATGCGGCCAAAGGTGGCGTGCGCCTCCGCGACCGCCTTGCGCACGGTGGCGAGATCGGTCGCATCCATATGCACGGCCAGCGCCCGCCGGCCGATGCGCTCGATCTCGGCGACAAGCTCGGCCCCGTCGGCCTTGCTGCGCACGCCCACGATCATGTCGGCGCCAGAGCCGGCGCAGGCCAGCGCACAGGCGCGGCCAATGCCGCGTGAGGCCCCGGTGACCAGCACCACCTTGCCGGCAAGGTCGAATTTCGGCGTGTAATCCGTTGTCATTGCAAACCCTCCCCTAAGAAAGCCGTCAAGCCTGAATTGCATTATCCGGCGGCCATGCTGAACAGTATCCGCTCGCAAGCTGAAAGCCAGCCGGCGCCGTGCGCATCACGTGCTGGTGGATCTGGGCGCGGCCCGCATGGACAAAGCGATGGCCGAGGAAGCCATCGCCGCTTGTCAGGAGGCGCTCGGCATCTTCCGCGACAAGAAGATGGACGATCTCGCCTCCGGTTCGGAAAAGAACCTCGCCGAAGCGCAGGCGCTGCTCGCCGAACTGCACTGAAACTGGAGTGCCGGGTTCCGGCCGGCGGACGAATGGGCGTGACGCCAGCGTTAACGCTATAGCGCAAGCAAATGTCATCGGCTCGCCATGGCATGACAGGGAAGCGATGTGGCAGTATCGGCACTTGCGCCGGTTGCCGTCACCATCCAGGACACTGGCGCGACTATGTTCAGTTGGAGCGCTAGATGACCGTACTCACCCGCCGCAGGCTTCTAAAAACAGCCGCGGTAGCCGGCGTCGGCGGGGTCGGTCTTGCGGCGATGGCCAGGCTCGGCGGCTGGGCCGCGGCCGCTCCGGAGCCGGTGGTGCTCAAGACGGCAAAGATTCAGGCGAAGTTCATGGATGTCGGCGAGACCCGGGACGTGCTGACTTATGGTGAAGGCGGAATGCCGCCGGTGCTCAGGATGAAAAAGGGCGAGCCTTTCGCCGCGCGCCTCGTCAACGCCATCGACGATCCGACGACCATCCACTGGCACGGCATTCGCGTTCCAAACAAGATGGACGGCGTCCCCTTCCTGGTTCAGCCCTACGTCTACACCGGCGATCATTTCGACTACGCCTTCACGCCGCCCGATGCCGGCACCTTCTGGTATCACCCGCATTGCAACACGCTGGAGCAGATGGGCCACGGCCTGACCGGCGTGATCGTGGTCGAGAATCCCAACGATCCGAAATTCGACGCCGAGGCGGTCGTCAATCTGCGCGACTGGCGGCTCGGTGACGACGCCCAGTTCATCCAGCAGTTCCGCCCGCGCGATGCCGCAAAAACCGGAACCTATGGCACGGTACGCACCGCCAACTGGCTCGACCAGCCGCAATTCGACGCGCCGGCCGGCGGGCTGGTGCGCCTGCGGGTCGCCATCACCGACGTCACCCGCATCTACGCCTTTCGTGTAGAAGGCACGGAAACTGCGGTCATTGCGCTCGACGGCAATCCGGTGCCGCAACGTTTTTCGCCCGATGCCTTGCTGCTTGGACCGGGACAGCGCATAGACCTCGCCATTCGCATGCCCGACCAGGAGGGCGCCATCGTCAATCTGGGCGATGTCAGGGGCACCAAGCCCAAGACGCTCGCCACCTTGCGCAGCACCGGCAGCTCGCTCAAGCGGGACCTGCACGACCTCGCGCCGCTGGAAGCCAATCCGGTGGCAGAGGTGGACCTCACCAGCGCCAGGCATATTGCGCTCTCGCTCAGCGCCACGGCCGAAAACGTGCCGAGCGGTAGCATATGCGGCTCGCTCGGCTACAGTTTCTGGGCCATCAACAAGGTGCCATGGCCCGGCGACACGCCGGACCAGACCGCACCCTTGGCCGAGTTGAAGCTCGGCAAAAGCTATGTCATCGACATGGAGAATCTGACGCCGCAATCGCATCCGATCCATCTGCACGGCATGAGCTTCAAGGTGCTGTCGTCGTCGACGCGCCAGGTGCAGCCGGTAATCTCCGACACCTATCTCATCCAGCCCAACGAGAAGGTGCAGCTCGGCTTCGTCGCCGACAATCCCGGCGACTGGCTGCTGCACTGCCACGTCATCGAACACCAGAAAACCGGCATGACGAGCTACGTCAGGGTGGTTTGAAGTGACGCTTGGCCATCCGGCTTCAAGAGCGGGTTAACCTGGTCGGCCAAGCTTATTGTAGGAGAAATTGCCACTGTCCGCCGGTTTCGTTGGCAAAGCAGGGCCGTTCCCTGCTATTCCCGCCTGCAAATCAAGAAGCCGTGGATACGCTTGCATGACCAATGTTGCCCTGACCGGACTGGCCCGCGATCTCGCCAGGCGCGCCGCCGAGGGCAAGCCGGTGCGCATCGGCGTCATCGGCTCCGGCGAAATGGGCACCGATCTGGTCACGCAAGGCATGCTGATGCCGGGCATTTCGATCTGCGCCATCTCGACGCGCCGCCCGCACACCGCGCGTGACGCCATCCGCATCGCCTACGGCGACGAAGCGATGGCGGTCGAGGCCGACACGGCATCGAAAGTCACCACCGCGATCGAGTCGGGGAAAATCGCCATCACCTCGAACGAGACGCTGGTCGCCAATCCGCTGATCGACGTCGTCATCGACGCCACGGGAAAGCCCGGTGTCGCCGCAGATTTCGACCTCAAGGCAATGGAGCATGGCAAGCATCTGGTGATGATGAACGTCGAGGCCGATGTCACCATCGGCTGTTATCTCAAGCAGCAGGCCGACCGGCTCGGTGTCGTCTATTCGGTCGGCGCCGGCGACGAGCCGTCGAGCTGCATGGAGCTGATCGAGTTCGCCTCGGCGCTCGGCTACACCATCGTCTCGGCTGGCAAGGGCAAGAACAACCCGCTCAACCACGATGCCGTGCCGGACGACTATCGCGAGGAAGCGATCCGCCGCAACATGAACCCGCGCATGCTGGTCGAGTTCGTCGACGGCTCGAAAACCATGGTCGAGATGTGCGCCATCGCCAACGCCACCGGACTGGTGCCAGATGTGCCTGGCATGCACGGCCCCAAGGCCGACCGCGACCAGCTGGCAAAGGTGCTCATTCCACGCGCCGATGGCGGCATCCTGTCGAAGAAGGGTGTGGTCGATTACACCATCGGCAAGGGCGTGGCGCCCGGCGTCTTCGTCATCGTCGAGGCCACGCATCCGCGCATCGTCGAGCGCATGGACGATCTGCATATCGGCCATGGTCCCTACTACAGCTTCTTCCGGCCCTATCACCTGACCTCGCTGGAAGTGCCGCTGACCGCGGCGCGCATCATGCTCTATGGCCGGCCCGACATGGTGCCGCTGCCGAAGCCGGTCGCCGAAGTCTGCGCGGTCGCCAAGCGCGATCTCGCCGTGGGCGAAACGTTCGATGCCATTGGCGAGACCTGCTACCGTTCCTGGACCATGACCGCTGAAGAGGCGCGCGCCCGCCGCGCCGTGCCGGTCGGCTTGCTCGAGGGTGGCAAGGTGCTGAAACCGGTCAGGAAGGGCGAACTGCTGACCACGGACAATGCCACGCCCGACCAGACGACAAGGCTGTACGCCCTGCGCAAGCTGCAGGATGAGATGCTTTATGGCGGCTAGGCCTTCGGCCGTCTGGAAAGCGGCGGGGGGCAATCGCAGAGGGCGCTCCCGTACCCATGCGATCATTGTCTGATCCATTCAGACACTCTGTCTTTTTGACCCGGATTTTTCAAACGATGCGGAGATGCCAATCTCGGACTGATCAGTTGAAACCCATTGAGGATTGAAATCTTGCAAACCGGTTGGACAAGACGCGACACGATGAAAACCCTTCTGGCCGCCGGCACGGTTGCCATGCTGCAACCCCTGGTCTTCGCAGCCATGGCTGCCGGCAAGCTGAAATGGACCTATTTTCAGGCTGACGAGAACGGTTTCCGCCGCACGCCGGTGCTGCTGACCGGTGAGAAGGAAGCCATCCTCCTCGACGGCGGATTTACGCTGTCCGATGGCCGTGCGGTCGCGGATGCGATCAAGGCGACGGGCAAGACCCTAACCACGGTCTACGTCAGTTGCAGCGACCCTGACTACTACTTCGGCCTGCGCCCCATCGCGGATACATTCCCCGGCGCCAGGATCATTGCGGCCGGCGCAACGGTGGCGGCGATCAAAGCCAATGTGCAAGCCAAGCTCGATGTCTGGAGGCCGCAGCTCAAGGACAATGGACCAAAGACTTTGGCGGATGTCGTCATTCCCGAGGTTTCCGATGTCACCGCGCTTGAAATCGAAGGAAATGCGGTCGAGATCGTCACCGTTACCGATCTGAAAGACCGGCGCTATCTCTGGGTGCCCAGCCTTGAAGCCGTGTTCGGTGGCGTACTCATCTCGTCGGGCGTGCATGTCTGGGTTGCCGACGAGCCAACCACTGACGACCGCAAAAAATGGATTGCCGCCCTCGATGAAATCACGGCGCGCAAACCTAAAATCGTGGTGCCGTCTCATCAGCTAGCCGGTGCACCGGACGGTCTGGCTGCGGTGGAATTCACCCGCGCCTATCTCGAAGCGTTCAATGAGGAAGCCGACAAGGCGAAATCCGGCGTCGAGCTGATTGCGGCGATGAAGCGGCGCTATCCCGATCTGCTCGACGTCTCGTCGCTGGAGCTGGGCGCAAAGGTCGCCAAGGGTGAAATGAAGTGGGGCTGATGCGGGTTGCCTCGGGTCAGGGCTGCACACAGCCCTGACCCCCGCAGGGGTTACTTCCCCAGTTCCACCGACCTGAGCCGCGCCGCTTCCACCGCCTCGGTCAGCAGCTTCGTCAGCCGGTCTTCGCCCATCAACACCGCAAGCGCCGCGGCGGTCGTGCCGTTGGGGCTGGTGACCTGCTGGCGCAGCAGGCCGGGCCCTTCGCCGCTTTCGGCGGCGAGCGCGGCGGCGCCATAGACGGTCTGCATGGCGAGCAGCCTGGCAGTCTCGGTGGGCAGCCCGGCTCTCTCGGCGGCAACTGTCAGCGCCTCGATGAAGTGGAAGATGTAGGCCGGACCGGAACCCGAAACCGCCGTCACCGCATCCATCAGGCCTTCATCGTCGATCGTCGTCACCACCCCGCTCGCCGACAGCAGCTCGGCGACGAAACGCCTGACATCGTCGGTCACCAGCGGGTTGGAATAGACCACCATCATGCCTTTGCCGATCGCGGCCGGCGTGTTCGGCATGCAGCGGATGATCGGCGCGAGATGGCCGAGGATATGCTCGAACGTGGCGACCGGCATGCCGGCAGCGATGCTGACGAAGGTGGTCCTGCCATCGGCGAAACGCTTGTAGGCAGCGGTGACGTCGCGGATCACTTGCGGCTTCACGGCGATGACGACGAGGTCGGGCTCAGCATCGACCGGGATGCCGTTGGCATCCTCGGCCACACCGCAGCCAAGATGCTCGGCGCGCTTGCGCAACTCGGCATTGGGCTCGACCACGAACACGGCATGTGGCGCAAGCTTGCCGGATTTCAGCCAGCCCGCCAGCATGGCGTAACCCATATTGCCGCAGCCGGCGAGAACAAGCCTGATCGTCATTGAGAGCCCTCCGAGAACGCCTCTCCTTAGACGCTCGTAGCGGAGCGGGAAAGCCCCTCAAGGGCGCACGGATCAGGCCAGCCGGTCAAGAGCGCCGGCGCACCGCGATCGGTCGCAGCGACACTTGCCTCAGGCCAAGCACGCCGAGCACGAAGAACAGCCAGACCGGGTCGCCGCGATGAAAAAAGAAGCTTTCGAGAAAGGCGTTCAGCGCCGTGAACAGCACCACCATCATGAAGAAATCACCGAGATAGATTTTCTCCTTGCGCGGCGGGATGCGCATGTAGTCGCGCAGCGGCGCGATCAGGAAGGTGTAGACCGCCACACAAAGCGCCGGAATGCCCATCAGCACGGCGATGTCGAGATAGCCGTCATGGCCGTGCACGATAGTCCTGATGTCCCAAGGCCGGTCGAAAGGCTGGTCCTGGCTGAGCAGCAGCGGCGTGCCCCAAAAACTTTCATAGCCGTAGCCGGTCCACGGCTTCTTCGCCAGCATCTCGCCCGAGAACTCCCACAGCGTCGTGCGCCCTGTATAGGTGAGGTCGGGGAAATAGGTTGCCGCCAGCTCCTTGACCGGTGGGATGAAGACGATGCCGAGCGTGCCGACCGCCGTCGCGATGATCGCCAGCGCAAACAGGATCGGCGTGCCGAACCGCATGCCGATCAGGCCAGGCAGCACCACGATCAGGATCGAGAACGGCACCAGGCCGGCCGTCGTCTTGGAGCCGGTGTGCAGCATGAAGACCATCGCCGCGCCGAAGATCGCCGCGCCCCAGAACCGCTGCCCACGCCGGAAGAGGTAGAGGCCGGCGAAGCTGAAGCAGGCCATGACAGGCCCGGCGATGTTCTTGTGGGCGAAGACGCCGCGCCACAGGCCGGCATGTTCAGGTTCCTGCGAGTCCGCCGTGTGCAGCGCTTCGTGCGGAAAGACGACGAGGCCGACATAGGACAGGCCGATGACGACGATGGCGGTGAAGATGATGACTTTCGAAAAACTGTCGGCGTCGCGCGGCAGCACCAGGATCGTCGCTATCGTCAAAATACCGAGCAGCGTGAAGAAGGCCGCGCGCATCGCCGAGGACGGGTCGGTCGCGTTGACGACCGAAAGCATGAAAAAGCCGAGCATCAGGATCCAGGACGGGCTGAGCAGCGAGCGCACCACCTTGGGGTCGGCGAACGTCAGCAGTGAGAAGATCGAAATGGCGCCGAGCGAACTGAAGCCGAGCTGATTGACGATGTCGCCTCCGTCGCCGGTCAGTTCCGCACCTGCCGGCTGAAACGGCCGGAACGACACGATGATGACGGCAAACAACAGCGCGGCAATCGCCGTCGCCACGCCGTCGCGGGTGACGATGCCGCCCAGCAGCAGCTCGTCAGTTCTTCTCAGGCTGCCTGTATTGCTCATTGGCGTATCCGAATTCGGCAAGCACGCGGCCGAGCGCGACATAGACGGGATAAAGCGCCGTCGACGGGGAGCCTGTCCGCGCCAGCCTGACTGCACCGCGCAGCGGCGAGGCGGCAAGAAGCGCCAGGCTTTTAGCAAAAACCTTAACCCCGGCCAACGGTGTGCCGGCGCGTTTCTTCTTCTCGACCAGTGTCGAGATCACGCCGTTGCGCAAGGATCGGGCACGGATCCAGTCAGCCTCGACGCGCCTGGCCGGGACGCCTTCGCGCACCTTGGCCTCGGCGCACCAGCCAAGCACGAACCCTTTCTGCGCCGACCGGCTGAGAAAGTCGGAATCGCCGCCACCCATGAAATTGAAGCGGAGGTCGAGGAAGGGCGGCCCCATGGTGGTGAGCACGTTGCGCCCGACCAGAAGATTGCCCGAGGAATAGAGCGCCGCAACGCGGCCAGTTTCGCGATAGGGCGGCGCAAACACCGGGTGCTCGGCCCATTTCGCATGGGCCGGATCGGCAAACACCGGTACTTGCGGCCCGCCGACAATGTCGGCGCCGAGTGTCTCCGACGCATTGCACATCCGCTCCAGCCAGTCGGCGTCGGCGATCTCGTCATCGTCGATGACCAGCAAATGCCTGAAGTCCGGAAAATGCAGGATCGCCGTCTGCCAGCCGGCATTGTAGGCGCCGCAGTTGCCGCGCTCATGCGCGATGATGACCATGCCCGTCATATCGCCGCGCTCGAACAGCGGCACTGCCGCCTTGGCGCCTTCACGCGCATCGGCTTCGTTCTCGATGACGATGACGGCAAAACGCCTGGCGGTCGTTTGCGCCTTCAGCGACGCCAGCGTTTCCAGGAGCAGTTGCGGCCGCTTAAAAGTCGGCAGCGTGACGACGGCTTCGATGGTCTCGGCGGCGAGCCCCGGAGAGCGTCCCGCGATCGATACCGAACCATCCGATGGCAAAGGGATCATCCGCTTCCAGCCGCAAGTATTAAATCTGGTTTTCGATAGCATTGCGATGATAACGTTTCGTTAATCACCTTTCGCAGCGGCGCCGGCCGATCCGCGCCTTTCAACCGTTGCGTTGTGTGACTTAATCAAGGGTTCACCCAGCTTTGCTAGTGGCTCGTGCCTGGATAGGTGAGATGCATCTGCTGTTCGCCACATCGATCGTGCCCGACGGCGCACTCGCCTCGGGCTATGAGATCGCCAATGCTGCGATCATCGCCGCCTTGCGGCGCGCCGGCGTGCGCGTCACCGTCATCGGCTTCATCTGGCCGGGCAAGGCGCCCAGCGATCCCGAAAACACCATCGTGCTCGGTGCCGTCGACGTGCGCACGGAAAGCGCCTCGGCGCAGCAGAAGCTCGCCTGGCTCGGCAAGGCGATGCTCTCGGGGCTCACCTTTGCTTCCGTCAAGCTGCGTGCGGTTTCCGACAGCGAAGTCGGCGCCGCGATCGAGCGCGCCGGTCCCTTCGACGGCTATGTCCTGAATTCCGTGCAGTTTGCCGGCGCCTTCGAAAAACTGTTCGCCGACCGCCCGTCTATTTTCGTCGCCCACAATGTCGAACATGCTTCGGCCAGGGAGAATGCGGCTGCTACAAACAGTCGCTTCCAGCGCCTGCTGTTTGTCCGCGAGGCGAGGCTGCTCAAGATCATGGAGGAGCGGCTCTGCCGCCAGGCTCGCTTCGTCTTCACGCTGGCCGAGGAAGACCGCGCCGCACTGGGGGTTGCCTCCGACGACCGCTCGGCGGTGCTGCCGCTGGTGACCACCGCCACGGCGCCGAAGCCGGTAAAGCCGCGCATCATCGATTGCGACGCGGCGCTGATCGGCACCTGGACCTGGCAGCCGAACCGCATCGGCCTTGACTGGTTCCTGGAAAAGGTCGTGCCGCATCTTCGCCGGGATTTTCGCATCAGGATCGCCGGCAACATGCCGTCCGACGTCACCTCTTCGCATCCCGGTGTCGAATTCGTCGGCCGCGTGCCCGACGCGCAGGCTTTCGTGCGCGGCGCCGCCGTCATTCCGCTGATCAGCACCGCCGGCAGCGGCGTGCAGCTCAAGACCATCGAAACGTTCGAGCTTGGCCTGCCGTCGGTCGCCACCAGCCGCTCGCTGCGCGGCATCGACCATCGCCCCGTTAACTGCGTGGTGACAGACGATCCGGCCGCCTTCGCCGGCGCGCTGGAAGCGGCGGCGGCTGATGTCAGGGATGTCGACGGCAGCGCCTTCCATCGCAGTCAAATGAAGGCGCTCGATGCCGCCATCAGGCTCGGCCTGGAAAGGCTCGGGCCGGTTGGGCAGGAGGTGTTTGCATGAACATGCACACCGCCCGCGCCGCCCTTGGGCTCGATAGCCTGAAGATGATCCTCGGCATTTCGGTCGTCGCCATCCGCTGGGGTGACGCGATCGCGCTGCTGGCCCGGCTGATTGCCGAGCGGCGCTTCACCAAGGTCAGTTTTCTCAACGCTCACAATGCCAACATCGCCTATACCGATCCCGTCTTTGCCGAAGCGCTCGACGATTTCCTCATCCTGCCCGACGGCGTCGGCGTCGATCTGGCGGCAAAGCTGCTCTACGGCGCGCCATTCCCGGACAATCTCAACGGCACGGATTTTATTCCGGCCTTTCTGCAGGCATCGGCAAGGCCGCTGACCGTCGGGCTGCTTGGCGCCACCCGCGCCAACGCCGAGGCGGCGTCGATCAAGCTGGCGGCGCTGGCCGTGCAGCACAAATTCGTCGTCATCCATGACGGCTATTTCTCGCCCGCCGAAGAGCAGGCAATCGTCGACCGCATCGAGGCGTTGCGGCCCGACGTGCTGCTTGTCGCCATGGGCGTGCCGCGCCAGGAATTGTGGATCGCCCGTCATATCGATGCTCGCCACTGCACGCTGCCGATCGCCGTCGGCGCGCTGCTCGATTTCCTCTCCGGCTCGGTGCCGCGTGCGCCGCTGTGGATGCGCCAGCTGAGGCTCGAATGGCTGTTCCGCCTGTGCATCGAGCCGGGCCGGCTGTGGCGCCGCTACGTCGTCGGCAATCCCTTGTTCCTGTGGCGTGCCGTCAGGCAGAAATTCTCGCATCGACCCAGGCCTGCCGGAGAGCTGCGGTGAACAGCCGCTTCGTGCCTGATACCGCCGCCGACACGGGTGTCCTGCCGCAGACGCCGACAGCGGCGGTGGTGACCGCCAGCTATGCGCCGGATTTCGAGCGCTGCCGTCTGCTGTGCGAGACCCTCGACTGCCATGTCTCCGGCGTGGCGCATCACTACATACTGGTTGAGCATCGCGAGGTAGCGCTGTTTCGCCAATTGGAAAACAGCCGCCGCACTGTCGTCGACGAACGCGACCTGCTGCCGCGCTGGCTGCGCGTGTTCGACGATCCTATGAGCCTGTTTCGCCGCCGCCTCTGGCTAAGCTTCAAGACCCAGCCACTACGCGGTTGGCATGTGCAGCAGCTGCGCCGCATCGCCATCGCTGCGCATGCGGGGGAAGACGTGCTGGTCTTCTGCGATTCCGACGTCGCCTTCGTCAAACCGTTCGATCTGAACGCCTTCTGGCGCGACGGCAAGGTGCGGCTGTTCCGCCGCGACGGCGTGCTGTCGAGCGAGGGTCACGACGAGCACTGCATCTGGTCGCGCAATGCGGGCTCGGCGCTTGGCATCGATCCATCCGAAGTTTCGACCCACGACTATATTTCGACGCTGATTGCCTGGCGCAGGCAGACCGTGACGGCGATGTGTGCTCAGATCGAGAAGGTTCATGGCCGGAACTGGGTCGAGGTCATCGGCTCCGCGCGCAGATTCTCCGAATGCATGATCTACGGCCGCTATGTCGATGATGTGCTGAGGGGCGCCGGCCATTTCCACGGCTCGGAAGAATTCTGCCGCGTGCATTGGACCGGCGAGGCGCTGTCGGATGACGAATTCCGCAGCTTCGTCGCCGCCATGGCGCCCGAACAGGTGGCGATCGGCATGCAGTCCTTCATCGGCACCGATATCGGCCGCATCCGCCGCCTGATCGGGCTGGACTAAATAGCTTTTGCCGGCTTGCGCATCGCTGAATAAGTCAGCAACGCCGAGGCGAGATAGAGCAGCAGGAAGACGACATTGAGCGCCAGCACCAGAGTGGGCGTGTCGGCGATGGTGGTCAGCACATAGGTCAACAGCACCGCCTTCAGCCCGGCCAGCAGGCCGAGATTGAGTGCGCGGATCGCGGTCTGGCCACGCGCGAACAGAAGCTCGGCCTGGTATTCGACCAGGTTGCGCAGTCCCGGCACGCCGATTGCCAATGCCACCAGCGGTGCTGCCTCGGCGACATTCCGGCCCAGCGCATTGGGGAAGAAATGCAGGACGATGCCGAGTGCCGCCAGCGCCAATGTCGATACCAGGAACACGCCGGCTTCGATGCCACTCTTGACCCGCAGTCGCGACAACAGTTCCGGCGCCCGCATCATCCGCTGCACCAGCATCATCGAGAAGGTGCGGATCGGGATTGCCGTCAGGTCGACCAGCCGCATGATGATGGCATAGATGCCGGCCAGATGCGGCCCGCCGATCGCCAGCACGAGCAGCTTGTCGAATTCCGACTGCAGGTAGAACAGCACTTCGGCTCCGGCGACATAGATCGAATCGGCAAGCCGCCGCAGATACAGCTCGGTGCGCAGCCTGAGCCGCTGGCGCGGATAGTAGAAGCCGAAGGCGAGCAACAGCGAGGCGGCGTTGGCGCCGATGTAGAACAACGACCACACCCAGACGCTGTGTTGCCCCGACAGCATGAACAGCACCGCGCCCAGCGCGCGAAACGCCGTGGTCACAATCGACAGCACGGCGGCGCGACCGAATTTGCCGAGCCCATTGTTGACGATCAGCACCACCTCGACCGGCCGCCACAAAAGTGCCTCGGCAAAGACGATTGCGGCAAAGACGGCCAGCGGCACGGTGCTGGCGAAGAAGATCAGGTAGACACCCCAGGAGGCGGCCGCCAGCAGCGGCAACGACACGGCGCCAAGCAGCAGGAAGCCGGCTGTGAAGGTGCCGATCAGGTTGGGTCGGATGGTGGCGGTCCGGTAAAGCGCCGAGATGAAACCGAAGGCGAGGATGCGCGACAGCATGACGCCGGCCGCCGAGGCGGTGGCGAACATGCCGAACTCGGCGATCGACAGCGTGTTGGCGAGTGCGATGAAATAGGCGAGCGAGAACACCAGCCGCCCGCCGGCGCCGCTGACCGCCGAGAGATAGTCGCGGACCAGCCCCCGTCGTTCGGCCACGAAGGTACCGATCCGGGCGAGTGTCCGCCTTTGCGGTGTGTCGCTGGCCTGCATCATGTCGAGGAAAGCCATAGGCCGGAAAGTTTAACGTGCGGTTCTGACCACTCTTTTCCGCTCTCGACAATGTGCGGCAGAAGCGAGAAAACTTCGGCTTCGGACCAAGGAAATTAACCTTTTGTTTCCCATGCCTGTTTAGCGTGGCTTAACGATTGGCCGACCGCCGCTCCCAAGCCGCCAAGGGTAAAGTTTCGAGACAATGGTCGACAGGGAAAACCGTGAAGACTGGAGGCGCGAGCGCTCCCTCCTGGCGCTCGGCAAGGCTGTGCGCGGCGACGAGGCGGCGGATGCATCGCCGGTCTCCATCGGTGACCGGGCCGATCCGTCATGGCGCGAGGACGCCGCAACGCGTCACCGGATCGCCCGCTCGCAGCGCGAGGCGCGGTCGAATCCCGCGCCAGCGTCACCGCCCGAGCCGCCGCAGTTCCAGGCCGCCGGCGAATCCGCTTCGGCCGCCAGCACATGGTCTCAACAAGACGAAGCTGTCCGCTATCCGAGAGCCGGCGCGGCTGAGGAGCCTGTTCGGCGTCAGGAGCATGCCCGGGGTTTCGATCGCTCTCGCGCCGCCTACGAGCCCCGCCATGCCGACGGGCAGCGGGCGGACCGCGACGACGATGACGGACAGGAATGGAAGCCGCTGATCGATCCGCTGCAGGTCGTCCGCGGCATCACCCGGTCCAAGCTGCTGATCGTCTCGACGACGATACTGGGAACGGTGCTTGGCGTTGCCGTTGCCGTCTCGACGCCGAAGAAATACGAAGCCACAACACAAATGGTCATCGAGCCAGGCGACCTGAAGCTTTCCGACAACGATCTCACCCAACCGGTCGGGCAGCCCGACGCGGCGCTGGCCGTCGTCGAAACCCGCATCAAGATGGTGACATCAGGCAAGGTCCTCGACAAGGTCGTCGCCGATCTCCATCTCGTCGACGATCCGGAGTTCAACGGACAGGGCTCCGGCGGCCTTGGCGTCATGTCGCTCATCCGCTCGATACTGTCGCGCCAGGATGGACCTGGCGGTGCCGGTGAAGTGCGCCGCCAGGCGCTGGCGGTCGGCAATCTGGCCAAGAGCCTGTCGGTCGAACGCAGCGGCAAGAGCTTTGTCGTTTCCATCAGCGCCACCACCCAAAGTCCCGACAAGTCGGCGGAGATCGCCAACACGACGAGGGACGTCTTCCAGCAGGAGGCGGCCCAATACCAGTTCGGGATGGCCGGACGCGCGACGGACCAGCTGACGGCCAAGCTCGATGACCTGCGCAAGGATGTCGAAACGGCCGAGCGCAAGGTCGAAGACTTCAGGGCCACGCACGATCTCGTCGACGCGCAGGGCCATCTGATCAGCGACGACCAGATGCTGAAGCTCAACGAGCAGCTCTCCGTCACCCGGGCCCGCACGCTGGAACTCAACGCCCGGGCGGCGTCGGCCCGTTCGCTGGACGTCAATTCGGTTATCAACGGCACCTTGCCGGAAGAAATCAATTCCAACACGATGAGCGAACTGCGCGCGCAATATGCAGCTTTGAAGCAGGAGGCCGACCGCGCCGCCGTGCGTCTGGGGCCGCGTCATCCCGAATACCAGGCGCTCAACGCCCAGCTCGACGGCTCACGCGAGCGCATCGCAGGCGAACTGCGCCGCATCGCCTCGTCGCTGCAGGTCGACTTGAAGCGCTCGGTTCAACTCGAGCAGGATCTCGCCTCCCGCCTGGCCCAGGCAAAGGTCCAGAGCGGCGACGTCAACAGCGACCTTGTCAGCCTGCGCGAACTGGAGCGCGATGCCACCGCCAAGCGCAACGTCTACGAACAATACCTTCTGCGCGCCAAGGAGACCGGCGAACAGCAAAACATCAACACCACCAACATCAATCTGATGACCCCCGCGCAACCGCCACTCGAACCCAACGGACCGTCGCGGGCTGTAATAGCGCTGGCCGGCCTGCTGCTCGGCCTTTTTGCCGGCATCGGTCTCGGTGCGATGCGCGGCGCCTTTGCAAGCCTGCGCGACGCCGCTGGCTCGCGTTCGCGCGGCAGAACAGACGAGCGCCGGCCAACCGTCGAAGACAAGATCTATCGCGCAGCGCCACCGCCCGCACCGCCGCCTGCAACACCTGCGATGCCCTTGGCCGCGACCGCACCCGCCCAGGCCGCAGGTTTGCTCGGTGGACTGTTGTCAGCGATACGCAATGCCATGCCAGGCGGCGAGACGCCGCAAGGAAAACCCGCTGAGATGAGCCGCGCTCACCCGGCAGCGTCCGCCATCGCCGAACCTGCAAGGCCGGTGCAGGAGCCCGTGGGCTATCGTCAGCCGGACTTCAGGCAAGAGGTTCCGCACGCCTATCCCTATGAGCAGCAGCCCGGCTACGCGCAGCCCGCTCAGCCGGCCGACTACGCCTATTCGCAGCAGCCGATGCCTGCAGCGTCCGGGCAGTGGTCTTCTCCGCAGCCGGCCGAGGCGGCGCCGGACGACCAGCAGGCGCAAATCGACGATATTCGCGCCGGCCTGCGCGAATTTCGCGAGGCGGTGCGCGAACTCACCGAAAACCGTTCGCGCCGCCGTTATTTCTGAACCCCGCCGGCACGGAATAAAAGCGGCCGGTTTCGAGTTTACGGCATCTGACGGCGCTTTGACGGGATTGCCCAAGCGAAATTTCGTGAAAATGCCGCGCAGCATGGCGCCCAAAAAGCGCTGCCGTCGGGCTTGACCCGAATGGGCGGAACGTTTGGAACAACGACATGCGCGAAACAATGTTCAAGGCGCGCGCCGCGCCTTGGCTGGAATGATGTCGAGGATGGTTCATGGCCGAAGTGATTGACGGAAAGATCGTCGCCGCAGACGTGGTTCAGAAGGTCAAGGCCTTGACCGCGGACCTGATCGCCAAAGGCAAGGCCAAGCCCGGCCTGGCGGTGGTCATTGTCGGCGAGGATCCGGCAAGCCAGGTCTATGTCGCCTCGAAGTCGCGTACCGCCAAGGAATGCGGCTTTCATTCGCTGCAGCACACGCTGCCGGTCGACACGTCCGAAGAGGCATTGCTGAAGATCATCGGCGAGCTCAACGCCGATCCGGCCGTCAACGGCATCCTGGTGCAGCTGCCGCTTCCCGCCCATATCGATGCCGGCAAGATCATCCAGGCGATCGCGCCGCAAAAGGATGTCGACGGCTTCCACTTCATCAATGTCGGCAAGCTCGGCACCGGCGAACTCGAGACCGCTTTCGTGCCCTGCACGCCGGCGGGCTCGATGCTTCTGATCGAACGCGTGCGCGGCAAGGATCTTTCCGGCCTAAATGCGGTCGTTGTCGGCCGCTCCAACATTGTCGGCAAGCCGATGGCCAATCTGCTGCTTGCCGCCAATTGTACAGTCACCATCGCCCACAGCCGCACCAGGGACCTGCCGGCGCTGGCCCGTACCGCCGACATATTGGTGGCGGCCGTCGGCCGGCCAGAAATGGTCAAGGGCGATTGGGTCAAGCCGGGCGCCACGGTGATCGATGTCGGGATCAACCGCATTCCGGCACCCGAGAAGGGCGAAGGCAAAACCCGCCTCGTCGGCGATGTCGCCTATGCCGAGGCGGCGAAGGCCGCTGGCGCCATCACCCCGGTGCCCGGCGGTGTCGGACCGATGACCATTGCCATGCTGATGGCCAATACGTTAGCCTCAGCCTACCTCGCGGCCGGCTTGAAGCGGCCTTCCTTCTGACCCAGAAAGCAGCTTCTTTGCCGAACCCCAGTATTCCCTCTGAACGGCCGGTCATGGATGATCCCGTTCAAGGCGGCCGGCAGTTCGCGTTCCTGCTGGTCGACAAGTTTTCGATGTTTTCGCTGGCCGCGGCAATCGACACTTTCCGCTCGGCCAACCGCCTGCTCGGTCGCGATTTTTACGGCTGGACCACAGTCTCGGCCGACGGCGATCCGGTCATGGCCTCCAACGGCCTGCCGCTCAAGATCGACTATGCCGTCGCCGACTTGCCGCCGGTCGACATCCTGTTCGTGTCGGTGGGCTTGTCGATCGAATTCCCCGGCAAGAGCAAGGTGCTGGCGGCGCTGCGCAGCTGGGGCCGGCGCGGCAACGCGCTCGGGGCGCTGTCTGTCGGTTCCTATCTGCTCGCCGAAGCCGGCCAGCTCGAAGGCTATCGCTGCACCATCCATTGGGAGAACCGCGCCGGCTTCGTCGAGCGCTTTCCCGATATCAACTGCACGGGCAACGTCTTCGAGATCGACCGCAAGCGCTACACCTGCGCCGGCGGCACTACGTCGATCGACCTGATGCTGGAGATCGTGCGCGGCGATTTCGGCTCCAACCTTGCCAATGGCGTCGCCAACCAGTTCCAGCATGAGCGCATTCGCTCCGCCGGCGACCGCCAGCGCGTCGGGCCGGAACGTGACCTTACCGGCAAATCAGAGAAGCTCAGGCGCATCGTCGAACTGATGGCCGACCATCTCGACGAGCCGCTGTCGGCGGTGCAGCTTGCAAAGTCGGCGGGCCTGTCGGTGCGTCAGGTCGAGCGCCTGTTCCTGCGCCATTTGAGCGTGACGCCCGGCCGCTATTACATGCGGCTCAGGCTCGAGCGGGCGCGCGAATTGCTGCGCCAGACCAATATGCCGATCCTCGATGTGGCGATCGCCACCGGCTTCACCTCGCACTCCTATTTCGCGCAGAGCTACCGTCTGCAGTTCGGCCGTCCGCCTTCCGAGGAGCGGCGCACCACCTACTGATGCGGTGCTGAGCCAGCCTCGGAACAGGCCTTCGCCCGAGGCCGATCCTGTTACACTGCAACCGTTCGTGACACGCTCTAGGCTTGTGTCCGAACGCGCCGTCAAATAGCTTCCGGCGCGGACCAGAGGGCGGCCTCAAGGAGATTCCAATGGCGGGACTTTTGCGGAGCGTCGCTGCGGCGCTGCTCCTTTTGTCGATGACGTCGCTCGGCTTTGCCGCGAACAAGGTCATCATCATCCTTGACGCTTCAGGCTCGATGTGGGCCCAGATCGACGGCAAGCCGAAGCTCGAAATCGCGCGCGAATCGCTCAGAACCGTGCTGCAGTCAGTCCCGGCCGACGACGAGATCGGCTTCATGGCCTATGGCCATCGCGAGAAGGGCAGCTGCGAGGACATCGAGCTGATCGTGCCGCCGCAGGCCGGCTCGGCCAGTGCCATTTCGGCCGCCGCCGACAGCCTGAAGTTCCTCGGCAAGACGCCGCTGACCGCTGCCGTCAAGCAGGCGGCTGAAGCCTTGAAATACACCGAGGACAAGGCGACCGTCGTTCTCATCACCGACGGGCTTGAAACCTGCGAAGGTGACCCGTGCGCGCTGGGCAAGGAACTGGAAGCGTCGGGCGTCGACTTCACCGCCGATGTCGTCGGCTTCGGCCTGACCGCCGACGAAGGCAAGCAGATCGCATGCCTGGCCGACAACACCGGCGGAAAATACATCCAGGCTTCGGACGAGAAGGCGCTGCAGGAAGCGCTGGTCGAAACCGTCGCGGCCCCAGCACCAGCGCCTGAACCCGCTCCGGCGCCTGCTCCGGCACCGGCTCCGGCGCCCGAGCCGGCCAAGCCGGAATTCAACCTACTGCCGACCTTGGTGCTTGCAGAAGGCGGTGATCCGGTTACCGACGGCAATGCCTGGGAAATCTACAAGGCAAAATCCGACGGCACGCGTGGAGACAACGTCACCACCGAATACGGTGCCTACAAGGGCAATCTGGAGCCGGGCGACTACATCATCGTCGCGCGTGACGGCGAGGCCAAGACCGAACAAAAGCTCAAGATCGAGGCAGGCCAGGTCTACAGCCCATTGTTCACGCTGAACGCTGGCACTCTGATCATCCATCCGCGTCCCAGCGCGGGGGCGGATGTCGTCGATGGCGCGGCTGTCGTGGTCGACTATCCGGGCGCTGACAATCCGGCGACCTATTACGGAACCACGAAAGTCGTGTTGCCGGCCGGCGACGAGAAGGTGACAGTCACGATCGGGCAGGGCGTGGTAAGCGAAACAATCCCGCTCGCTGCCGGCAAGACCGTGGAAAAGGACATGATCGCCGGCGTCGGACATGTCGTTGTCAATGCCTACTATGTGGCCGGCGGCGACAAGGCCGACGGTTCCGGCATCGGCTTCAAGGTGCTCAAGGCGAAAAAGAAGATCGACGGAACACGGCAAGAAGTGACCTATGCCTATGGTCCAGACAGCAAGTTCGATCTGCCGCCCGATGACTACGTGTTGATCACGACGGTCGACCTCGCCGTCGTCGAGCAGCCGTTCACCGTCAAGGTCGGCGAGTTCGACGATGTGAAGGTCGCCATGAACGCCGGTGTATTGGCAATCACCGCGCCCGGCGCATCGAAGATCGAGATTTTCGAGGCCAAGAAGGACATCAACGGCAATCGCAAGTCACTTGGCTACGCCTACGATCAGAAGTATCAGGCGGCGATAGCGGCCGGCGATTATGCAGTCGTCTCGGAGAAGTCGGACAACAGTTCGAAGGAAGGCACCGTAACGGTCAAGGCCGGCGAGCGAGCCGAGCTCACGGTGCAATAGGATCGTTCGCACGAATGCAAAAAGGGCGGCCACCAGCCGCCCTTTTCATATACGAGGCAACAATGCGTCAGGCCGTGCCGAAAGCGCTGGCGCCATGATCGGCGCGGCCGACCAGCTGACGGAAGCCGGCGAACAGCTCGCGGCCGAAGCCGAACTCGTTGCCGATGAGATCGATGTCGGCCGTGCGGCGCAGCGCGAGCTCAGGCCCAGGCACCAGCACTTCCAGCGTGCCGGCGTCGGCGTCGAGCCGGATGATGTCGCCGTCATGGATCCGGGCGATAGGCCCTTCCTCGACCGCTTCCGGCGTCACATGGATCGCCGCCGGCACCTTGCCGGAAGCACCCGACATGCGCCCGTCGGTGACCAGCGCGACGCGCTGGCCGCGATCCTGCAGGATGCCAAGCACAGTGGTCAGCTTGTGCAGTTCCGGCATGCCGTTGGCCTTCGGCCCCTGGAAGCGGATGACGGCGATGAAGTCACCTGTGAGCGTGCCGGCCTTGAAGGCTTCGTTGAGGCCTTGCTGACTGTCGAACACCTTGGCCGGCGCCTCGATGACGCGGCGTTCCGGCTTCACGGCGGAGGTCTTGATGACGGCATGGCCGAGATTGCCGGCCAGCACCTTCAGGCCGCCGGTCGGCTGGAAGGCTTTGGCGAACGGCGCCAGCACTTTCTCGTCGCCGCTCTGCAGCGGCGAGGCTTCGCGCACCACGCTGCCGTCTTCGCCGAGCTTGGCCTCGACCGCATAGGGCCGGAGGCCTTCGCCCCACACCGTCTGCACATCCTCATGCAGGACGCCTTCGTCGAGCAGTTCGCGGATCAGGAAGCCAAGCCCGCCGGCGGCATGGAAATGGTTCACGTCGGCAAGCCCGTTCGGATAGACACGGGCCAGAAGCGGCACCGCTTCCGACAGGTCGGAAATGTCCTGCCAGGTCAGCGTGATGCCGGCTGCCGCCGCCATGGCGATGAGGTGGATGGTGTGGTTGGTCGAGCCGCCGGTGGCGTGCAGGCCGACCACGCCGTTGACGAAAGAGCGTTCGTCGATCATGCGGCCGACCGGCGTGTAGGCGTTGCCCAGCGCGGTGATCGCCAGCGCCCGCTTCGTCGCCTCACGTGTCAGCGCGTCGCGCAGCGGCGTGCCCGGATTGACGAAGGAGGCGCCGGGCGTATGCAGGCCCATGATCTCCATCAGCATCTGGTTGGAATTGGCGGTGCCGTAGAAGGTGCAGGTGCCCGGCCCATGATAGGATTTGGACTCGGCCTCGAGCAGTTCCGCGCGTCCTGCCTTGCCCTCTGCATAGAGCTGGCGAACCTTGGCCTTCTCATCATTGGGCAGGCCCGTCGTCATCGGTCCGGCCGGCACGAAGACGGCCGGCAGATGGCCGAAGGTGAGGGCCGCGATCACCAGCCCAGGCACGATCTTGTCGCAGACACCGAGATAGACGGCGGCGTCGAACATGTTGTGCGACAGGCCGATCGCGGCGGCCATGGCGATGATGTCGCGTGAGAACAGCGACAGCTCCATGCCCGGCTGTCCCTGGGTTACGCCGTCGCACATGGCCGGCACGCCGCCGGCCACCTGCGCGATGCCGCCAACTTCGCGCGCGGCATCCTTGATCAGCGCCGGAAACGTCTCGAACGGCTGATGCGCCGACAGCATATCGTTGTAGGAGGTGATGATGCCGAGGTTCGGCACCTTGTCGGCGCCGAGGGCCAGCTTTTCAGACGGGCTGCAGACGGCAAAGCCATGCGCGAGGTTACCGCAGGACAACACCGAACGGTTGGCGGTGCGGCTCGAGGCCTCGGCGATGCGCCCGAGATAGCGCTCGCGGCCGGCTTTCGAGCGCTGGCGGATGCGTTCCGTGATGGCTTCGATGTCGCGTCTGGCTGTCATGGTCGGTCCTTTCGAGCCCCGGAGAACGTCCTCCCACTGTTTGCCGGGGCTGCTTTTCGTGAAAATCAGGGTGCCCAGAACACCTCTACCGGTATCGGGGCTGCTTCGAGCACTTTGCGAATGGGCTTCTTCGCACCCGGTCCCATCGCATTCTCGAAGGCGATGCGCTTGTCCTCGCCTTCGATATGCAGCGCGATGAAGCCGGCGGCGATGATGCGCGCCATCGATAGGGTCAGCCGCGGCTCGCCGCCGCTCGGTGCATGCACCGGCAGCACGATCCTGCGCGAGGCAGGATCGAGCAAGTCGCTGAGGTTATCTGCATCGGGAAAGAACGACGCGGTGTGGCCGTCGCCGCCCATGCCGAGCACGACGACGTCGAGCGGCCAGGCCAGTGCCTTGAGTGCCATGTCGTCGGACGCTGCGGCAGTCTCGATGCTTGCGGCCTCGTGATACATCGGCACGAATTGCGCGGCCGCCGCCGCGTTCTGCAGCAGATTGGCGGCTACCAGCCCGGCATTCGAGCGCGGCGAGGAGGCCGGCACGAACCGTTCGTCGACCAGCGTGACCGTCACCTTGTTCCAGGCGATCGGAATGGCCGACAGCGCTGCAAAGAACTTCGCCGGCGTGGTGCCGCCGGAAACGGCAAGCAGAGCCGTGCCGCGCTCGTCGATGGCCCCGGTCAGCCGCGCCGCGACGTTGCCGGCAAGGGCTGCCGCCAGGTCCTGGCGCCCGGTAAAGCCGTTCCAGCTGTAGGCGGGTTCGCTCAATTGCTCTCGTGCCATGTCCGCCCGTCGCGTTCGATCAGCGCAATCGAGGCCGAGGGGCCCCATGTGCCGGCCGTATAGCCTTGCGCCTCCTGCCTGGCGCTCTCCCAGGCGTTCTGGATCGGATCGATCCACTTCCATGCCGCCTCGACTTCGTCGCGGCGCATGAACAGCGTCTGGTTGCCGCGCACGACATCCATGATCAGCCGTTCATAGGCATCGGGCGCGCGACCGTCGAAAGATGTTGCAAAGCTCATGTCGAGGGGGATCTGGCGCAGCCGCATGCCGCCCGGACCCGGATCCTTGATCATGATGAATTGCTTGACGCCTTCGTCGGGCTGCAGCCGGATGACCAGCTGGTTGGCGAAGATCGGTCCCGCGCTCTCGTCGAAGATCGAGAAGGGGATCGGCTTGAACTCGATGACGATTTCCGAAACCCGGCTTGCCAGCCTTTTGCCGGTCCTGAGATAGAACGGCACGCCGGCCCAGCGCCAGTTGCCGATCTCCGCCTTGATGGCGACGAAGGTCTCGGTGTTGCTGTCCTTGCCGAGCTCCTCGACATAACCCTTCACCGCGCCACCGGCCGACGCGCCGGCACGGTACTGGCCACGCACCGTGTGCTTGGGCGCCTCGTTGCCGTTGATGCGCTTCAGCGCGCGCAGCACCTTCAGCTTCTCGTCGCGCACGGCGTCCGCGTCCATCGAGGACGGCGTTTCCATGGCGACCAGGCACAAAAGCTGCAGCATGTGGTTCTGCACCATGTCGCGCAGCGCGCCAGCCTTGTCGTAATAGGTGACGCGGTCTTCGAGACCGACGGTTTCGGCGACCGTGATCTGCACATGGTCGATATGCGCGGAGTTCCACAGCGGCTGGTAGAGCGCGTTGGCAAAGCGCAGCGCCATCAGGTTCTGCACCGTCTCCTTGCCGAGATAGTGGTCGATGCGGAAGATCTGGCTTTCGTCGAAATCGTCACCGACGGCATCGTTAAGCGCGCGCGCCGAGGCAAGGTCGCGGCCGATCGGCTTTTCCAGCACGATGCGCGAGTTCGGCGTGATCAGCTTGTGCTCTTTCAGCTTGTGCGAGATGTCGCCGAACAGCGCCGGCGCTACCGCCAGGTAGAAGGCGCGGATGCGGTCGCTGTCGCCGATCGCCTTTTTCAGCTTGTCGAAGCCGGCGCCCGTCGTCGCGTCGGCCGACACGTAGGACAGCCGCGCCAAGAACGTCTTCAGCTCCTTGGCGTCGATATCGGCCGGCTTGACGTGTTCGGAAATCGCTTGGCTGGCGAAAGCCTGGAATTCCTCGTCGCTCATCTTCGAGCGCGACGTGCCGATGATGCGGGTCGGCTCGGAAAACTGATGGTCGCGCTGGCGATGGTAGAGCGACGGCAGGAGCTTGCGTTCCGACAGGTCGCCGGTGCCGCCGAAGATGATGAAGTCGAAGGGATCGACGGGGATGATCTGGCTGGTCATGGTCTGTCCGCTTTGACGCCGCACACTGTGACGCGGCTGGATATAATCTAATCGATTTAAATTATCCAGTGCCATGGTGTCACATCAAGGACCAATCACTGCATATTGATTCGGTCCAAATGTGCCTTGACACTGGCTGCCACCCGGAGGCTTTTCGTCAAGGTATGGTCCCGGGGAGCTTTTCGCACCTGCAACATAGAGCGGGAATGTGACGAAAGCTAATGCATGTCGCTCAAAAGTGACCCCGGTTTTGAGAGTACGACATGCATCAAAACAAAGAGAGAAATGCGCATGCGAGGTGATCTTGGAATGAGCGGAAAAAGCATGCGTCTGGAAAACAAGGTCGCCGTCATCACCGGTGCGGCAGCGGGCTTCGGCGAAGGCATGGCCAGGCGCTTTGCCGAAGAGGGCGCCAAGGTCGTCGTCGCCGACCTCAACGCCAAGGGCGCGGAGCGTGTCGCCGCCGACATCGGCGAGGCCGCGATCTGGACCCAGACCGACGTTTCGCAGCGTTCCGAATTCGACGAGATGGTCTATGCGGCAAAAAACGCCTTCGGCCGCATCGACATCATGGTCAACAATGCCGGCTATACCCATCGCAATGGCGACATGCTCGACGTCGACGAGGCGACCTTCGACCTGATCACATCAGTCAACATGAAGGCGATCTACCATGCCGCGCTTGCCGTGGTGCCGATCATGGAGCGGCAGGGCGGCGGCGTCATCCTGACCACGGCTTCGACCGCAGGTCTGCGGCCGCGGCCGGGCCTCACCTGGTACAATGCCTCGAAAGGCTGGGCGATCACCGCCACCAAGTCGATGGCTGTCGAACTCGCGCCCAAGAACATCCGTGTCAACTGTCTCTGCCCTGTCGCCGGCGAAACCGCCATGCTGGAGAAATTCATGGGCGCCGACACGCCCGAAATCCGCGAGAAGTTCCGCGCCTCGATCCCACTCGGCCGGCTGTCGACACCGCTCGATATCGCCAACGCCGCGCTGTGGCTCGCATCCGACGAAGCCGCCTTCATCACCGGCGTGGCGCTGGAGGTCGATGGCGGCCGCTGCATCTAAGCAAATTTGAGGGAAGTACCTCTCTGTTCGCAATGCGTGGCAGATAGAGCAACGTCAGCAAGAGTTCGCATCGGTTCGCCGGCCAGCCGAGGAACGAACAGTTGTCGTCACGCCAGGCCCAGTTTGACTTCACGATCCACCGAAAGGCAGTGCTCGGTATGGCATCTGGCGCGAAGTGCCGGATTGCGACCTTTGGCCAATCCGAAAGGGCAGACTACCGCGTGAGTGACGTGTATGCCGCGTATCCAGAATTGCTGCGGTTCACCCTTCGTTGGCGCGGTGGCAGCCTGAATATTCATGCGCCTTTTCCCGGCGAGTTCTGGCTGCCGACTGCAGCCGCGGTGGCCGCCGCCTTGGAACTTGGCGTCTCGCCAGAGAAAATTGCTGGGCAAGTGGCATCGTTTGAACCGTTACCCAACCGCTCCACCGTGCAAGAGGTACAAGCAGGTCCGCAATTCCTGGTCGATACCGCCAAAGCGCCCTGGCATTCGATCAACATTGCCCTGGAGATGATTGCAAAGGCCAAGGCCTCTCGTAAGCGCATTGTGCTTGGGCAGATATCCGACTACGCCGGCTCGTCGAGGAAATACGGCACCGCCTACAAGATCGCGCGCGAAATCGCCGATGAGGTCATCTACACGGGCGACAATGCGCATCGCTCGCGCGCCAGCCAGGCCGACCGCGACAGCGGCCGTTTCATCGAGCTTCGCAGTGCCAAGGAAGTTTCGGATCATATCAAACAGACGGCAGGCCCAGGAGAACTAATTCTGCTGAAAAGTTCGTCCAACCTTCATCTGGAAAGGATCGCGCTCGCCTGGACGCACGATGTGAAATGCTGGATTCCGGTATGCGGCAAGTCAGAAAGCTGCCAAATGTGCGGCCTGTATGAGGTGCCGTTCGAGGAGCACTCGGATTTCCTGGCAAAGCGCAAACTTGCCCGCAGAAGACACCGTTTCAGATGGTTGCTCGGTGGCTGACCAGAATCTGGCGGCTTGGTCCCGGGCAGCCTCGACGACGTCGTTGTCTCACGCCCTGGTCTTGATGTAGCTCTTGTAAATCCAGCCGCGCTTGCCGTTGTAGACGATCTGGCACCATTTCTTGCAGCTCACCACCTGCACCGATGACTTGGCGGGCACGGTTCCCATGGCGGCGGCATTCTTCTTCGGACCGGTGCGCATTGTCACTGTCCTGAGTATGCGTCCGGTGGCATCGGCAGCAGCCACCTTCTCTGGCTGGGCCTTGGCCTGGGCATCATCCGCTGCCGCGGAAGATTGCGCATCCGGCAGTTGCGGTTTCGGTGTTGGGATAGCGGCGGTTTCGGCGCCGTCGGTGTGCCCGGCGTCTGGTGCAGCAACCTTTGACAGCTGCGTCGTGGCATCGCTCTGCGCCGACGGTTCCTCGTAAGCTGCCGCATCTGATGGCTTGGCTGCTGCCTGCTCGGCCGCGGCCTGATCGGACGGCGTGGCTTCAGCGTCGCTGTTCGATTGCGGCGCAGTCCAGCGCGGATCGTTGGCCGCCAGCGCCGGTATCGCGGCCGCCCCAGCAGCCACCGTTGGCGAAACCGCATCGCCCTTACGTGCGGCCTGCGCCGCCGCTACCGCGGCAACTGTGACCGGGGCGATCTTGGTTGTCTTGACCGGGATGGTTGGAACGCTCTGCTGCGAAAGAGGCTGTGTGCTGGCGCTCGCCTGCCGGTCGTTGGCCGGCAACGCCAGCCAAAGCGCGATACCCGCCACGCCAAGCAGCGCAGCGGTGCCGACCGCGGCGATCACCAGATGCGAATTCGTGCGCACCCCCTGCCAGAAGGAGGGCCGCATGTCGTAACCGAACTGCATGGCAAAGCGCCGTCGTTCCGGCGCCCCGAAACTGAAGGGCTCGTTCACGTTTGCCACCTCCAACATGCGGCCGATGTTCTTTCGATCAGCGCCGGAAGGCCGGCATCCGATCGGCATCGGTCCCAAAAACAAGCGGGCAGGCCCGCAAAAGTCCCCGTTCAATCACCCAGAACCGGCACCTTTTACCCGCGATTGTGGCATCAGTGCGCCCCAACCGTGGATTCTGCACCCTTGTTAAGGATTCTGCAATGTGTCGCTCAAGCAACGAATATTACAGACGGAATCGCTTGTTGCTCTAGATTCGATCGCGCAGCGCAAACCAGTTGAGCGCCAGGAACAGCAGCGGCGTGCGAAAGCGTCGGCCGCCGGGGAAGGCCGGGATGTTCAAATCCTCGATCAGCTTGAGCCGATCGCGGTTGCCGGCGACGGTTTCGGCATAGAGTTTGCCGAAGAAGTTCGACAGCATGACGCCGTGACCGGAATAGCCGCCGGCCGAGATCACATTGGGCATCACCTCGCGCACGAACGGCTTTCTCGGCACGGTGATGCCGACATAACCGCCCCAGCCATGAGTGATCTCGACATCCCGGAGGTCCGGATAAAGTTCCGCCATCTGCCGGCGGATATGGATATGGATATCCTTCGGATCGTTGACGCCGTAGACCTCGCGCCCGCCGAACAGCAGCCTTCCATCCCTGGATTTGCGGAAATAGCGCACAACGAAACGCGAATCGTCGACCGCCTCGCCGCCCGGCAGCACCTTGGAGTCCACCCCCAGCGGCACCGTCGCGCCGATGAAGGATCCGATCGGCATGATGTGCGCGGCACTCACCGGCTCAAGGGTGCCGCCATAGGCGTTGACGGCGATCAGGCATTTCTGCGCGGTGATGGTGCCTCTCGGCGTCGTGACCCTGACCTTGCCGCCGCTGGACGTTATGCCGGTCGATGGCGTCTGCTCGAACAGGTGGGCGCCGGCCGCGGTCGCCACCTTTGCCGTGCCGATCACCAGTTTCATCGGGTGGATGTGTCCTGTGCCGGTGTCGCGGGTGCCGCCGAAGTAGCGTGTGGAGCCTAGTCGTTCGGCCGTTTCCCTGGCATCCATGAAGGCGATGTGCGGATAGTTGAAGCGGCCCGCCATGATCTCGGCATGCGCCTTGTAGTCGTCGACATAGCGCAGCTTGTGCGCCACCGACAACTGACCGTGCATATAGTCGATGTCGATCTGGTTGACGGCGGCGAATTCGAGCAGGTGCGCCTTGGCTTCCTCGGCAAGATCGAACAGCGCCTTGGCACGGGAGAAGCCGTATTCGGCCTCCATCTCCTCGGCCCAGGCGCGCTGGCCGGTGCCGAGCTGGCCGCCATTGCGCCCGGAGGCGCCGTCGCCGAAGCGATACGCCTCGATCAAGACGACATCGGTCCCGGCTTTGGCCAGATGGGCTGCCGCAGAAAGGCCGGTAAACCCACCGCCGACAATGACGACGTCGCATTGGCGATCACCGTCTAGCGAAGGGTACTCGGGCCGTGGCCCAGCTGTATCCTCATACCAGGAGCGGCCGGGAGAAATGGGGGATTGGTAAGGCATGATGCTCGCTAGGGCAGTAGGGCAGTAAGGCAGTAAGGCAGTAAGGCAGTAAGGCAGTAAGGCAGTAGGGCAGTAAGGCAGTAAGGCAGTAAGGCAGTAAGGCAGTAAGGCAGTAAGGCAGTAAGGCAGTAAGGTGGGGCTATTCTGGAGACAATTTGCGGATCAGAAGTCGCAAGAGCGTTCCAACGCTCTCGCTGGTGGTCATCAAAGCGTTGACAGCTTCGTGCGAGGCGATCCCGACACGTTGCGCAATCAAAAGATGCGTCTCCAATTCCTTGAGGGAGCCTTGGGCAATTCTGAGAAATTGCTGATAGGAAGCCCGGCTCTCTCGACCGTAGCCCTCGGCGATGTTGGCGGGAACGGAGGTCGCCGCACGGCGTACCTGACCTGTCAGCCCGTAGCGCTCATCCTTTGGCCAGGCTCTGGTTGTTTCGTAGATTGAAACCGCCAAATCCATAGCCTGCTGCCAGACAATCAAATCCCGGTACGATTCAATCTTGGCTGCCATCCTCGCCCTACTGCCCTACTGCCTTACTCCCCTATTCCCCTAAACATTCAGCAACAAATACTCCCGCTCCCACGGGCTGATCACTTCCATGAAGGTCTCGAATTCCGCCCGCTTGATCGCCGCATAGGTGGCGGCGAAGGACTTGCCCAGGAGGGCGCACAATTCCTCGTCGCCTTCGAACAGGTCGACGGCCTCGAGCAGGCCCCGCGGCAGGTCGATCTCGTCGGCATTGGCGGTGGTGAGCACCGGAGGCTCGGCCTTGATCTTGTTGGTCATGCCGATCAGCCCGCAGGCAAGCGACGCCGCCAGCGCCAGATAGGGATTGGCGTCGGAAGACGGGATGCGGTTTTCGACACGTCGCGCCGCCGGGTCCGAGCGCGGCACGCGGAACGCCGTGGTGCGGTTGTCATATCCCCATTTGTTGTTGACCGGTGCCGAGGCCGACTGCGTCAGCCGGCGGTAGGAATTGACATAGGGCGCGAACATCACCAGTGCATTCGGCACATGCTTCTGCATGCCGCCGATGAAATGGAAGAAGTCGTCGGTTTCCGAGCCGTCTTCGGCCGAAAAGATGTTCTGTCCGGTCTTCTTGTCGATGATCGACTGGTGGATGTGCATGGCCGAGCCAGGCTGGCCCTGGATGGGCTTCGCCATGAACGTGGCGTAGATCTCGTGCTTCAGCGCCGCCTCGCGGATGGTGCGCTTGAACATGAACACCTGGTCGGCAAGCTCGATCGGATCGCCGTGGCGCAGATTGATCTCGAGCTGGCCGGCGCCCTCCTCATGGATCAGCGTGTCGATCTCCAGGCCCTGGCTTTCCGAGAAATGGTAGATGTCGTCGATCAGTTCGTCGAACTCGTTGACGCCGGCGATCGAATAGCCGGCGCCGCCGCCGATGGCCCGTCCCGAACGCCCGACCGGCGGCGTCAGCGGATAGTCCGGATCGGGGTTCTTGCGCACCAGGTAGAATTCGATCTCGGGCGCCACCACCGGCTTCAGCCCGCGCTTGTCATAGGCAGCCAGCACGCGCTTCAGCACGTTGCGCGGCGTGAACTCGACCGAGCGGCCGTCCTGGTGGACGAGGTCGCAGATGACAGCTGCCGTCGGGTCTTCTTCCCACGGCACCACGGTCAGGGTCGACAGATCCGGCATCAGCTTCAGATCGCCATCGTCTTCCGGATAGTGAAAACCGTTACCATCCTCGGGATAGCCGCCCGAAATCGTCGTCATGAACACTGCCGAAGGCAGCGCCAGCGAGGTGTTGGAGGTGAATTTCTTCGATGGCATCATCTTGCCGCGGGCGACGCCGGCCTGGTCGGGTGTGATGCATTCGATGTCTTCGATGCCGCGCCATTCCAGCCAGGCGCTGACTTCCTTCCAGTTCTTCACGCCGCGTTGGTTTTTCACGAAGGCAGGCGTGCGGACGCGTCCTCCGCGGCTCGACGGACGGACTTCCTTTTTTGCAGGCGGCATCATTCACCAGATTGGGTTGCGGATTTTGGAGTATAGCCGGGGCGGGTGATGGAAGGGAAGGGGAGGCCACCCGATAGGTTGTGCCAGCAACGGGATGGACTTCGGCTAGAAGGGTTTGCCGGGCAGCGCGTTCGTGTCCAGCCATCGATGCAAAGCGCCGGCATAGAGCCTGCGCCATCCGGTCTGCGGTGCGGTCAGAAACCAGGATTGGCGCAAATCCCAACTGTCGCTGCACAAATCTCTGAGCCGGGTGTTGATGATGCCTTTGCCGGACAGCGGATAGACGGAGAATTCCGAAAAGAAGACGACGCCGTTGAGGTCGTAGAAATCGCAACGCATGTGATCGAACGGCGCTGTCAGTTTCTCCGCGATTTCAAGCATGCGCGGGAAGGATGCAGGTAGGTCAATCTTCACCCATTGGGGGCCGCTTCCCGGCGGCGGCGGTGCATAGTTACCGTCACGGTCGAAATGACATTTTTGTTCGTTGCCTTGCTCGTCCCGTCGTGCGGCATAGACATAGGCGGTCGTCCCGCGAGACACGTGGAACTTGTATTCCAGGCGGATCGGCTCACCGTTCTCGATCAGCATCTCTTCCACAAGGATGCGCCTGGTGGCGTCCCTGTAGCCCCATTCGCCGAATTTCCTGCCATAGCGGCGGCGCATCCAGCGAGCGGTACGCCGGCGCAGCTTGGCTCTGTCCACAACGCCATTGCGGATCATCATGTTCCAGCGGCAGCCGTGATTGGCTTTCACCACGACATTGCCGGCAAACAGCTCTGTCGGAATCTTTGTGGCGTCGGCCCCAGACCATAGGACCTCGGCAGTCCTGAGTTCTGGACAGGTGGACAATGCGTAGGTTTTCGAAGCGAGCTTGTCGCAAGCCGTCGTGAAAAACGGATTGTGGTCGAAAAGCTTTCGCCACAAGAACTTGTCCGCATAGGAAGCGGGTCTCGCCGGATCCGGCAACACGCCACTATGGTCGAATGTGCGTATGCAAATCATGGGATGGCGCACCAGGCACCATGCCCGCGCCAAGGCGAGGATCGCTCGATCGCTCGTTCCAAGAGCCGGCACGATCAGCCCAGCTGCCGGGTGGAAGATGAACCGCCTCGTCGGGCGACGAACACGTCTCTCGTCATGTTTCGCGAAATGCTCGTGCGGCCAATGACCTCAAGCCGGGGGTCAAGTGTGCGTTCCGCATTTTCAGCCCAAAGCCTGCCTAGCGAAACTGGCTCCCACAACACGATCTGCACAGTGTCTGGCGCGGTATCGGCTATACGAGACACGACGGCTGCCTTGGGCGAAACCATGCTCGCGACATAGACAACCTCAGCGTCGCTATAATCATAATCGCACCCGTCGCAAAGCTCGGCCCGCATGCGCATATAGCCGAGCTTGGCCGCGAGCCTGTTTGCCGTTTCGACGGCTTCGGGCTCGATGTCGAGGCCGATGATCTCAGGGACCGTTGTTTGATCGTGAATACGGAACATGGTGAATGGTCGCCCGCCGCAGCCGACCATGACAGCGCGGCGGCAATTATCGAAATCGACATGATCGAAGACTTCGTCGAGGCGGTTATAGGCATCCTTTGACGATAGCACGCCTATGCTTGTTTTCCCTGCCGCGATCCGTCCGAACGATGCCGGACCATCCAGATTCTGATCCAGCATCTGCCTGATCTCGGCGGTGTCCTGCGCCTGCACCATCTTGCCGAATGCGGCGGTAAGCGCCGGTCGGTACGAGAAGAGTTCCGGGTGGGCGTCAAGCAATCCTTCGCCGGCATCGTGTCCCATGGCGATACCGAGATCTCGGATGGCATTGATGAGCTCGGTCGGATTATGACCTTGCAAGGACCCCAGAATCCGCTCCAGCCTATCCTTCCAGACGCTCGGTTCCGTCATACTGCCCAACCCATAACCCTTGCCTTAGCTAGCAGCGCCCGGCGACAACGTCTACACCACGACATTCACGCAAACGGGCAGTCGACCATGCAGCCTCGCAAACATCTGACAACCATCGGCTTCGATGCCGACGACACGCTGTGGCAGAACGAGCAGTTCTTCCGCATGACCGAAAAGCGCTTTGCGGCATTGCTCGCCGATCATGGCGAGGTCGAGCACATCTCGGCGCGGCTGCTCGAAGCCGAAAAGCGCAACCTTGCCGTTTACGGTTTCGGTATCAAGGGGTTCACCCTCTCAATGATCGAGACGGCGATCGAGGTGACCGAGGGCCGTGTGCCGGCCGCGACCATCGCCGAAATCCTTGCCGCCGGCCGCGACATGCTCGGCCACCCTGTCGAGGCGCTGCCGCATGCGCGCGAGACCGTGGAAAGGCTCGCCGGCGCCTATCATCTGGTGCTGATCACCAAGGGCGATCTGTTCGACCAGGAGCGCAAGCTGGCGGCCTCGGGCCTTGGCGATCTGTTCGACGCCGTCGAGATCGTCAGCGACAAGAGCGCCGCCACGTATGCCCGGATATTCAGTCGCCATGGCGGTAGCCCGCAGAACAGCATGATGGTCGGCAACTCGCTGAAGTCCGACGTTGTGCCGGCCATCGAGGCCGGCAGCTGGGGCGTCCACGTGCCGCACGAACTGACCTGGGTGCTGGAACACGTCGAGCCGCCGGTCGAAGCTCCCCGCTTCCGCTCGATTGCCGATCTTGGTGAACTGCCGGCCTTGATCGAAAGCATCGACAGGAAAGGTTGACCGCCTTACCTCGTTTCAGACAGTGAAGCGCGGAGTGCGATCAGCCGCGCCCGAGACCGATCAGCCGGTCGATCACCGGCTGCAGCCTTTCGGTGGTGATCGGCTTGGTCACCACCACATCGACCACGCTGGACAGCCCGAGGCTTTCGGGCGTGCCGGTCTTGGTTGAAAGCAGGATCACCGAGGGAAGCGACCGGCCCGACGCTCGCCGCAAGGCATCGATGGCCGACATCAGCGCGTCGCAATCCTTGTTGTCGGCGCCGCCATCGAGAACGACGGCGCCCGGAATGAGGGTGCGCAGTGTCTTGGTCGCCATTTCGAGTGACTCGGAGATCGGCTTCAGCCCGGACTTCTCGACGATCTTCGACACCACCACCCGGTTGATCGGCGATTTTCCGACGACCAGCACGTGGGAGAAATCCGTTGATATCTCGGAGTTCGCATCCCTGCTTGTCGACTTCAGATGTTTGGCGGTGTCGGTCTCGCGATTCACAGGGCACATGGGCGTTGCGGGCACTCGGCGCTGCTTCAATGCAGGGTTGAAATACGAGAGCCAATTGGCGCGAGATCGCGCGCCATGTCAAGCTGAAATGGCGGAGCCGGGAAATATAGCCAGAAATATTAAACCGCGAAACCAAGGTCTGTTTTCAGACTGTAGTTAAGTTCGTGCTCAGAAGCGAAAGTCACCCGCGCTGAAAACGCGCGGGTGACGTTGAAATCAGCCGGTGCATGACCGTGTCAGAAGATTCCGCAAGCACAAAGCTTCCGTGAGGGAAGATCATCCGTGACTCTGCTGCGTGACGATCACCGGGATCAGCAGGTCACCCCAATTGCCGTCGCCGCCATGGTGCCGAGCCGAGCGCACCAGTTCCACCGAAACGCCCGCCTCGACTGCCTTCATCACCGATTGATTGAGCCTGTGCAGGTCGTTAGCCAGCATGCGGATGGTCGCCTGCTGGTCGACGCTCATGGTGGTGGACTGCTCTTCTGCACGTTCCTTGACGCGGCTTATCGATGCCATTTTTCTTCTCCTGTGTCCCTTGCCCTGTTGGGCGTTTCCTCTGGTTGTTCGCTGTTATTCCGCTGCCGGCTTGAACTGGGCATGCTCGGTCGATTCATGCATGGCGGTGGTCGATGACTGGCCGCCGCTGATCGCCATCGACACCGCATCGAAATAGCCGGTGCCGACCTCGCGCTGGTGCTTGGTCGCGGTGTAGCCATGGACTTCGGCCGCGAACTCGGCTTCCTGCAGCTCGGAATAGGCCGCCATCTGCCGCGCTTTGTAGCCGCGGGCCAGCTCGAACATGCCGAAATTGAGCTGATGGAAACCGGCCAACGTGATGAACTGGAACTTGTAGCCCATGGCGCCTAGCTCGCGCTGGAACTTGGCGATCGTCGCGTCGTCGAGGTTCTTCTTCCAGTTGAACGACGGCGAGCAATTATAGGCGAGCAGCTTGCCAGGGTGATGCCTGCGCACGCCCTCGGCGAACTTCTTGGCCTGCGCCAGATCGGGCTTCGAGGTCTCGCACCAGATCAGGTCGGCATGCGGCGCATAGGCAATGGCGCGCGCGATGCATGGTTCGATGCCGTTCCTGACCTGGTAGAAGCCTTCGACCGTGCGGCCGGCATCGTAGTCGACGAACGGCTGGTCGCGCTCGTCAATGTCCGAGGTCAACAGTTTTGCCGCTTCCGCGTCGGTGCGCGCCACGACCAGCGTCGGCGTGCCCATCACGTCGGCCGCAAGGCGCGCCGCATTGAGGTTGCGGATATGCGCCGCGGTCGGGATCAACACCTTGCCGCCGAGATGGCCGCATTTCTTTTCCGAGGCCAGCTGATCCTCATAGTGGACGCCGGCGGCGCCCGCCTCGATGAACGCCTTCATGATCTCGAAGGCGTTGAGCGGTCCGCCGAACCCGGCCTCCGCATCGGCGACGATCGGCGCGAACCAGGTATCGACCGACAGGCTGTTGCCTTCCGAGGTCTCGATCTGGTCGGCGCGCTGCAGCGTGCGGTTGATGCGCTTGACCAGTTCCGGCGCCGCATTGGCGGGATAAAGCGACTGGTCCGGATACATGGCCGACGCGGTGTTGGCGTCGGCGGCGACCTGCCAGCCTGAGAGATAGATTGCTTTCAGCCCGGCGCGCACCTGCTGCATCGCCTGGTTGCCCGACATGGCGCCGAGCGCGTTGACGAAGTCTTCCTCGTGGATGAGCTTCCACAGCCGGTTGGCGCCCATTTCGGCAAGGCTCTGGCGGATCTGGACCGAGCCGCGCAGCCGCTTCACATCGTCCGGCGAGTAAGGCCGTTCGATGCCGTCGAAGCGGCCTTCGGGCGCGGATGGGACGAGATTGTAAAAATCGGTCATTTTTCACTCCAGATCAATCGATGCCAGTGTCTGCAACGCCGCGTCATCGGAGATTGTGCGCCGTCAATGTGTGACATCATTTACATTGCGGCGCGAAGAGAGCCTAGAGAAACCGCCATATCTCGCAGAAAATAAGAGAAAACCTGTGTTGTGTTTGACGGGCGAGCCCTGTAAATTTGTCACGATTGTAAAAACCGATGCGCGCTCATGGCGCGCAAGCGGTGTAAAATTCCTGTCAAGGACAGCCGATGGCCGACCAGAAGATCTTTGCGGGGCCGCGCATCCGCCGCATCCGCCTCGCCAAGGGCCTGACCCAGACGGCGATGGCCGAAGGCCTCGGCATCTCGCCCTCCTATCTCAATCTTATCGAGCGCAATCAGCGGCCGCTGACGGTGCAGCTGATCCTGAAACTGGCCTCGGTCTACAAGGTCGACCCGCATGAGCTGCAGGGCGAGGCGAGGGGGTCGATCTCGGCCTTGAAGGAGGTGTTCAGCGATCCGCTGCTTGCCGGCGAATTGCCAGGCGACCAGGAGCTGATCGAGCTCGCCGAGGCTGCGCCCAACGCATCGGCCGCGATGATAAAGCTGTTTCGCGCCTATCGCGAGCAGGCCGAGCGGCTGTCCGATCTCAACGAGCTGCTGGCGCGCGAGGGCAGGGCAACAGCACTTTCCGGCGCCAGGCTGCCGATCGACGAGGTGCACGAGATTTTCGAACGCCGGCCGAACCATTTTGCAGCACTCGAGGAAGAGGCCGAGGCCTTCACCTCGGTGCTCGACCCGGGCGATGATCTGTTCGGCGCGCTAAAGGCCTGGCTGAAGCGCGAATACGGCATCGTCGTCAAGGTGTTGCCAGTCGCCACCATGCCGAACTGGCGCCGCCGCTATGACCGCCATTCGCAGCGCCTGTTCCTGTCCGAACGGTTGTCGCCTTTCGACCAGTTGCGCGAGGTCGCCATGGAGGCCTGCCTGATCCGCATGACCGTCGCAGTCGCCGGCGAAATCCAGGCGCTGAAGCTCGGCACCGATGAAGCCCGCCGGCTCGCCCGCTTCGAACTCGGCCGCTACGCCGCCCATGCCTTGATGATGCCTTACCAGGCCTTTCATGCCGCCGCCGTTCGGGCCCGCTATGACATCGATGTGCTGCGCTCGCGCTTCGGCGTTTCCTTCGAGCAGGCGGCCAACCGTCTGACCACCCTGCAGCGTCCGGGTGCCTCCGGTGTGCCGTTCTTCATGCTCGAGGTCGACAATGCGGGAAACCGCTTCCGCAAGGCGGGCGGCCAAGGCTTTCCACAGAGCCGTTTTGGCGGCGGCTGTCCGAAACTGCCTGTGCATGCCGCCTTTGCACTGCCTGGCCAGATTCTGGTGGAGGCTGTAGAAATGCCTGACGGCGCCGAGTTCCTCTGCATCGCCCGCACGCTCGAGGGGCCGCAAGGCTCGTTCTCGGAGCGCCCGCGCCGTACCGCGCTGCTGTTGGGCTGCGACATCGGCTTTCGCGACGAGATCGTCTATGGCGCGGGGCTGCCGGCGTCGGCAAAGACCGGACAGGGCGCCGCCACGGCGATCGGCCCGGCTTGCCGGCTGTGCGAACGCATCGGCTGTCTCGCCCGCGCCGAGCCGCCGGTGACCCGCCCGCTCGGCCTCGACGAGATGGTGACGGGCTTGAGCGCCTTCGACTTTCAGTGATGCTTGTCGAGGTTTGGGGGTCCTCGAAGAGGCGCCTGCACATTAGCGACGAGAAATATAGATCCTGTCCCAGCCGAGGCGATGGAAATATTGATTAAGCATCGGCGCTGCGGTATCGAAAGGTGAGGGCAGCCAAGGGGGTGGCTTATATGGACGGGAAAGCTTTGTGGCTTGGCGTGGCGCTTGCCTTTTCGGCAGGGCCTGCTCTGGCGGAAAAATCCTCTGAATTCTTCAAGGGCTATCAACAGTATAGCGACGACGGCAAGGCATTCCTGGACAAGATCAATCCGAAGACCGGCGCGGTCGACCTTCCGGAGGGCATCCATCTCGATCTCAAGGACAAGTTCTACTTTCTGGACAAGAAGGATGCGACATCCGTTCTGACCGAGGCCTGGGGCAACCCGCCTGATACCGCCTCTGAAGCGATCGGCATGATTTTCCCGGCCAAGTATGAACCCATCGCCGGCAACGGTTGGGGCATCGAGCTGCGCTATGAAAAGATCGGCTATGTCGATGACAGCAACGCCGCCGCCATCGACTACGCCGAACTGCTGAGCAGCATGCAGGCGGACACTTTGTCGGCCAACGATCAGCGGGTGAAGGACGGCTATCAGCCGATCAAGCTGATCGGCTGGGCTTCGCCCCCTGTCTATGATTTCGTCCATAAGCGGCTGCACTGGGCAAAGGAGCTGCAGTTCGGCGACGATACCGTCCACACGCTCAACTACGATGTCCGTTTCCTCGGCCGGGAAGGCGTCTTCGTGATGAGCTACATCGCCACGGTGGAACAATTGCCGGAGATCAAGCAGAGCCTGGATGAAGTGCTCGGCGTTGCCGATTTCAACACCGGCAAGAAATACACCGACTTCCTGCCAGGCACCGACACCATCGCCGCAGTCGGCATTGGCGGCCTCATCGCCGGCAAACTGGCGGCCAAGGCAGGGCTGATTGCCGTCGCGCTGATCGCGCTGAAGAAGTTCGGCATTCTCGTGTTGGTTCCGCTGGCCGGTCTCTGGCGCTTCATCCGCGGCAACAAGACCACGTCATAGGCGCCATCGACTTTTTTGACTGAATGCCGCCGGCTGGCAGGCGGTGCGCCAAAGGGAATGCCGGGCTGGATCACGTCCGGCTGCAGCCTTTGCGCTAGGCGAATGCGGCACGTTTCCGTCGTCCATTGTGCATCATGCCGTCCCGAGATAGCCGACAGTCGCAACCATGACCGACACCGCATTAATGCCGATAACTGCTTCGCCGGCCGTGTCGCCGCGCGACGAGCGCATCGGCTTCCTGCTGGTGTTCCTGTCGGCGCTGATGTGGAGCTTTGGTGGCACCATTGCCCGCTTTATCGGCACTGCCGACAGCTGGACGGTGGTGTTCTGGCGCTCGCTGTGGGCGGCTGCGTTCCTGATTTGCTTCATGGCCTGGCGCGACGGCTGGCGCGGCGTGCCGCGGCTGTTTCGCGACATGGGCCTGCCCGGCCTTGCCGTTGCCGTGTGCTTCGCCACTGCCTCGACGTGCTTCGTTGTCGCGCTTGCCTACACCACCGTCGCCAACATCCTGTTGATGCAGGCCGGCGTGCCGCTGCTGGCGGCATTGCTTGCCTGGGTGCTGTTTCGCGAACGCGTCGCCGTCGCGACCTGGGTGGCGATTGCCGCCGTCATCGCCGGCGTCGCCATCATGGTGTCGGATTCGCTCGACGGCGCCGTATCGCCGATCGGCGACGGGCTGGCGCTGGTGATCGCCGTCATGTTCTCGATTGCCACCGTTATCACCCGTCGCTTCGCCCATGTCCGCATGACACCGGCGACCTGCCTAGGCACGATGCTGGCAGCGGCGTTTGCCGCGTCGCAAGCCACGCAGTTTGCGGTTTCCGGCCACGACATGGCTTTCCTGTTTGCCTTCGGCGTCGTCAATCTCGGCCTTGGCCTTGCCTTCTTCGCCACCGGCGCCCGGCTGGTCCCGGCGGCGATCGCTGCATTGCTCGGCACGTTCGAGCCGATCCTTGGCCCGATCTGGGTCTGGCTCGTCCATGCCGAGGTGCCCTCGGTGCGCACCATCATCGGCGGCGCCGTTGTGGTTGCCGCGCTGCTCGTCCATATCGGGATCGAATTCAAGCGCCAGGCGCGGCCGGCGCGGCCCGGCGTCACCGGCCTGCCTTCCCCGAATTGACGCTGCCTTTGCCCGTTTGACGGAGCCGCGCGCCCAAAGCGCGAGATGGGCCATTGACAACGTTGCTACCGCACGGGCAGGCTGGAGACACGGCAACAACAAGACAGGCGTATCTTGCCAAGTGTCCCCGCCGGTCGGACCAAGACCGGATCACAGCGTCGTATCCCTGCCCGCGCCACGGCGAAAGCCTCTGACGGCGTCGGCGTACCCGCCAGGCGGGCACACAGAGCCATCATCCATCGCTCGAACCGCCCGCATGGTGCCGGCAGTTCGCGCTTGTGGCTGCCCGGAAAGCTCAATACTCTGAAGCAAATGCCCAATCGCGCTGGAACAGCGACGAATTGGCGAAGGAACACTCATCAAAGGAGAACAGCATGATCCGCAAAGCGCTCTGGCTTTCGGCAACCTCGGCATTTCTGACGCTTTTTACCGTCGGTGGCCATGCCGAGGACCGCGTCGTCAACGTCTTCAACTGGTCGGATTATATCGACAGCTCGATCATCGAGGACTTCACCAAGGAAACCGGCATCAAGGTGGTCTATGACACCTTCGATTCCAACGAGATCCTCGAGACCAAGCTGCTTGCCGGCGGCAGCGGCTACGACGTCGTCGTGCCCAGCGGCAATTTCCTGGCGCGCCAGATCCAGGCCGGTGTGTTCCAGAAGCTCGACAAGTCGAAGCTGCCGAACATCTCCAACATGTGGGACACCGTTCTGGAACGGACCGCCAAATACGATCCGGGCAATGAATACTCGATCAACTACATGTGGGGAACCGTCGGCATCGGCTACAACATCAAGAAGGTGCAGGCAGCACTCGGCACCGACAAGATCGACAGCTGGGATGTGTTCTTCAATCCCGACAGCCTGGCCAAGCTGAAGGACTGCGGCGTCTATGTGCTGGACTCGCCTGCCGACATCATCCCGGCGGCACTGAAATATCTCGGCCTCGACCCCAACAGCACCTCGCCCGACGACATCGCCAAGGCCGAGGAAACCTTGCTGAAGGTGCGGCCCTACATCCGCAAATTCCACTCGTCGGAATACATCAACGCCCTCGCCAATGGCGATATCTGCCTGGCGGTCGGCTGGTCGGGTGACGTCTTCCAGGCGCGCAACCGGGCCGTGGAGGCCAAGCAGGGCGTCGAGATCGGCTATTCCGTGCCCAAGGAAGGCGCGCAGATGTGGTTCGACCAGATGGCGATCCCTGCCGATGCGCCGCATGTCGCCGAGGCACTCGAATTCCTCAACTACATGATGAAGCCGGAAGTGATCGCCAAGTCGTCCAACTATGTGTTGTACGCCAACGGCAACAAGGCCTCGCAGCAGTTCGTCGACAAGGCGCTGCTGGATGATCCGGCGGTCTATCCGGACGCCGAGACCTTGAAAAAACTCTATACGGTCCAGCCCTACGATCCCAAGACGCAGCGTCTGATCACGCGCAGCTGGACCAAGATCGTCACCGGCCAGTAAGCAATGCGACATGGCCCCGGCAGTCACCTGCCGGGGCCATTCTTCTGGGGCAAGAAGCAAAAAAACAGGACGGAGTGGGACATGAAATCGCTTGGCAGCATCCGCAGGGATTTCGCGCCATGGAACGACCCGAACGCCAAGCCATACATTCAATTCGAGAACGTCACCAAGAAGTTCGGCGACTTCACCGCCGTCAACAATCTGTCGCTGACCATTTTCGAGCGCGAGTTCTTCGCGCTGCTCGGCGCGTCCGGCTGCGGAAAGTCGACGCTGCTGCGGATGCTCGCCGGCTTCGAGGAGCCGACCGCCGGCCGCATCCTTCTCGACGGCCAGGACCTGCGCGGCATCCCGCCCTACCGGCGCCCGGTCAACATGATGTTCCAGTCCTATGCGCTGTTCCCGCATATGAGCGTGGAAAAGAACATCGCCTTCGGCCTCAAGCAGGAAGGCATGCCGGCGCCGGATATCGAAAAGCGCGTCGCCGAGATGCTGAAGCTAGTCAAGCTCGAGCAGTTCGCCAAGCGTAAGCCGCACCAATTGTCGGGCGGCCAGCGCCAGCGCGTCGCGCTCGCCCGCTCGGTTGCCAAGCGGCCAAAAGTGTTGCTGCTCGACGAGCCGCTCGGCGCACTCGACAAGAAACTGCGCGAGGAAACGCAGTTCGAGCTGATGGATATGCAGCAGACGCTGGGGCTCACCTTTGTCGTCGTTACCCACGACCAGGAGGAGGCCATGACCATGGCCGACCGCATCGCCATCCTTGAAAAGGGCGAGGTGATGCAGGTCGCCACGCCCGCCGAAGTCTATGAGGCGCCCAGCTCGCGCTTCGTCGCCCACTTTGTTGGCAATGTGAACATGTTCGAAGGCAAGGTCGCCGAGCGCGCGGGGAACACGACGCGCATCACCGGAGCGACCGGAGCCCAGATCGTCGTCGAAAACAGCGCCGATGCCGTCGCTGGTTCCAACATCGTCTTCGCCATCAGGCCGGAGAAGATCAAGGTGTCGTCCAAAAAGCCGGCCGATGGCGCCAATGTGCTCGAAGGGGAGGTTTATGACGTCGCATATCTCGGCGATATGACCGTCTATCATATCAGGCTTGACGACGGGCAGATGGTGCGGGCAAGCGCGCTCAACGCGGCGCGCGTCACCGAGGATCCGCTGACCTGGAACGACCGTGCCTGGGTCTCCTTCCGGCCGGACGCCGGCGTCGTGCTGACACGATAGGGGGCGGCCATGTCCAACATTGCCATCACCGACGCCGGCCCATCGACAGCGGCCAAACCATTGCTCACACGGCTCGGCGCCGGCTTTGTCAGTCGGCTCGTCATCATCGTCCCCTATCTCTGGCTGCTGTTCTTCTTCTTCATCCCGTTCATCATCGTCTTCAAGATTTCGCTGTCGCAATCGGCAATCGCCATGCCGCCCTACACGCCCGTGCTCGACTTCACGGACGGCATTTCCGGTTTCTTCGCCGGCTTCCGCGATCTCAACTTCGACAATTATGTCTGGCTGACGCAGGACGCGCTTTACTTCAAAGCCTATGTCACCAGCGTCATTATCGCTGCAGTCTCGACGATCCTGACCTTGCTCGTCGGCTTCCCCATCGCCTACGGGATGGCGCGCGCGCCGGTGACCATCCGCCCGACCTTGCTGATGCTGGTGATCCTGCCGTTCTGGACCTCGTTCCTGATCCGCGTCTACGCCTGGATCGGCATCCTCAAGCCCGAAGGGTTGCTCAACCAGCTGCTGCTGTCGCTGCACGTCATCAATCAGCCGCTGATCATCCTCAACACCTACACAGCGATCTTCATCGGCATCGTCTATTCCTACCTGCCATTCATGGTGCTGCCGCTCTATTCGTCGCTGGAGAAGATGGATTATTCGCTGATTGAGGCAGCCAAGGACCTCGGCTGTCCGCCGACCGCCGCCTTCTGGAAGATCACCTTCCCGCTGTCGCTGCCTGGCGTCATTGCCGGTTGCCTGCTGGTGTTCATCCCGGCCGTCGGCGAGTTCGTCATTCCCGACCTGCTCGGCGGCTCGCAGACGCTGATGATCGGCAAGACCTTGTGGAACGAGTTTTTCGCCAACCGCGACTGGCCGGTGTCGTCGGCCGTCGCCGTCATCCTGCTGCTGCTCTTGATCGTGCCGATCATGCTGTTCCAGCAGGCCCAGGCACGTGCCCAGGAGCAGGACAAATGAACGCCACCTGGAGCCGCTTCAACGTCACTTCGGTCGTGCTGGGCTTTGCCTTCCTCTATCTGCCGATCGTGCTGCTCGTCGTCTTCTCGTTCAACGAATCGAAGCTGGTCACCGTCTGGGGCGGTTTCTCGACCAAATGGTATGTTTCGCTGTTCCACAATCAGGGGCTGATGGACGCCACTTGGGTGACGGCGCGCGTCGGTGTCATCTCCGCCACGGTGGCAACCGTGCTCGGCACGCTGGCGGCCCTCACCTTGACCCGCTACACCCGCTTCCGGGGCCGCATCCTGTTTTCCGGCATGGTGTTCGCGCCGCTGGTCATGCCGGAAGTCATCACCGGTCTGTCGTTGCTGTTGTTGTTCGTTGCCGTCGGTCTCGACCGTGGTTTCTTCACCGTCACGCTTGCCCACATCACTCTGACCATGTGCTTCGTGGCCGTTGTCGTGCAGTCGCGCCTGGTTTCGTTCGACCAGTCGCTGGAGGAGGCCGCGATGGATCTCGGCGCAACACCTGTGAAGACCTTCTTCCAGATCACGCTGCCGGTCATCATGCCGGCTATCGTGTCCGGCTGGATGCTGGCCTTTACCCTCTCGCTCGACGATCTGGTGATCGCGTCCTTCACGTCTGGCCCCGGCGCCACCACGCTGCCGATGAAGATCTACAGCCAGGTGCGTCTCGGCGTGACGCCGGAGATCAATGCCGCCTGCACCATCCTGATCGCGGTTGTGGCAGTCGGTGTCGTCATCGCCTCGGTCGCCAACAAGCGGCGTGAGGTGCAGCGTCAGCTCGACGAACAGGCCGCGCAGCGCGGCTGATCCCGAGCAATTCCGTTCGGAATTGTGTCAAACAAACAGAGCACGGCAGCTCCCGGGGAGGGGCTGCCTATTCGCCCGAAATGCCGCGGCTGATCGGCGAGATGAACGGTGTGCTCCAGGTGCCGCCGACGAAGAAGGATGACTGATTGTTGGGGCCCTGCTGGCCATTGGCCGGCGCTGCCGCCGGATCGGCCTGGGTGATACCGCCCGACAGCGCCAGCCCGCGTCCGCCATAGGACGCGATGCCGGACAGCCAGATCTTGTATTTCGCCGAATTGGCCTCGGCCTTGTCCAGCCGCGCCACACCCTTCGAGATGGTGGCCTTGAGCTCGGCGCCGTCGATCGGCAGCGTCCCGTCCGAGACATCGTCGAGCGCGAAGAAGCCGCCCTGTTCGGTGTGCTTCAGAAACGCCGGCAAATTGAGCCCGCTCAGTGCGCCTGGCCCGAACGTCGCCGAGACCGAGCCGTCAGCGGTCTCGAAGATCGAGTCCCACGATTTCCCCGGCCCTTTGAGGATAACCGAGACCGTGCCGGTGCTGGCCGGCACCAATCGCGTCATGCCGGCAGCCTTGCCGAAAGCGGCGCCGTCAATGTCGGAGGCGAGCAGCCGGATCTCGACCTGCGAACCCTCCGGCTTGCGGTCGAAGCGCAGGCTGCTCTGAACGTTGCCGCCAAAGGCCGACGCATCGGAAATGTCGAAGACGGCAAGCCCGTTCTTGACCTGTGCGGTGGCGGCGACGTCGGCAAGCTGGATTGCGCCGGCCGAGGCATGCGCCGCCGATAGCCTCAGATCCAGATTGACGCGGTCGGCAAAGCTGGTGTCGATTTCCCCGGGGCCGGTTTCGCCGGTGGGCGCCAGCGGCGTGAAGGCGGAGAACAGCGACCTGAGATCGAGCGTATCGAAGGCGAGCGTGCCGGAAATCACCGGCAAGGCGTCGCCGAACGAGAAGTCCAGCGCCCCCATTCCCGGGTTGTTGTCGAGCGCGACCGCGGTGTTTTCGAATTTGATGCGGCCGGCCGTCGCCGTGATCTTGCTCGAAATCGACACCGAGCCGATTGCGGCGCCCGGTGCAATTCCGGCCTGCGACCATTCCAGCACGCGCCGCAGCGACGGTGCGGCGAATTTCACCTGGCCGTCGAAATAGGCGTTTTGCGACATGCCGGCCGTGCCGTCGAACGAGAAGCTGGCCGGCGCAGCCTTCAACGAAAAGGTGATTGGCGCAGCACCGCCGGCAAACAGAACCAGCGGATTGGCCGAGGACGCATCGACGGTGACGCTTTCGCCGCGCCAGATGCCGGTCGCCGACAAGGTCGCATTGCTGTTCATCGCCGCCCAGTTTGCCTGGCCGCTGAGGCTGGTCAGCAATTCGACGTCCTTGCCGCCGATGGAGGCGACCAGGCGGCCGTCCCTGAACTCCACAGTGCCGAACGGATCGGTCGGCAGCTTGCTCAGATCAGGCTTCGCCGGATCGGCGCTGACCACGCCGCGCGCGGTGTCGATGGAGCGCGTGATGCGCCCTCCGGTCGGCATGGCGGGCATAAACATGCCGTTTGCGGTGCGCTGGACCCGGATCGTCGGCCGCACCAGCCGCGCCGTCGAAAACACCACATCGCCCTGCAGCGCCGCCATGGCTGAAAGGTCGACCTCGACCCGCTCGGCTTCGATCACCGGCGGCGCGTCGGTCTCGGTCCACTGCGACAGCGTGACGTCGCTCAATATGGCGCGGAAGTTCGGCCACACCTCGATACGTGGCGAACCGTCAATGGTGACCCTGAAACCGCTCCATGCGCTCATCTCCCAGGCGATGCGGTCGCGCACGATCCGGGTCGAGGCAATCAGCGGCAGAGCGGCGACGACCAGCGCGATGACGAGCACGGCAACGCCGATCGCCCATATTCCGTGCCGGATCAAAGGTGATGGCATATCGCCCCGTATGCTTTCATTCCGACAAAAATCGCCCGATGGGTGTAACCCAGCGCTGACGCATTTCAAGTCTTTATGGCCCGGCGATGGCAATTGCGCACACCTGGCCGAGTTTAGCTGAACAAAATCTTGCTCTGCCGCATGGCGATAGGCATAAGCGATGCAGCTTCAGCCTGGCACGAGACGCGGCGTTTTTGGGACAGCGGCGTCTGTAAAGCTGGGGCTAATGCATGTCGCCCGGAAGTGCGCAGCGGTTCCGGGACAGCGACATGCATAGAAACAAAAGCATATCAGTCTTGCGACGCGACCGGCTTCAAGGAGGATCGATCATGGCTGCCGAAGCACCGCTCTGGACCCCGACGCAAGACCGGATCGATGCAGCGACGCTGACCGCCTTCATGAAGGCGGCGGCAGCCAAAACCGGCGCATCGTTTGCCTCCTACGCCGAGCTGCACCGCTGGTCGGTCGAGGATCGCGAAGGCTTCTGGAGCCTGCTGTGGGACTTTTGTGGCATTGTCGGCGACAAGGGTGAGACGGTGCTCGTTGATGGCGACAAGATGCCCGGCGCATCGTTCTTCCCCGATGCGACGCTCAACTTCGCCGAGAACCTGCTGAAAAAGATCGGTTCCGGTGCGGCAATCGTCTTTCGCGGCGAGGACAAGATCGAGCGGCGGCTGTCGTGGAACGAACTGCACCAGCTGACCTCGCGCTTTCAGCAGCTTTTCCTGTCGCTCAAGGTGAAAAAGGGCGACCGTATCGCGGCGATGATGCCCAACATGCCGGAAACCGTCGCCGCCATGCTGGCCGCCGCCTCGATTGGCGCGGTCTGGTCGTCCTGCTCTCCCGATTTCGGCGAACAGGGCGTGCTTGACCGTTTCGGCCAGATCGAACCCGTCGTCTTCATCGCGCCGGACGGCTACTGGTACAATGGCAAGGCAATCGAGGTTGCCGACAAGATCGCTGCCGTTGCCACGAAGCTCGAAACCGTCGGCAAGGTGCTGATCGTCGACTATCTCGGCACGTCGCGCGATATCGCAGGGATTATCGACAAGGCCGTGGCGCTGGAAGAGGCGCTGTCGCCTTTTGCGGCAAAGTCCGTCACATTCGAGCGCCTGCCGTTTGCGCATCCGCTCTACATCCTGTTTTCGTCGGGAACGACCGGCATTCCCAAATGCATCGTTCATTCGGCCGGTGGCACGCTGATCCAGCATGTGAAGGAACACCGGCTGCATGCCGGCCTCGTCGAAGGCGACCGCTTCTTCTACTTCACCACCTGCGGCTGGATGATGTGGAACTGGCTGGTGTCGGGCCTGGCGTCAGGCGCGACGCTGCTGCTCTATGACGGCTCGCCCTTCTACCCCGACGGCAATGTCCTGTTCAGCTTCGCCGATGCCGAGAAGATGACCTTCTTCGGCACCTCGGCCAAATTCATCGATTCCGTGCGCAAGGCCGGCCTCAAGCCGATCCGCAGCCATGATCTGTCGACCGTGCGGGCGATCTCCTCCACCGGCTCGCCGCTGTCGCCGGAGGACTTCCGCTTTGTCTATGACGGGATCAAGGAGGACGTGCACCTTGCCTCGGTCTCCGGTGGCACCGACATCGTCTCCTGCTTCGTTCTCGGCGTGCCGACGCAAGCTGTCTGGACCGGCGAGATCCAGGGGCCCGGCCTCGGCCTTGCCGTCGATGTCTGGGATGATGACGGCCAGCCGATTCGCGAGGAGAAAGGCGAACTGGTCTGCACAAAAGCGTTTCCGTCCATGCCGATCGGATTCTGGAACGACCCTGACGGCAAGAAATACCAGGCCGCCTATTTCGAGCGCTTCGACAATGTCTGGTGCCATGGCGACTTCGCCGAATGGACGGCGCATGGCGGCATGTTCATCCATGGCCGCTCCGACGCGACGCTCAATCCGGGCGGGGTGCGCATCGGCACGGCGGAGATCTACAACCAGGTCGAACAGATGCCGGAAATCCTCGAAGCGCTGTGCATCGGCCAGGATTTCGACAATGACGTGCGCGTCGTGCTGTTCGTGCGGCTGGCCGCCGGCGTGACGCTGGACGAGGATCTGGAAAAGCGCATCCGGGCGAAGATCCGCACCGGCGCCAGCCCCCGCCACGTGCCGGCAAAGATCGTTGCCGTCTCAGACATCCCGCGCACCAAATCGGGCAAGATCACTGAGCTTGCGGTGCGCGACGTGGTCCACGGCCGCGCCATCAAGAACAAGGAGGCGCTGGCCAATCCGGAGGCGCTGGAGCTGTTCAGGAACTTGCCGCAGCTCGCGGAGTGAGCGCCGCCGGCATGGTTAACGAGATATGTCGGTCGAATTTACCTAGATTTCACGAGTGGTACACATTCGTAAATTTTTTGGGCGGCCGGTAAGGAGCTGTTAAGGCCCGGCGTCGATAGTCACACGTAACTTGAGGGAGAAATCCCGTTCCTCGTCCCCTGAGGATCAGATTCGCTCAAGCCCCCGTTGTGACAGCAAAATCCCTTTAAGGCGTCCTGTTGGACGCCTTTTCTTTGTGCCGGTTTTTGTGCCGGTTCTGGATGGAGCGGCTCTATTCCGCCAGAACACGCGTCGACGGGAAGGCGACCTCGACCAGCGTTCCTTCGCCGGGTGTCGAGGTGATGGTGAAGCGGGCGCGGTTCGCCTCCACCATCGCCTTGGTCAGCGGCAGGCCGAGGCCGGTGCCGTCACCGCGTCCGCGCTTCAGCGCGTTGATCTGCTTGAACGGCTTCAGCGCCTGCTCGATCTCGGCATGGCTCATGCCGATGCCGGTGTCGCGCACCCGCATGACGACGTCGCCGGAGGTTTCATAGGCGGTCGACACGATCACCTGGCCGCCGGCCTGCGTATAGCGGATGGCGTTGGACAGGATGTTGAGCGCGATCTGGCGCACGCTTCTGAGGTCGGCGACCACTTCCGGCAGCCGCGAGGCGAAGCTGGAGCGAATGATGACGCGCTCGCGATTGGCCTGCGGCTGCATCATCGCCACCGTCTCGCCCAGCGTATCGTTGAGCGACACCGCCTCGTAGTCCATCTCCTGCTGGCCGGCTTCGATCTTCGAGATGTCGAGCAGGTCGTTGACGAGGTCGAGCACATGATTGCCCGAGCGGTTGATGTCGCGCAGATAGTCGCGGTAGCGGTCATTGGCGACCGGGCCGAACTTCTCATCCACCATCAGCTCGGAGAAGCCGATAATGGCGTTGAGCGGCGTGCGGATTTCGTGGCTGATGCGCGCGAGAAAATCGGTCTTCTGCGAGGAGGCGCGCTCGGCCACCGCGCGTGCCTGGGTCAGGTCCTCCTCGGCGCGCTTCCACTGCGTGATGTCGCGCACCACGGCGCAGAAGCCGCTGTCGTTGGGCAGCCGGCCTATGGTCATGAACAGTGGAATGAAGCGCCCCTGCGCCTCCCGCCCGATCACCTCGCGGCCATCATTCATGACGCTCGCCACGCCGGGCTCGGACAGGCCGTTGAGATAGTCGCGCGCCGCGCGCTGGCTTTCGATGGCAAACAGCGAAGCGAACGGCTTGCCGGTCACCTCGTCGCTGTCGAAGCCGAACAGCGCCTCTGCCGGCCGGCTGATCGAGCGGATGTCGCCGTCACGGCCGATCAGCACCACGCCATCGGTCGCGGTGTCGATGATGGTGCGCATTTCGGCAATGCGCGATTTGAGCTCGGAAACGTCGGGCTGCGTCTGTTCTTCAGCTGCGACATGCGCAGCCACCGGCGCCTCATCGTCGCCGGTGCGCCGCACCACCAGCATCAGCGCCTTGCCGGCGCGCCATGGCACCGAACGCAAAATGGCTTCGATCGGAAATTCTTGGCCCTCGCGCGTCTTCAGCCGAAGCGCATGGTCGCTTTCATCTGCCGCTTCAGAATAGGGATCGGCAAATAGCGCGTCGAGGCCGCCAGCATCGCTCAAATCCTCGAGCGTGTCATAGCCGGTGAGGTCGAGGAATTCCTCATTGGCGTAGTAAAGCTCGTCACCGGAATGGATCAGCAGCGGCACCGGCAATTTGCCGAGCAACGAGGTGTCCGGCGCCTTGTGTTCATCTCCGGCCGAAAATGCCGAGGGCACGAACCCTTCAAGCTTGAGCGGCGGCACTTTCAGGCGCGGCGCTTCTGCCGGCGCGGTGTCCGCAGCGCCGGCCTTGTCACCGTCTTGCACGGCCGAACCGGTCGCCTCGCCAGCCGGGGCCCAATCCTCATTGTCCTCGGCATCGCGGAAATCGGCGGCAGTCATGCTGTCGTCTTCGCCGGCATCGGCCGGCGCCTCGGCAACAGCCGGTTGCGGTTCGGAAGCTTCGACGGTCTCTTGTGCGCTCGTCTCTACCGGCTGGGAAGCCGGCGCCGGTTCGCTACCGGAAGACGTCGCCGCGTCGCCTTCGCCGGTGACGGAGCCTGGTTCGGGATCGGCATAGTCGAGCAGCGAGCGCGACACGATCGGCGCTTTCGTCTGGCCCGCATCCTTGTCTGCAGCCGCTTTGTCCGGCTGGGCGCCGTCGAGCCGCGCCAGATCCTTTTCGTCCTCGGCGTCGCCTTCGGGCGGTTCGGCCTCAGCCGTTTTGCTTTCAATTGCCGGTGTTTCGGATGCGGCTGCCGGGATGGCTTCGTCCGTGGTCTCGGCGGGTTGCTGGGCCGGCGCGGCCGTTTCAGCCTGGTCCACCTCGACATGATCCGGCTTGGGCTGATCTGCCTTGGCGCGGTCCGGCCCGGCCCGGTCCGGCGCCACCTGACCTGGCTTGGCAGGTTCGGCCGGCTTGCTGGTCTCCGGCTGCTCCGGCGGGGGATTGTCCTTCTTCAGCCGCTCGCCGATCTCTCGGAAAGCGCTGCGTTCCAGAGTCGACAGGCCCTTGTCATTGGCGGGCTGCCGATGCTCGGCCAGCCGAATGACCTTGTCGGCGAAACGCCGTTCCTGCTTCGGCACGATGGTCAGTGCAGGCACTTCGCCCTCGAACGGATCGGCCGCCTTGGGAGCTTCCGCCACGGTCTGTTCCGCGGCTGGCTCGGCTGCCGCCGGTGGCGTGCGGTTGGGGACCAGCGCCATGCCGATCGCTTCCGGATCGACCACCGCATCGCTGGCGCGGGCGACGCCGAACCCACGGAACCCTTCGAAGGCGCGGCTGCGGCCATAGACGGGGAGTGCCGCCAGATCGACAGGAATCTTCAGGTCCGTGCCGGTCACCGGCCACAGCACCGAGCGGCCCGACCAGGTGTCGCGCCGTTCGAGCAGGCCGGCGATCTCGCCAGAGGCATCGAGGCCGAATGTTGTCGCGACATCCTTGAAGCGGCGGCCGATCACATCGGCGGCGGGCTTGCCGACGATGTCGGTGAATTCCGGCGACAGCGCGCTGAATTTGCCCTCGGCGTCGGTGCGCCAGACGAAACGCAGCGGCGGCGCCGTGCGGTCGATCTCGCGGGCGGCGGGTGGCGCAGCCGGTGAGGTTACATTGGAGGGCAGGGTGGGCGAGGTGGCAACAGTACTGTCCGGCTGCGGGCTCACCGCCGACACAACCGATTCCGGCTCGGCTTCGGTCGGGCTGTCCGGCTCGCTCGCCTGCGGCTCTTCGCCGGCATGGAAGTACCAATGATCATGTTGCACAGGCGCGCTGTCGTTCGCCGCCTGCTCGCGGCCGGTCGTTTGCCCGCGATCGTCTGCCTTTGTATCGGTTGACGCCGAAGCATCATGCTCAGTCGCTGTCGGAGCGGCCTCGGCGACGTCTGGCACGACCGCGAGCGGTGCGCCCTGATTGCCGCTTGCTGCGGGTTGGTCGGCTACTGCATCTGCCGTTACTGCTGCCGCGTCCTCTGGGGCGGCTTGCGTCGGGTCTGCGTCCTGCTGCGCTGCAGCAGGTTCGGCATCCAGCTCACCGACGGGATTTTCCTCCCCGAGCTGATCCTCGTCGATGACCACCAGCAGATGCCTGGACTCGGTCAGACGGGCAAAGCCCGCCGGATAGGACGTGGTACCGCCCGGGACCAGCCGCTTGACGATGCGGTCGTCCTGGCTCGCCACATCGGCGACGAGCGCCGCCAGCGTTTCAGGCCGGATGGCGAGCGCGGCAAAACCATCCGAAGCCGCCTCGACGGTGCCGGCGGCGTCGACAAAGGCGATGAAATGGCCGTCTTCGTTAAAGCCGCTGATGGCGCGGGCCGCAATGTCGGCGGCACTGCGCGAGCCGGTCTGCGCTGCCGGCAGCGCCAGCATGATGGCGCTTTCGCCGTCCGGCATGGTCACCGCACTGGCCAGGAAGCCGACGGCGCGGCTGGTCATGCCGGTCGCCAGTCGCACCGTGATGGCACGGTCGCTGCCGATCTTCGGGAAGCCTGCGGTCGCCATGATCTGCCGCCTGGCGATCAGCGGCAGCTGTGCCGAGGCGCCGATGATGGCTTCGATATCGGGATAGCCGAACACCGCCGCGCCCGGCCCGTTGGCCCAGATCACCTGTTCGAGGTCAGCCGACAGAATCGCGATCGCGTCGCCGGCGGCAAAGCGCTGGCGGACCGCGTCGAGCACGGCGACATCGAGGAAAGAGTAGTTCTCGGACGGCATGCGCTTGGCGGACCCTTTCGGTGAAACCTCTTGGCGAACCTACAAGGCGGGCAATTTGCAGTTAACGCTTTGTTAATAAAAGCCCAAGCGGCGAAGGTCCACAAGCCGTGGCGGAAAGCAGACGGAATCTCTGGCCTCTTGGTTAACGACCCTTGGGTAATGCCGGGGTAACGTCGCGGAAGAAATTTATGGTGCACTGCAACAAAGATATTGCATCGCACAAAAAAACCGCTATATTGCCATCATACATGAACTAGACGGCTTTCTGTCAAAGCCGCTACCCCCCGAAAGGACGGAAAATGACCAAGGCCAAGACCGGTGAGACCATCGAAAACGTTGAATTCCCGAGCTTCGACGCCTCCAAGGCGACCGACCAGATCCGCGCTTTCGCCGAAAAGGGCGTTGAGCAGTCGAAGGAAGCCTATTCCAAGCTGAAGACCGGCGCCGAAGAGACCCAGAAAGTTCTGGAATCGACCTTCGAGACCGCCAAGACCGTCTCCAGCGACCTGTCGCTCAAGACCATCGCCGCTCTGCGCGCCAATGCCGAAGCCGGCTTCTCGCATCTCGAAGCCTTGATCGGTGCTAAGTCGCTGTCGGAAGTCGTCGAGCTGCAGACCGCCTTCCTGCGCAAGCGCGTCGAGTCGACCGTCGAACAGGCCAAGGAATTCCAGGCCGTTGCTTCAAAGGCTGCCGAAGACGTCTCCAAGCCGGTCAAGACCGCTTTCGAGAAGGCCCTGAAGGACATCAAGGCCGCCTAATAATTACGCACAACTCTGCGATGCATCAAAACGTCGCATTTCGTCAGACAAATAGATGTGCGATAGAGTTGTCCAGCGAATACCCGGCGAGTGGAACCTCCTCCCTCTGCTCTCCGGGGTGACCAGCCAGCACCTCCTCCCGCTGGCTCGTAACAGGAAAAGGCCGGCACCTCCTCCCGCCGGCCTTTTCTTTTGCCTGCTGAAAAGCGGTGCCCGCTCGAGGAACCGGGCTTTGCCTTATCAAAGGCCTTGAATTAGACTCTGATAGACCGTATTGGACGCATCGCCGAACGACAGAGCGGATCTCGGAGAATGAATTTTTCGCCACGATCTGGCTCAGGCGAACGTGCCGTTGTAGCTCAGATGGTTAGAGCGCCGGATTGTGGATCCGGAGGTCGCTGGTTCGATCCCAGCCAACGGTACCACTCTATCAAACAATCAGAACGTGCTCCTTGAACCCTTCCCTTCCTTCGGCTTTGTGGACCTCGGGCAAGATCGGCTTGCCGGGCGAAGCCGACTCGGTTCGAATGCGGGCATGCATCCTTTGCCGGGTGCGGACGTTTACGATTACCAACCGGCATAGCCGCCAGGGAAAAGCAGTATGAGTGAACATGCGATCGAGTTTTTGCGCGGGTGGATTGGTGAAAAGGTCCACTGCCAGCACTCGCCGGTAAAGATCGAGAAGCAGGCCGAAACCCTGGCCAAGGAATGCGCCGCCGAGGCGGCCGAGGTCGGCATCCCGCTGGAGGATATCCAGGAAGAAGTCGGCGACATCCAGGAGCTGATCGCCTCGCGGCTCGAAGAGGCGGCCGAGGCCGACCAGAGCAACGCAAATTCGGGCAAGCCCGCCGAATAAATGTCAGGCCCGGCCGCCAGAGCCGGGCTCCCATCTATCCAAACCGATTTTTCAGCCAGGCCTTCGGCAGCGCCGGCACGAAATTGCCGTCGCGCCCGCTCATATCCTCATTGGCGACCATCGCATTGAGGATCGCCTCTTCCACACCCTGCACCACCGCATCGAAGAACGGGTCGATATCGACGTCCGGAATGTAAGCGGCGCTGGCCGTCTGTCCTGGCGGCGCAAGTGCTGCTTGCGGGTTGGCGGTGGTGAAGGCGAGGAAAATGTCACCCGAACTGTGGTAGCCGAAGCCGCCGGTCATGGCGATGCCGAGCGGCACACGCCTTGCCAGCCGCTTCATCTCATGCGGCAGGAAGGGCGCATCGGTGGCGACGATGGCGATGATCGAACCCTTCTCGGCGCGCGGCGTGCCTTCGCGCATCGCCGGTTCCACCAGATCAGGTCCGACGCGCGCGCCGCTCAGCGTGAAATTGTGCCGCTTGCCGAAATTCGCCTGCACGAACACGCCGACCGTATGTCTGACACCTTGCCATTCGACGAGGCGCGAGGCCGTGCCGGAGCCGGCCTTGAAGCCGAAGGCGATCATGCCGGTGCCGCCGCCGACGCTGCCTTCCTCGATGGCTCCGCCGGTGGCACCGTCGAGCGCGGCTTCGACATGTTCGAAGCCGACATGATGGCCGTTGATGTCGTTGAGGAAGCCGTCATAGGTTTCCGCCGCCACCGGCAGCCCCCAACCACTGTCGAGTGCCGCCGGCAGCACGCGTTGCATCCAGCGCAGCGTGCCGTCGCGGGTGACGCCGCAGGAATGCGTGTTGGTGATGGTGACCGGCAGGTTGAAGGCGCCGACCTCCTCGATGATATGCGAGCCCGTCAGCTCGCCATTACCGTTCTGGCTGAACACGCCGGCAAACACCGGCGTGGCGAGCTCCGCTAACGGTCGCGGCAGGATGGCGGTGACGCCGGTGCGCACCGGTCCTGTGCCGACATCGAGCGGACCATCGCCTGAGATCAGCGTCGCATAGCCGACGCTCACACCGGGCACGTCGGTAATGGCATTGAAGCGGCCTGGCGTGCCGTCAAAGGCAATGCCGAACGCGCGGGCCCGCGGCTTGCCGGCCGGCGTTTGAAGATGCGGGTCGTGTCCGGTCATGCCGTCCTCCAGAGCAATTCCAGGAAAAGTGTTAGACGGTTTTCCGTTTCCTCGAAACGATGAACCACTCTAGAAAAGCGAGCCCTGATTGCCCGGTTCTTTGGGTTTGCTGGGGGCAGCCTTGGCAGGCGCGGGCTTGCTGGCAGGCGGCACGGCCGCTGGTTTGGCAACTGCCTCCTGCTGCCCTGTCCCGCCGGTCGCAACGGCGTCCGTGGTGCCGTCGGCGAACTCGATTTGCAAGGATGCGCCCGGCGCAACATCCGCCGCCAGCTTGATCACCGCACCTTCGGCGTCCTTGACCAGCGCGAAGCCGCGCGCCAGCACCGCCTTGTGCGACAGCGTCGCCAGCAAGCGGTCGGCCTGGGTCAATTGCCCGCGCAGCCGGTCGAGCCGTCGCGACACGGCATGATCCTGACGGCGCGTCAGTGCGGCCAGCGCGTCCGCCTGCAGTTTCTGCCGCCTGACAATCGGCGCTGGCGACAACCGCTTTGCCGTGCGCGAAAACCGGGTGCGCCGTTCGCGCACGATGCCGAAAAATGCCGCTTGCGCCCGCGCCAGGTCGCGTCCGGTCAGCGTGCGTGCCTCGTTGATGCGTCGCGACAGGGTGGCCGGCGTCAGCCGCTGGCCCTGAAGCTTGGTCCGCTTGCGCTCGATGCTGACCGACAGCGCCCGGCCGAGCCGGCTGGTCGCCTCGTCCAGGCGCCGGCGCGGCAGCGCCAGCAACTGGTCGGGCGAGGGGAGCGCGCGGGCGGCCGCGCGCGAGGCCTGCCGTTTGCGTTCGAAATTGCGCAAGACCGCCGCCTTGAGCCGTGCGCCAAGACTGGCGAGCGTCGCTTCGAGATCCGCCTTCACCGGCACCGCGATCTCCGCTGCGCCCGTCGGCGTTGGCGCCCGCATATCGGCGACGAGATCGATCAGCGTCCAGTCGGTCTCGTGGCCGACGGCCGAAATCACCGGAATGCGCGAGGCGGCAACCGCACGCGCCAGACCTTCGTCGTTGAACCCCCAGAGATCTTCCAGGCTGCCGCCGCCGCGCGCCACGATTAGAAGGTCGGGCTGGGCAATAGCGCCATCCCAGGCCAGCGCGTTGAAGCCGTTGACGGCGGCCGTCACTTCCGCGCCTGCCGTCTCGCCCTGGACTCTCACCGGCCAGACCAGCACATGCAGTGGAAAGCGGTCCTTGATGCGGTGAATGATGTCGCGGATGACCGATCCGGTCGGGGAGGTGACGACGCCGATGGTGCATGGCATGAACGGCAGTCGCCGCTTGCGACCGGCGTCGAACAGCCCTTCAGCCTGCAGCCGTCGCTTGCGCTCTTCCAACAGTGCCATCAGCGCACCGGCGCCGGCCGGCTCGAGATTATCGATGACGATCTGGTAGTTGGATTTGCCGGGATAGGTGGTGAGCTTGCCGGTGGCGATCACCTCCATCCCCTCTTCGGGGCGGAATTTCAGCCGGCTCATCGTGCCTTTCCAGACCACCGCATCGAGCCGTGCGCGGTCGTCCTTGAGCGTGAAATAGGCATGGCCGGAAGAGTGCGGCCCGCGATAGCCGGAGATTTCGCCGCGCACCCGCACATGGCCGAAGACATCTTCGACCGTGCGCTTAAGCGCGCCGGAAATCTCGCTCACCGTATATTCGGTGGCGTTTGTGCGTGATTCGGATTCTGCGTCGCTCATGGTTCGATTGGGGAGCGGTTATCGGCCTGCGTCAAGGCGGCGCTCAATCGTCGCCAATATAATAACGCGATCTTAAGCCCGATTTGCTTTGAGTGTAGGTCACTCAAATGGCCAAGGACGCATGAGCGCACGCCCGAACAGTAGCCCGTTGACGCACCAGGTCACGCTGACCGTGCTGATGCTCGCCGCCTTTGCTTTGGCGATGGTCGTCGGCTTTGGCATATACGCGACCGCGCAAGCCGATCATGTCTCGCTCGAACGGCAGAAGATCTTCCTCACCAATGGACTGAAGGATCAGATCGCGGCGGTCGCGCGCGAGCAGGAAAGCGTTACCGTCTGGGACGATTCCGTGATCAACACCAAGGCCGGCAATCAGACCTGGATAGAGGAAAATCTCAGCGTCTGGATGTACTCCTACTACGGTCACAACCGGGTCTACATACTCGACGCCGGGAACCATCCGGTCCACGCTATGCGGGAGGGCAAGGTGCTCGACCCGTCCGTCTATGGCGAGGACGAGCCCGCGATGCAGCCCACCATCGAAAAACTGCGCGGCATGATCAGCCAGCCACCGAAGGCTGATGCTTCCGGGGCGCCGGCGAAGATGATCGCCGAGGATCTGGTGTCGCTCGGTGGCAAGCCTGCAATCCTCAGCATCATGCCCCTGGTGCCCAGTTCGGATCGCGTCAGCCAGGCGCCGGGAAGCGAGTATCTGCATGTGTCGGTCGAGTTCCTCAACGATGCGGTTATCGCCAAGATTGCTGAAAAATACCTGCTGGATGGCGCTCATCTGCTGACGCTGTCGCAGCCGACCGGATCTGCCGCCATTCCGCTGCTCGATTCGCGCGGCGTCATCCTCGGCTATATCGGCTGGGACCAGGAGCGCCCAGGCCTGACGCTGGTACGCAAGGCGGCCCCGGCCTTGATCATCGGCCTGCTGCTTGCGGCAAGCGTGCTTGCCTTCCTGCTCCGGCGTCTGCGCCGTGCATCATGGGCGCTGCAAACCAGCCAGGACCAGGCGCAATATCTCGCCTTCCACGACATGCTCACCGGCCTGCCCAACCGGGCACTGTTCGAGGACCGGCTGCGGCGTGCCTTGCTCAGCTCCGGCACCGATGCCGGCAAGGTGGCGCTGCTTTACCTCGACCTCGATCGTTTCAAGCATGTCAACGACACGCTTGGCCATCCGGCCGGCGACGAGCTCGTTCGCCAGACCGCCGCCAGGCTGCAGCATACGGTTCGCGACGTCGACACGGTGGCAAGGCTGGGCGGCGACGAATTTGCGGTGATCCTGCTCGATGTCCGCAACATCAGGAGCGCCGAGGACATTTCGGACCGGGTGCTGCAAAAATTGCAGGAGCCGTTCAAACTGATCGACGACCAGGTCTTTGTCGGCGCCAGCATCGGTATTGCCTTGTCGACGGGGCCGGATGCGGACGCCGACGACCTGCTGCGCAAGGCCGACATCGCACTTTACGAAGCCAAGAGGAATGGCCGCGGCCGTTACCAGATCTTCGCCGGCGACATGGACGACCTTTTGCTGCGCAAGCGCAAGGTCGAGAGCGAGCTGCGCAATGCGCTGAACGGCGGCACCGGCATCAAGCTCGCCTACCAGCCGGTCTTTGCCAGCAACGGCAAGACCATTGTCGGCGCGGAGGCGCTGATCCGCTGGGCACACGACGTCCATGGCGCATTGCCGGCGGCGCAGTTTATCGCCATCGCCGAAGAACGCGGCATGATCGGCCAGCTCGGCAAATGGGTGTTGCTGGAAGCCTGCCGCTTCGCCGTCCGCACCGAATTGCCCTGGCTCGCCGTCAACGTGTCGCCGCTGCAATTGCGTGACGCCGGCTTTGCCGAAGAGGTTGCCTCGATCCTCGCCGAGACCGGGCTGGCTCCGGAGCGCCTGCAGCTCGAGATCACCGAAAACGTGCTTTTGGAAAACAGCGACGCGACCAGAACGACGCTCGCCAACCTGCGCCGGTCGGGCGTCGGCATCGTGCTCGACGATTTCGGCACCGGCTATTCGTCTCTGAGCTATCTGCGCCGCCATGCCATCGACAAGCTCAAGATCGATCGCTCCTTTGTGCGGCTCCTCGACGGCGACGGCAATTCGGGCGCCATCGTCAAGGCGCTGATCGATCTCGCCGGCGCCCTCAAGGTCGAGGTCACCGCCGAGGGCGTCGAGACCGAAGCGCAGAAGACGCTGCTGGTCGCCATGGGTTGCCAGCAACTGCAGGGCTATCTCCTGTCGTCGCCACTGGAGCCGGCGCAATTGCTGGCGTTGCCCGGCCTGTCGTCGGCCAACGCAACGACAGAGGACGCCGCGTCGGCCTGATCCGCCTCACCAGCCCGGCAGGATCTGGTTCGGCTTGCTCCGCCTCATCTTGGCGAAGGCAAGTGCCGCGAAATCGAAGCTTCCCGTCTCTTCGCCGAGCGGCACGGAAATGTTGTCGAGGCTTTCCGAAATATGGCGCGCCAGCGCATCGACGATTTCGGGCCGCGAGGTCTGGCCGCGCATGATGCCGATGCGGCAGTCGGGCAGCGCGCCAAAGCCGTCGGCTTCGCCCAGCACCCGCATGCCGGGCCGCAGCGCGCATTCAGGCAGCACCGAGATTGCGAGCCCCGACAGCACCGCGGCGGTGATGACGGTTGCCGAGAAGCTGGTGAACAGGATGCGATAGTCGCGGTTCTGCCGGTCGAGCACATCGACGGCGGCGCGCCGCCAGATGCAATTCGGCCGGCCGAAGGCCATTGGCAGCACTTCCTGTTCATGCGTGGCATGGTTGGCCGAGGTTACCCACAAAAGTGGTTCGCGCCGCACCACTTCCGACTGGCCGCGCGTATCATTGTGCGTCACCAGCGCCAAATCGAGATTGCCGCGCTTGATATGCTCGACCAGCCCCGGCGTCGGCTCACAGATGACGGTCAACTCGACGCGCGGGTTGGAGCGCGTGAAGCGCGCCATGATCTCGGGCAGGAAGCGGTCTGCATAGTCGTCGGGCGTGCCGATGCGGATGGTGCCTTCGAGCCGCCGGTCGTCGAAGGCGGCCAGCGTCTCGCGGTTGAGATAGAGCAGGCGCCGCGCATAGGAGAGCAGCTTGTCACCTTCCTCGGTCAGCCTGTTGGTGCGGCCGTCCTTTTCGAACAGCGGCTTGCCGATCCGCTCTTCAAGCCGGCGCATCTGCATCGACACCGCCGACTGGGTGCGCAGCACTTCCTCGGCGGCGCGGGTGAAGCTGCCGGTATCGGCAATCGAGATGAAGGTCTGCAACTGGTCGAGATCGAGTGGCGCTTTCATCGGGTCCAATCCATCACTAGCGTTGATGCTAAAGATTAGAAACATTCGTTGGATTAATCAATCGCGTCGTGGCAAATTCCCTGACATCCACATGAAGGCATGTGAATCGAGACCGGAACGGCGCTTCTCCCAAGCACTGTTTGCCCGGCTTCGTCCGCTCGACTCCGAAGGAGACTGACATGACCACGATCGATTTCGCCACCGAGACCTCGCGCATCACCTCGCGTCCGGCCGTTGCGGCGCGCGTGGCCAACGCTCTTCTCAACGCCTTCCAGGCCTGGAAAAATCGCCGCGCCTTCTATCGCCTTGGCGAGATGTCGGACGCCGAACTCGCCGATATCGGCCTGACGCGCGCCGACCTCCATGTCGCCATAGATGTGCCGTTCGGCGGCGATCCGACCGTGAAGCTGCGTGCGATCGCGAGCGATCGTGCGGACACGATCGAAGATCTCGCCCGCAAGGTAGCGTGATCGATAGCGCTTTGCTTCGGTTGCCGTGAACCTTTTCCGGTTCTCCGCGACCAAGGAGTATAGCAGGCTCCCCACTCCCTGCCGGATCCCCGCCGGCCAGCCTGCACATTGGCCCGGTCCTCCTCCAGGACCGGGCTTTTCTTTTTCAGCTGAGTCGTCATTCTTGGGCGTAGCGACGCGAAGCGGAGCGAAGACCCAAGGATCCATGCCGCGACCATAGCCGAAAAATGCGACGGTGCAGAATTCTGCACCGTCGCAACGCCTTGAAGTCACCGCATGGATCCCGGGGCCTGTGCCGCGTCGCTTCGCCCCTTGCTCCGCCCCAGGATGACGACGTCTCGAAGGCCGGCGGTAAGGCCCTACCGCCGGTCCATGTCCCGCTTGAACTGGTCGAAGATCGTTTCCACGCCCTTCTGATATTCGTCGCGCTGCTGAGCGCCGGTCTCGAACATCTTGCCGAAAATATCGTCGAACGGGTTGCGTGGCCTGCCGCTTGGATTGGCCTGCGGTTGTGGCGCCTGGCGCTGCTTCGCCTGGGGCTGCTGCGGCGCTGGCTGCCCACCGGGCAGACCGAAACCACCGCCGCCACCTTGCCGCAGCATCTCTTCAAAAATCTTGCCCAGCGGGTTGTCGCCGTAAGGGCTCTGAGTCTGTTGCGGCTGCGCCCGGCCTTGCGGCTGCTGTGCCGCGCCGCCGCCGAACATATCCTGCAGCACCTTGCCGAGCGGATTGTCGCCATAGGGGTTGGGTGCCTGCTGCGGCTGGCTTTGCGGCTGTTGCGCACCGCCGCCGAACATATCCTGCAGCACCTTGCCCAGCGGGTTCTCGCCATAAGGATTGGGCGCCTGCTGCGGCGCAGGCTGTGCGCCGCCGCCGGCCTGCCGCATCATCTGCTCGATGATCTCGCCGAGCGGATTGCTGCCACCGCCGAAGCCGCCGGCGGCCTGCATCTGGCCCCCCATCAACTGGTCTGTCGTCTGCTTGAACAGTCCGCCCATCACCATCGAGGCGATGGCTGGCAGCATCTGCTGCAGGATCTGCTGGCTGACGCCGGTCGCTTGCGCGGCCTGACTGGCCACGGCGCGCGACAGCTCCTTCGAGCCAAACAGATGGCCCAGAATGCCGTTGCCTTCATTGACGCCTTGCGGCGAGAAGGCCCTGGTCGCGTCCTCGAAGTACTTGGCGTGCTGGCCGCTTGCCATTGCCGTCATGAAGGCCCCGAGCCCGTATGGGTCGGCGGTGTTGCGTTGCAAGCCTTGCGAAAAGGCTGGCAGCAGGGCGGCGACCGCAGCCTGCGTCTGCTGCATCGAGAGCCCGTACTGCTGGGCAAGCGCCTGCATACCATTGCCGTTCTGCGCCTGCGCCAATATGTCGAACAAGGTAGGCATCGGTTTCTCCTCCGGGAAATCCTCGAAGAAGAGCCTAGTTGGTTTCAATGCTCGATTGAAGCGGCTTTTGCCGCAGCTCGAGCCGCGCCGTCAATAGGCATATTCCATGAACACCGGCTCGATCGAACCGCCCCAACGCGTGTGGTAGGCCGACAGCATTTCCTCGGCGCTGGTGGTGCCGCGCGCCACGACTTCGTCCAGCGTATTGAGGAACGAGGTTTCGTCATAGCCGTCGCGATTTTTCTTGCCGCGGTTCTTCAGGCCCATGCGCGAAATGACCAGCACGTCGCGGGCGATGTCGCGCAGCGTCGTGTTGCGGAAGGGCGCCGAAATGCCTTGTTCCGGCACCGCATTGCGCATCGCCAGCGTTTCTTCATAGGTCCAGCTCGAGGTCAGCGCCTCGGCGGCGTCGAGAGCGGCCTCATCGTAAAGCAGTCCGACCCAGAAGGCCGGCAGCGCGCAGATGCGCCGCCACGGCCCGCCATCGGCGCCGCGCATTTCAAGGAAGCGCTTCAGCCGCACATCGGGAAACAAGGTCGACAGATGGTTCGCCCAGTCGCCCATCGTCGGCAGTCCGTCGGGCACTTCATTGCGCGCAGCACCCGCCATGAACTGGCGGAAGGTGACGTGCGTCATGTCGTGATAGTGGCCGTCGCGAATGACGAAATACATCGGCACGTCGAGCGCCCATTCGACATAGTCGGCAAAGCCGAACTCGGGCGAGAAGCAGAATTCGAGCAGGCCCGAACGCTGGTTGTCGGTGTCCCGCCAGATATCGCCGCGCCAGCTCTGCAGCCCGTTCGGCCGGCTGTCGGTGAAGGGCGAGTTGGCAAACAGCGCCGTCGACAGCGGCTGCAGCTTCAGCGACACCTGCATCTTGCGGCGCATGTCGGCTTCGCTCTCGAAGTCGAGGTTCACCTGGATGGTGCAGGTGCGGTACATCATGTCGAGACCCTTGCTGCCGACCTTGGGCATGTAGCGGGTCATGATCTCGTAGCGTGATTTCGGCATTTTCGGCGTCTCGGCCAGCGACCATTTTGGGCTGCCGCCGAGGCCGAGGAAACGGATGCCCATCGGCTCGGCGATCTCGCGCACCTGCGCCAGATGGGCATTGCCCTCGCGGCAGGTCTGGTGGATCGATTCCAGCGGTGCGCCGGACAGTTCGAACTGGCCACCTGGCTCCAGCGAGATGGCGCCCTGTCCGGTCGGCTCGACCAGGCCGATGATGCGGCCGTCATCGATGATAGGATCCCAGCCGAGCTTGTGCTGCATGCCTTCGAGGATGGCGCGGATGCCGCGCTCACCGCCATAGGGCACCGGCGCGTTGCCATCGACATAGAAGGGGAACTTCTCGTGCTCGGTGCCGATGCGCCATTTGTCACGAGGCTTGTTGCCTTCGGCCAGGTGTTCGACGAGTTCGTCTACGCCTTCGATGGGCCGGAAATCGGTTGTGTCGCGCGCCATGGAACCCCCTTTGCGGCTCTCGGAAGACCGCCGGCGCTAGATGGACGAAATGTCAGTAGCCGATCAAGCGAAAAATCCTGAGCCACAGGTCAACAGGAATTGAACCTGACCGCCCCGTCCGTCCCTTGCAACAGGCAAAGTTTCACCAGTCGCCCACCGTAGCCTGCATCACCGCCAGTGCCGCAACCGCTGCCGTGTCGGCGCGCAGGATGCGTGGGCCGAGCGGGATGGCGGTGACGAAGGGGAGCGCGCGCAGCATCTTGCGCTCGTCATCGGAAAAGCCGCCTTCCGGCCCGACCAGCAGCCCAAGCTTCTTTTCCCTGATCGCCTGCAATGCCGGCAGCGGATTGTTGGTCGAGGCGTCCTCGTCGCAGAAGATCAGCCGCCGTTCCTTGTCCCAGCCGGAGAGCAGGCGCTCGAATTTTTCCGCATCGCGCACCTCAGGCACCGCCAGAATGCCGCATTGTTCGGCCGCCTCGACGACATTGGCGCGCAGGCGATCGATGGAGGGTTTTGCCACTTGCGTGTGCTGGGTGACCACCGGCTGCAGGATGCCGGCGCCCATCTCCACCGCCTTCTGCATGAGATAGTCGAGCCGCCCCTGCTTCAGCGGCGCGAAACAATATACCAGATCGGGCAGCGGCGGTTGCGGCCGCTGCAGGACCAGAACTTTCAGCCGCACCGCTTTCTTCGACTTGGCGGCGATCGCCGCCGACCATTCGCCATCGCGGCCGTTGAAGACAAGGATTTCGGCGCCTTCGCCAAGTCGCAGCACATGCATCAAATAATGGCTCTGCTGCTGGCCGGCATCGAATTCGATGCCTACCGCGAGATCGTCCGGCACGAACAGCCGCTGCATCTTGTAATTGGCGCGCATCGCCGAGGAATGGTCGAGGCGGTTCCCGGCGTCAAGCCTCGGCGGAAGGATGCCACACAGGTTCAAAGCCCTGCCGCAACACCGAAATGGTTGTCGCCGGTGTCAGCAAGTGAACCTGTCGACCGGCAAAGCTCGCAAACCCTACTGCACCACCGTAGCCCGCGAACGACCAACGCAGTGTCTTGCAGCCGCGCAACGCATAGGCGGTGCCGGCATCCGCGATCATCGCCCCGTCCGGCAATCCGGCCAAATCTTCCGCCTTGATCGCCGGTGGATTGCCGCCCGAAGCCAGCCGCTCCTTGTGCAGACGCTTGTCGACCATCGGCGCGCGCGGCTCGGTCACACCGAAAGCTTTGCCGAAACGGCCGACAAAATCCGTGGCTCGCTCACGCCGGCAGTAGAAACAGGGCCGGTGCCCGGCTGCCAGTGCCGTCACCTCGTCGAGGAAGAACAGCTCGGTCCAGCCGGCCTTGTCACCCGGCCGATTACGGCCCATCGGCTCGCGCCGCACATTGCCAAACTTGCAGACGCAGATGATCCACGCCTGAAGCGCCCAGCGCTTTTTCAGCAGCTTCTTGGTCTGCGGGTCGTGGATGATGCCGCGATTGCCGGTGAACAGGCCGCGTTCCGGCACGGCACGAATGGCGCCGAACGGATCGACCCGGTTTTGCAGTGGCATAGCTCTCTCCTGGAACGCGCATCTTGGCTGCAATGCTGGCGACATGATATCGCTCGTCGCGTCATTTCATGTCAGCAGGATTTCCGTATGCGAGTGCTGGTGGTCCAGAACTACGACAACACCGGTCTCGGCCAGGTCGGCGCGGCACTTGCCGAAGCCGGCGCCGATCTCGACCTGCGCCGACCCTACAAGGGCGATCCGCTGCCTGACGACGCGACCGGGCACGATGCCATGGTGATGCTGGGCGGCGGTCAGAACGCGCTGGCCGACGATGACTACCCCTATTTCCCGGCGCTGCTCGAACTGACCCGCGATTTCGCCGCCAAGGATCGCTCTGTGCTCGGTATCTGTCTGGGCAGCCAGCTGGTCGCCCGCACTTTCGGTGGCGAGAACAAGATCGGCGGCGCCTCGGAATTCGGCTGGCACAAGGTGTCGCTGACACCGGACGCCAAGACCGATCCGGTGCTTGGCGCACTGCCCCAGGATTTCCCGATCTTCGAATGGCACGACGACACCTTCGCACTGCCCGAAAATGCGGTGCGGCTAGCCGGCAGCGATATTGCCGAGAACCAGGCATTCCGCATCGGCCGCGCCGTCTACGGCTTCCAGTTCCATTTCGAAGCCGACCGGCCGATGGTGAAGGACTGGAGCACATCCTTCGCACCGCTCATTGCCGAGCGCCATCCCGACTGGCACGACCGGCTCGATGGCGAAATGGCTCGCAACGGAGCGGACGCCGATGCCGCCGGCCTCGCCATTGCCCGCGCCTGGGTGGCGACGATCTGAGCCCCGGTTGCCGCACGGAAGCCAGACGTTGCATAATTGGCACGCGGCGCTGAATCCGCCGGGGACAACTTCTTTCATCCTTGGTTTGTGACCGAACGCTATCCTACAAGGCGCGCGCTCTGCATCGGCAATGCAACCGCGATGAACCTTCTGTGTGCTCCGCGCGACACACCGCCGATACAGAATCGACCTACAAGCGCGAAATCGTCGAAACTTTGAGACGAATTCTCCGTTTCAACGCATTGGTAACCGCCTCGTGCCCAGATGCAGGAAGTTCAACTAGAGATGACGTCCGTGAAAGCAGCGCTTCTGTCCTTTGTCATGCTCTCTGCCATCGTGCTGTGCGGTCTCGGCATTTATTCCGCCGATGCAGCCAACAACCATCAGGCCGTCGACGGCTACGGCGTCACCGCCGCGCTTCGCTAAAACGCCTTTCCTTCCACAGTCAGGATACGCTTGTCCGCGCCGTCTACGGCGAGCGCGCTGAGCATGCCTGACTGCCAGGCGAGCGTGTCGACATTGACGCGGTTGGGCATCACCTCGGCCTCCGGCACCGGCGTGTGGCCGTGCACGACCACTTTCGGGTAAAGCCCTGGATGGTTGTGGAAGGCGTCGCGAATCCAGATGAGATCCTGCGGGTTCTGGCTCTCCAGTGGCACATCCGGCCTGATGCCGGCATGGCAGAAGAAGAAATCACCGAAGCTTGTTGAAAACGTCAGCGACCGCAGGAAGTCGACATGGGCTTGCGGCACGGCCTTGACCAGGTCGGCGTGCCCCCGCTGCACCGCCTCTGCCTTGCCGAACCAGCGTGCGTCTCCAATCAGGTTAACGCCATAGGATTGTGCCGTCTGCACACCGCCATAGCGCATGAACAGCCCTTCCGGGTCGGGCACGTCGAGAAAATCGAGGAAGCCGATATCGTGGTTGCCGGCCAGCATCAGGTTGCGCGGATCGCGCTTTTGCGCCTCGATCAGGAAATCGATGACGCCCTTGGAGTCTGGCCCGCGGTCGACATAGTCGCCGAGGTGGATGATCCGCCAGTCGGCGGCCGGCTTGTATTCGAGCTCGCTCTCGATCCGGTGGTGCATGGCTGCGAGCAAGTCGAGCCGGCCATGCACGTCGCCGATCGCATAAAGGCGCATGCCATCCGGCGCGCGCGCGTCGAGGTAATGGATGCCGGTCTCGGTCAAGGCTGGCGTCGTCTCCGTGATCCCAGCGAAGCTAGGGCCAATCGGTGAACAAGACCCTAGCGCCGCAACTGGTCCTTGCCCATGTCGGTCACCAGGCGCTTGCCGCATAGAGCCAGCGTAATGTCCATCTCCTTGCGGATGATCTCCAGCGCCAGAGTCACCCCTTCCTTGCCCATGGCGCCGAGGCCGTACAGGAAGGGCCGGCCGATATAGGTGCCCTTGGCGCCGAGGCAGAGCGCCTTCAGCACGTCCTGGCCGGAGCGGATGCCGCCATCCATATGGACTTCTATTTTGTCGCCGACCGCGTCGGCGATTTCTTCCAGTGCCATGATCGATGATGAGGCGCCGTCGAGCTGGCGCCCACCATGGTTGGAAACGACGATGGCGTCGGCGCCTGTCTCGACCGCCATCAGCGCGTCCTCCTTGTCGAGAATGCCTTTCAGGATCAGCTTGCCGCCCCAGCGCTCCTTGATCCAGCCGACGTCCTTCCACGACAACTGCGGATCGAACTGCTCGTTTGTCCACGAGCCCAGCGAGGAGACGTCGCCGACACCCTTGGCATGGCCGACAATGTTGCGGAAGGTGCGGCGCGGGGTAGCCGCAATGCCCATCAGCCAGCGCGGCCGCATGGCGATGTCTACAATGTTGGCCAGCGTCATCTTGGGCGGCGCCGACAGTCCGTTGCGGATATCCTTGTGGCGCTGCCCGAGGATCTGCAGGTCGAGCGTCAGCACCAGTGCGGAGCATTTTGCCGCCTTCGCCCGGTCGATCAAATTGAGCACGAAATCCTTGTCGCGCAACACGTAGAGCTGGAACCAGAACGGCTTCTTCGTCACGGATGCCACATCCTCGATCGAGCAGATGCTCATCGTCGACAGCGTGAACGGCACGCCGAATTCTTCCGCCGCCTGCGCCGCCAGCATTTCACCATCGGCATGCTGCATACCGGTCAGGCCGGTTGGCGCCAACGCCACCGGCATCGCCACCTTCTCGCCGATCATGGTCGATTCCAGTGAGCGGTTGCTCATGTCGACCAGCACGCGCTGGCGGAATTTGATCTTGCCGAAGTCCTCCTCATTGGCGCGGTAGGTGCTTTCGGTCCAGGCGCCGGAATCGGCATAGTCGAAGAACATTTTCGGCACCCGCCGGCGCGCCAGATCCTTGAGGTCGGCAATAGTGAGGATCTCGCTCATGGTGGTTCCTAACCTGTTGTCTTCACGCCGTCGCCGGCGTCGGAGCGTTGCTTGAGCCTGAGCCGCGACACGCGCTGCCAGTCGCCGCTGCGCTCGGCCTCGAGCATCGAGCGCTCGACATAGGAGATGTGCTCCATCGCCGCCTGCCGGGCGGCTGAGGGATCGCCGGCCTTCACCGCTTTGTAGATTGCCCGGTGCTGGGCCAGCAGCGCCTCGCGCGCGCCGGGCACGCTGAACACCAGCAGCCGGTTTTGGAACACGCCTTCCGACAACAGCCGGTAGCAGGAGCGCAGCGTGTGCAACAGGATGATGTTGTGCGCGCACTCGCAGACCGCGTGATGGAACTCGACGTCGATCTCCGCCTCGTCGTCGAAATCGCCGGTGCGGTGCGCCTCGTCCATGCGCGCCATGATGCGGTCGAGCAACGCGATGTCGTCTGCTGTGGCACGCCGCGCCGCATATTCGGCGGCAACGCCTTCGATCTCGCGGCGATATTCCAGATAGTCCGTCACCGCCTTGCGGTGCATGGAGATCAGGTCGGTCACCGGCTTGGTGAACAGCTGGCCGATGACATCGGCGACATGGGTGCCGCCGCCGGCCTTGGTCGTCAACAGTCCACGCCCCTCCAGCGCCTTCAGCGCGTCGCGCAGGATCGGCCGCGACACGTCGAACTGGCGCGCCAGCTCGCGCTCGCCCGGCAGCCGGTCACCGGTGCGCAGCACGCCTTCAAGGATCAGGCTTTCGATCTGCTGCACAACCTCGTCGGCGGTGCGCGAATGCTCGATCCTGGAGAAAATATCGCTCAACGGGGGCGCCTGGGAAATTGAAGCGGTGTCGTGCAAGATAAAGCCTGCGTCGCCAACTGGTCAAATTATTTATCCAATTCGCGCGGCACAGTCGCTTTCCGCACCGCGCCGGCGAAATCGCTTCGGCTAAACTTTGCTGTTTACGCGCCCCATCGATTGTCCCAAGAGGACTCGACAACACGAAGGGTCGAGAACAGGGGGACCAGCCGTGTCGGACGAGACGTCCAATCTCGAATTCCAGCCGCGCGCCCAGGGCAGCGTGATGGGCTTTCCCGCGCATGAGGGACGGCCCGGCGCGCTTGGCGAGGTTCATGCCCGACCGCATCCGCTGATCGAGAAGCCGCGTGTGCTTGTGCAACTCGCCTTCATGACCGAAGGCGGTTCCGGCGTCGATATGGCCGTGCTCTCCGAATTGTCGCGGCGTCTCGGCATCGCCGCGCCCGACCGCCACGCCCGCCACCACGCCATGAAGTGGGGCAAGGGCACGCTGCGCTGGGAGCGGCATACGGAATTCTCGACCTATCTGTGGGAAGGGCCGCTTGCCGAAAGCGGCAGGGCGGCCCAGGAGGATTCTCCCTTCGGCAACGGGTTTTCGCCGCCGGGAACGGTCATTTCCGGGATAAGGCTCGAAATCCGCAAATGGACGCAGGCGACCGAGAAGCTGATTGCCGGCTTCGACCCGACGAGCCTGTGCTATTCGCTGGTCGAGCGCGGCAATGCCGCCATCATCACCGACTTCCGCCAGGATGGCGATGGCATGACCCGCATCCTGTTGCTGGACCGCGGCCTGACGCCGGCACGCACCGGCGCGCTGTCGCAGCGGCTGATCGACATCGAGACTTACCGGACGCTTGCCATGCTTGGCCTGCCGCTGGCGATGACGCTGTCCGGCCGCGCCCGCCGCATCGAGGACCGGCTTGCGCAGACCACGCTGGAAATGAAGGTCACTGAAACCCGCGACAGCCAGACGCTGCTTGCCGATTTGACCGAGCTTGCCGCCGAACTGGAGGCCGACGCCGCCTCCAGCCTCTACCGCTTTGGCGCCAGCCGCGCCTATGACGGCATCGTGGTCGAGCGGCTGGAAGCGCTGGAGGAAGAGGCCGTGCCCGGCTACGACACATGGGGCGGCTTCCTGCAGCGCCGCGTAGCACCCGCCATGCGCACCTGCCGTTCGGTCGAGGAGCGCCAGGCCAACCTGTCGCGAAAACTCACCCGCGCCACCACGCTCCTGCGCACCTGGGTCGATGTCGAGGTGGAGAAGCAGAACCGCGATTTGCTGGCGTCGATGAACAACCGCGCCCGGCTGCAACTGCGGCTGCAGCAGACGGTCGAAGGTCTGTCGGTCGCAGCGGTGTCCTACTATGTCGTCGGCCTCATCAGCTATGTCGCCAAGGGCGCTTCGATCTTCGGCCATGCCTTCGCGCCCGAAATTGTCACCGCCGCTTCGGTGCCGGTCGCCATCCTGCTGGTCTGGTGGGGAGTTCGGCGTGTGAGGCGGATGCACTCCGAGCCGGCGAAACATCCGGGCGAGTAAGCGCACTTTTACCCTCCCCCTTGTGGGGAGGGTCGATCCGCGTAGCGGATCGGGGTGGGGTCTTCGTAAAGCTCCAGCCTGCGCCGACCCCCACCCCGCTCACTTCGTTCGCGACCCTCCCCACAAGGGGGAGGGTGAAGATCCATAGCGGCAGATTGCCGCTGCGGAAGCTCGCCGCTGGACCCTGCCGCGCGCTCGACCAAAGCAGGATTTGCAACAAGCGCCGACGGCTGGTAAAAGATTTTTACCAGTCACGCGGAGGACGCTGCCGATGTCCGGCCTTGTCATGCCCAAGCCAGACGACGCCACGATGCGAAGGCGCGCCGAGATCGTTGCCGACATGCGCATCATCGTGCCGGGCGAGGGCGTGGTCGACGCCGTGAATGGAATGCGCGCCTTCGAGAGTGACGGTCTCACCGCCTACCGGCAATTGCCGCTGGTCGTGGTGCTGCCGGAAACGGTGGCGCAGGTGTCGCGGGTGCTGAAATACTGCAACGACCGCAACATCCGCGTCGTGCCGCGCGGTTCCGGCACCTCGCTGTCGGGCGGCGCGCTGCCGCTCGAGGATGCCGTGCTTCTGGTCATGAGCCGCTTCAACCGTATCCTCGCGATCGACTATCCCGACCGCGTCGTCGTCGCACAGCCGGGCGTCACCAATCTCGGCATCACCACCGCCGTCGAGCAGGAGGGTTTTTACTATGCGCCTGATCCATCCTCCCAGATCGCCTGCTCGATCGGCGGCAATGTCGCGGAAAACTCCGGCGGCGTGCACTGTCTGAAATACGGCCTGACCGCCAACAATGTGCTCGGCATCGAGATGGTGCTGATGAACGGCGAGGTGGTGCGCCTCGGCGGCAATCATCTGGACTCGGAAGGCTACGACCTGCTTGGCGTCATGACCGGCTCCGAAGGCCTGCTTGGCGTCGTCACCGAGGTCACCGTGCGCATCCTGAAAAAGCCGGAGACGGCCCGCGCGCTGCTGATCGGTTTTCCCACGAGCGAGCAGGGCGGCCAATGCGTCGCCGACATTATCGGCGCCGGCATCATTCCCGGCGGCATGGAGATGATGGACCGCCCGGCAATCCATGCCGCGGAGGATTTTGTCCATGCCGGCTATCCCCTTGATGTCGAGGCGCTGCTCATCGTCGAACTCGACGGGCCGGGCGTCGAGGTCGATCACCTGATCGGTCTCGTCGAGGCGATCGCCCACAAGAACGGCTCCACCACCTGCCGCATCTCGCAGTCCGAACAGGAGCGGCTGAGTTTCTGGGCCGGCCGCAAGGCGGCCTTCCCAGCGGTTGGCCGCATCTCGCCCGACTATTACTGCATGGACGGCACCATCCCGCGCAAGGAACTGCCGCGCGTGCTCGCCGGCATGCGCGAACTCTCGGAGAAATACGGGCTCGGCGTCGCCAATGTCTTCCATGCCGGCGACGGCAATCTGCACCCGCTGATCCTCTATGATGCCAATGTGCCGGGCGAACTCGACAAGGCGGAAAGCTTTGGCGCCGACATATTGCGGCTTTGCGTCAAGGTCGGCGGCGTCTTGACAGGCGAGCACGGCGTCGGCGTCGAGAAGCGCGACCTGATGCCGGAGATGTTCAATCAGATCGACCTCGACCAGCAAATGCGCGTCAAATGCGCCTTCGATCCCAATCATCTGCTCAACCCGGGAAAAGTGTTTCCACAACTGCGCAGATGCGCGGAATTGGGGCGCATGCATGTGCATCGCGGGCAGGTGGCATTTCCGGATATTCCGAGGTTTTGATGGGGTTAGAATTTCGCACGTCGGTGATCCTTCGCGCCCCCCTCTGTCCTGCCGGACATCTCCCCCACAAGGGGGGAGATCAGCTGTCATCTCGGCCTTCGCAAATCTTCGACGCAAGAGAGGCGCGGTCGGAGAAGCTGCCAATCTCCCCCCAAGTGGGGGAGATGTCCGGCAGGACAGAGGGGGGCGCGAAGGAACGCGACGTCTCTGCACTCGCAAGTGGCGCGTCGCACCCATGACCACCTTCACCCCAACCACATCGGCCGAAGTTCTCTCCACCGTGCAATGGGCGGCGGCGGAGGAATCGCCGCTGGAAACCGTCGGCCACGGTTCCAAGCGCGGCATCGGTCGGCCGCAGCAGAGCGAGCACACGCTCGACCTGTCGAAACTCACCGGCGTCACGCTTTATGAGCCGGCTGAGCTGGTGCTGTCGGCGAAAGCCGGCACGCCGCGCTCCGAGATCGAAAGCCTGCTTGCACACAACGGCCAGCAGCTTGCCTTCGAGCCGATGGATTACGGTCCGCTGCTCGCCGGCGAGCCCGGCAAAGGCACGATCGGCGGCGTGCTTGCCGCAAACCTGTCCGGCCCGCGCCGGCTGAAGGCGGGTGCGGCGCGTGACCACATCCTGGGTATCAACGCGGTTGCCGGTCGCGGCGAGGCGTTCAAGTCCGGCGGGCGCGTCGTCAAGAATGTCACCGGCTACGATTTGTCGAAGCTGATGGCCAACAGCTGGGGCACACTGGCCGTGCTCACCGACGTCACCTTCAAGGTGCTGCCGGCGGCCGAGACCGAGGTCACGCTCGCCATCCGTGGTCTGCTCGACGATGCGGCGGTCCCCGCCATGGCGCTGGCGCTCGGCTCCAGCGCTGAAGTGTCGAGCGCCGCGCATCTGCCCGAACGCATCGCCGCGCGCGTTGCCGGCGGCAGTCTCGGCGCTGACGCCGCGACGCTGCTGCGCGTAGAAGGGTTCGGGCCTTCGGTCGCCTACCGCATCGGCGCGCTGAAGGCTCTGCTGAAAAACGCCGGCCCGCTGCAGGAGATTCCGGGCGATGCCTCACATGCCGTCTGGCTCGACGTCAGGGATTGCACGCCCTTCGCCGATGGCAGCGAAAAGCCGGTCTGGCGGGTCTCCATGGCGCCGTCGCAGGCCCATCAGATGGTTCTGACGCTGCGCATGCAGATCGGTGTCAGCGCCTTCTACGACTGGCAGGGCGGGCTGGTCTGGCTGCGCGTGGAGGAGGGCGATCCCGAGGCCGGCCTGCTGCGCGGGCTGATAAGAAAGCATGGTGGCGGTCACGCGACGCTGGTGCGCGCCGCCCCTTCGCATCGCGCCGCCGTGCCGGTGTTCGAGCCGCAGGCGCCGCATCTGGCGGCCCTGTCGGCCAGGCTCAAGGCCGAGTTCGACCCCAAGGCCATCCTTAATCCCGGCCGCATGGCTTAGGATCAGAACGAGATGCAAACCAATTTCTCCCTTGCCCAGCTTGCCGATCCGCATGTCGCGGAATCGGAAAAGATCCTGCGCAAATGCGTGCATTGCGGCTTCTGCACCGCCACCTGCCCGACCTATGTGACGCTTGGCAACGAGCTGGATTCGCCGCGCGGGCGGATTTACCTCATCAAGGACATGCTGGAGAACGGCCGTCCGGCCGACAAGGAGATCGTCACCCATATCGACCGCTGCCTGTCCTGCCTGGCCTGCATGACCACCTGCCCGTCGGGCGTCAATTACATGCATCTGGTCGACCATGCCCGCGCCCATATCGAGGAGACCTACAAGCGACCGCTGCTCGACCGGCTGATCCGCGCCATGCTGGCCTTCGTGCTGCCCTATCCCGCGCGCTTTCGCACCGCGCTGAAACTGGCGAGACTGGGCAAGCCGTTCATTGGCCTGTTCGAAAAACTGCCGGCCCTGAAGCCGCTCGGCGCGATGCTGAAGCTGGCGCCGGCCTCGATCCCGACGGCCTCGCCAATGGCTTCTCCCGGCGTCCATGCCGGCAAGGGGGCGAAAAAAGGCCGCGTCGCCATCCTCACCGGTTGCGCCCAGTCGGTGCTCGATCCCGCCATCAACGAGACGACGATCGCGCTGCTGACCAGGCTTGGCGTCGAGGTCGTGGTGCCACAGGGCGAGGCCTGCTGCGGCGCGCTGGTCCATCATATGGGCCGCGAGGAAGCAGCCCTCGCCTCAGCGAAGCAGAATGTCGATGCCTGGACGCGTGCCATCGACCAGGGCGGGCTCGATGCGATTGTCATCACCGCATCGGGGTGCGGCACGACCATCAAGGATTACGGCTTCATGCTGCGGCTCGACCCGGCCTATGCCGACAAGGCTGCACGCGTGTCGTCGCTGGCCAAGGACATCACCGAATATCTCGCGTCCCTCGACCTGCCGGAGCCGGTGCGCAAGCCGGGCACCGTCGTCGCCTATCACTCGGCCTGCTCGATGCAGCACGGCCAGAAGGTCACCCGCCAGCCGAAGGAGCTGCTGGCCAAGGCCGGCTTCGTCGTCCGCGAGCCGCGCGACGGCCATCTGTGCTGCGGCTCCGCCGGCACCTACAACATCCTGCAGCCGGAGATTTCCGCAAAATTGCGCGACCGCAAGGTGAAAAACATCGAGGCGACCGGCGCCGAAATCGTCGCCACCGGCAACATCGGCTGCATCACCCAGATCGCCTCGGCCGCCAAGCTGCCGGTGGTGCACACGATCAAGCTGCTGGACTGGGCCTATGGCGGCCCGAAGCCGGACGGCGTCTCCGAGGGAAGGCTGGTCGCTGCGGAGTGAGAAGACGATCGTAGGCGCCAGCCCCCTCATCCGGCCGCTTCGCGGCCACCTCCTCCCCGTCCGGCAGAAGAGGTTGGCGCTGACGTCGAAAGTCTCCTCTCCCCAAGGGGAGAGGTCAGCCGAGCGAAGCGGAGGCTGGATGAGGAGGCTTGGCGCCGCCGTATCTTACTCCGCCGCCAGCCTGTCCACCACGCCATACGTCGCCTGGTAGCGTGCCCGCTGGCGGCTGAGCGCGACCATGGTGTTGCGCAGCAGGATCGCCACGGTGATCGGGCCGACGCCGCCCGGCACGGGTGTGATCCAGGACGCGACGTGCTTGACACTCTCGGTGTCGACGTCGCCGACGATGCGGCTCTGCCCGTCCGGCCCGATCTCGGAATTGATGCCGATGTCGATGACGGCGGCACCGGGCTTGACCATATCGGCCTTGATCAGCCTCGGCTTGCCGACGGCGACGAACAGCGCGTCGGCCCGGCGCGCATGGGCGGCCACCGAGCGTGTCATGTGATGGCAAACCGTCACCGTCGCGCCTTCGCTCATCAACAGGAAGGCGATCGGCTTGCCGACGATTTCGGAATGGCCGACGACGACGACTTCGAGCCCCTTGAGGTCGAGGCCGGTTTCCTTCAGCAGCTCGACCGAGGCCGCTGCCGTGCAGGGCGCGAGGTCGAGCTGGTTGTAGACGATGTTGCCGATCGAGGCCGGATGCATGCCTTCGACATCCTTGAGCGGATGCACCGCCGCCTGCAGCGTCTTGATCGGGATGTGTGCAGGCACCGGCCGCTGGATGATGATGCCGGTGACGCGCGGATCGGCGTTGAGGCCATGGATCGCCGCTTCGAGTTCGCCGGCGGTTATGTCGGCGGCAAAGCGCCGCTCCTCGAAGGAGATGCCGGCGAGCCCGGCCTTGGCGCGCTGGTTGCGCACATAGACATCGACCGCATCGGTATCGCCGACGGTGATCGACACAAGCTTGGGCGGAAAACCCTCGGCGGTAGCAATGGCAGCATCCTCGCGCACGGCGGCGATGATGCGCTGAGCGACCGGGCCGCCTCGGAGATAGCGGCTGTCGTCTGGCTGAGACATGGCTGGACCTTCGTAGCGAATTTGGCCGCCCCTATAGCAGGGGAAATGTGGCAAGGGCAGCATGAAAGCGAACCGTCATCCCCCCGGCGCGACGTTCTGGCACAGCTTGGCCCAGGCGCAGCCGGTCCTACCTCAAAGAGAAAGGGCAGCGCGGTTTCCCGTGCTGCCCTTTCCTGACTGGCCGCATCCCCACACGGCCCGTCCCCCGTAGACCCTTTGCGATCCCTGAAGGCCTAGCCTTCCGGACAGCTGATTCGGTAGCCAACTATATCACGACAACGGTCGTTCCAACATTGACCCTCTCGTAAAGGTCAACCACGTCCTCGTTGCGCATGCGGATGCAGCCGGACGACACCGCGCCGCCGATCGTCCAGGGTTGGTTGGTGCCGTGAATGCGGTATTCCGTCGTGCCGAGATAGAGCGCGCGGGCGCCGAGCGGGTTCTCTTCGCCGCCGGCCAGATAGGTCGGCAGATAGCGACCCTTGGCGGCCTCGCGCTTGATCATCTCCGCCGGCGGGCGCCAGTCGGGCCAGACGCGCTTGTTGGTGATCTTGTGGGTGCCCGACCATTCGAAGCCCGGTTTGCCGGTGCCGACACCGTAGCGCCGCGCCTTGCCGTTCTTCTCGACCAGGAACAGGAAATTCTGCGTCGTATCGATGACGATCGTGCCCGGCTTCTGCGGGCCGTCATAGGCGACTTCCTGTGGCAGATACAGCGGGTTGATCTGCGGCCGCATCACCATGCGGTTGGCCGGAGCCTGCACCGAAGCGGTACGCACCCGGTCGGGCTGCGCCGGCTGTGCATAGCGAACGCGCGACTGCTGGATCACCTGGCGGCTCTGGCGCACGATGCCGGGCGCGCGGCCAAGCTGCAGCACCCAGGGTGCCGAAAGGTCGGGGCTCACCATCACCGGCGGCCTGTCGGCATAGCGGTCGTTGGCGGCAGACGAGGTGACGCCGGCGGCCAGGATGGCTGCGGCGCCGAGCACGGAACGCAAAAAGATCTTCATCGGAACGCACCTTGATCGTCGAACGGACGGAGGCGGAACTTGCCCCCGGTTGCGCGATCCTTGGCGCCAAGCCACAACCGAAACATGAATCGGAATGCGTAAAATGCCGTTCTGTCAGTAAACCTTTTGGTGTGGTTACCGCGGCGTTCAGGAATCTGGTAAAGCCCCGGTAAATGCAGGACAAAACGCACTAACGAACGGATCTTTTTGTTATGGCACAAGACAACACCGGTCTGCTCGCCGGCCCCGACGGGGGCACCCGCTGCTTCTGGCACGGCAACCTGCCGGACTATCTGCACTATCACGACCATGAATGGGGCCGGCCGGTGGTTGACGACCGCAGGCTGTTCGAAAAGATCTGCCTCGAAGGCTTTCAGTCCGGCCTGTCCTGGCTGACCATTTTGCGCAAGCGCGAGAACTTTCGTGAGGCTTTTGCCGGCTTCGACTTCGACAAGGTCGCCGCCTTCACCGACACGGATGTCGAGCGCCTGCTTGGCAATGCCGGCATCATCCGCCACCGTGGCAAGATCGTTTCGACCATCAACAATGCCAAACGCGCGCGCGAAATGGTCGATGAGTTCGGCTCGCTCGCCGCCTGGTTCTGGAAATTCGAGCCGGGCAAGGAGGAGCGACCCGAAATCGTCGACCTCGCCCATCTGCGCGCCAATCCGACGACGGCGGTCTCGATCAGGATCTCGAAAGAGCTGAAAAAGCGCGGCTGGAGCTTTGTCGGCCCGACGACGGTCTACGCCTTCATGCAGGCAATGGGCCTGGTCAACGACCATCTCGAAGGGTGTGTTTGCCGCAAGGAGGTCGAGAAGGACAGGAAGGCGTTCAAACGGCCGAAGTAGCGCTGTCCCCTACCTCCCCCTTGTGGGGAGGTCGCGCCGAAGGCGCGGGTGGGGGTCCCTTGGCGCTGCCCCCCACCCCGACGCTACGCGTCGACCCTCCCCACATGGGGGAGGGTAAGCTCACACCCCACTCGCGCCCGTCAAAAACAACCCCGCAACAATCGCCGCCAGCGCTGCAAAGGCCGGATAGATCACCAGCAGCCCGGTCATCAGCGCCTCGCGCATCGTCGAGCCCTTGCGCTCGTCGGCAGTGACCTCAAACGGACCGAGGCTCGCCGTCACCGGCGCACGGCTCTCGGCCGGCCGCAGCCGGACTTCATGCAAGCCGTCGTCTCTGATATCGAATTTCTGTGCCGCAGTCATGGCCCCAACCCCTTGTTTCGGCGCGCTTATCGGCTCCGATTGTGTCGGCACGATGCCGCGCCGATGGCGGAATTGTTTCCTTTTGGTGCGTTTTGTTTCGGACCTGGGCGCTCTTCCCTTCTCCCCCCTGTGGGACAAGGTGGCCGGGCGAAGCTCGGTCGGATGAGGGGTGCTCCAGCTTGGCACCGACGGTGATCCTTCGCACACCCCTCATACGTCTCGGCGCTGCGCGCCGATCCACCTTCTCCCGCAAGGGGAGAAGGCAGGGGAGCTAACCCTTGCCGCACCCAGTCGCATCGTTTAGGAAACGCGCGCTTGAACTAAGTCACTGCTGACCGGAAAAGACCCATCCCATGGCCGACAAATCGGAAAAGACGAAAGCGCGGCTGCCGCGCGGCTTTGCCGACCGCAGCGCCGACGATATCCGCGCCGTCGAGAAGATGATGGCGACGATCCGTTCGGTCTATGAGCTCTATGGTTTCGAGCCGGCCGACCAGCCGCTGATCGAATACACCGATGCGCTCGGCAAATTCCTGCCCGACCAGGACCGGCCGAACGAAGGCGTGTTCTCCTTCCAGGACGATGACGAGCAGTGGTTGTCGCTGCGCTATGATTTGACCGCGCCGACGGCGCGTTTTGTCGCCGAGAATTTTGAGCGGCTGCCAAAACCCTATCGCAGCTATCGCTCCGGCTGGGTGTTCCGCAACGAAAAGCCCGGCCCCGGCCGCTTCCGCCAGTTCATGCAGTTCGACGCCGACACCATCGGCACGCCGGGCGTCGCCGCCGACGCCGAGATGGCGATGATGATGGCCGATGTGATGGAGGCGCTGGGCATCAAGCGCGGCGACTACGTCATCCGCGTCAACAACCGCAAGGTGCTCGATGGCGTGCTGGAAGCGATCGGCCTTGGCGGCGATGAGAATGCCGGCCGCCGGCTGACGGTGCTGCGCGCCATCGACAAGCTGGACAAGCTGGGTGTCGAAGGGGTGCGCCTACTTCTCGGGGCAGGACGCAAGGACGAAAGCGGAGATTTTACAAAAGGTGCAGGGCTGATTGATGCTCAGGTAGATCAGCTCATGGAGTTTATCGAACAGGCAAACAAGTCAGCCGATGCAATGCGCAAAGCCGCCGGCGCGGGTGATCTGTTTAACAACGAAATTGATCAAAGCTATTTCCTTCTGAAAGAGGGCAGCACGTTCTACAACTCTGACCTTTGCGTTGAAGGACATCAGCAGCTTGAGGAAATACGGAGTCTGGCTAGAAGTGCGGGCTATGGAATGGATCGCATTCTGATAGATCCCTCGGTGGTGCGTGGCCTCGAATATTACACCGGCCCCGTCTTCGAGGCCGAGCTTCTGGCCGAGATCCCCAATGAGGACGGCCAGATCGTGCGCTTCGGCTCGGTCGGCGGCGGTGGGCGCTACGATGGCCTTGTCTCGCGCTTCCGTGGCGAGCCAGTGCCGGCGACCGGCTTTTCCATCGGCGTCTCCCGCCTGATGACGGCGCTGAAGAACCTCGGCAAGCTGGACACCACCGATGTCATCGCGCCGGTCGTCGTGCTGGTGATGGACAAGGATACCGAAAGCCTCGGCCGCTACCAGAAGATGGTTGCGCAACTGCGCGCTGCCGGCATCCGCTCCGAAATGTATCTCGGCGGCGCCGGCATGAAGGCGCAGCTGAAATATTCCGACCGCCGTGGCAGCCCAGTCGCAATCATCCAGGGCGGCGACGAGCGCGCCAAGGGCGAGCTGCAGATCAAAGACCTGATAGAAGGCGCCCGCATGTCGGCCGAGATTACCGACAACGCCGAATGGCGGGCAGCAAGGCCTGCACAGGTGACGGTGGCGGAGGGCGAGCTGGTCGCCGAAGTGAAGAAGATTTTGGCGGCGCAGGCTGCCGATCGCGCGAAGGGTGGCGCTTGAACACCCCCCTCTGGCCTGCCGGCCATCTCCCCCTCAAGGGGGGAGATTGGATGTCGTGCATGCTTTCGCCAATCTCCGGCGTTGAAGAAGAGGCGCTGCGCGTCAAGCTGCTGATCTCCCCCCTTGAGGGGGAGATGGCCGGCAGGCCAGAGGGGGGTGCCTCGCGCTGCCCATGACCTCCCGCCCCACCATCGCAACCGAAATCACCAACCTCTTCGCCACCCGCAACACCCATGCGGTGGAAGTGGCCGTGTTGCAGCCGGCCGATCCGTTCCTCGACATGGCCGGCGAGGATCTGCGCCGCCGCATCTTTCTCACCGAAAGCGAGACCGGCAAGACGCTGTGCCTGCGGCCTGAATTCACCATTCCCGTCTGCCTCGACCACATAGCCAGCCAGGCCGGCACGCCGCGCCGCTATTCCTACCTCGGCGAAGTGTTTCGCCAGCGCCGCGAGGGCGGCAATGAGTTTTTCCAGGCCGGCATCGAGGATCTCGGCGACCGCGATACGGCTGAGGCCGACGCCCGTTCGCTGGCCGATGCGCACGCGCTGCTGCAGCTGGTGCTGCCGGGCCAACCCCTGGCGATCATGCTCGGCGACCAGACCATCTTCGAGGCGGTGCTGGCGGCGCTCGGCCTGCCGCGCGGCTGGCGCATGCGGTTGGCGCGCGCCTTCGGCTCCGCGCCGATGCTGCAGGCGGCTCTCGCCGACCTCGCCAACCCGCCGCGCAACGGCCAGCTTGACGGCGATGTCGCGGCCCTTGTGCTCGACGGCGATCTCGAAGCGCTGTCTGCCCACATTGCTGGTGGCATGGAAGAGGCGGGCCTTTTGGCGTCAGGCGGACGCGCGCCCGCCGATATTGCCCGGCGGCTGATCGAGAAGGCCGAACTGCGCAGCGTACGGCTGTCGAACGAAGCCTTCGCGGCACTGAAGGATTTTCTCGCCATCGACGTGCCGCTCGACGGCGCGAGTGCTGCGCTCGAAAGCTTCGCCGCCTCTGCCGGGCTTTCGCTGGGCGCGGCACTCGAAAAATTTGCCGCCCGCGCCAAGGCGATCGAGGCGCACGGCCTGCCGATGCAAACAATCCGCTATGACGCCGCTTTCGGCCGTCCGTTGGATTATTACACCGGCATCGTCTTCGAGATCGCGGCTGAAGGTGGCGAGCGGCCGTTGGCCGGCGGCGGCCGTTACGACCGGCTGCTGACACTGCTTGGCGCGAAAATGCCGATCCCCGGCGTCGGCTTCTCCGTCTGGCTCGACCGCATCGAAGCGCTGCGGGGAGAGCCGCAATGATCACGCTGGCAATCCCGTCGAAAGGCCGGCTCAAGGAGCAGGCGCTGGAGGTGTTGGCCAAGGCCGGCCTTGCCGTCAGCCTGCCCGGCGACGAGCGCCAGTACCGCGCCCGCATCGATGGCGCTGAAGGCATCGAGGTGGCGTTCCTGTCGGCATCGGAAATTGCCGGCGAGATCGGCCAAGGCTCGGTCGATCTAGGCATCACCGGCGAAGATCTGCTGCGCGAAAACCTTGCCGACTGGGAAGCGCGCGCCGAGATCGTCGCTCGCCTCGGTTTCGGCCAGGCCGATGTGGTCGTCGCCGTGCCCGGCATTTGGCTCGACGTCGACACCATGGCCGACCTCGACGATGTCGCCGCCGATTTTCGCCAGCGCCATGGCCGGCGGCTGAGGATCGCCACCAAATACTGGCGGCTGACGCAACAATTCTTCTCGCAAAAGCACGGCATCCAGGTCTACCGCATCGTCGAAAGCCTCGGCGCCACCGAAGGCGCGCCGGCGGCAGGCCTTGCCGACGTCATCGTCGACATCACCACCACCGGCTCGACCTTGCGCGCCAACCATCTCAAGGTGCTGGCGGATGGTGTTGTGCTGAAGTCGCAGGCCTGCCTCGCGGCCTCGAAAAAGGTGCGTGCTGCGCCCGATGAGGCGCTGTTGCGCGATATCGCCGCGAAGATGAGCGCCCTCCCTCCCTCTTGAGGCGAGGGTGGACAGCCGCCGAAGGCGGCTGGACGGGTGGGGTCGCTACGGCAGTGCTCCATCTCTGGTCAAAGCCAGATAGAGGTCGAGGCAGTTGAGGTGACCCCACCCGCCTCGCTTCGCTCGGCACCCTCCCCTCGAGGGGGAGAGGGGTACCATCGACGGGATTTCCACCGCCCCATCAGGCTGATAGGTTCGGCCTATCCCGGGAGGAGACGGCGATGGCGATCAATCTCGACGAACTCAACAACGCCACCAATCTGCGCGAGCGCGGCAGGACGTTCATCGCTCCGCTCGATGGCCGGGCGCATGTTTCGGGCGATCGTTCGGTGCCGCTGCTCAACAAGACAATCCCCGAGCTGTTTTCCGACACGGTCAGCAAATACGCCACGCAGGATGCTGCCGTCTTCGTCGGCCAGGACAAGCGCTTCACCTGGAGCGAACTGTCGGACACCGTCGACACGCTCGCCGCCGGCTTCTTGGCGCTTGGCCTCGAAAAGGGCGACCGCGTCGGCATCTGGTCGCCCAACCGCTGGGAATGGCTGGTGACGCAGTTCGCCACCGCCCGCATCGGCCTGATCCTGGTCAACATCAACCCGGCCTACCGGCTGACCGAGCTCGAATATGCCCTCAACAAGGTCGGCTGCAAGGCGCTGGTGACGGCGGCCAGTTTCAAGACCTCCGACTATCTCGGCATGATTGAGACGCTGGCGCCGGAGCTCGCCAAGGCCACTCCCGGCAAGCTCCAGGCGCAGAAACTGCCGACGCTGAAGATCGTCATCCGCATGGGCGACGACAATTCGCCCGGCATGTTCAATTTCGCCGATGTGTTGTCGATGGCCGGCCGCGACGAGCATGACAGCCTCGACCGCATCTCCGAAGGGCTGAAGCCCGGCGAGGCCATCAACATCCAGTTCACCTCCGGCACGACAGGCGCGCCCAAGGGCGCCACGCTGACCCACACCAACATCGTCAACAACGGCAATTTCGTCACCGCTGCCATCAAGCTCACTGTCGACGACCGGCTCTGCATTCCGGTTCCACTCTACCACTGCTTCGGCATGTCGATGGGCACGATGGGCTGTGTCACCAAAGGCGCGACCATGGTCTTCCCCGGCGAGGGCTTTGACGCCGGCGCAACGCTGAAGGCGGTGGCGCAGGAACGCTGCACCGGCCTCTACGGCGTGCCGACCATGTTCGTCGCCATGCTCGACCACGCCGACTTCGCCAGCTTCGACCTCTCCAGCCTGCGCACCGGCATCATGGCGGGTTCGCCATGCCCGATCGAGGTGATGAAGAAAGTGGTCTCGCTGATGCATATGGAAGAGGTGACCATCGCCTATGGCATGACCGAGACAAGTCCCGTCTCGTTCCAGAGCAGCGTCGACGACCCGCTGGAGAAACGAGTCTCCACCGTCGGCCGCATCCATCCGCATGTCGAGGTCAAGGCCATCGACGCCGAGGGGGCCACCGTCGCCGTCGGCGCGCCGGGCGAGCTCTGCACCCGCGGCTATTCCGTGATGAAGGGGTATTGGGACGACGCGGAAAAGACCGCCGAGGCGATCGACAGCGATGGCTGGATGCACACCGGCGATCTCGCCACCATCGACGCAGAGGGCTATTGCAACATAGTCGGCCGGGTCAAGGACATGGTCATCCGCGGCGGTGAGAACGTCTATCCCAGAGAGGTCGAGGAATTCCTCTACCGCCATCCCAAGGTCAAGGAGGTGCAGGTGTTCGGCATTCCCGACGCCAAATATGGCGAGGAGCTGTGCGCCTGGATCGTGCTGAAACCGGGCCAGATCGCCACCGAGCAGGAGATCAAGAACTTCTGCGCCGGCCAGATCGCCCACTACAAGATCCCCCGCTACATCCGCTTCCGCACCGAATTGCCGATGACGGTGACCGGCAAGCCGCAGAAGTTTCTGATGCGCGAGGCGATGGTGGAGGAGTTGGGGTTGGTGGTGCAGAAGACGGCGTAAAGCGGTTACTTAGCCGCAGCTCGCGCCGGTAGGCATCTTGCCTTACCGTACAGGTTTGGCAGGGTAGTCTCGTATGGACGCGGCCACTAATTTGCGGCAGTGAGTTCGATCTGCTCGACCCCCGCCGCGATGTTGATGCCAGTTTCGTCCTCGACTGCGAGTGGTTGAAGTGCAAAGGCTTTCTCAGTTCCGCCAAGCAAGACATCGGCGCCAACTCCAAGGCCCGCGGCCGCTTCCGCATCGACGCCATCATATTTTCCGGTTAGCAGGCCATTGTCCTTTGCAGCCGAACCGCTCACGACGGCCCATATGAGATGGCCCTCCTTCACGTCGCCAAGTTCAATGCCGAATTCGTTGATGGAGCCGGTGTAATTTTCCTTCGTGCCGTCATTCTTGGTAAATACGCAGGTCATTGTCTGTTTGCGCGTAATGATTTCGCCGATGCCAGTCGAGGTGTCGCATTTCAGGATACCGATCTGGGCGTTCACCGCCCAGGCTGGCGCCGTCGGGACAAGCAGAAATGAAGCGCCCGCAAGAGCGAAGAGGCGGATGAGGGAGTGGAAAAGCATGTCCGATTTTCCTTGGCTAAGTTGCGATGCGTCCGATAGCAGGCAAATCTCCTTGGTAGTCGTTGGACGCGGCTCTCTTGCCGTGCCTTAGCCGGCAAGCGTGGACGTGACCTCCCGCTTCCCTTTGCGCTCGGCGCGCCATTCCTCAAACCGCTGTAAGATCACGAAGAAGGCAGGCACGAAGAGAACAGCAAGGCAGGTGGAGGCGATCATGCCGGAGAAGACCGTGATGCCGATCGATTTGCGCGCACTGGCTCCGGCGCCTGTCGCCAGCACCAGCGGCGCGACGCCGAGGATGAAGGCGAAGGACGTCATCAAGATGGGGCGGAAGCGCGCGCGCGCGGCCTCGATCGCCGCCTCGATGATCGGTCTGCCGGCGGCGCGCAATTCGCGCGCGACCTCGACGATCAGAATGGCGTTCTTGGCCGACAGCGCAATCAGCAGGATCAGGCCGATCTGGACATAGAGGTTGTTATCGATACCGAGCCCGGTGAGGACCAGCACCGGGCCGACCAGCGAAAGCGGCGCGGCGAGCAATATCGAGATCGGCGCCAGCCAGCTCCCATACTGGCCCGCCAGCACCAGATAGACCAACAGCAGTGCCATGCCGAACACCAGGTAGATCTGGCTGCCGACGAGCTTTTCCTGGAAGGAGAGTGCAGTCCAGTCGTAGCCGGTCCCGGGCGGCAGCGTGTCGGCCGCGGCCGCTTCCATCAGCTTGATCGCATCACCTGATGAGAAACCCTGCGCCTGCACGCCAAGGATCGATGCGGAGGGATAGAGGTTATAGAGGCTGATCAGCGAGGGGCCGACGCTTGGCGTGACCGTCAGCACCGTGCCAAGCGGGATCATATCGCCGTTCTGGTTGCGCACCGTCAAGCGGCCGATGTCCTCGGGCGACAGTCGGAACTGAGAATCGCCCTGCACATAGATCTGGAAGACCCGCCCGAACTTGTTGAATTGGCTGACATAGGTGGAGCCTAGATAGCCGGCGAGCGTCTGAAACACCTGGTCGGTGGTCAGCCCGAGCATCTGTACCTTTTCACGGTCGAATTCGACCTGGTATTGCGGGACGTTGGATCGGAACGTTGCCGATACGCGCTGGATGCCGGACTGCGTCGCTGCTGCCCTGGTCAGCGCGCTGGTCGCGCCCTGCAATTTCGCAAGGTCGAAACTGCCGTCACGCAACTCGACCTGCATGGTGAAGCCGGCGGCGTTGCCGATGCCCTGGATCGGCGGCGGTGGCAGCACCAGGACATTGCCGTCCGCCGTGTCTGACAGGTTCTTGTTCAGTGTCGCATAAAGCGAGGCGAGATCCTCACCCTTGCCCCGCACGCTCCAGTCCTTGAGGATGATGTAGGCAACGCCGGCATTTGCTAAAGTCGAGTTGTTGTCGAGGGCCGACAAGCCGGCGATCGTCACCACCTGGTCTACGCCCGGCGTTGCTTTGGCGATCTTCGAAATCTGCTGCAGCGTCTCCTGCGTACGGCCGAGGGACGCGCCGTCAGGCAGTTGCACCGAAGCGAGCAGATAGCCTTGGTCCTCGATCGGAATGAAACCGGTGGCTACGCGCGACATGCCGTAGCCCGCCGCGCCAATGATGAGCAACGCGATTATGCCCATCACCGTGCTGTGGCGCACCATGGATCCGATCAGCCGGGCGTAGCCGTTTTCCGCGCGCTGATAGACGGCATTGAAGCCGCGGAAGAAGGCGTTTCGCTTGTCCAGCGGCACCGGCTGCCTCAGCCAGGTCGCGCACTGCGTGGGCTTCAGCGTTGCCGCGTTGACGGCGCTGATCAAGGCCGTTGCCGCGATCACCAATGCGAATTGCGCATACATCTGCCCTGTCAGGCCGGGAAGGAACGCAGCCGGCAGGAACACCGCCATCAACACAAGCGTGATGCCGATGATCGGCCCGAACAGCGCATTCATGGCCGCGACCGCCGCATCATGGCCGGACATGCCGCGCTCCATGTTGTGCGCGGCCCCCTCGACCACAACGATGGCGTCATCGACGACGATACCGATGGCAAGCACGATGGCGAACAGGGTCGACAGGTTGACGGTAAAGCCAAGCGCGAGCATCGCCGCGAAGGCCCCGATGATGGTCACCGGCACGGTCGTTGCCGGCACCAGCATCGCCCGCCAGTCCTGTAGGAAAAGCAGGATCACGATCAGCACCAGCACCGCGGCTTCAAGCAGCGTCTTGTAGACTTCGTCGATCGCTTGGCTGACGAAGATCGTGGTGTTGAACGGGATCGAGTAAGCAAGGCCTTGCGGGAACTCGCCAGACAGGTCCTTCATCCTGGCCTCGACTTTGCCGGCCACGTTGAGCGCGTTGGCGCCCGGCGACAGGAAGATGGCCAGGCCAGCCGCCTGATGGCCATCGAGATTGAAGAATTGCCCATAGGTCTGGGCGCCGAGCTCGACCCGCCCGACGTCGCGCACGCGGGTCAGGTCGCCGCTGGCGCCGGTCTTAACGATCACCGCGCCGAACTGATCGGGGTCGTCAAGGCGGCTGGACACTTCGATCGTATATTGGAAGGACTGTCCGTCGGGCGCCGGCGGCGCGCCAACCTGGCCCGCGGTGACCTGCTCGCTTTGCTGCTGCAGGGCCTGGACGACGTCCTGGGTGGTAAGGCCGCGCACCTGCATCTTCTGCGGGTCGAGCCAGACGCGCATCGAATATTGCCCGGCGCCGAACACGTTCACGTTGCCGACACCTGGTATCCGGGAGAGCTCGTCCTTCAGCCGGATGGTTGCGTAGTTGGCGAGATAAAGGCTGTCGTATTGTTTGTCCGGCGACGTCAGCGTGACGATCTCGAGAATGGAGGTCGATTTCTTCTGGACGTTGACGCCCTGCAGCTGCACTGCCTGCGGCAGCGATGCGAGCGCAGTGGACACCCGGTTCTGGACACGCACCTGCGCCTGGTCGAGATCCGTGCCGATCTGGAAAGTGACGGTCAGATTGTAGCTGCCATCCGACGCGGAGAAGGACTGCATGTAGAGCATGCCCTCGACGCCGTTGACCTGCTGCTCGATCGGCAGCGCCACCGTGTCGATAACCGAGCGCGCGCTGGCGCCAGGATAGCGGGTGGTCACCGAAACGGTCGGCGGCACCACGTCGGGATATTGCGCCACCGGCAGGCCGAAGAGCGAGACCAGGCCGATGACGACCATGAGGACGGCGATTGCATTGGCCAGGACAGGCCGCTCGATGAAGAATTTGGAGATCATTGGGCAGCGCCGTCGGCCGCAGCCGCTTCCAGCGTTTTCACCTGCGGCTCGATCTTCTGGCCGGGCACGGCCGTCAGCAAGCCGGAGACTAGGACGCGGTCTTCCGCGGTGATCCCCTTGCTGATCACGCGTAAGGCACCGACAAGTTGGCCGATCTCGACCGGACGCTCCTCGACGACGTCGTCCTTTCCTGCAACGAGCAGGTAGCGACCCCTCTGGTCGCTTCCGATCGCTCGGTCGGGAACCAACAGCATGTCTGGTTCCTCTCCCAGCGGCACGCGCACGCGCACGAAGTAACCCGGAAGCAATGCCCGATCGTCGTTGGGCAGCACGGCGCGCACCGCGAGTGTGCCGGTGGTGGCCGTAACCTCAGGGGAGGCGTAGTCCAGCATTCCCTTGTGCGGATAGCCTGTCTCGTTCTGCAGGCCGACTTCGGCCGGTATCTTCTTGAGGTCCTGGCCGGTCAGGCCCCGTTTGGCCATGGCGGCGCGAATGCGCAGCACGTCCTGCTCCGAGATGTTGAAGTTGACATAGATGGGTGCGAGCTGAACGATGGTCGCCAGCGTCGTCGCGCTGCCGGCGCCAACCAGTTGCCCGATTGACACCTGGCGGGCGCCGACGATGCCGGCAAACGGCGCCTTGACCTCGGTGTAGCTCAAATTGAGCTGGGCTTGCTCGACGTCGACGGCGCTCTGCTTCTGCTTGGCGGCGTCGACATCCGCCGCGGCGGCGGACTGATCGAGGGTCGATTGCGAGATGATCTTCTGTGATAGCAGCTCCTGCTGCCGCTTGAGGTCGGCTCCGGACTGCTTGGCGGAGGCGTCGGCCGAACCTTGCCCGGCCTGGGCCTGTTCGAGTGCCAATTTATAGGCATCCTGTTCGATCAGGAACAGCCGGGTACCAGCCTTGACCTCATCTCCGTCCTTATAGTCGATTTCCTGGATGAAGCCGGAGACGCGCGCAACCAGCGGCGTCGTATTCACCGCCGCGGCGCTGCCTGTGGCCTCGAGATAGGGGGTTACTGTCTGCTTGACCGGAAGCGCTACATCTATCTTGGGTGGCGGGGGCGGCGCGTAACTGTTTTCATTGCTGCAGGCGCACAATAAAATTGCTGCAAATGCGAATGAACCAGCCGTCGGCGCCGCTCTCCTCCATGAGAAAACCATTTTGCCCCTCTGAATACTTCAGTATATATATCATATTGCTGTGAAATTGCGTGAACCTAGCTTTTTTTGGGGAGTTTGTCATGCGGATTGCGTTAAGCGTGCTTTTTCTGGCAACTCAGGTGACGGCCAATGCCGCATTTGCACAGACTGCGGCCGAGCGCGAAGCCTGCCAGTCTGACTACGAGAAATTCTGCAAGGGGGTGGAGCAGGGCGGAGGCCGCATCATCAAGTGCCTGAACGATCATCTGAGTGACCTGACGCCGCAATGCCAGAAGGTCGTCAAGGAGAACACGCCCCAATAGGGCACCAAGGCAATTCCAGCAAAAGTGCGCGGTGATTTTGCCTCCGGAATTGGGATAGAGTGCTCTAGGGCTCGGCCTATCCGACGACTGAGCGGGATCAGCGAACGCTGGCCGGCAAGGCCCGCTGGTCTCGTGGAATGTTGGCTGGATGCTTGAAGACAGGCCTACGCAAACGCCCAAGGTTGCAACATCCAAGGCCCCATCGGGCGGTTTCGGGCGATCGGTGGTGTCTTGGGTGATGCCTTTGGGTGCCTTGGCAATGGCTCTCGCGGTGAGGGCCAGCGGCCTTTCGGTCGACCAAGGATCGCTGAACCTCAGAATCCTCGTTGGCGCGCTGTCGAGCGCGATCATGTTCACCACCATTTTCGTGGTGCTCGACCATGCCGAGGCAGTCGCCCGGCGCGTGGGGGAGCCCTATGGAACCTTGGTGCTGACTTTTGCGGTGACGGCGATCGAAGTGTCGATCATCGTTTCTATGATGTTGCACGGAGAAAACAATCCGACGCTGGCGCGCGAGTCCGTTTTCTCGACGGTGATGATCACTTCAACCGGCGTCGTCGGCATATGCCTCACGCTTGGCGGCTGGCTTCATCGCAAGCAGGCAATCGTCCGGCAAGGGACCAGTGCCTATCTGGCGGTGCTGACCGCGCTGACCGTGATGACGCTTATTCTGCCGACCTACACCCAGACCACGGGTCCCGGCACGTTCTCGGCAGCTCAACTTGGTTTCGTCAGTTCCCTTTCAGTACTGCTCTATGCAAGCTTCGTGTTCGCGCAGACTGTCCGGCACCGGGAAGACTTTGTCGAGGGACAAGAGCACCACGTTTCGGTGCGAATGGCATCTGACGAGAACATCTTTGTCAGCGCTGTGCTGCTGGTGGCCGGGCTGATCGGAATTGTTATGCTTGCCGAGCAGGTCGCCGCAAGCGTTGAAGATACGCTCGTTGCCTACCAGGTGACCCAGGCCGACAGCATTGTCGGAGCAATGATCGCAGGGCTGGTGTTGATGCCGGAGGCCATTTCGGCAATTCGCGCTTCGCTCAACAATGAGTTGCAGCGCGGCTTGAATGTCGCGATGGGTTCAGCCTGCGCCACGATCGGCCTGACGATACCGGGAGTAGCAGCCGCCAGCCTGCTAACGGGGAGGGGTTTGACCCTGGGGCTGCCGGCGGCTGACGCGGTCCTCTTGGTCCTGGCGCTTTTCACATGCGCCGTAAGCTTCAGTACCGAAAGAACCACGTTCCTGACCGGCATGGTCCATATCGTGGTGTTTTTTACGTATGTGTTTCTGATCTTTGTGCCATGAAATTGTTGCCGGCCACTGATGCAGGGTCGGGCTATGCCGGGGCTGCATCGATGATCTGGCCGCGCCTCAATGGAACGGAATCAATCGATCTGTTGAGGCTTTCGCTCGCTGATGCTATATTAGAGAGGCTGCAGGTTAAGGAGAGGGGAAACCTATGGTCAGACGCGGTTTGTTTGCGCGCATATTTGCCATTGGAGCTTTGCTCACGATTTCGTCGATGGCAGGCGCCTCTGGATTCGGTTTAATCGCATCAGCGGAAGCAAAGACGGTCTTCATCCAGAAGACCACCATCTACATTACGACACTTCCAACGGGCTGCGTGAAGACCACTTATAGCGGTGGGATCGTGGTCTGGAAGTGCGGCACGAAATACTACCAGCCCTACAAAAACAGGTACGTGCTCGTCTACATCAAATAGTCGGGACAGTATGGTGTGAGGCATAAAGCCTGTTACGGCCCTACGAGGCCTGCCAGGCTGACTACGAGAATTCTGCAAAGCCATGGAACAAGGCGGCGGGCGTATGATCAAGCGCCTGAACGATCATCTGAACGACCAGACGCCGCAATGTCAGAAGGTCGTCAAGGACAACATGTGACCGGCCTATCAGTGAAGAATAGAGTCGCCTCCAACGCGCATCAAACCCCCAGCACCGCCGCATCCAGCCCGCGAATGATCTTCGCCAGTTCCACGCACTCGTCATGCCGCACCTTGCTGCGGCGCCACGCCAGGCAGATCGTGCGTTGCGGCATCGGTTCCTGGAACGGGACGATCTTCAAATCCTGGATGGCGCCGGCTGGACCTGCCGCCATTTCCGGGATCAGCGTGACGCCGAGCCCATGCGCCACCATCTGCAGCAGCGTCGTCAGGCTGGTCGCGCCGTAGCTTGCCATCGCCACCGGCCGCACGCTGCCGCACAGGGCGAGGGCCTGTTCGCGCAGGCAGTGGCCTTCCTCCAAAAGCATCAGCCGCTCCAGCGCCGGGCTTTCCGGCGGCACCGGCGGCGAGGCGAAGGCGGGGTCGCCGGCCGGCACGGCGAGGAAGAAGCGATCGGCGAACAGTTCTTCGGTGACCAGGCCCGGCTGGTCGAGCGGCAGGGCGGCGATGAAGGCGTCGAGCCGTCCCGTTGCCGTGTCCTCGACCAGCGATGCGGTGACTGCTTCGCGCAGTTCGAGCTGCAGGGACGGAAAGTGCCGCTTCAACTCCGGCAGCACATGCGGCAGCAGATAGGGCGCCACCGTCGGGATGATGCCGAGCCGGAAGCGCCCTTCCATCGCCGGGCGGCCGCGCCGCGCCGTCGTCTCGACCTCGCTGATATCGCGAAGGATGCGCTCGATGCGTGGCAGCAGCGCTTGCGCCTCTTCCGTCATCCGCACCGTCTTGCCGCCGCGCTCGAACAGCCGGCAGTTCAGCCTTTGCTCCATCTCGGCGATCTGCGCGGACAGCGCCGGCTGGCTGACGCCAGCCAGTTTTGCGGCGCGGCCGAAATGCAGCGTTTGCGCCAAAGCCTCGAAATATTGCATCTGCCGGACGGTGAGACCAATCATAAGAAAAACCTATCGCAACAAACAGGAAAGGCAATTTGTTTTTATCGAGGAGACGGCCTAGTCTGGAACCATTCCAGAGTGGCGCGGCTCCCGGCCGGCCCGGAAAACCAACACAGAAAATCAGCAATTCGGAGGCTAAGATGGACGCGAACACCGACGACAACAGCGCCGGCAAATGCCCGGTCGCGCATGGAACGTCCGGCAGGACCAATCGTGACTGGTGGCCGAACCAGCTCGACATCAGCGTTCTCCACCAGCAGTCGAACCTTTCGGACCCGATGGGCGAGGCGTTCGACTATGCCGAGGAGTTCAAGAGCCTCGACCTCGATGCGGTGATCAAGGACCTGCACAAGGTGATGACGGATTCGCAGGATTGGTGGCCGGCCGACTTCGGCCATTACGGGCCGCTGTTCATTCGCATGGCCTGGCACAGCGCCGGCACCTATCGCATCGGCGACGGCCGCGGTGGCGCCGGCGCCGGCCAGCAGCGTTTCGCGCCGCTGAACAGCTGGCCGGACAACGCCAATCTCGACAAGGCGCGCCGGCTTCTGTGGCCGATCAAGCAGAAATACGGCCGCAAGATTTCCTGGGCCGACCTGTTGATCCTCACCGGCAACGTCGCGCTGGAATCGATGGGCTTCAGGACTTTTGGTTTTGCCGGCGGCCGTGCCGATGTCTGGGAGCCCGAGCAGGACGTCAACTGGGGTTCGGAAACCAAGTGGCTCGACGACAAGCGCTATTCCGGCGACCGTGAGCTGCACGGCCATCTCGGCGCCGTGCAGATGGGCCTGATCTACGTCAATCCGGAAGGCCCGAACGGCAAGCCCGATCCGCTGGCCTCGGCGCGCGACATCCGTGAGACCTTCGGGCGCATGGCGATGAACGACGAAGAGACCGTGGCACTGATCGCCGGCGGCCACACCTTCGGCAAGACCCACGGCGCCGGTGATGCAGCCCTTGTTGGCGCCGAACCGGAAGGCGCCGGCATCGAGGCGCAGGGCCTCGGCTGGTCGAGCAAGCATGCCACCGGCATTGCCGGCGATGCGATCACGTCAGGCCTCGAAGTCACCTGGACGACGACGCCGACCAAGTGGAGCAACAACTTCTTCGACAATCTGTTCAACTTCGAATGGGAACTGACCAAGAGCCCCGCCGGCGCCCATCAGTGGACGCCGAAAGGCGGCTCCGGCGCGGTTACGGTGCCGGACGCGCACAATCCGGGAAAGCGCCATGCACCGGCGATGCTCACCACCGACCTCGCACTGCGTGTCGACCCGGCCTATGAGAAGATCTCGCGGCGTTTCCATGAGCATCCCGAGCAGTTCGCCGACGCCTTCGCCCGCGCCTGGTTCAAGCTCACCCATCGCGACATGGGTCCGATCGTGCGCTATCTCGGCCCGTTGGTGCCGAAGGAAGAGCTGATGTGGCAGGATCCGGTGCCGGCAGTCGACCATGAACTGGTCAGCGACCAGGATATTGCTTCCCTGAAGGCCAAGATCCTGGCTTCGGGCCTCACCGTTTCGCAACTGGTTTCGACCGCCTGGGCCTCGGCCTCGACCTTCCGCAACTCCGACAAACGCGGCGGCGCCAATGGCGCGCGCATTCGTTTAGCACCGCAGAAGGACTGGGAGGTCAACCAGCCGGCCGAACTGGCCAAGGTGCTGGCGAAGCTCGAGGCCATCCAGAAGGAGTTCAACGTTGGCGGCAAGAAGGTGTCGCTGGCCGACCTCATTGTGCTCGGTGGTGTCGCCGCGGTCGAGAAGGCCGCGACGGATGGCGGCAACGCGGTGAAGGTGCCGTTCACGCCGGGCCGCACCGACGCCTCGCAGGCGCAGACCGACATTCATTCCTTCGCCGCGCTTGAGCCGAAAGTCGATGGCTTCCGCAATTATGTCAGTGGTAAGTTGCTGATGTCGGTCGAAGCGTTGCTGGTCGACCGGGCGCAACTGCTCAATCTGACGGCGCCGGAGATGACGGTGCTGGTCGCCGGCCTGCGTGTGCTTGGCGCCAATGCCGGTGGCTCAAAGCATGGCGTGCTCACCGACAGGCCGGGCACGCTGACGAACGACTTCTTCGTCAACCTGCTGTCGATGAGCACCGTTTGGGATCCAGCCTCCGAACCGGGCTCGCATGAGGTCTACAAAGCGCGCGATCGCAAGACCAAGGCAGTCAAATGGACGGCTACCCGCGCCGACCTGATCTTCGGCTCGCATGCGCAGTTGCGCGCGCTGGCCGAGGTCTACGGGTCGGCTGATGCCGGGCCGAAATTCGTCGGCGATTTCGTCAAGGCTTGGACCAAGGTGATGAACGCCGACCGCTTCGACATCGTCGGCTGATCGCAGCCCTCCCAACAAAAAGGCGCGGGCCGAGGCCCGCGCCTTTTTGTTTCTGCTTTCGAAAATCAGTCCTTTTCGAAGATGCGCGCCTTGGCGACGACACCGGCAATGGCGCCGCCGATCAGCGGCGCGACGATGAACAGCCAGAGCTGGCTGAGTGCGGCGCCGCCGGTAAACAGCGCCGGGCCGATCGAACGTGCCGGATTGACCGAGGTGCCGGTCACCGGGATCATGGCGAAGTGCAGCCCTGCCAGGGTCAGGCCAATGACCAGCCCGGCGAACGCCGTCGAGTGCTTTTCCGCGGTGACGCCGAGGATGACGGTGACAAAGGTGAAGGTGCCGATCAGCTCCCACAGGAAGGCCGAGCTCATCCCCCATTTCGCCACGTCCCAGCCATTGGCGCCGAAGCCGGTGGTGTGTCCGCCGGTCTGGCCGGAAACGATGATCCACAGCGCCAGCGAGGCCAGGATGGCGCCGATGACCTGCGCGATCCAATAGGGGATCACATCCTTGGCCGACAGCCGGCCGGCAAGGAAGACACCGAGTGTGACGGCTGGATTGAGATGCGCGCCGGAAATCGGGCCGACCGCATAGGCAGCCGCAATCAGGCCGATGCCGAACGCCAGGCCGATGGCTTCCTGGCCGAGCGGCAGGTCGGCCAGAAAGCCGCCCGTCGCCACCGACGCCGTGCCGATGAACACCAACAAAAATGTCCCTAGAACTTCCGCAAGATACGTTTTCATTGCCCTCTCCTCGTATCGATCCGCGGGTTCGCGTTTTCTGCGCCGCGAATCATGGTGCAGAGAGTATTCCCAACGTAAAAGCTTGGAAAGCAGAGCAGTTGCGCCACAGGTTATGCTTGCGGCGGCTAGTTTCCAACATTAGAGACCCTGCATCTATTTGGGATTTGTTGTCGCCGGCGGGCGCACATTTGCCGGCCGGGAAATTCGCCGACCGCGATCGGGGTAGTCTCGTTGCCGCGAATGCGAGCGGGGTTCAATCTCGACGTGAAAGGCTCTAAGAGCAAGCCGGGAAGCTTGATTGAATGGAATGATGGATGCGACTGGGTGGACGGCTGGCGGCAGCCATTGAAGTGCTGGAAGACATTGGCCGGCGCCACCGGCCGGTGGCCGATGCGCTGAAGGATTGGGGTCTGTCGCATCGCTTTGCCGGCGGCGGCGACCGCGCGGCGATCGGCAACATTGTCTACGATGCGCTGCGCCATAAGCGCTCTGCCGGCTGGCTGCTCGGTGAAGAAACACCGCGCGCCATCGGCTTCGGCGCGCTGCTGATCGAATGGAGCCAGACGGCGCAAACGCTCAACGATGCGCTCGACGGCGACAAGTTCGCGCCGCCGCTGCTCAGTGCCGCCGAGTTGCAGGCGCTGGCCGAACGCCGGCCTGAAGACGCGCCGGAGGCGGTGCGGGCAGACGTGCCCGACTGGTGCGCGCCGCTGTTCGAGCGAGCCTTTGGCGCAGGCTGGGTCGAGGAGGGCGCAGCTCTGGCCACTCGCCCGCCGCTCGATATAAGGGTAAACACGCTGCAATCCGACCGTGCCAAAGTGTTGGCAGAACTCGCCGACACCGGCGCCAAACCGGCCGCTATCGCGCTGCAAGGCATCCGCATTCCGCCCATCGACGGCGATGGCCGGCATCCCAATGTGCAGGCTGAGCCCGCCTTCCAGAAAGGCTGGTTCGAGGTCCAGGACGAGGGTTCGCAGATCGTTGCGGCGCTGGCCGGGGCGCAAGCCGGCATGCAGGTGCTCGACTTCTGCGCCGGCGCCGGCGGCAAGACGCTGGCCCTGTCGGCGGCGATGGCCAACAAAGGCCAGGTTTTCGCCCACGACACCGAAAAGGCGCGGCTGGCGCCGATCTTCGACCGCATCCGCCGTTCGGAAAACCGCAACGTGCAGGTGGTCACCAAGCCGGCAGAACTTAGCCCCCTCACGGGCCATATGGACATCGTGCTCGTCGATGCGCCCTGCACCGGCAGCGGTACCTGGCGGCGCCGTCCCGATGCCAAATGGCGGCTGACACAGAGACAGCTCGATGCCCGCAAGAACGAACAGTCGGCGATCCTCGATGCCGCTAAAACCTATGTCAAAACTGGTGGCCTCTTGGTCTACATCACCTGTTCGGTGTTCGACGACGAGAATGGCGAGCAGATCGCCGCCTTCCGCGAGCGGCACAAGGGCTTTGCCCCGGTAGATCATCGCGCGCTCTGGGACATCAGCTTCCCCGGCCATGCGGCGGCCGCGCGGATCGGCAAGACAAGCGACATCTCCCTGTCGCCGGCGCTGAGCGGCACTGACGGGTTCTATTTCTGCGCGCTGCGCCGGGCGGCCTGAGCCTTGCCGCAAATCGGCAGTCTTCAGCCGGCTCTCGTCCCCTTGATGGCAGGCGGCGCTTTGCTGCAGTGCAGCAAAAGCATTTGCGCGGCGTTCAAGCCTCTGCAATAAGCTTTTGCAGATCAATCAGGGCGACAGCCATGGCAGCAAAGATCGTACCGGCTCCCGACTATGAGGATCGCGTCAGGGCGTCCTTCGCGCGCCAGCAGGCGATGGCGACGATCGGCGCCGAGCTGACGCTGGTGACGCCAGGCATCATCGAGATCGAGATGCCCTATTCGGCGGCACTCACCCAGCAGCATGGTTTCCTGCACGCCGGCGTGATTTCGACGGCGTTGGACTCGGCCTGTGGCTATGCCGCGTTTTCGCTGATGCCGGAAAATTCCGGTGTGCTGACCATCGAGTTCAAGGTCAATCTTTTGGCGCCGGGCAGGGGCGAGCGTTTCCTGTTCCGCGGCTCGGTGACCAAACCCGGCCGCACCATCATCGTCGCCGACGGCCAGGCCTACGCCTTCGCCGTCGACGGCGAGGCCAAGCTGATCGCCACCATGACCGGGACGATGATGACGGTGGTCGGGCGTGATGGGATTGCAGGCTGATGGCCAAGATTACGCGCATTGGCGGCAAAAATGTCCTCTTCGTCATGGCCGCGCAGGCCGAGTACGGTCCGCATCTGCAGAAACTGTTCACGCCGCTGATGACGGGCGTCGGCCCGGTCGAGGCAGGCGTGCGCCTCGGCGCCGAACTGTCCTGGCTGAAATCCGAGAAGACGCTGCCCGATCTCGTCGTTTCGCTCGGCTCCGCCGGCAGCCGCACGCTGGAGCAGACGGAGATTTACCAGGCCGTCTCGGTCAGCTATCGCGACATCGACGCCTCGCCATTAGGGTTCGAGAAGGGCGCAACGCCGTTTCTCGACCTGCCGATGACCGTGCCGCTGCCGTTTCGGATTCCCGACATCAAGGAGGCCAGCCTGTCGACCGGCGGCGCCATCATCACCGGCGGCGCTTATGACGCAATCGCCGCCGATATGGTCGACATGGAGACCTTCGCTTGCCTGCGCGCCTGCCAGCTGTTCGATATCCCGCTGATCGGCCTGCGCGGCATTTCCGACGGCGCGGCTGATCTCAGGCATGTCGGTGGCTGGACTGAATATCTGCATGTCATCGACGAGAAGCTGGCGGATGCTGTCATGCGCCTCGAACAGGCCATCGGGTCCGGCCTGCTGCGCAAGGAACAGCCTGGGGACGAGCCGTCGCCGCTCTGAAAGTCGGGTTACACAACCCATTGCGCCGACTCGTTTCTTTCTCTAAAGGCTCGCCATGACGACAGCCAATCATCCCGATACAGTCCTGATTGTCGATTTCGGCAGCCAGTTTACGCAGCTCATCGCCCGCCGCATCCGCGAGGCCGGCGTGTTTTCCGAGATCGTGCCGTTCCAATCGGCCGAAGCTGCCTTCAAGCGCATAAATCCCAAAGCCGTGATCCTGTCTGGCGGTCCCGCCTCGACATCGGACATAGGCAGCCCGCGCGCGCCGCAGATCGTCTTCGATGCCGGCGTTCCGGTGCTCGGCATCTGTTACGGCCAGATGGCGCTCTGCGTGCAGATGGGCGGCGTTGCCGAAAGCTCAAACCATCGCGAATTCGGCCGCGCCTTCGTCGAGATCGAAAAGGATAGCCCGCTGTTCGAAGGCCTGTGGGCGCCCGGCCAGCGCCACCAGGTGTGGATGAGCCATGGCGACCGCGTCATCTCGCTGCCGAAGGGGTTCGAAGTCTTCGGCAAGTCGGAAGGCTCGCCCTTCGCCATCTTCGGCAATGTCGCGCGCAAGATGTACGGCATCATGTTCCACCCCGAAGTGGTGCATACGCCAGATGGCGCCAGGCTGCTCAGGAACTTCGTCCACAACATTGCCGGCATCGAAGGCGACTGGACGATGCGCGCCTATCGCGAGCATGCCGTCGAGACCATCCGCAAGCAGGTCGGCAAGGGCAAGGTCATCTGCGCGCTGTCGGGCGGTGTGGATTCTTCCGTCGCCGCGCTGTTGATCCATGAGGCGGTCGGCGACCAGCTCACCTGCATCCTCGTCGACCATGGCCTGATGCGCAAGGATGAGGCCGCGGGCGTGGTGGCGATGTTCCGCCAGCACTACAATTTGCCGCTGATCCTGGTCGACGCTTCGGAGAAATTCATCTCGGCGCTGGAAGGCGAGTCCGACCCCGAGAAGAAGCGCAAGACCATCGGCCGGCTCTTCATCGAAGTGTTCGAGGAAGAGGCCAAGAAACTCGGCGGCGCCGATTTCCTGGCGCAAGGCACACTCTATCCCGACGTCATCGAAAGCGTCTCCTTCACCGGCGGCCCGTCGGTGACCATCAAGTCGCACCACAATGTCGGCGGCCTGCCCGCGCGTATGAACATGCAGCTGGTCGAGCCGCTGCGCGAACTGTTCAAGGATGAGGTGAGGGCGCTGGGCAAGGAGCTCGGCCTGCCCGAAAGCTTTATCGGCCGCCATCCGTTCCCGGGTCCCGGCCTCGCCATCCGCTGCCCAGGCGGCATCACCCGCGAAAAGCTCGAAATCCTGCGCGAGGCCGACGCCATCTATCTCGACGAGATCCGCAAAGCCGGCCTCTACGACGCCATCTGGCAGGCTTTCGCCGTGCTTTTGCCGGTGCAGACCGTCGGCGTGATGGGCGACGGCCGCACCTACGAATTCGTCTGCGCGCTGCGCGCCGTCACCTCGGTCGACGGCATGACCGCCGACTTCTACCACTACGACATGGCTTTCCTCGGCGCCGCCGCCACCCGCATCATCAACGAGGTCAAGGGCATCAACCGTGTTGTTTACGACGTGACCTCGAAACCGCCAGGGACGATCGAGTGGGAATGATTCAGGCCCACTCAAACGCCGCCGAACCTACACCAATCTGCGACGTAACATACTGAAAACAAAGATAAATACTTTCAGAGACAATCAGCGACAATCGGCACGCAGAGATTGGTTGTGACAGACCGACTGACGGGTCGCGTACATATTGCCCACCCGAAATTTTCTGAGTACCGTCACAGTCAATGAGGCTAGTGACGGTACTTTTTTGCCCCATAAGGCATTGAAGAAAAAAGGAATTTTCTGCCGAGAAGCCTCAAAATTGTACTGACGGTACTTTTTCAGGAGGCAGTAGGCATGCTGACGGATGCCGCCCTTAAGGCGCTGAAACCAAAACAGAAAATCTACAAGATTGCAGACCGTGACGGCATGTACATCCGCGTCATGCCCAATGGCGCGATCTCGTTTCGGCTGGACTACAGGCTGAATGGACGCCGTGAAACGGTCTATCTAGGCAGATACGGCAGAGACGGCATCTCGCTCGCGTTGGCCCGGGAGAAGTGCCTCGACGCGAAGCGCGCTGTTCGCGAGGGACGATCGCCGGCCATCGAGAAGCAGCGAGAGAAGCGCCGCTTGAAAGAGGCCAAGAGTTTTGGCGAGTTCGGGCAGAAGTGGCTCACCGCCGCGCCGATGGCCGACAGTACGCGCGCGATGCGGCGCTCCATCTTCGAGCGAGAGCTGCTTCCGGCCTGGCGCAATCGACTCCTGACGGAGATCACGCCGGACGATCTAAGAGCCCACTGCGGCAGCATCGTCGAACGTGGTGCTCCGGCGACCGCTATCCACGTTAGAGATATCTTAAAGCAGATCTACGGCTTCGCCATCCTGCACGGGGAGAAGGTGTCCAATCCGGCTGATGAAGTCGGGCCGGCGTCGATTGCCACGTTCGTGCCAAAGGATCGCTCGCTCTCGCCCTCGGAAATCCGAGTGATGCTGAAGCAGCTTGAGCACGTCGCCACCCTTCCCACGATCCGCTTGGGAATGCGGCTTTACCTGCTCACGATGGTGCGAAAGAGCGAGCTGCAGGACGCGGTTTGGGACGAGGTCGATTTCGAAAATGCGGTCTGGACGATCCCGAAAGAACGCATGAAGCGATCGAAGGCGCATAACGTCTACCTGTCACGCCAAGTGCTCGACATCATGATTGCCCTGAAGACCTGTGCAGGGAATTCCAGATACCTTCTTCCATCGCGGTACGATGCGGATGCTCCGATGTCGCGTGCTACCTTTAACCGCGTCACCTACGCGGTCGTCGAGCGGGCGAAGTCCGAGGGGCTGCCTCTGGAGCCGTTTACGGTTCATGACCTGCGGCGAACGGGCTCGACGCTGTTGAATGAACTTGGTTTCAACAGCGATTGGATCGAGAAATGCTTGGCACACGAAGACGGGCGCTCGTCGCGTGGTGTCTACAACAAGGCCGAATATGAGGTGCAACGCCGCCACATGATGCAGGAATGGTCGGATATCGTCGATGCCTGGGTCGGTGGCAAGAAACATGTGCCGACACTGATCCCGCCGTCGATGCCGATCTTGGAGCCTGATCCGGCCCTTTAATTCCATACACGGGTTGTACGGCGCATCACGCCTGTTTGGCCCGAGGTTCGCCGAGTCCGTTTTTCCTGCTACGCATTAATATGAAACTTTGTGGCGCCGGTATTATAGCTGGACGATAATATGGTGAGGCGGTTCGGGACTCACTACTGCCAGGCATTAGCAAACCACTTTTGTGATTCCTGTTAACGGTTCCCTGGCTCGCACCAGGACCTTCGGCTGCACTCCGGCGACCCCACATCGTACACGAAAGTCGAACCACGTTTTCCGGATCTGTCCAGGCCGCCGACTGGCTTCTGCTACCTGTCTAAACGCGCAGAATCATCTTCCTCAATGATGTCTTCGAGTGTCCGGCGCTTGTTGTTGAAGGTCGTCAGCCGGAAATCGAGCCCTACAATGTTCATGAGTGTGAGCACGCGTTTGAAACCCATGTCGGATACCCTGCCATTCTCAAGCGCCTCGATCCTCGCCCGGCTGAGCCCGGAAAGTTCGGCGAGCTTTTCCCGGGTCAGCTTGCGCTGCTTCCTGGCATTCTTGATCTCATTGCCAATATCGTTCAGGTCGATCATTTTCGCCTCACAAATTAGCTGTTTCGAGCTTTTGTGAGGAAAATAGCTTATATAATGGCTGTTTTCGAGGCTCTGATAACCGTGACATCAGACGGCATCATGCCGATCATAAGCAGCAAGCTCCGCACGCTCTTTGCCCCTGATCATCATCGCCATCATGCCGCCGGCGCGATTGTGCCGACGTGACCATCAGCGATCTTCGGCGGGGTGGATGGTTATCACAGATGTCCCGATTCTCGGGTTAGCAGCTTCGACGTTCGCGACCGCTCAATCTGGTTTCATGGACGCCCACCTGAAGCCTTCACTAGGGCGTCGGATTTGCCAGTGGACTTTGCGGCTCCATGGCATCCGCCGCCGCGGCAGATATGCCGGAACGGATTGATCATCGACACCAAACCGTGGCGATCATCCCCGGTGCTTACGATATTTGTGCCCGATCTCGCGCTCTGACCGGAGAGGTTTTCCGTAGACGCACATCAGGAGGACTCGCTCGGGGGATCGGAACTGCCCTGCGAGCCTGCAGCCAGGCTTCTACTTCGGCCAGATTCCAAACTACGCACCGAGGGGTGAGAGCGAAGCGTCGAGGAAATTGCCCGCGTTGTTCCATTTCATAGATTGTGGTGTCGGCCAGAGGTACGATTTCGCGCAGCTCCTTGCGGCGGATCGTCCGCTTTGTTGCACTTTTCCCGGGACCAGTCATGGCGCCATTCCTCCTTCGCTAAGCAGACGATTGAAGCAGATGGTCTTCAGGGAAGGAAATGGCGAAAGCCGGCAAGCGTATGCAGGGCGGTCATTTCGTAAATATCGGCCGGTGAGGGTTAGCTGTGGCCCGGATCGACCATATGCGTCATGCGCGGCGGATCGCTTCCTGCTCTGCGGTCACGTTAGCGAGCAAAGTTTCATATGGCGCCCTTCGCCGGGGGCAGTCGGTCCCGCATCCCGCCTCACGGCGGCGCTATGCTGATGCTCCTTCGGCCGCCCTGTTGAACCGGTCTCAGGGCCACGAACCTGCTCCAGCACCGAACTGACTTATTCCCGCTGACGGAGATTTCGGTGCTTCCGCCTTGTACGCCCTTTTTCACATTGGTCGGGAGATCAGGGCTCTCCCGACGGAGAGTCAGAGGAGGAGCGGGTTTTTCGCGACGGGTTGAAAGCGGAAGGAGAGGCCTTCGGCGCCAGTCGCGGAGAACCGCAATGTCTGTCCGGACCAATCGAACTCATCCTGTCGCTGACCGGTCAAACCTATACGACGAGATCACCGCCAGATTAGGCGGCACAAGCTGTCCCTCTGTCCCGCTCTCTAGACGGTGGGACACTGCGACAGCCGCGCGTCAATGCTGCGGGCTATAAAGGAGGGACCGGCTCATGCAACCCTGCTGTTTTGTGGATGGCGGCAATGCGCCTCTTGTCGGCCGTTGAGGGCACCTTTGCCACCTCGTGAAATCAGACATTGCCGGCGACGAGGCTTGTCGGTCTCGGTCGCGACAGGCGCAAAGATCAGTCGAGGCTGATCCGCGTTCCCTTGGCGCCGTTGAGCAGCCGCTTGAGATGGAAGCTGGCGAGCTGGTCGTCCGGACATTTGCCGATCTGCGCGGCGAAAGCCGTAAGCGCGGCTGCATCGCCGGCCTCCAGTCTGCCGAAGGCTTCGAGATAGCTCGCCGTCGAAGGATCATCATACTGCTTTGACGACAATGGCTCGAACGCGCGCAGCGCCTCGACCCTGCCGCGCAGCATCAGATCGCCGACCGGCCGTCCACGGAAGCCCTCGACCCTTGCAGCCACGCTCCCGCTGACGCAGATACGCGTGCCCAGCTGCTTGTTGGCGCTTTCCAACCGCGCCGCGATATTGATGGTGTCGCCATAGGCCGTATAGTCGAAGAAGCGGCCTCCGCCGAAATTTCCGACCAGCGCCGGACCTGCATGGACGCCGATGCGGGTCGTACCGACCGCGACGCCTTTGTCGCGCCAGCTATCGCGGAACGATTGCGACAGCGCGTCGAGCTCGAGCGCGCAGGCAACCGCGCGCGCCGCATGGTCCTGCTGCTCGCCAGGCGCGCCGAACAGCACATGCAGCGCATCGCCGACGATCTTGGCGACGGTGCCTTCATGCGCGAACACGACGTCTGTCATGCCGGCCAAATAGTCGTTGAGGAGCGCGCCTAGCGTGGCAGGGTCGATCGTTTCCACCAGCGTGGTGAAGCTGGTAATGTCCGTGAACAGCGAGGCGACCTCGCGCCACTGCCCGGCTAGCGCCAACCCGTCGGCGTCGCCGGCCAGCCGCTCGGCCAGATTGGGCGAGAAATAGCGCGACAGCGATGCATGCGCGCGCTCCGCGACCGCTTGCCGCCGATGCGCCTCGTGCAGCACCTCGCGATGCTTCAAGGTCTTGGTGATCGTGGTCTCCAGGTCGGCAAAGTCGATCGGTTTAGTGATGAAGTCGAAGGCGCCGCGGTTCATCGCCGTGCGGATGTTGGCCATGTCGCCGTAAGCGGAGACGATGACCGTCGAAAGGTGCTGCCCCTCGGCCTGCTGCAACTTTTCCAGCAGCGACAGGCCGTCCATACGGGGCATGTTGATGTCGCACAGCACCATGTCGATGTCGCTGTTGTCGTCGATGACGGACAGGGCGTCCACGCCATCGCTGGCAAACAGGAAAATGACCGCGCCGTCGCGGATCTGACGCCGGAACTTCTGGACGATCAAGACCTCAAGATCGGGCTCGTCGTCGACCACGAGGATGCGCGCCGTCACGCCACCATTCCCAGCCGGGTTTCGATCTGTTGCCTGAGCGCCGAAAAGTCGATCGGCTTGGTCAGCAGCGCTTCGGCACCGTTCTCCAACGCCTTGCTCTTGGTTTCGGCGTCGCCATAGGCGGTGATCATGATGACCGGGACGTCGGGCCGCAGCACCTTGATCTTCGGCAGCAGCTCGAGCCCGCTCATGCCGGGCATGTTGATGTCGGACAGGACCAGGATCAGTGTCACCCCTTCGGCGTGGTCGATCTGCTCCAACGCATCGACCGCCGATTGCGCGAACTCCATGGTGAAGCGGCTGGCTCGGATGTCGCGGCGGAACTGCTGGCGAAACAGCGGCTCGACGTCGGGCTCGTCGTCGACGACCAGGATGAGGAGGCTCATGCTCCACCTCCCGATTTTGCGAGCGAGGCCGCAGCGCGCGGCAGCACAATCCGGAACTCGGTGAACGCGCCTGGTTGGCTGTCGACGTCGATCGTGCCGGCATGCTGTTTGACGACGATGTCGTGGCTGAGCGACAGGCCGAGCCCGGTGCCCTCGCCGGCTGGCTTGGTCGTGAAGAATGGATTGAACATCTTCTCCTTCACCTCCGGCGGAATGCCGGTGCCATTGTCGCGGATCCTGATTTCGACACGGTCGCCGAGACTCCTGGTGGTAGCGGAGAGCGTCGGCTCATAGCCCGCGCCATTCGCCGTGGCGCTACGCTTGGCCGTTGCATAAAAGCCGTTGGAGATGAGGTTGAGAAGCACCCGCGTGATCTCCTGCGGGTAGAGATCGACATCCCCCGCCTGCGGGTCGAAATTCCGCGTCAGCGTGACGTTGAATCCCGGCTTTTCGGCGCGCGCCCCGTGATAGGCAAGGTTCAGGCTCTCCTCCACGACGGCATTGATGTCGATCGGACGATGCTCCCCTGAACCCGCGCGCGAGTGCAGCAGCATGTTCCTGACGATGGAATCGGCCCGCTTGCCGTGCTGGACCACTTTGTCGAGATTGCTCTTGAGCATGCCTGTCAGTTCGGCGACCTCTTCGCGCACGGATGCCTCCAAAGGCGCTTCGGCCAGCACACTGCTCAAATCATCGATGAGTTCGCCGGAGAGCGCTGAGAAGTTGTTGACGAAGTTGAGCGGGTTCTTGATCTCGTGGGCGATACCGGCGGTCAACTGGCCGAGTGAGGCGAGCTTCTCCGTTTGCACGAGGCGGTCCTGCGCGGTCCTCAGATCTTCGAGCGAGCGTGACAATTCGCGGGTACGCGCCTGCACCTCGTCGAACAGCCGGACGTTCTCGATCGCTATGCCGGACTGGTCGGCAAACGTCTCGACGAGCTCGATCTGCCTCGGCGTGAAGTCCCGCACCTGTGACCGCGTCAGCGCGAACACGCCGACCGGCGCGCCTTCGCGCAAGATCGGAACACATAGAATGGTTCGGTAGCCGCCGAGCTTCTGAAGCTGCGTTGCCCCGTAGTCCGGGTCGGCGAGCACGTCCGAAACGTGGACGGCGCGAGCTTCGAGGGCCACCCTTCCGGTGACGCTGTCGCGACTGGCGGCGAAGGGATTGGCTTTGGCGAAAACCGCGGCTTCAGGCAAATTGCCGTACTCGGCCGACCACCGGTAGAGATCGCCGTCGCGTTTGAAGATGACGCTCGTGTCCGCGTCGCACAGCTTGGCCGCTGATTCCACCAGCGTGTCGAGAACCGTCTGCAGGTCGAATGTGGAACGGCTGATCGCCTTCAGAACATCCGCCGTTGCCGTCTGCTGCTGCAGCGACTCGCTCAATTCCGCCGTGCGGGCCTGTACCTCGTCGAACAGACGGACATTTTCGATGGCGATCACTGCCTGGTCGGCAAAGGTTTCGACGAGTTCGATCTGCCTTTCGGCGAAGGGCCGCACCGTCGAGCGGGTGAGCGAGAAAACGCCGATTGGAACCCCCTCGCGCAGCAGCGGCACGCACAGCAGCGTGCGGTATCCGCCGAGCCGCTGTCCTTCCCACAGCGTGTAGTCGGCGTCTGCCAGCACATCCGGAATCTGGATGGCCTTGCCGTCGAGCAGGACTCGGCCGACTCCAGTGCCGCGCCCCGGGACGTGCACAAAGCCGCTGAAATATTCCTCGAGCTCGGCCGGATAGCCGTAACTCGCAGCCTCGACGAATTTGCCGTCCGTCTCACGCACGATCGAGGCGTTGTCCGCTTCGCACAGCCGGGTCACCGATTCGGCCAGAGCGTCGAGCACTGCCCGGAGGTCGAACGTCGAGCGGCTGATCGCCTTCAGGACGTCGGCCGTCGCCGTCTGCTGCTGCAGCGATTCGCTGAGTTCGGCGGTACGCGCCTGCACTTCGTCGAACAGCCGGACATTCTCGATGGCGATCACGGCCTGGTCGGCGAAAGTCTTCAGAAGTTCGACTTGCTTAGCGGCAAGAAAGCCCGTCTCAGCACGCCCGACTGCTATGCAACCGATAGGCAGGCCGTCACGCAGCATCGGCACGGCGACAGCACTGCGCAGGCCCGAAAAAGCCGCCGCGGCGCGATGCGTGAATTCACTATCCAAGGTGAGGTCCGGGATCTGCGCCACGTCAAGATATAGAATTGCCCGTTCGGCAGCGCTGCCGCGAGTAGGTGCCACGGGAAAGGTGTTGCGCACGATCTCAACGCTTTCTTCGGTGATGCCGTGATGCGCGACGAAATGCAGAAGGTCGCCATCAAATCTGTAGACAAAGCAGAACTGCGCTTCGCATAGACGGGCGGCACTTTGCGCGATCATATTAAACACTGGCTGCCCATCGGTGGGCGAGCGGCTGATAACGCTAAGCACATCGCTGGTCGCCGTCTGGTACTCCAGCGCCTCTGTGGCCTCCCGTGTCCGCTGCTGCACCTCCTCGAAAAGGCGAACGTTCTCGATCGCAATTACGGCCTGGTCGGCAAATGTCTGGACAAGTTCGATCTGGCTATTGGTGAAGGGCCCGGGTTCAGGTCGCGTCATTGCGAAGACGCCAATTACCGATCCTTCGCGCATGAGCGGTACACAGAGCACAGCCGAATAACCTCCGAGCCGCGGAGCTTCGGGAAGGCCATGTTCTGTGTCCTTGGTAACATCCGGAACATGGACGACTGCCTTGTCGAGTGCTGTTCGGCCGACCCAGGACTGTCGGCTGATCGGACTTGGATTCGCCTCTTCATACGCGCGATACTCCGGGGTTTGGTCGTAGCCTGCCGCAAGCCGGAAGACATCGCCGTCGCGCATAAAGATGCCAGACGTTTTCGCACCGCAGAGCCTCACAGCAGAATCGATAAGTGTCTGCAGGACGCTCTGCAGGTCGAATGCGGAGCGGCTTATGACCTTGAGCACATCCGCGGTCGCGGTCTGCTGCTGTAATGCTTCGCCAAGCTCGGCGGTGCGGGCCTGCACCTCTTCGAAGAGCCGCACATTGCCGATCGCGATGACGGCCTGGTTGGCGAAAGTTTTGAGAAGGCCAATTTGGCTGTCGCTAAAGGGCCGCGCCTCGATGCGCCGGATCATAAGCGCTCCGATTGCCTTTCCTTCCTGCAACAGCGGAGTGGCGAGAATCGCGCGAAAACCGAGACGTTGAGCCATCATTCGGGCAGTTGCAAACTCCTCTCCAGCGATGGTCAAGTCGTGAACGTGGACCGGCACCCCATCCAATACGGCGCGGCCGGTAACGATGTCGCGCGCGACCGGCAAGCCAGCACTGTCAATCGGAATCGGTCCATGATGCGCTCCCACAGCCAGCCTGTCGGAGCGCAGCAGATAGATCGTTGCGTCATAGGCGTCGCAGAGCCGAGCGGCACTTTCAGCGACGGCGTCCAGCACAGGCTGAATGTCCGTAGGAGACCCGGCGATCACTTGCAATATTGCGCCGGTCGCTGTCTGCTTCTCTAGCGCGTCGGTCAGATCACGGCCACGCGACTCGACCTCTTCGAACAGCCGGACGTTTTCGATGGCTATGACCGCCTGGTCGGCGAAGGTCTTGAGCAGTTCGACCTGCCGATCGGGAAAATCGCCGGCTTCAAGCCGGTCGACCGTGATCACGCCGATCGGAACGCCATCCTTGAGCATCGGCACCGCGACGGTGCTTCGCGATTGCAATAAATCGGCAAGCGCGCCCATCGTATGATCCGGATCGGCCTGATAATCCGGATCGGCCTGTATGTCGGGGATTTGCACTACGGTGCCGCTGCTCACCGCCCGCGCGGCAGCGCTGCCACGTCCTGGTGCCATTGGGAAGCTGCGATCGATCGTCTCGATGGCTTCGGGCGGCACCCCGTAATGGGCCATGAAGTGCAGGAGCGTTCCATCGAACCGGTCGACAAAGCAGAATTGCGCCCCGCAGAGCTTGGCGGCGCTCTGGGCGATCGTGTCGAAGACGGGCTGCGCATCAGTCGGGGATCCGGAGATTGCGCGCAATATCTCGCCGGTGGCCATCTGCTGTTCCAGCGACTCGGCTAGGTCGCGGTTGCGGGACTCGACCTCTTCGAAGAGCCGCACGTTCTCGATCGCGATGACCGCCTGATCCGAAAATGTCTGCACCAGTTCGATTTCGCGCGTACTGAACGGCGAGACCGACGAGCGGGCGAGGACGAAGACGCCGGTCACGGCGCAGTCACGCATCAGCGGAACGCCCAGCAGGGTGCGGAAGCCGCCGAGCCGCTGGCCTTCGATGTTGGTATACTCCGGATCGTCGAGAACGTCGGCAATCTGCTCCACGGACCCGCTTTGGGCAACGCGGGCGGCGATGCTGCCCCGGCCCGGCGTGACCGGGAGGTTGTTCATGTGGTCCTGGAATTCTTGGCTCCATCCGATCTGTACCGTCGGCTGCAACACGTCGCCCTGGCGCAGATAGATGTAGCCCATCCCGGAATGACAGAGGTCGGACGCGGACTTCACAAGCGTATGCAGCACGGAATCGAGATCGAACGCCGAACTGCTGATCGTCTTCAACACTTCGGCCGTCGCCGTCTGCTGTTCCAGCGCTTCAGTCACCTCACGGTTGCGCGCCTTCACCTCGTCGAACAGGCGGACATTCTCGATGGCGATCACGGCCTGGTCGGCGAAGCTCTCGACCAGTTCGACTTGACGCGGCGAAAATAGCCCGATCGTCCGCCGCCCCAAGCCGAATACGCCGATGGTCTCCTGACCCCGCTTCAGCGGAACAGAAAGTACTCCGCGGAAACTGCCCATGACTGCCGCTTCCGGCCTTTCGTATTCCGGGTCTTCAAGCGCGTCCGCCACGTGGATCGTCAATCCCTCCAGTGCGGCGCGGCCCTGGAACGTCCCTCGTCCCACGACATGTGGGTTGGCTCGTTCGTATGCTTGCAGCTCGGCAGCTTGCCCGCCGCCTGCCATGAACCGCAACGTATCGCCAACGCGCAACGTGATTGCGCCCATGTCCGCCCCGGCCAGCCGTATTGCCGAGTCGACCAGCGTCTGCAGTACCGGTTGGAGATCGAAGGCCGACCGGCTGATTGCCTTGAGCACATCGGCAGTCGCGGTCTGCTGCTCCAGCGCCTCGCCGAGATCGTGCGTGCGCGCCTGCACCTCGTCGAACAGGCGCACGTTCTCGATGGCGATGACCGCTTGGTCGGCGAAAATCTTGAGCAGCTTGATCTGCTTCTCGCTGAAAGGCTTGACCTCGATGCGCCCGATGACGAGCGCGCCGATCGCCTCGGTGTCACGCATGAGAGGTGTCGCGAGCATCGTGCGGTGGCCAAGCCTTTCGGCCAGTGTTTGGCTGACAGGAAACTCCGCACCTGCTGCCGCTATGTCGTTGACATGCACAGTCTTGCAGTCGGCGAAGGCGCGACCGCAGACCCAATCGCGTCCGACCGGCATCGGTTCGAAGTCGAAGGCGATGGGGCCGTAGTGTGCTTTGGGGAAAAGTGTCCCGTCTCGCGCTAGGAAAATGCCGGCGTCGTAGGTGTCGCAAAAGCGCGCAGCACTCTCCGCCACGACCTGCAGGACGGGTTGGATGTCGGTGGGCGATGCGGCGATCACCCTGAGGATCGCACTCGTCGCATTCTGCTGTTCAAGGAGATTGGCGACCTCCGCGGTGCGTACCTGATTTTCTTCGCGCGCCGCTGTCAACTCGGATCGGAGCGAGCGGATCGTCATCTCAGAGTCGTAGTCGGGCCCTCCCACAGAGGAGCTCCTCTTTTTCTCTGCTCAGTGTCGGCTCTGGCCAGCCCAGCGTCAAGTTTGGTACCTGCAACGTCCGTTCGTCACGCAGAGCGGTCGCTCCGGTGATGCACCTGAGCGTCGGATTTCGGAGCAATTGCAGACAGGGAATACGTCCGAGATGGGATCGTAGGCCGACTGACCGCTCCCTCGCACCTTGACCTAAAACAAGTCGACCAGCTTCCGTCCCCTTTGCCGGACCGCAATTCGCCTCATCTCGGTCATACCGGGCACCTTGGCCGCTCGCGAAAGCGGACATTTCTCGTGACGACCGTGACTCAGGGATTTGCCGCAGAAGCGGACATCACAGGCCAGTGGCTGCGCAAAGACGCTGCCCAGGTACTGACAATCAACCGCTTGGCATGTAACAGTGCTTGCTAATGTATGATGAGCAGTTGGGGAAGGATGCCGCTCACACTCTTGGCGGAATTTTTTGGGGGAGAAAGCCGACATGCAGAGCTCAGTCGAAATCGACCTTGCTGGTCGACTCGAATCGGCGAACCGGTACATTGCCGAACTAGAAGTCGCCAAAGCATCTGCGGCAACCCAACTCAGCCAACTTTCTGCCGACAACAAGCGTCTGCTCGACCTCACCGAGGACCGCGCAAAGGAACTCGCGATCCTCAACAGCGTCGGCGAGGCAATGGCCAAGACGTTGAACGTCAAGACTGTCACACGCATCGTCGGTGACAAGGTTCGGGAGATATTCGGGGAGGACATCACGGAAATACTGCTGCACGATGAGGCCTCTGATCTCATCACCGTCCCGTATTCATTCTACCGTGAGTACCAGGACGTGGAACCGTTCACTTTGGGCGCAGGACTTACCTCAAAGGTCATCCTCTCTGGAACCCCGCTGGTTATCGATACGTTTGAGCAGTCCCTCAAGTTTGATGTGATCGCACTTACCGAAGCGGAGCGAGCAGAATCGTACATAGGCGTGCCGATCATCGCTGGAGGCAGAACTCTAGGTGTTGTCAGCGTGCAGAGTTACCAAAAGAACGCCTTTAGCGAAGATCACGTGCGTCTCTTGCAAGCCCTCTCTTCGAGCATGGGAGTTGCCATCTCGAATGCCCGCCTTTTCGACGAAACCCAGCGACTGTTGAAAGTATCCGAGGACCGCGCAAAAGAACTCGCGATCCTCAACAGTGTCGGCGAAGCAATGGCCAAGACGTTGAATGTCAAGACCGTCACGCGCATCGTCGGTGACAAGGTGCGCGAGATATTTGGAACAGACGTCACCGAAATCCTGCTGCGTGATGAGAAGTCTGATCTAATCACCGTACCCTATGCGTTTTACAGGGACTATCAGGACCCCGAGCCATTTGCGATGGGCGAAGGTCTGACCTCCAAGGTCATACTCTCAGGCAAGCCATTGGTGTTGGGCACGACTGAGCAACACGTTGCTCTGGGCGCACTTATACCTACAGAAGATGACAGGACCGAATCCTACTTGGGTGTGCCGATCATCGCTGGTGACAGGATTTTGGGTGTCGTCAGCGTTCAGAGCTACGAGAAGAATATCTTCAATGAAGATCATGTGCGTCTGTTGCAGGGGCTGTCATCCAGCATGGGCGTCGCCATCTCCAACGCACATCTGTTCGATGAGACGCAGCGCCTGCTGAAAGTGACAGAGGACCGCGCAAAAGAACTGGCGATTCTCAACAGCGTTGGCGAAGCGATGACGAAGTCGCTTAACCTGGACACTGTTATTCGCTTGGTAGGCGACAAGGTGCGGGAGGCTTTCGGCACCGAAGTCAGTGAAATTTTGTTACACGATAGCGAAACCGGCTTGATCCATGTCCCTTATGCATACTTTAGGACCTATAGAGCTATCGATCCATTTCCAATGGGCATGGGAGTAGCTTCGAAAATCATAACAACAGGTGAGCCCTGTGTTTTCGGCACTCTTGAGGAAGGAAAAGAGCTTGGCGCCTACTTTCCACACGAAGAGGATAGGACTGCCTCCTACATAGGCGTGCCGATCAAGTCTGGTGAGGGAACACTGGGTGTTCTCAGTGTGCAGAGCTATCAGAAGCATGCCTTCGACGAAAACCACGTGCGCCTGCTGCAGACGGTGGCCTCCAGCATGGGGGTCGCCATCGCCAACGCCCGCCTATTCAATGAAACCCAGCGTCTGCTCAAGGTGACTGAAGCCCGCGCTGCCGAACTTGCCGCCATTGGAACGGTTAGTCAGGCGCTCATAGCAGAATCGGAACTTGACAGCACGATCCAGTTGATCGGTAACCAGATGCAGGAGATCTTTGATGCCGATATTGTCTACGTCGCACTGCTCGATCCGGAAACCAAGCTAATCCATTTCCCCTATCAGTTTGGCGAGGCCTTCAACACACTAACCCTTGGCGAGGGGCTGACAAGCAAGATCATAGAGACTGGTGAGCCGCTGCTGATCAATCAGGATGTGGCGGAACGTGGAGCGCAGATCGGGGCTACCCCCGTCGGCAAGGATGCGTTGTCCTATCTCGGCGTTCCGATCAAAACTGCGCAAGGAACGCTTGGAGTTATCAGTGTTCAGAGCACTACGCGGGAGGGCATATTTACCGATGACTCGCTTCGTTTGCTTTCCACCATTGCCGCCAATGCCGGTGCGGCCCTCCATAACGCGCAGCTATTTACCGAGCTCAAACAGCTTTCCCTGGCGCTGCAGCAGGCAAAGGAGGCGGCCGAGGCGGCAAATGAGGCGAAGAGTTCTTTTCTGGCGACGATGAGCCACGAAATTCGTACGCCAATGAATGGCGTGATCGGAATGAGCAACTTGTTGCTTGGTACAAAGCTTGACGCTGAACAACGCGAGATTAGCGAGACTATCAGCAACAGCGGCGAAGCCCTGCTAACGATTATCAACGACATACTCGATTTCTCCAAGGTTGAGGCCGGCAAGCTGGAGCTTGATCCAAGTCCCTTCGAACTCCGGGAATGCCTTGAGAGCGCAATTGACCTGGTGGCCTCCAAGACCGCGGAGAAGGGGCTCGACCTAGCGTACTTGGTGGAGCCCGGTACTCCCGACGGGATTGTCGCAGACAGCACAAGACTGCGGCAGATTTTGCTTAATTTCCTCAACAATGCTGTGAAATTCACGGAACGGGGTGAAATTGTACTATCGGTGACGAGAGTTCCGTCCGCAGTTGAAGACATGGGGACACCTCACCGTGGAAGCGAAGAGGGCTTATCCACACTGCAGTTCGCAGTACGCGATACCGGTATCGGAATTCCCGAGAGCCGACTGGATCGCTTGTTCAAGTCTTTCAGCCAGGTCGATGCCTCGACGACGCGGCGCTACGGCGGAACCGGGCTAGGGTTGGCGATCAGCAAACGACTGGCAGAACTGATGGGCGGCGAAGTATGGGTGGAAAGCGTTGAAGGGTCAGGGACGACATTCTTCTTCACGATCCGTGCTGCCGTAGCGCCCGCCCCCAGGCAGGCGCAAATGTCTGTGGCCAAAGTTGAACTCGCACGCAAGCGGTTGCTCATCGTTGACGACAACGCAACCAACCGGCGCATTTTGTCTCTGCAGGCCCAATCCTGGGCTATGGTTCCACACACAACCGAATCGCCCCTTGACGCATTGCGCCGGATTTCGAGTGGCGAAAATTTTGACGCCGTCGTGCTCGACATGAGTATGCCAGAGATGGACGGCATAGAACTGGCCAAACGATTGCGTAGTCTTGGTCAACGGGGTGACCTTCCACTGATATTGCTGAGCTCCCTCGTCCCTCTTGATGAGAAAAGCAAGGCGGCTATCGAGAGCATCAAATTTGCGGCGATGCTTCCTAAGCCGATCAAGCCCTCGCCGCTCCTCAATGCTTTTATGTCAGTCTTTGCCGTGGCTCCAACGCGTTCAGCCAAGCCTGATCAACCCAAGGGACCATCCCTCGACAGCGAAATGGCGGCAAAATTGCCGCTTCGGATCCTGCTGGTTGATGACAACATCACCAATCGGAAGATTGGGTCCAAGGTGCTTGAACGGCTTGGCTACAAGGTAGACTTGGCGGTGGATGGAGAGACGGCGATTTCGTCATTTGCCGAGGGACAACACGATGTCATCCTGATGGATATCGAGATGCCGGACATGGACGGGCTCGAAGCCACGAGGTTGATCCGCGCATCAGGCGCCGGGGATTCGCTGCAGCCTTTCATCGTGGCACTTACCGCCAATGCAATGGCCGGCGACCGCGAGCGCTACCTGGAAGCTGGGATGGATGATTACCTGAGCAAGCCGTTGCGCGTGGAGGAGTTGGTCGCCTCTCTTAAACGCGCCCACCAACATAACTGACAACAAAGGTCTGGTCATGGATGTTGTGCAGGACGCTCTAGACAAGCTCCTTGATCTCATAGGTGGGGATCAAGGCTCTCTTGCAGAACTCATTGAGAGTTTTCTGGAGGAATCCCCGTTGCTGGTCGAGCAGATGCGCCGGGCTGCGGAGTCCGGCGACCGTTCAGGCCTTGGCCGCGCTGCCCATACGCTGAAATCAAGCGCGCGGGACTTCGGCGCCAACCAACTTTCCGCGCTTTGCGCGGCAATGGAACAATCCTGCCGCGACAGTATGCCCGGCGGGGCCGCGACGGAAGTGGAACTCATCGCGGGCGCGTGTGACAGGGCCAGCCGAGATCTAAGCTCGCGCCTTGCCGATTTGAAACGAGGGGGACAACCGAATGAGCATAGAATCGGAGACACAACCACCTAATGCTCGCGCATCTCAGGGTGCGCGCGTGCTCATAGTAGATGACTCAGGCACTGTGCGCCTGAAACTCAGCAAAGCCATTCAAACGCTTGGCCATGAAACAACAGCTGTCGCAAGCGGCAAGCTGGCGCTCGAACAGGTCACCCAGAACTCATTTGACCTGGTACTCCTTGATATAGTCATGCCCGAAATGGATGGGTTCGAGGTGCTCAAGGCGCTCAAGTCCTCGCGAGCCACTCGCGATCTGCCAGTGATCGTCATTTCGGCGCTCGATGAAGAAATGGGCAGCGTGATAAGCGCTATCGAGCTTGGCGCTGAAGACTTTCTGCCAAAGGACTTTGAGCCCGCTCTACTGAAGGCTCGTGTGGACACCTGCATCGAGAAAAAAAGACTCCGCGACGTTGAGACGGAATATCTGCGGCAGGTCACCAAGCTGACCAGGGCGGCCGCCACCTTGGAAACCGGGCGGTTCAATCCTTCGAAACTTGGCATCCGCGATGTGGCAAGCCGTACAGATGGTCTCGGCAAGCTTGCCACCGTGTTCGCGGCAATGGCCCAGAAGGTCTACGAGCGAGAGCGAAAGATGCGGCAGAATATTCGCACGTTTCGTGGGGCTCTATTGCTGCTTGCATGTGGTGGGCTATGGGGCGTCGTCGTGCCACTTTCCAAGATGGCTTCGCTCGTTGAGGCTCATCCGATAGGATTGGCAATCCTCATTGACATTATAGGAGCTGTGTTCTGCATCGGGATCAGTTTGAAGCGACGGACAATGCCGAGCCTCAAGGATCTCACATGGGCGGATCGGAAGTTCATCCTGCGTTTTGCGTTCATTAGCTCGGTGATCAACCAGGTCTTGGTGTATTGGGTGGCAAGCAAGCTTCCAGCTTCGATCGTCTCCATTGTCATCGTGCTTGAGGGATTTGCCGTCTTCTTGTTCGCCGCTTTGATGCGGACCGAAGCTCCGAATTTGAAGCGCTTTTTAGGTCTTGGATTGGGTCTCGTCGGCATCTTCATTATCCTCCTCTACGGAGAGCCCGGAGAAATGGCCACCAGTTGGGTGTGGCTTGTCATTGCTCTTGTAATTCCCGTCACTTACGCGGCCGAGGATGTCTATCTCTCAGAGTCCAAGCCCGCCAACATCGATAACGTCGCCCTGTTCGGGTTGTCGCTCGTCGTCTCGGTTTTGATGCTGATCCCACTTGCCGCTTTTTATCAGGACTTCGTGCCATTTGATCTGTTGACTGGTCGCCTTGGAGTCATCGTCTTGCTGATGGCTGCCGCTGGCAATTTGGCGATGCTGCTTTTCATTCAGTTGATCGCCAGCACCGGTGCTGTCTTCGCAAGCCAGAACGCCTATGCGGGAACAGCAGCCGGCATAGGCTGGAGTATGCTGTTACTTGGAGAGGCGATACCAGTTGTGACCTGGGCCTCGCTGGCCCTGGTCATCGTCGGTCTCCTGATGGTCGAGCCAAAGCAGGAGGCTGAGGAAGAACCCCCGCCCCTTGACGACTCGCTGGAGGCCGCGGCTTGATCTGCTGCCGTCACCCACGGAATGAGAGATCGGCTACCAACCACTGACGCGCCCGACATCAAGGCGACGAGGCGCCCCCTTTCGAAGCGGATTGAAAGCAAAGCCGTTTCACCATGGGCAATTCGAAACCTTTTGAGGAGATCGCCATGAGCGCTCAAGTCTTGCCCAGCGTTCTCGCATTTGAACGCTACGACCCGACTGACGCCTCGCTGGACTGGCTGCGCGAGCGTGGGGTCAACGTCATTTTCGGCAATGCGCTCTGGGAAATGCCGTTCAAGCGCTTCACCGAGGATGAGCTGATTGCCAAGGCACATGGCTGTGTCGCCTTGATGGGGGCAAGCGGCACCCGCATCACCAGGCGCGTGATGAAGGCGCTTCCGGATCTGCGCTACATCTCAAAATATGGCATTGGCGTCGACAGCATCGACATCGACGCCGCCACCGAGCACGGCATTCTGGTTTCGAGTACGCCGAACGATTTTCAGATCTTCACGGTCAGCGAGCACGCGGTCGCCCTGATGCTGGCGGTTGCCAAACAACTTGGCACGTGGACGCCCGAATTCATGCGGCGTGGCGGGTGGCGCGGCCTGACACATGGCGCGACGCTGCGCGGCGCCACCGTCGGCATCCTCGGCCTCGGTCGCATCGGCCGTGGCGTGGCGCAACGGCTGTCGGGCTGGGAGACCCGCATCCTTGCCTACGATCCCTTCCTGGAGGAAGCGCCTCCAGGCATCGAACTCGTCGACTTCTTCACGCTGGTGGAGCAATCCGACTTCCTGACGCTGCACGCAACGCCGAGCCCGGATAACCATCACATCCTAAGCGCCGCCGCGTTCGCGAAGATGAAACCGTCAGCCATCGTCGTCAACACCGGGCGCGGATCGCTGATCGACTACACAGCCCTGCGCGCAGCGCTGGCCAATGGCCAAATCGCGGGTGCGGCGCTCGACGTGTTCGATCAGGAGCCGCCGAAGACCGACGATCCGCTGTTTTCGCTACCCAACGTCTTGTGCACACCGCATGTCGCCGCCTGGACGACTGAAGGAACACAGGCCATCGGCTGGCATGCGGCCAAGAACCTGTGGGCCATGATGAGCGGCGAAGGACATGCCGATATCGTCAACCCGCAAGCCAGGCAGCGCAGGAGTGCGGTCTAGCTCGGCGACGTGTTATTCCAGGAGGCTTCGTGAGTGCCCCAAGCCCTTCTGCCTGGATTGTGGGAACCGCAAGGCAATCAATGTGGATCCTGAACTTGCCGAGGAGAAGGTCCGGGCTTCACCAGATTACCGACCGGTCGATTTCGCCGATGCGCGCCCGGCCGGTTAGCGCCATTGCCATCTCGAAGTCCCGGCGAAGCAGGTTGAGGCAATAGGCTACGCCCTCGGCACCATCCGTTGCCAGTGCGTAGACATAGGGGCGGCCTATCATGACTGCGCTTGCCCCCAGGGCAATCGCCTTCAAAACGTCGATGCCACGCCTCACGCCGCCGTCGAGGATGATGGGGATCCGCCCGGCTACCCGCTCCGCGATGGCGGGCAGAGCATCGATGGTCGCCGGCAGGGTGTCGAGGTTACGCGAACCGTGGTTCGAGACGACGATGGCATCGGCGCCGGTTCCGATCGCCTGCTCGGCATCGTCAGGATCGAGGATGCCCTTCAGGATAAGCGGCAGGGTTGTCAGCGAACGCAGCCAGGCAATATCCGCCCAGGTCGGCATGGCGCGACGCTGCGCCGTGCCAACTTTGAGCACGCCAGTGTTCCGGTCCTTGAAGTATGGCGTCGCGAGGCTGTCGGGAATTTTGAATCCTGCCCGGAACTGCCTGCGGCGATCGCCTGGCGTTGGCAGGTCGACCGTTACGCTGATGGCCTTTGCGCCCAGTGCGGCCATGCGCGATACGACTTCGCCATTGAAAGCGCGGTCGCTTTGCCAATAGAGCAGGAACCAGACTGGAGACTGGCTCGCCGCCACGCAATCCTCGATCGTCGCCGTCGCCGTGGTACCCAGAGTGAACACCGCTTCCGCCATTCCAGCGCCGCGAGCCGTGGCCATCTCGCCTTCCGGATGTACTAGTCGCTGGTATGCTATTGGGGCCAGAATGATCGGATGCGGCAGCCTTTGCCCGAAGAGTGTGATACCGGTATCAAGTCTTGTCACATCGCGCAGCACGCGCGGCCTTAACTTGACGCGGTCGAACGCGGCTTCATTGTCCCCCTTGGTGATTTCTTCGCCAGCACCGGCGGCAATGAACTCGTAAACGGCGTGCGGCAATAGCTCCCGCGCCGCCGGTTCAAAATCCGCCAGGCAGAGAAACCGGGTTTCGAAGTCAAGCGGCATGGACCAGTCCGATAAGTATTTCAGAAAAAGTCGGCTATTTGACAGGGAACATTCGTGCAAATCGCCGCTGGCCGCAAGGCGGCGCCGCCGCGCGCAGGGCAGCGAGTTCCGATCAACGCAGATTCCGGGACATTCATATTTGTTGGCCCCTGTTTCTCCTCTCCATAAGACATCGGAATCGCCAAAGGTGCCCGCCAGCGCGACGTGAAATCAGGACTGTTTCGTCAATGTCGCGGCCAACCGCGACTTGCGGTGCTTCCCGCTCATTCCCGCTGGTCGGGCACTGCTTTACAGACAGTTCGGATTACGACGCAGATCTGGGCTCTAGCAGGTGACGCGGGAAGTTCTGCTTCAGCGCCAATGTCTTCCGAAACCGGACAGTCCCCTCCCGGCCCAAAACGAGACATTGGCGGTACGCCACCGTGAGCGGTTGGGTGGGCGCAAGCTTTCATTCAAGTCACGTCAAACCGTTATCGGCGGACATCTCGGCCAGCAGTTCGCTTCACGTTTTTGATAGCCAGCGCCACAATTGCCTCCCTCCTTCTTTTTCACAGAGCGCACCAACGACCTCTCAAACGGGCTGATCTGGCCGAAGGACGGCTGAAGCCTCGACCGCCTATGCCGCAATGGCGCGTCGCGCGCTTCTTCCCCTGGGCGTAGCCCATTCCTCGCGAAACCAAGAAACGCGGGACTGCGCCATCCTCCGCTTTGCTGCGGTCGCAAGCGATGCGGCGGCGGCCGCCTCCGGCCCCACGATCGCCATCGAGGTCGCATGGTGCGGGTTCGGAAACGAAGAAACGGAGACTGAAAATGGCTACCATCGGCACTTTCAAGAAGACCAATGCGAACGAGTTCACCGGCGAGATCGTCACCCTCAGCGTCCAGGCCAAGGGCGTGCGCATCGTCCCCGACACTCGGGCCAGCGGCGAGAACGCTCCAAGCCACCGCGTGGTGGTCGGCAAGGCCGAAATCGGCGCCGCCTGGTCCAAGCGCTCCAACGAGGGCCGTGACTATCTCGGGCTCAAGCTGGACGATCCGAGCTTCACCGCTCCGATCTACGCCAACCTCTTCGCCGACGAGGAAGGCGAGGGCCACAGCCTCATCTGGTCCCGCCCCAACCGCCGCAACGGCGAGTAACTGTCAAGCGAGCCCGTTCGACTCCGGTCGGACGGGCTTCGGCGTCTGACAGCTGGCTTCAGCGGTGAAGCCGCGATCAACTGCTCTTTCGCAACAGAATTCCGTTGTTGGGCAGTACTTCGATGCCAGCTCTCTCAAGCGCATTCACGATCGCTAATATATTGTTTGCGATTGGAGTCCGCGCGCCGCGTTCGAAATCAGCGATTGTCTGCCTTGCGACGTTTGCCGCCCGGGCCAAATCATCTTGGCTCCATCCCAACATTGCACGCGCACCACGACACTGTTCGGCGCTGAAATTCGCTGCCTTCTCGCCAATATTCTGATTGACCTCAATCAATTTGTATATTATCCCTGTCTCGAACTTGCGGTCGAAGAGGGTGCGCAAACACCCTTTTCGACCTGACCAACGCCAAGCTGTGTGGAGCTCGGATCATGGCTGATTCCGACAATACCACGACTTTGCCTCCCGTCACGCTTGGACGGGAGACGCAATCTCCATTGACCAAAGAACATCCTAAGCCTTCGGCCGACCCTGCAGTGGAAGACCGCCGTTGGCCGATCCAGCACTTGTCCTGTCCCTTGCCTGGATTGACGCGCACGTTGCAATGCTAGCCTCTTCTCTCAGGCAGCAGCAGGCGGAGGAGGGGTTCTTGGAGCGCTGCTCGCTATTGCCTACCGGCGAAGTGATTGGGCGCGGGGAGGGGGCTTGCGCCGACCGCGACTGTCCTGATTTCCTGAAGGGAGAGCAGGATCACGCTGAAAAGGCCGACGCTTTGCTGGCTGAGATTGCCGCGACGCCTGCTCAATCCTTGGCGGGCGTGGTCGCCAAGCTCGCGGTCATCCTTCGGGAGGCGACTGACAACACCGACCTTTGCGAATTTCCGCTGCCGCACATCCGCTCGGCCTTGGCCGATCTGCGGCGCCTCACGGATGAAGCGATAAGCGATCAGCTTCCCGGCTGGCCCGCCGGCGATCAGTCGATCGGCACGCTGTTCGAGCAGCCTGCATCATCTTTCGCTGCCTGGCGCGCATTCAGTGCCTGGAGCCAGGGTGATGATGATGCCTATCGCGCCTGGACGGACACATTCAAGACACTACAAGGCGCAAGCCAGTAGGCATCGCAAAAATCTCCACTTGATCGCTCAGCGCCGAGATCTCTCCTCGTCCATTCGTCAATGACGGAATCCAAGGATTTCGTTCAACGCCGCGTCCCCCTATCAAATCCTTGAGAAGGGAAGGATGCGGATGAAGCCGGATACATCGCAGTGGCGTGACCCACAAGCATATGCGTTCGTCAAAGCCGCCGCTGCCGATGTGATCGCGTGGGAGTTCCTGCGACGCAATCCCCAGTATCAGCAGGACTTCGCCGCCTCCCGCTCAGCCAAGGCGATGCGCGCGTTGCGCAAGCGCTGGGGTTTGCAATTTCGCCGCCAGGCCTGACCAGTCCGCGGTCGAGCAGACCGTCTATTGGGCGCCTCAGATCGATCCGGGGGTCGTGAACCTTGTCCAGATTCCGCCGGATCTGCGAGCGCAGGGAGGCAGTGCTTCCGACGTCCCGCTGGCCGCGGGCCGGCATGACGAGGTCGGCCTTCACATGCGCTCTTCGCCGGGCGGCACGCAACTGGCGCTTCTCGACGACGCCAAGCCAGGCGAACCCCTTGCCGCCATCATCCCGCTCGACGACATGGCGCACGACAGGCTCCAGGCGATCGAGCGGTTCATCCAATCTATCCATAGGCAACACCTTCCCGACGCCCGCTTGACCACGGCCCAGCGCCGGCGCCTAGGCCACATGCTGCGATGCCTTGATGGCCGCGCCCAGCAGGCATCCCATTTTGAAGTCGCGACCGCCTTGTTCGGTCCGCGGCTGGTCAGCGCCGCCGACTGGCATGACTCCACTTTTCGCTACCAGACGTATCGCCTCGTCCGCGACGGGCTGAGGATGATCGAGTGCGGCTATCGCCAATTGCTGCGCGCGCGGCGGCGTCATCTCTGACGAGTGCCGCCGGTCGAGTTGTCCACTTACTTGCGCTGTCTCCAAGCCGACGCCTACTCTCAATCCTGAAGCGGATGGCGGCTTTGCGCCGGTGGGTTCAATAGGTCATTGCAACACCTTCTGTAGCCTATCGGCCGGCGTTTCGAAGTCCAGGGTTTTTCGGGGTCGCTGATTGAGCCGCAGGGCGACGGCGTTGAGTTGGTCCTGCGAGACGTGGGAGAAGTTGGTAGCTCTGGGGAAATACTGCCTGAGCAGACCGTTGGTATTTTCGTTGCTGCCGCGCTGCCAGGGACTGCGCGGATCGCAGAAGTAGACCTGTAGGTCGGTGGCAACGGTGA